>JAGWAU010000102.1 GCA_021296255.1 Alphaproteobacteria bacterium | reverse complement strand
CGGCGTTGTCGAAGAGGTCACTGAAGGTGAGCAGGTAGAGCGCAGAGAAGGCGGTGATCAGCCCCAGCGCCTGGAACAGGCCGCCGAGAGACTCCCACCCCGCAAACTCTCGCTTGGCCTTCCCGACGGCGTAGAGGAAAGCCCCGAGGGCCATGTAGAGCGCCGCGCTCGCAATGCCGGCCTCGGAACCGTCCAGTCCCTCCAGCCAGTCCTGCAGACGAAACGCGACGGCGGCCAACAAGAGCGCCACGCCCAGGAACATGACCGCCCGCGAGCGGGTGACGTAGGCCAGCGGCGCCACGCCCAGGAACCAGAACAGCGAGAGGTTGGGATGTTCCACGGGGACGTGGTAGATCTGGCCGATGAGATGGACGCCGGCTGGGCTCCGCGCTGACGACGGCGCTTGGCATCGGAGTGCTGGCAGCCTCGCCGCTCGCCGCGTCCCAGCAGTTCGGGATCACGGCGGCGATTACCATCGCCTATTCGCTGGTGGTCTCCATCCTGCTTGTACCGCCAGCAATGACGGTATGGGGGGCCTACCAGAACATGCGGCTGCGCTCGATGGTGAAGCGCCAGTGGGACGAGCTCGACCTGGCAATAGAGGACATTCACCGGCGCCACGGCGAAGAGTAGGGCTGGTCCCGACCACGAGTAGCTCTGCAGTCCAAGACTGGGGTGGGCGATGCCGGGCTCCGACATTGCCCACCCCAGACTATTCGTTCACCAGGCTGAGGTACTCCCGGAACCCGGGCCCATCCTACGCTTCTTCGGAGAGCTCGACCCGTCCCTTATACATGGCATACCCGACAACCAGGAAGCAGATCCCACCGACGTAGAGAGCCAGGTTGTTTAGCAGGAGCAGGGACTGGATGCCCGCGCCGGGAGCGCTCATGGCGAACAGGAAGTTGACCAGCCCCACGAGTCCGGATGCCGCCATAGCGTAGGCCGCACCCTTGTAGAGGTCCATCGAGGCGAACCTGTAGGACAGCCCGAGGCCGACCGTGATGGACGCCAGCGGGAACAGGGCCACAAATGCCAGTGTGACCCCTATTATGTCGGTATGCACGGCCAGGGCTGCGGCTTCGAACTCCGCCGGTGAGGGAGCCCCTTCGGCAGCCAAGTCGCTGCGCTGCATCAGGTGAATCACGAAGTGCCGCATCTAATGATAGTACGTATCAATTTAGCTTTAGCTTCTTATCGCCTTCTTTGGAAGGGGGACTCGACGCTCTTGGGAATGAGCTCCCCTACTCGAATGCTGTCAAATGGAAGATGCGGGCAGAGTTCGCGGAGACAACCATTGGATGACATCCATCTCGCAAGTGCTGACGGGTTGCGCAGGCTACCAAGACAGCGTCGGTTCGCCGCGATGCTGACCGGTCTGCTTCCGCAGCAACAACTTGCATGTATCCACTGGCATTGGACAGTTTTCTCACAACAGGCTCATGTATTTCAGGTAGAATGGCCGCGTGAAAATGCCCTCCCTGATCCATATGGCGGCCGCGGGTGCTCGAACGGCCGTGGCGTCACTTCCCAGCCTCCGGTACAGCCTTCAATCCCTTCGCGGGGACATCCTTGGCGGCATCACGGCGGCCGTAGTCAGTCTGCCGGTCGCATTGGCGTTCGGCCTGGCTGCGGGCCTGAGCCCCGCTGCGGGAATATACGGGGCGATCTCGGTCGGCTTCTTTGCCGCCGTGTTCGGGGGCACGCGGGGGCTCATATCAGGTCCCACAGGCTCGATGACAGTGGCCATGGCTGTCATCGTGGCCGCCCACTCGGACAACATCGCCGAGGCCTTCACGATAGTCATCATGGCGGGTCTGATACAGATGATGTTCGGCCTGCTTAGGATCGGGCGTTACATCACCTACACTCCGTACTCAGTCATATCCGGATTCATGACGGGAGTGGGCGTGATCATCATCCTGGTCCAGACCCCACCTTTCCTGGGCGCGCCGATCGCGGCGGGCGGGCCAATGGCCACACTCGGCAACTTCTCGGGAATGTTCAATGACTTCGAGGCCAGTGCATTGGCCATAGCCATCGCCACCGTTGCCATGGCTATGCTCTGGCCCAGCAGGTATGACAAGTATCTGCCCTCAACCCTGATCGCGTTGGTGGTTGGGACGGCTATGGGTGTCCTATGGCTCACTGACGCGCCGACCATCGGCTCCATACCCACTGACCTGCCATCCTTCCACTTGCCAGAAACAGACCTTGGTGTACTCGTTCGAGCCGTCGAGCCGGCGTTGGTCATAGCGCTGGTGGGCTCTGTAGATACGCTACTCACCGCCCTGGTAGGGGACTCGATGACACGTACACGCAACGATCCCAGCCGGGAGCTGCTGGCACAGGGCATCGGCAACGTGTTCACAGGGTTTATCAGGGGCCTGCCCGGGTCCGGCGCGACACCGAGCACGGTGGCGAATATTCAGGCAGGCGGGGCAACACTGGTTTCCGGAGTGCTTGCCGTGGCCATCCTGGTGGTCATGATACTGGCGCTGGGCGAGTATGTCGGGTTGATACCGAACGCCGTACTGGCCGGTATCCTGGTGAAGGTCGCGTTGGACACCATCGACTGGCGATTCGTCACCCGAATGCACCGCGTACAGCGTGAGCACCTGGCAGTCATGCTGCTCACTTTCGGACTGACGGTGTTCCTGGACCTCGTGGCCGCTGTGGCCGTAGGCATGATTGCCGCAGCCGTAACCAGCGCACGACAGTTCGAGCGCCTGGAGCTGGATAGCGTCGTTTCCGTACCGCTGCTCGACCGGGGCTTCTTAGGTGCAAACGACGACGACGAGGACGAGGAGGAGATCGACCTCTATTCGGCTAGAGTAGGCCTGGTAGCGCTCAGGGGCACCTTTACCGTTGCATCCTCCAGCAAGCTCATTGACACCATTGGCGGAGACATCCGGGACCATGAGGTCGTCATTCTTGACTTCTCCGACACAATCTATATGGACGACAGCGCGGCCCTCGTTGTGGAGCAACTCGTTGATACCGCCAAAACCCAAGACACTCCCTGCATCGTGATGGGGCTCTCGGGCACGCCGGCGCAAAACCTCCATGCACTCGACGTTCTAAAACGTGTTCCGGCTGACCGGATAGTCGGCACCTGGGATGAGGCAAGAGAGACTGCGTTGGGGTTACTTGGAATTAAGGAAGCCTAGTCTGCACGAGACTCCAGCAAGCCTGCGACCTCGATTGCGGCGCTGTTGCCGCTGGAAAGAGCGCCGTTGACCGACGGCACGCCCATGTAGTCGCCAGCCAGGAACAGGTTGTCGATACGGCCCGCAAGCTGCCCCGGGATGTTCGCCACCGCCGCAAGCATACCGGGCGCCCCCATGCACAGAGCCTCTTCCCAGCGGTACACGCGGTAGAACAGGCCCTCATCGACGCCGGGGAGAGCGGAGCCTGGAGGCGCCTTCCGCCGAGCGGCGCCCAGCAGCTCGCGCTCTATCTCATCATCGTCGAGCGGGATGAGTTCCCTGGCGCGGTCGCGCCCGATGAGCAGGTCGAGAATGCCCTTGCCCGGCGGCGCGCAGGCGGGCAGGAAGACTGACCGGGCCAGCAGCATCGGGGTGTCGTCATCCTCCGGGTAGAGCGCGCCATGCCAGCCGGCAGGGAGCGAGGGTTGATCGAGCCCCATCACCACCCGGCATCCGGTCGAGTAGCTGACGGTGCCGAGCGCACGTCGCGAGTCTCATCCGGCAGCTCGGGGATGAGGCCCGTGACCTCCTGCCCGGGACGGCGCAGATGACCGCGTCGGCCTCGATGGTCTCGCCGTCAACGACTACGCCGGTCGCCGTCCCGCCTGCGACGACGATCCTCCTGGCGGGTGTCGATACGCGAATCGCATCGGAGCAGGCGGTGGCAAGTGCTTCGCTCAGGGAGCCGATGCCCCGCTCGGGCATGTAGACCCTGCCGGAGTGCAGCATCGTCTCTCCAATGTACGCCCGCATCAGCGCCTGTCCTGCGGGCATGGGATCGCCCAATATCATGTCGAGCGGCCCTCTGAGCGTCACCTGAAGTGTCTCGGGCACGCCGAGCCGCTCCAGGTAGTCGCCGAAGGACTCGGCGTCGTCGATCTCGGCGATGGGGCTGTCGCCGGCGAAGCTCATGTATTCCGACTGGCGGTGC
>JAGWAU010000057.1 GCA_021296255.1 Alphaproteobacteria bacterium | reverse complement strand
ACCGTCGTCGACTTCACCCACATGTACGACGTGGTGCAGGGCATCCTCCGCTCCCTGGATCATCCGGAGCATCCGCACGAGGTCTACAACGTCAGCAGCGGCCGCGCGACGTCCTTCCGCGAAGTGGTCGATATCGTCAAGGATCTGGTGCCCGGAGCCGACGTTTCCATCGCCTCGGGCCCATACCACTTTCCGGGCGGCGTCCGGATGCCCAAGAAGGGCGCAATGGATTACACGCGGGCTCGCGAGACCTTCGGCTACGAACCGGAGTTTCCCGACATGCGGAGCGGACTCGAGAACTACATCGGGCAGATCCGGGAAGGAGGGACATGACCGAAATCGCCACGGCACATCTTTTCGACATGCATCTCGGCGTCGATCCAAACTACGTCGACACGGGCCTCGGGCATCTCGGCAGGCGCCTCGTCGCCTCGATCACGGGCGGCACCTTCGAAGGCGAACGGCTGAAAGGGACCATTCTGCCGGGCGGCGGAGACTGGCTGCTCAACCGAACCGACGGAGTCACTCAGCTCGACGTGCGCCTGACCCTGCAGACCGACGACGGCGCCGCGATCTACATGTTCTACCGGGGCTATCGCCACGGGCCTGCCGAGGTTCTCGAGCGTCTCGCCAACGGCGAGGAGGTCGATCCGTCCGAGTACTATCAGCGCGCCGCCCCGTTCTACGAGACGGGGGACGAGCGCTACGCCTGGCTGACCCGGACGGTTTCGGTCGCGACGGGCTGGCGCCGGCCCGACGGTCCCAGCTACCGGGTGTTCGAAGTTCTATAGCCACGGCGGTTCGGATCGTCCGCCTCCCTCATGGAGATCGGGCCGCTCGATGGGGGCCGATCTAGTCGACGATACGCTTGGCATACGTTTCACGGATGAAGATGACCGTGATCAGGCTGATTGCGCCGCAGACGAAATACACGAGCAGGGCGTCGTTGAATGTGTCCACCGAATAGAGACGCACACCGCCTCCCATCCGGCCGTCCCAACCGAGATCGAGGAGCCATCCGATCAACACCTGCAGCGCCGCCCCGGCCGTCATGTTTGCGGTATTGAGAACGCCGGCCATGACACCTCCGGCGGCGGACGGCGTCGTCTCGTTGGCTACCGCGAACCCGATGATCACGGCGCCACCCGCGAAACCGATGGTAAACAGCAGCGTCACCACGGCTGTCGGCGAGAGGGCAGGCGCCAGAATGATGACGGGCCATCCGACGATCGCAATGAGAGAAGACACGATCATCAGGATTTTGCGCCGTTGCAGGAGATCCGAGACCCAGCCCGCGACCGCGCTACCCACCGCCCAGCCGACCAGCATCATGGACGTTGCGATCGCGGCGGTCGTTCGCTCGAGACCGAAGCGTGCCATGAGGTAGGCTACGCCCCACAATCCGGCGAACGACAGCATCGGCCCGGCATGGCTCGCGAGATTGAGGGCCAGCAACCAGGTCTGAGATCTGGACAGCACCAGCCTTAGACCGTCGAGAAGTGCTGGAGAGGCAATGCCGTCGCGGGATTTGCGCGACTCGCGAGAGGTCGCCGACTCGCCGGGTCGGGCGGCGAACCATATCGCGCCGCCGCAAAGCGCGGCGAACACGGCCGCCCAGATCATAACGTCGCGCCAGCTTGCGAACTCGAGGATGGCCGCGAGCGGAGCCTGACCGCCGATGCCGCCGACCGTACCCAGGCACATGGTGAGCCCGGCGATCGCCGCGTATCGATGCAGGGGCAGCCAAAGCATGGCGATCTTGAGTGCGGCGACAAAACAGACTCCTGCGCCGATCCCGATCAGCAATCGTCCCGCGTACGCCTGGGTCAAGAGGCTCGAGGTGGAGAACAGGAGGCTGCCGACGGCGCTGATGAGCGCCGCACCCGCCAGGAGGCGCCGCGGTCCCCAGCGATCGAGCAAAACGCCGACGGGAATCTGTATTCCGGCATAGGCATAGAAATAGAACGCGGACAGATTGCCGAGGATGGCGCCGCTTGCGGAGAAGTCGCGCATCAGATCCCCGATCATGACGCTCGGGGCGACGCGCTGGGCGAACCCGTACAGGAAAAGGGTGGTGCCGACGCCCCAGGCGATCCATGCCCAGAGGCGGCCCCGTTCCACGCCGTCGACGGTGTTGTCCTGGCGGGTCCCGGAGCCTGTCCGGGTAGCCGCGTTTTGCCGGACGGGGGAATCGGTGTGTGATTCAAGCGGTTTCGTGAGCAGGACCTTTCGAGCGTGGAGTGTGGACCAGGAATGGCTGCTGGCACGATCGGCGGCGCCCTCGGGCACCGTCCGTGCCCCCAAGAATAGACGGCGCGCGCCACTCTTTCGAAGTCCTCTGAGTTTCCCTGCACGGACACCTTGCCGCGGGGGGTAGGAGCCGCCGCGCCTGACGTGACGACGACAATCTCTTTCCTCCCGGGTCCGCCTGTCAGAACGCGCGGGAGACGCCGGCGATGAGGCCGTGGTTACGGTATTCGTGTATCGGGATGCTGGACCGGTTGCGTTCGAAGGAATAGCCGACGTAGGGTGCGAGGCCGTCGCGGCCCGAGCGCGACCGGCGGCGGAGTAGACGACAGCGGCATCCTTGGTCTCGAGCGCGCCTGGTTTCACATTCCTGGACGCCTGATCCGTCCTCGACGGCAACCTGCAAGCGCGTCTCCTCCCGGCGGCCCCCGCCATCCTGAAGGCTGCGCGTGAGACGCTTCAATTTCCGTAGAGCTCTCTCGGGTCCACCTCGACCTCGGCGATGGTTTCGAGGCCGCCGTCGCGGACGGCGGTGAAGAAGCAGTTGCGCCGCCCGGTGTGGCACGCCAGCCCCTCTTGGTCGACCAGCAGAAGCAGCGTGTCCCCGTCGCAGTCCACCCGCAGTTCCTTGAGGGTCTGGGTCTGACCTGACGACTCGCCTTTGCGCCAGATCCTGTTCCTTGACCGCGACCAGTAGTGCACCACGCCCGCGGCCAGGGTCCGCTCCACGGCCTCCCGGTTCATCCAGGCCATCATCAGGACTTCGCCGGAATCGTGCTGTTGCGCGATGGCGGGGACGAGGCCCTTCGCGTCGAAGGCGATGGCGTCGAAGACCGCGGAATCGACCGTCTTGCCGTCGGAATCCTGCATGATTCATCGTCCTTGGCGCCGTCGGCGCCTCGCTGCCGGTCTCATGATACGGGCTTGAACGCCCGCTTCGCCAGAGCGAATCGGGGTCGGCCCCGCGTTTGCCGTTCGTCCGCGTCCGATCTATTCCCCTGCCTCGCGGGCCGCGCCAAGCCGTTCGAAACCCGCTTCGAGGTCGGCGATCAGGTCGTCGGCGTCCTCGAGACCGGCGTGATAGCGCAGCGTCGGCCCGGGCGCGTCCCATGTCGTCGCCGAGCGCAGTCTCTCGGGCTGGGTGGGCAGGACGAGGCTCTCGTAGCCGCCCCAGGAGCCCCCCATGCCGAAGTAGCGGTAGCCGTTCAGCATGGCCGCGACGGCGTCCCGCGAGGCGTCCCTGAGCACGACGCCGAACAGTCCCGAAGCGCCCTCGAAGTCCCGCTTCCAGATCTCGTGCCCGGGGTTGCTGGGCAGGGCCGGATAGAGCACGCGATCCACCTCTGGCCGGGCCTCGAACCATTCGGCGAGCTTCATGGCCGATTCCTGGTGGCGCGCGAGCCGGGCCGACAGGGTGCGGAGTCCGCGCTGACCGAGATAACAGTCGTCCGGTCCCACCGCCATGCCCAGGGTCCAGGCGGATTCCCGGACCCGGGCGAAATGCTCGTCCCGGGCGGAAACCAATCCCAGCATCGCATCGGAATGGCCGACGATGTACTTGGTCGCCGCCATGATCGAGATGTCGACGCCGAAATCGAGCGGCTTGAAGTAGAGCGGCGTGGCCCACGTGTTGTCCATCATGGTTACGGCCCCGGCCTTCCTGGCGACTTCGGCGATCGCCGGGATGTCCTGCATCTCGAAGGTCTGGGAACCCGGCGCCTCGAGGTACACGACCCGGGTGTTTTGCCGAATCAGGCCGGCGATGCCGGCTCCGATCGCCGGGTCGTAGAACGTGGTCTCGACGCCCATCCGGGCGAGCAGGGTGTCGGCGAACCGCCGTGCCGGATAGTACACGGCGTCGACCATCAGCATGTGGTCGCCGGGGTCGAGAAAGGCGAGCAGCGGGGCGGTGATGGCCGCCAATCCCGACGGCACGGCAAGGCAATGATCCGCGCCTTCCAGTTCAGCCATGGCATCCTGCAGCGCGAACGTCGTCGGCGTGCCGCGCCGCCCGTAGACGATGGTGCCCGGCTGGTCCCGGCGTTCCCGCGCCTGCTCCCAGGCCTCCACGGTCGGGAACAGAACGGTCGACGCGTGATAGACGGGCGGATTGACGATTCCGTGGTTGTCGAAGGGTTTCCTGCCGGCGTGAACAATGGTGGTGTCGTCCTTCATGGCCTCGCTGCTTTCGTGTGGATGACCGGATCGTCGTGAGAGCGGCGTATGATGTCATTTCGGATTGGGTGGCGCCAGACATGCCGCCTGGCCCGTCGGCTTCGGCCGGGGTCCGGCCGAGCGAGCGCCGTCGCAGAGTTCCGCTTCGCCTCGCCGGTGGGGAACGTCGAAAAGCCCGGCCAGGCTCAATGATGGAGGATCTGACTCAGGAACAGTTTGGTGCGATCGGATTGCGGGTTGTTGAAGAATTCATCGGGAGTGTTCTGTTCGAGTATCTGGCCGTCGTCCATGATCATAACCCGATCCGCGACCTGGGAAGCGAAGCCCATCTCGTGGGTGACAACGAGCATGGTCATGCCGGACCCGGCCAGATCGACCATGACATCCAGCACTTCCTTGATCATCTCGGGATCGAGCGCCGAAGTCGGCTCATCGAACAGCATGATCTTTGGCCGCATGCAAAGCGACCGTGCGATCGCCACTCGCTGTTGCTGGCCGCCCGACAACTGGCCGGGATATTTCGGCGCCTGATCGGGAATCTTGACCCGCTCGAGAAACGTCATCGCGATCTCTTCCGCTTCCTTTCGCGGCATCTTGCGTACCCACACCGGCGCGAGCATGCAGTTCTCCAGTACGGTCAGGTGCGGAAACAGGTTGAATTGCTGGAAAACCATGCCGACTTCGCGGCGAATCGCGTCGATGTTCTTGAGATCGTGCGTGAGCTCGGTACCGTCCACGGTGATCGAACCTTCCTGGTGTTCCTCGAGCCGGTTGATGCAGCGAATGAGCGTCGACTTGCCCGACCCGGACGGTCCGCAGATGACGATTCGCTCCCGAGGTGCCACTTCCAGGTTGATGTCCCGTAGAACGTGAAACGATCCGAACCACTTGTTGAGGCCGTCGATCCGGATGATCGGATTGGCGCTGGCATCACCCGCATCGGCCAAGGGCGGCTCGGCATTGCTCCCGGCGATAGACATTGCATGTCCTCCCTATTGACGTCCCGTGTCCAGACTCTTTTCGAGATTGATCGAATAGCGCGACATGGAGAAGCAAATCACGAAGAAGAACACTGCCGCCAACAGAAACGTCTCGTGATCGACTTCGCCGATCCATTCCGGATTCGTCTGCAGCAGGCGCGCCTGTCCGAGAATGTCAAAGAGACCGATGATGATGACGAGCGTCGTATCCTTGAAAAGACCGATGAACGTATTGACGATTCCAGGGATCGAGATCTTCAGTGCCTGAGGCAGGACGACGAGGCGCATCATTTGCCAGTAACCGAGGCCCATCGCCTGCGATGCCTCGTACTGGCCTTGGGATATCGCTTGCAAGCCGCCTCGGATGACCTCTGCCATGTAGGCCGAAGCGAACAAAGTGATCATGATCATGACCCGGATGAGTTGGTCGAGCGACACCTCCGGAGGTAGGAACAACTGCAGGATGACTATGGCGACGAAGAGCAGCGTGATCAGCGGAACTCCCCGGAATATCTCGATGAACACGACACACAGGATGCGTACCACCGGCAGGCGCGAACGCCGACCGAGGGCCAACAGGATGCCGATCGGCAGGGACAGGACGATGCCCGCGAGTCCGGCGACAAGATTGAGCATGAAGCCACCGAACTTGTCGGTGGTGACACTCTCGAGACCGAAGCCGCCGACGAGGAGGACGGCGGCGATCACCGGATAGGCAACCGAGAAAAAGCGCCCGTATCGGGCATAGGGCAAGTTGTCGAACAGTAGGTAGGCGAGCGCCGGCACCAGCAGGATGACGGCGAGGTTGACCCGCCAGTAGGACTCGGCCGGATAGAAACCGTAGAGGAACTGCTCGATACGTTGATCCAGCCAAGCCCAGCAAGCGCCGTCTCCCGTGCAATCCGCTCCGGTCGCGCCGCTGAAGTCGGCCCCGAAGAGGGCCCAGTCGAGAAATGGCGGCACGGCAACCCAGAGCAATCCGGCGGACATCAGGGTCAACGCGATGTTGAGGTAGCTCGAAAACAGGTTGGCACGCATCCAACCGACCACCCCGACAGTTGCCGCTGGCGCCGGGCGTGGGGGCAGCATCTCGGCTTGGCTGCGGTAAAACGCTCGCTCGTCGCTCATCGTTCAACCAGCGCGATGCGCGCGTTGTACCAGTTCATGAACGCGGACGTGATCAAACTGAGAGAGAGATAGACGATCATGTAGATCGAGATCACCTCCAACGCCTGTCCGCTCTGGTTCAGGATAGTGTCGCCGATCGAGACGAGGTCCTGGTATCCGATGGCAACCGCAAGCGAAGAGTTCTTGGTGAGATTGAGGTATTGACTGGTGAGGGGTGGGATGATCACCCGCAACGCCTGCGGCAGGGTGATAAGGCGCATCGTAAGTCCCGGACGAAAGCCAAGAGCCCCGGCCGCTTCCGTCTGTCCCTTGCTTACCGAAAGGATTCCGGCTCGGACGATCTCCGATATGAAGGCTCCGGTGTAGGTCGACAGCGCGAGCCAGAGCGCGGTCAGTTCCGGCGTGACGTTGCCCCCTCCTTTCAGGTTGAACGTGCCCCTGACCGGGGCCTCCAGTCCGATCGGCCGGCCGAGAAGGAAGTAAACCGCGAGCGGCAGGCCAACCACGACGGTCAACCCAACCCACCCGACCGGAAACCTCTGACCGGTCGCGTCTTGGCGGGCCCTGGCCCAGCGCGCGACGATGATGGTTCCGATCAAACCGGCGGCAATCGCCAGAAAAATGATGGACGAGCCGTTCTCAAATACCGGCGAAGGTATCCGTATGCCACGATTGTTGAGAAAGACCGTCTCGCCGATCGATATGCTGTCGCGAACCCGTGGCAGCGTCAGCATGATAATCCACCAGAAGATAATCTGGAGTAGCAGGGGGACGTTGCGCGTGAACTCGACGTACACGGCGACGATTCGGCTGATGAGATAGTTATTCGACAACCGCAACACACCGGCGATGAAGCCGATGCCCGTGGCCGCGATGATTCCGAGCACCGCGACGAGAATCGTGTTGAGGCCGCCGACGACAAATGCTCGCCCGTAGCTCGATGTCGAGTCGTACTCGATCAGCCGCTGATTGATGTCGAACGCCGCGGTGTCGAACAAGAAGCCATAGCCCGAAGCGAGACCGGCGCGCTGCAGGTTCTCCGTCGTGTTCACCACGATGACGGCAATTACAAACGCGAGACCGAGAAGCAGCAGGACTTGGAAAACGAGTCCCCGCGCCCTCGCGTCCGTCCACAGGCGGCTTACGCGCATCGGCTTCGACACTCGCTAGAGGTCGAATATCGAAATAGAGACCATGTCGAGCAATTCATTCCAGAGACAGCCGGGGGCTGCCGGACCCCTCCGGCCGTCGCTGGAGGGGTCCCGATCCTGGTTCGGCTTACCTGAACGGCGGTGCGTACAGGATGCCGCCGTCCTTGTAGAGCGCGTTCAGGCCGCGCCCAAGGCCCAGCTTGGTGTCTGGACCGATGTAGCGGTCGAAGATCTCCGCGTAGTTGCCTTCGGCCGCGATTGCCTGGACCGCCCACCGGGCGTCGAGACCGAGCATCTCGCCGTAGCTGCCCTCCGTGCCGAGCATGCGGTTGACTTCCGGGTTGTCCGTTTTTCCGGCGGCCATCTCCTCGACGTTGGCCTGCGTCACGCCGAGCTCTTCCGCGATGATCAGCGCATTGAGGACCCACCGCGCGATATCCGCCCACTGATCGTCGCCCTGGCGAACCAGCGGACCCAGCGGCTCCTTGGAGACGATCTCGGGATACACCATGTGCTGGTCGGCGTCCTCGAAGGTCGCCTTCGTGGCCGCCAGTCCGGACGCGTCCGTCGTGTACACGTCGCAACGCTCCGCCTCATACGCGGCGCGGGCTTCGGCGTTCGTCTCGATCGGTACGGGTTCGTAGTCAATGTTGTTGGTGCGGGCGAAGTCCGCGAGGTTCAGTTCGGTCGTGGTACCGGTCTGAATGCAGATTGAGGCGCCGCTCAGTTCCTTGGCACTCATCACACCTAGCGACTTGCGGCCGATGAAGCCTTGACCGTCGTAGTAATTGACCCCGATGAACGTGAATCCGAGATCGACGTCGCGGGAGAGGGTCCAGGTGGTATTGCGTGAAAGGACGTCGATCTCGCCCGACTGGAGGGCCGGGAACCGGGTTTTGCCGGTCAGGTGGACGAACTTGATCTTGCTCGAATCGCCCAGCACCGCAGCGGCAAGCGCCCGGCAGTAAGCAACGTCAAAACCGGTCCAGTTGCCTTGGTCGTCGGTGTGCGCGAAGCCCGCAAGGCCGGTATTGATGCCACACTTCAATTCTCCTGCGGCGCGTACGTCGTCGAGGGTCGCTGACTGGCTCGGTGCAGTACCGACCATCACCAGCATACCGGTGACCACCGCAGCATGTGCAAGGATTTTGAGTCTCATGCTGTTTCTCCTTTTTCAAATCTAACATCAAGACCACGCCCGCATCCTGCGGAATTCAGCCTGGAAGTGTCAGACCGGATAATTCATGGCGGGTCTGAGGTTGAAATGGCGAGAGCGGCACAGTCCGTTGTCACAGGGTAGAAATTTCGTTGTCGAAGCGTCTTTCTACCCGCGCAACGGCATCGCCACGCCCACCACGACCGACGATACCCTTCTTTTCTCTCTTCTGCCAACCGTCCGGTGCGAATAAGGGGCCGCCACCTCAAATGGCGGCCTGGTTGCTGGAGGACGGCAATCCGATCACGTCACGTCCTCGACGCGCTGCTTCAGATCGCGGTTCATCAGGGCGAAGATCCGCGCGGTCTTCTCGAGCGTCTTCTTGCCCATGAAGACGGTGAGCCACCCCGCGAACCGCTCGCCATGACGGACCCGACAGCCGTTGGGCGTCGGTTCCAGCTCAAACCAGTGTTCCGAGACGAATACCTTGGGGTGGAGCACCTGATCGTACCAGCGGAGTTCCCGGTTCTCGGCAACGCGGACCAGACGCGGTTTCTGCCACGAGGTTCGCCGTCCGGGAACGGCGAGTTTGAGTTCCACCCGACCGCCTTCGATGAGCTCGCCTTCCAGTCCCGGCATCACCCGATTCCACTGCGGCCACTTCCGGAAATCGGTGAGCACGGACCAGACCTGCTCCGGGCTGGCGGAGATCTCGGTTTCGGACTCGACCCGTTTCATGCCCCGATCTCTATACGTTGGGGTCCAGCGTCGCCGTTTCCCGGGCGAAGACCCGGAAACCGAGCCGTTGATAGAGGGGAAGGGCACGGGGGTGGTCCTCGGTGCACGTGTTCACCCAAACGCGCGCCGGGCCGGACGACCAGGCTTGGCGGATCGCCCAATCCAGAAAGTAACGTCCGAGCCCCCGGCCGATGAATCCCGGCACGAGACCGAAGTAGGCGAGCTCTACGTCGGGCTCCTTTCGGCGGTCGAGCTCCGCGTACCCCGCCGGGACGCCGCCGACGTAGAGCACGTAGATCTCGACCAGCTCGTCCCGGATGATGGCGCCGAGTTCCTCCTCCGGCATGTGCTTGCGATTGACCCAAGTCCATTCGCTTCCCACCGCGTCGTAGAGATAGAGGTAGAACCTCGCGCTCGGCTTTTCGACGCGCAGCAGCGCGAGCTTCATGGGCGGCGCGGGAATCGGCGGCGTGTCCGGCGGCGCCGACATCTCGAGGTAGGTGATCGTGGTGTCGATCAGCGGAAGACGTCGGGTTTCCGCGGGATTGTGCTCAACCGGCTGGGGCACGCCGTCGAGGCGGCGGCCCATCACCGTGCGGGATTCCTGCCGGTAGCCGATGCGCCGATAGAATTCCGTTGCCGCGGTGTTCTCGCGGCGGATCATCAACTCGGCCTTTGGCACGTCCCGGTCCGTCAGCCACCGCTCCGCCGCCTCGACGAGTTCGCGGCCGAAGCCCTGGCGCCGGGACTCGGGCGCCACCGCTAGGTAATAGAGCCATCCGCGATGGCCGTCGTGGCCGACCATGACGCTGGCGACGAGTTCCCGGTCCGCTTCTCCCACGAGGAGTTCGCCGTGGCCGCTGTGGCGGCAGAGCGCGATGTCCTTGTGGGGGTCGTTCCACCGCCGAAGCAGATCGCACGATCGCCAGAGGCCGACTACCGCGGCCTCGTCCTCGGGCCTGAAGGGGCGAATGTTCATGTCATTCCCTTTCGGCCCCGCGTCGTTCACGTTGCCGTCAGGTCTCGACGGGGGTATCCGAGCGGCCGCCCCATTCCGTCCACGATCCGTCGTACACCGCGTAGTCTTCGTGGCCGAGCAGATGCAGTCCGAGCGCAAGCACGCAGGCACTGACGCCTGAACCGCAGGTGCCGACGGCGGGTCGGTCCAGATCGACCCCGCAGTCCTCGAAGGCGGCCTCGAGCTCGCCGGCGGGAAGGAATTCGCCGGTCTCCGGGTCGATCAGCTTGGGGTAATGGAGGCAGGTGCTGCCCGGGATGTGGCCGCCTTGCAGACCTGGCCGGGTTTCGGGCTCCGTGCCGTCGAAACGTCCCCGAGACCGGGCGTCCAGCACCTGCGCGGTCTTGGACCGCAGATTTTCCTGCATCTGATCCAATGAGCGCACCAGCTCCGGCCGGAAGCGGACGGTAAGGGTGCGGGGTACGGACGTGACCTCTCCGGACTCGACGGGCCGGTTCTCCCGCCGCCATTTCGCGAATCCGCCCGAGAGCACCGCGACGTCGTCATAGCCGAACAGCCGGAACATCCACCACGCCCGGCACGATGCCATCATGCTCCCCGAGTCGTAGGCGACGATGCGGAAGCCGTTCCCCAGACCGAGAGCCCCGACCTTGGCGGCGAAGCCTTCGGCGCTGGGGATCATATGGGGCAGATCGCTCGAGGTGTCGCTGATTTCGTCGATGTCGAAGTACACGGCGCCCGGGATGTGTGCTTGGCCGTACTCGGCGACGGCGTCGCGGTTCTGCGCGGGCAGATACCACGAGGCGTCGATGATCCCCACCTCGGGATCGTCCAGGTGCTGGGCCAGCCATTCCGTCGAGACGAGGGTTTCGGGCTTGGCGTAGTGCATGGGAACTGATCCCCTGATCGTGGCGGACGTCCGTCAAACGAAAGAGAGCGAGACGCGCCGGTTCTGCTTTCCTTTGCTCTGGATTCTGTCGGCCAGGACGCGGCCGATCTCGCCGGTGCGCCGGACGTGAGTTCCGCCGCACGGTTGCAGATCCTGGCCTTCTATGCGGATGAGGCGTACGCGACCCGAGCCGCGCGGGGGCTTCACCGCCATCGTCTTGACCAGGTCGGGCCGTGCGTCGAGTTCCTCGTCGGTGATCCATTCCGAACTGACGGGATGATCTTCTTCGATGAGGCGATTGAGTTCCGCCGTGATCTGCTCCTTGTCGAGATCGGCCTCCGGGATGTCGAAGTCGAGCCGGCCCTTCTCGTCACCCACCTGACCGCCCGTAACGGGATAGGGGAGAATGGCGGAGAGCAGGTGCATGCAGGTGTGCATGCGCATCAGGCGGTGGCGCCGCTTCCAGTCGATCTCCGCCGTAACCCGCGTATCGGCCGAAATCGGCGGCGCGTCCTCCGCTGGAACGTGCAGGACGCCGTCCGGTCCGTCACCCTTGATCGCGTTGACGATGGGAACCGTGGTTCCGTCGGTCGTCGTGAGAGTGCCGCGGTCTCCCGGCTGTCCGCCGCCCGTCGGGTAGAACACGGTTCGATCCAGTTGAATGCCCCGTTCGTCCACGGAAACGACCGTGGCCGCGCACGTCGGGGCGTAGGCGTCTTCTCGAAATATCCGTTCCATCACTTCGGTTCCGTCAGCGCCGCACGCTTATCCCTGAGGTCCGCCACCGATTCGTTCGACCCAGTCCGGAAACTCGAAACCGTTTTCCCTGAGGAATTCGGCGTTGAACAGCTTGCTCTGATAGCGGGCGCCGTAGTCGCACAACACCGTCACGATCGTGTGCCCCGGGCCGAGTTCCTTGGCGAGCTTAACCGCGCCACAGACGTTGATTCCCGAAGAACTGCCGAGCACCAGACCCTCGTCCTCCACCAGACCGTAGAGGTAGGGGAGCCATTCCTCATCGGGGATCTGGTATGGGAAGTCCACTTTGAGCCCTTCGATGTTCGCGGTGATGCGCCCCTGGCCGATGCCCTCGGTGATCGAAGAGCCTTCCGCCTTCAGCTCGCCATGGGCATAATAGTTGTAGAGCGCCGCGCCCAACGGGTCGGCGAGGCCGACCTTCATGTCCTTGTTCCGCTCGCGGAGGAACGCACTGACGCCCGCCAGGGTGCCGCCGGTGCCGATGGCGCAGATGAACCCGTCGACCTTGCCGTCCGTCTGCTCCCAGATTTCCGGACCGGTGGTCCGATAGTGACCGTCCCGGTTCGCCGTGTTGTCGAACTGGTTCGCCCAGATCGCGCCGTTGGGCTCCGTTCTACCGAGCTCTTCGGCCAACCGTCCCGAGTATTTCACGTAGTTGTTCGGATCCCGGTAGGGAACGGCGGGTACTTCGCGGACGTCCGCGCGGCACATGCGCAGCATGTCCTTCTTTTCCTGGGTCTGCGTATCCGGGATGACGATCACCGTACGATAGCCCCGCGCATTCCCGACCAGCGCCAATCCGATGCCCGTGTTCCCCGCGGTCCCCTCGACGATCACGCCGCCCGGCCGCAACAGGCCCTTCCTTTCGGCATCCTCGACGATGAACAATGCCGCCCGATCCTTGATGGAGCTGCCGGGGTTGAGGAATTCGGCCTTGCCGAGAATCTGGCAACCGGTTTCCTCGGACAGCTTGCGAAGCCTGAGGAGGGGTGTGCTGCCGATGGTGTCGGTGAATCCGTCGCGAACGTTCATGTTCCGTGCGTTTCGTGGTCTCGCCTGGTGCCGGCCGAAGGCCCGATTCAGGCCGTGGACTGTAGCGGCGCCCCGCGCCGCCTTCAAGGCTTTGGGGATGGGCTTTGGGGATGGGCTTCGGCGTGGACGGCCCGCCAGCCGATACCCGGTCAGACCGCCGGGTTTACGCCTTGTCCCGGACCGAGAAGCGCCATGCGGAAGCGGTCCTTGAGATGGGCGCCGTCCCGTGGCGGGAGGACGAGGGGAGGCTCTTCGGCGCGGACCTTGATGGCGAAGAACAGGGGTCCTTCGCCCTCGAGAATGGTGGGTGTCGCCCGGTCGAACTCTTCCTCGTCGTAGAGCGTCGCCGCCTGCTCGAATCCGCAGGCATGCGCCACGGCGGCGAGGTCCGCGGGGCCGGCCGTGTGCGTCGCCTGCATTCCCGTTTCGCCGTAGCGCTCGTTGTCCAGGACGACGATCGAGAGATTGGCGGGTCCCTGGAGGGCGATGGTGGCGAGTGAGCCCAGTCCCATGAGCATGTCTCCATCGCCCGTGATGACCAGGACCCGACGGTTCGGCTGTGCCAGCGCGAGGCCAAGACCGATCATCGCGGTCCCGCCCATGGCGCCCCACAACGGATAGATGAGGTCGCGGTCTCCCGCCGCCGTCGTGTCCCAGGCCGGCGCGCCGAGCCCCGCGACAATCAGCAGATCATCCATGTCCTTGATGAGGTGTTCGACGATCTCGCGGCGGCGCAGGGGGTAACGGTCGGCGCGACTCGGATCCCACATTTCAACCGTCCTCCGCCGGCGTGAACGCCTTGGAGCCGATCAGGCGCTGGGAGATGAGCACGGCGACCATCTGATTGGCTTCGAATGCCGTCCGGCCGCCCGCGGCGACCGTTTCGGCGGCCATGTCGGCCGCGTCGAGGTCGAGGACCTGAAACCCGGATAGCTTCAGGATCGCGGCGGCGTTCCGGCCCATGGGCAATTGCCAGGGATTCGCTTCGCCCCATTGGCCGCGCATGGTGATCAGCGTCAGCAAGGGGTAGCGCCCCACGCGGATGGTCGAGAACATGTTGACGCAATTGCCGATACCGCTCGATTGCATCAGCAGCGCGCCGCGCTGGCCGCCGAGCCAGCTTCCCGCCAGCATGGCGACGCCTTCCTCCTCCGTGGTCAGCGGCACCGCGCGCATCTCGTTGTCGTTCAGGCACATCTCGATGAGACGCGTGTGGCCGGCGTCGGGCACGTAGGGCAACTGACGCACGCCGAGCGCCTTCAAGGACGCGTAGATGTCGTTCGGCCAAGCCGGCGGGGATTCGATCATGGATCCTCCAGTCCGCAGCTTTCTCTACCTCAAAATATCTGCGGTTGGAAACGTACAGGGCCGCGTCGCCGTGCTATGAGTGCGCTCCCGCCATCGAGTCGACGCGAGAGAAGGCTTTCGCATGAATCTCGGCCGTTTCCCCCGTTTGCGTTTCGCCCACTTGCCAACGCCGCTCGAGCCGCTCCTCAATCTCACGACGGAGCTCGGGGGACCGAATATCTACATCAAGCGGGACGACCAGACCGGCCTCGCCACCGGCGGCAACAAGACCCGAAAGCTCGAATTCCTGATGGCGGATGCGGTGGAAAACGGCGCCGACACGGTCATCACCCAAGGGGCCACGCAGTCGAACCACTGCCGTCAAACCGCGGCGATCGCGGCGAAGCTGGGCATGAAATGCGAGGTCCTGCTGGAGAACCGCACCGGCAGTCGGGACCCCGACTTCACGCGGTCCGGCAACGTCTTCCTCGACCGGATTTTCGGCGCGCGCATCCGTCACTACCGGGGCGGTACGGACATGGACGCGGCGATGGCCGAGGTGGCCGGAGAGATCAGGGGCGACGGGGGAACGCCTTACGTCATTCCCGGCGGCGGCTCCAACCCGACCGGCGCCCTGGGTTACGTCAATTGCGCGATGGAGCTTCTCGGCCAGGCGGGCGAACAGGGTCTTCGCATCGACCACGTCGTGCATGCTACCGGCAGCGCCGGAACGCAGGCCGGCCTCGTGACGGGTCTCGAAGGTGCGTCCAGCGGCGTCCCGGTCCTTGGAATCGGCGTCAACGTGCCCAAGGAGGTACAGGAGGAAAGGGTGCACGGTCTCGCCTGCCGCACCGCGGACATGCTGGATACGGGCATCGAGATCGAGCGGGCGCGGGTGGCGGCGAACTGCGGCTACGTCGGGGACGGCTACGGCGTGCCCACGGACGGGATGATCGAAGCGGTTACCCTGTTGTCGCGCCTCGAGGGCATTCTCCTGGACCCCGTTTACACGGGAAAGGGGATGGCCGGACTGATCGACCTCGTCCGCAACGGTCATTTTGCCAGGGACGAAAACGTCGTCTTCATTCACACCGGCGGAAGCGCCGGGCTGTTCGGGTACCGTGGCGCCTTCGCCGATGCGATGTCCTGCGACCCTCGAGAGGCCGACCCATGAGCGATTTCGCATGGAACCACCGGTACGCCGACCTGCCGGATGCCAGAATCCACTACGTCCGGCACGGCTCCGGGCGCCCCGTCATCATGTGCCATGGCTATCCGGAGTTCTGGTACGTCTACCACAAGAACATCCCGGCGCTGGCGGAGCATTTCGATGTCGTCGCTCCGGACTGGCGCGGTTTCGGCGATTCGGAGAAACACGAGCAGACACCGACCGTGGATGACTACGTCGCGGATCTGGCCGCGCTGATCGATCACCTGGAGTGGAATCGAGTCGGTATCGTCGGTCACGATTTCGCGCCCTGGATCATTCAGGAATACGCGCGGCGGCATCCGGAGCGCGTCTCGGGCCTGTTCCTGTACAGTTTTCCCTATCCGCAGATCGGCGAGCGCTGGTATGCCGTCGATCACGTGAAGGAGGTCTGGTATCAGACCTTTCAGCAACTGCCCTTCGCCGCGCCGCTGGTCGCCTCGAGCCGCGAGAACTGTCGGGCCTACATCTCGCATTTCCTGTCTCACTGGAGCCACGACCCGCATGCCTTCGACGACGACCTCGAGATCTGGATCGACAACTACATGAAGCCGGGCAACGTCCAGGGCGGCTTCAATTGGTACAAGGCCAATCACGAAAACCGGATAAGGACGGTGCGCGGCGACCTCGGCGAACTCGCGCCGATTGCGGTCCCGACCCGCGTGCGGTGGGGAGAGCACGACAAGATCCTCCGGGTTGAGTGGCGCGACCGGCTGGACGAGTGCTTCACCGACGTGGACGTCGAGGTCTTCGGAGGCGTGGGTCACTTCGCGCCTTACGAAGCACCGGATCGGGCCAACGCCGAGATGATCGGATTCTTCGAGGGCTTGGACTGGTAGGATCTCTGGTGGAGCGCCGAAGCGGCCGAACCGCTCGCGACAATGTTTTTGACAGCCATCGCTGTCCATCCTGCCTTCAGTAAGTCAGAACTATTCATTCATATGGAGTGTGTAACGGTGGCTCCGCTCAGGGAACAGCTTGCTCGGGAAGCCGCCGCACGGGGCAAGTACGCCCCTCTGTATCGCCGACTCGCCGCAATGGATGGACCCCGCTGGAGGGTATCGTTTGGTGAGATCGAGGCCATTTTGGGGTTCGATCTGCCGGCCTCGGCCCGCCTGCACCGGCCTTGATGGGCGAACCAGAATGGCGGAGGCGGCCACAGCCACGCGCTCGCTTGGCAGGCCGCCGGATGGAAGACCGGGCAGGTTGATCTCGAAGCGGAGACCCCCTGGTGTTCGAACGCCCGGACAACGTGCCGGCGAGAGCCGGGAGGGCGGGTTCGAGGGGCGCGTTCGACCTCGACCGCGATTTCCCCGCCGTCGACATGGGTCCTTGGCCGGATAGTTTTACGGTGAGCCGAGAGCAAATCTATGACGACATGGGACGTCTGACCGGCGGATCCGAAGGAGACTCCGGCGGCGACCGCTGACCGGGATGTTCATCGACACCAACGTCTTCGTTCCGGCCCGCAGCTTCCAGGCGCCGGCCAGCGCACTTGCGCGCGCGCCCTCGTCCGAGCCCATGAAAGCGGCGAGCCCATGCGCGTCAGCCGCCAGTTGATGCGCGAGTATTTGTCGACCGTGACCTGCCCGCAGGTTTGGTCCGACCCGCTGTCGATGACCGAGGCCCTGAACGATGTCGCGTGGTTGGGTGCGACCTTCGAGGTTCTCGAAGACGGCCCGCATGTGACGGACATGCTGGCCGCGCTGTGCCGGGAGGTTCCGGTGGCGGGGAAACAGGTCCGCGACGCCAACATCGTGGCCACCATGCTGGTCCATGGGGAGCGCAGGCTGCTGACCTTCAACGACTCGGATTTTCGCCGCTACGGCGAACGCATCGAGCTGATCGAGACCGAGACACCGCCATGAGCCACTACGTCCAGCGTTGTCGAACGTCGTCCCGGTGAATGGCCAGCCATTGCAAGGCTACGACGGTGTGGCCGACCAGGATGTGTCCTTCGCTCAAGAGATCGATGGCCTCGTGAACGGGACAGGCAAAGACACGGATGTCTTCGTGCTCACGGTCGAGGCCATGTAGGCCGCCCGCGCCCGCCGCGTCGACCCGTCCCAGAAATATGTCGACGAACTCTGAAACGGCGCCCGGAGAGGCGAAGATACCGCCGATGCGCTCGAGGCCTAGCAGCTTGAGTCCCGATTCCTCCAAGGTCTCTCGGCGCGCGACGTCTTCGGGGGTTTCACCGCCCTCGATCAGCCCGGCGACGCATTCGATCAGCCAAGGGTCCCGCCCGGCGGCGTACGCACCGGCGCGGAACTGTTCGATGAGGACGACCTCGTCGCGCACCGGATCGTACGGGAGCAGCGCCGCAGCATGCTTGCGTTCGAACACCTCCCGCGACAACTCTTCGCTCCATCCGCCTGCGAACGTCCTGTGCTTGAGGCGGTAGCGGTCGACCCGAAAGGTGCCCTGAAAGACGGTGTCGCGGGTGATTACCTCGACGTCACGATGTTTTCTCGCCATTGCTGGAATCCGATCGGTTGGTCCCATGGCGCGGCACCATAGGTCACGGGGCGAGCCGGACCAATCCGTTGCCTTCGAGGCTGCGGCG
>JAGWAU010000101.1:10814-11194 GCA_021296255.1 Alphaproteobacteria bacterium | reverse complement strand
CGCGATGCGCTCTCGACGGAGCTGTACCGGACCTCTGGCAGGAAGTTCCGCTCTGGATGTTCGACCGCGTGGCCTGCGCCGGGATGAGCGCCGAGGAGCGCGCCATGGTGGATCTCGCCACGTTGTCCGCTCTTGCATCGCTCGTGTCGGATGCGCTGGGTAAGGCTCCCGCGACGTGCGCAGGATGGGTCTCCGATGATCAGGATCGGGGAGAGACCCATGCGAGATCGACACGAGCCGCATCGCAAGCGCGGGAACGGATCGGATCAGCTCGATCTGTTCGCTCGGGCGGAAAGCAGCGTTCCGGAGGACACGCCGACATGGTGCGCGCTTCCGGGCCGGACACGCCGGAAGGCGACCGAGCTGATGGTTCGGCTGAT
>JAGWAU010000101.1:6067-10799 GCA_021296255.1 Alphaproteobacteria bacterium | reverse complement strand
TCATGATGTCTGAGAAGATCGGGCCGCAGCATTTACGCCGCAAGGCGATGCTCTATGTCCGGCAATCCTCGCCCCACCAGCCTCAGGGAGATTTCAGGACGTCTGCGTTGCAGACGTCGTCCGGCATGGCGAGTTCCTTATACCCTCGGCAACAACAAGCGGCGTACGCGACTCGACCGAGCCGCGCTCAGCGTGGCGCGCTTCTACCCTGCCAAGCGCCGTGGTGATACAAGGTGTTGAACATCGAATGCGATACTCGCGGCGCGCAGTATGACGCGACGTCTCGGGCGGCGAATTCGGAGGACATGGGATGAACGTGTTGAGCAGTGGCCGGATGCTGACACGTTCGCCTGGATCGATGGTGGGACGCGCCTTCGGGGTGACGCAGGGAGCGGGCGACAAGAGTTTCGGTTGCGGAGATATTCGCCGCGACGATTTTGGCTTGTCGTCCCGAGCTGAGTCCGTCGGTACAATTTCGCCGGGTCGCACGGGTCGCCGGGCAGGGCCGTTTCACGTTGCGGTTCGACGTGGACCTTGGGGGTCCAGCACGGCCGGTGAATTGCGGATGGATTCCCGCTACCCGCCTTCAGAGGCACGGGCTCCGCGAGAATGACAGTCCTCACAGCATACGCCAGAATGCCTCCTACCGTCATTCCCGCGGAAGCGGGAATCCGCGAATTCGAGCAGCCAAAATCCTGCTCCGCACCCTGCGCCATGGCGCGAAGGGTCCCTGGCCTCCATCTCGGCACCTGTAGGTCTCCGATGGCTTTGGCCATACAATCCCCACGCCCGCATTCTTCACCGATGACTGTGCCCAGCCGTCGGCGGGAGGGAAGTGCGGGCTGGCCCGAACCGCAACCCGCGCCTCGAAAGGAGCGCTGGACGACGCGAGCACATGTCGAGTGCTCCGTGCGCACCGTCCACATGCAATGCAAGGCGGTCATTCGGTTCGCGGACGGGGCCACGGAACTCGACTCTCGAAACTGACTACAATCGTTCCCCTCGTGCTGAACGCGCTGACCCTGATCAGCATCTTCATGATCGTCGGCCTGGGGCTCGCCATCATCTTCGGGCTCATGAACGTCATCAATCTGGCCCATGGCGAGTTCGTGACTATCGGCGCCTTCACGCTGTCGTTCGTGCAGGCGATGGGCGGCAACTACTGGATGGCCCTGCTGCTCGCGCCATTCGTGGGTGCGGCGGTCGGGTACGCCCTGGAGCGATTGGTCGTCCAGCATCTCTACACCCGCCCGATGGCGACCATCCTGGCTACCTGGGGGGTCAGCCTGATGATCCAGCAGGTCCTCCAGATCGTGTTCGGATCGGGGCCCCAGCAGGCGTCGGGCCCGATCGAGGGGTCGGTCGAGTTCCTGGGCACGTCGTACCCTGCCTACCGCCTGCTCCTGATTTCATTCGCGGCGGTAATCATCGCCGCGATCGTCTTCGTCTTCCGAAAGACCCGGTTCGGACTGGACCTGCGCGCCGTGATCCAGGATCGGGACATGGCCGAGGCGCAGGGCATCAACACCCGCCGCATCTACACCATCGCGTTCTGCGCCGGCGCCGGCATCGCTGCTATTGCGGGCGTCCTGATCGCCCCCCTGACCAAGGTCATTGCGCTGATGGGCGCCAGCTACCTCGCCCCCTCCTTCTTCGTCGTCATCGTCGGCGGCGCGGGCAGCATCGCCGGAGTGGCCGCGGGGAGCGCGGTGGTCGGAGGGCTGGAGACGCTGCTCAACTACCAGGTGCCGGTCACCGTCTCCCAGGCCGTGGTGCTGGTCGCGGCGGTGGTCATCGTCCGCTTCAAGCCGCGCGGGCTCATCCCGGCGTAGCCGCCATGGACGGAACCGGCCTTTCGCCCGGACGCGGCCGCAACGCGGCACTGTCCAACCCGTGGGTGCTGCTCACCGCCGGGCTGGTCGCGATCGCCGCCGCGTACCCGTCCTGGACCGATGACGCGCTGATCTTCGCCCTCCTCGCCCTCAGCCTCGACTACCTGTGGGGAAAGGCCGGAATCCTGAGTTTCGGGCACGCCGCGTTCTTCGGGATCGGCGCCTACTCCATGGCGATATTCGGCCCCAAGATCGACAGCGCGAATGCCGCGCTGGTGGGACTTCTCGCCGGTATGGGCATCGCCGGCGCAGTGGCCCTGGTCATCGGCTACTTCCTGATCTTCGGGGGTGTGCGCGGGGCGTATCTCACGATCGTGACGCTCGCCATCTCCCTGGTGGCCCAGCATATCGCTATCGGGTGGTCCAAGGTCACGGGCGGCGACTCGGGCCTGATCGGCGCGCCGCCGCCGGGCATCGAGATCTTTGGCTTCAGCTACGTAATGCTCGACCCCGTGCATCAGTACTACCTCATCCTCGTGGTGACGGTCATCGCCCTGCTCGCGATCTGGCTTGCCTGCAGCGGACACTACGGGCGTGTCCTCGCCGCGATCCAGGACAACGAGCTGCGAGCCCGAACCCTGGGATACAACACGTCGCTGCACCTGCTAATCGTGTTCGTGGTGTCTGCAATGCTCGCAGCAGTCGCGGGCGGCCTGTACGACATCACCTCCGGCTATGTTGCTCCGGATCTCATCGGCCTGTTCATGTCCACGGAGATCATCGTCTGGGTCGCCGTGGGGGGGCGCGGAACGCTGATCGGTCCGATCATCGGCGCATTCGTGGTCATTCGCCTCCAGCAGGAGGTGAGCTCCGTCAGCTACAAGCTGTGGCCGATGTTCATCGGCGCGTTCTTCGTTGCCATGGTCTTCCTTTTTCCGAACGGTCTGTTGCCTCTTCTGCGGCGCATTCCCCAAATCGTGGCTTCACGCCTACAGGGCGCGAGGAAGGCCGAATGACGGGCGCCCTGATGCAGGCCGAGGACCTGCACATGCGCTTCGGCGGCATCACCGCGGTCAGCGGGGTCAGCCTGAAGCTTGAACGCGGCGAGATCCGGTGCATCATCGGCCCCAACGGCGCCGGCAAGAGTACGCTGTTCAACATGCTGGCCGGCACGCAGCGTCCCAACTCCGGCAGCATTCGCTTCGAGGATCGGAATCTGATCGGTCTTCCGCTCCACAAGTTCGCGGCTCTGGGCATTGCCAGAAAGTTCCAGGTTCCGAGTCTCTTCTCCAGCATGTCGGTCTACGACAACCTGGTGGTCGCGAGACGGGCGGGCGGCAGCACCGGGGACGAGGCGATCCATGTGGGCGGCATGCTCGAGACCCTGGGACTGACTGGCGACGCCGGCGTCGCGGCCGCGGAGCTTCCCCATGGACAGAAACAGTGGCTCGAGATCGGAATGGCGCTGATGTCGCGTCCGAAACTGCTGCTGCTGGACGAGCCCACCGCAGGCATGACATCCGATGAAACGCGCCGGACCGTGGATCTGATCGCGGGCCTCGGGGAGGCGATGACGATCGTCGTGATCGAGCACGACATGAACTTCGTACGGGCGCTCGCCTGTCCGACCATCGTGATGCACCAGGGCCGCGTCATCGCCTCCGGTCCGTTCAGCGACATCGAACGCAACCACACGGTGCGCGACGTCTATCTCGGGGCAACCTGCACGCGGCCTACAGCACCGTCCCGGTGCTGACCGGCGTCGACTGCGAGCTCGGCAAGGGCGAGGTCCTGGCCCTGCTCGGTCGCAACGGCGTCGGCAAGACGACGTTCATGAAGGCGCTGATCGGCCTGCTCAAGCCGACCGACGGACGCGTCGAGCTCGACGGCAACGCAATTCAGGGGCTCCCGCCCCACCGCATCGCCCGCCTCGGCATGGCCTACGTGCCGCAGGGCCGCGGGATATACGCCAAGCTCTCGGTTCGGGAGAATCTGCTGGTCGGAACTCGGGCGCAGCGCGACGGCACCGGCACCATTCCCGACGATATATTCTCGTACTTCCCGATCCTGCATGAGCGGCTGGACCAGGCCGGGGGCACGCTGTCGGGCGGCGAGCAGCAGATGCTGGCGATCGCCCGGGCGCTCTGCGGCCATCCGGAGGTGCTTCTGCTGGACGAGCCCTCCGAAGGGATCCAGCCCTCCATCGTCCAGGAGCTCGGACGCATCATCGGCCGAATCAGCGAGAGCATCGGGACGTCGGTGCTTCTCGTGGAGCAGAACATCGACCTGGCGCTGGAGACTTCAAACCGGTGTCTCGTCATGGAGAAGGGTCGGATCGTGCACGAAGGCGCTCCAGACGACCTGCGCGACGAGGCGGTGCTGAGCAAGTATCTGGCGATCTGAGCAACAGGTCCGTCCCGTCCATGTCCTTCGCTCGAGCAATCCCGGGGCCGGAGCTCGGGTGTGCTTCCGCGTCGCTATCCAAGCTCGGGGCCAGCGATCACGAACACGCGCCCCGGATCGTCGTAGGGGGCGCTGCGCTCGTGCACCATGCGCACGAAGGCGACGACGGGGGAGAAGCCGCGGGAGTCGAGCCAGATCCGGATTGGCTCGTGGTGGTCCGCGATATCCAGGCAGACCGGGCCTGGAATCGCGTTGAGCGCGCGCCGCAGCAACGTCACGGCCGTCTCGGTATCCTCGGCGATGAGCGGTCCCACCTGGGCACAGGTCCGACCATCCCGTGCCAGCACATAGCCGTTCACACGTCCATCGCGCTCGGACAGGAATGCGGCCGCCGGAAGACGGCCGTGCAGGTGTTTCAGCAGGTATGAGCGATCGGCTCCACAGGGAGTGAGGTCGCAGGCGATGACGGCCGGAAGGTCTTCGGCGCTCATGCTTCG
>JAGWAU010000101.1:5178-5815 GCA_021296255.1 Alphaproteobacteria bacterium | reverse complement strand
CGGCCCGCTTCCGTGGAGACTCCAAAGCTGTCGCCGTTCTCGATCATCAGCCGCCAGTCGGCTGCAATCTGATTCCATCTCGGCTCCGCAGACAGCAGCAGCGCCTCCGGAATCCGGCCGGTATCAAGTGTGTGAAGCGGAACGGCACCGGGGTCCATTTGCATGCGTATCGTAAAGGGGCGTTCGCGCTGCGCAGCTCGGTTTGCAGTCAGCGATAGAGTTCCGGCCGGCGGTCAATCCGGTACGTCGCGATGCCGCGCCAGCGATCGAGCTCGGATTCGGAAATATCGACATGGGCGACCGCCACGCCCTCGCCATCAACGATCCTGGCCAGGATCTTGCCCGACGGCGACACCACGCAGGACGGGCCAAAGCTGTCGAACGCGAGGTCGGGGCCGGCCACCTCGTGCCCGACCCGGCAGGACATGGCGACGAAGGCCACGTTCTCGAGCGCGCGAGTGGACACCAGACCCTGCGTGCGCTCCGGGCTCCAGCCCCAGAAGTCGCGCTGGTACGGGTCGTGGATCCAGTTAGTGCTGTTGATGATGATGTCCGCGCCGAGGTCGATCAGGCTCCGGATGTACTCCGGAAAGATCAGGTCGTAGCAGATCGTCATCCCGATTTTGCCCAGGGCGGT
>JAGWAU010000101.1:1365-5153 GCA_021296255.1 Alphaproteobacteria bacterium | reverse complement strand
AACAGGTGCGCCTTGTGGTAAGTCGCCAGGCACTCGCCCTGGGGCGAGAACATCTGTTGAGTGTTGCGGATCGCGCCTCCTTCGCTCGTGAAGAGGCCGCAGGCGAGATGGAGATTCGCGGACCGGGCAATGTCGCCCAGAGCCTTCGATGGCGCGCCGTCGGGGGAGTTGGCGAGCTCGCTCAGCTTGTCGCCGACGAAGTAGCCGGTGACGGCGCACTCGGGAAAGATGACGAGCTGGGCGCCCAGCTCGGACGCGGTCTGCGCGAGGCGCCGAATCTTGTTCAGGTTCGGCTCGATCTCACCGACGGTGCAATCCATCTGGGCGACTGCAATCGCGAACTTGGCATCCGGCATGATCTGCTGCCTCGCACCAGGACCGAGCCATACACACCACCACGATGACGGCGGTACATTCTCGGTGTATGTCTGAACTTAACTCGCGGTCTGCCCTGTGCCTCCCTGTCCGGCGCCGGCGTACCTTCAGACGCGTACGCCGTAGTCGATCTCCAGGCGCATCGCACCCTCCAGCCGCTCCGCGAAGCCGACGGCCACGCCGTCGCGTCCGAGCGGGGCCACGACCTGCGCGCTCACCGCGACTCCGGGACCGATCACTTCGACGGGCATGGCCACTACGGGATGGCCGGTGTGGTCGAACAGGCACGTATAGCGAACCAGTGCCAGGGTGAACTCGTGCTCCCGACCGGCAAGCGTCAGGGTTTCGATGTCGCGATGCGGCAGCGGCACGGCCAGCGTCGGCACCATCAGAATGTCGATTCCTTCGAAAAGGGCCTCCACGCCGCGCGTGAACGCCTCGCGCCGGCGCATGGCCGTCACGTAGTCGGCGCCGGTGTGTTCCTCCGCATACCCGAGCAACCGGCGCACGAGCGGCGGATACTCGTCCCAGTGGTCGGCGAAGGTCGAGCGATGATAGGCGGCACTCTCCGCGCAGAAGATGACTTTGTGGATCTCGATGACGTCGTCCGGATCCGGCAAGGCGACCTCCACAACCTCCGCTCCGAGCTCCCGGCAGGCGTCGAGGGCGGACTGGAACCCGGCCCGTATCGCGGGGGCGGCGTCCCGGTAATACGTGGGAGCGTGTCCGATCCTGACGGGACGCTCGTTGTTGCGTGGAGCCGATCGGCGGTAGCGCGGGTCCAGCGCCTGCTGAACCAGCCCTAGGTCGCGAGCCGAGCGGGTCATCGGGCCGACATGGTCGAGCGACCAGACGAGGGGCCGGACGCCCTCCAGGCTGACACGACCGCGCGTGGGCTTCAGACCGGCCACGACGCAGCAGGCAGACGGGATCCTGATACTGCCGCCTGTGTCACTCCCGAGCGCGGCAAACGCTAGGTCTGCAGCGAGCGCTGCCCCCGAGCCGCCGCTCGACCCGCCCACCGTGCACTCGGGGGCCTGCGGGTGGGTCACCGCGGCGGTACGGACGCCGAAGGCCCCGGGGTCGCTTGCGCTCACGCCGACGACCACGGCACCGGCGCGGCGAAGCTGTCGCACCACCTTCGCGTCCGTCTCGGGACGATAGTCTGAGAGAAAGTCGAGCCCCGAAGAGCATACCGCCGGGGTGGTGTCGATGATGTCCTTGACCGCGACGGGAATTCCGGTGAGCGGCCCGACCCGGACGCCATGAGCGCGCCTGCGATCCGCCCTCGCGGCCTCCCGTCGTGCGCTGTCGGCGGTCACGTCGCTCAGCGCGCACAATCGCGGATTCAGGCGTTCGATTCGGTCGAGCGTCTGATCCGTGAGGTCGGCCGAACTGAACTCTCCGCTCTCGAGAGCAGTGGCGGCGGCGGTCAGATCCAGAGGCATGCCGCCGCCCGCGCATTCATCCAGCCCTCGCATCTGACCTAAGCTCCTTGAGCGCCTCGGATCTTCAACAGTCGAGCCGGATTTCCGAAGCGGTTTCGTGGCCTAGGGTGCGAGGCTGCGACCGGTATGGTGTGCCGGGGTTCGAGAGAAGTCGCGTGACTTCGAACACGTCTCGGCGGTCTGAGGCGCAGCCTCGCTGGTGAATCACACCAGCTTGCACCCTTCGATGTGCGGCTCGATCTGGCCGTAGTTCTCGACGATCTCGAAGCTCGCGTTGTCGGTGACGCGGGCGAGGATGCTGTTGCACAGCATGTGATTGTTCTCGGCCGAGATGTTCACGTGGCCCTGCGGTGCTTCGTGCTCCACCTGGCTGAGCGCCGGTATGACCTTCTCCGGATCCGTGCTGCCTGCCTTGGCGACAGCCTTGGCATAGAGCCAAGTGGCCGCGTACGTCGCCTCCCCGATTGCGTTGATGGGCTTGTCCGCTCCGAACTTGTCGGCAAAACGCTTGACGAACGCGTTGTTGACCGGATTGTCGAGTTGCTGGAAGTACGCCTGACTGGCAATGATCCCGGCCTGCTCGCCCGGCGTGACGGCGGGGAGGAACGCCTCGTCCCATCCGTGGTAGATCAACTCCGGCTTCATGTCGAAGCTGCGGTACTGCTTGACCGAGGTGATGGCGTCGGAACCGGCGAACATGAACCAGACGATGTCAGGCTCAGCGCTCTTGATCTTCGAGAAGGCCGGCCCGAAGTCTTGGGTGCCAAAGGGGAAGAAGTCGGCGCCGACCAAGGTGCCGCCGTTGGCGTCTAGCGCCGCCTTGAGCTGCTCGGTGCTGCCCCGCGGCCAGACGTAGTCGGAACCCATGACGTAGACCGACTTGCCGAGATTGTTCGTGACCCACGGCACGATCGGGTCAATCTGCTGGTTGGGGATCTGCCCGGTGCAGACGAGGTACTTGTCGCACTCGTTGCCCTCGTAGTAGGTCGTGTAGATCAACAACTGCTTGGCGGGACTGGTGACGCTCAGCGCCGCCTGTCGCTCGAGGCTGGCGATCATGCCGACGATGACGTCGACCTTGTCCTGGCCGATGAGCTTGCGCGCCTTGTCGATGGCCCCCTTGGTCGTGGTCTGGTCGTCCTCGACGATGTAGGTGAGCTCCCTGCCTCCGGCGCCCCCCGCCGCATTGATGTCGTCGACTGCGATCTCGAAGCAGCGCTGCTGGGTCTCGCCGAGGATGGTCTCCAGGCCGGTCAGAGCGGTCAGGAAGCCGATCTTGACGGTGTCGGCCGCCTTCAGGATTGCCGGAAAGCCCACTGTGCCGGCGGACAGGGCGGCGGTCCCCGCCATTCCCTTCAGCGCCGTTCGACGGGTAATCAGTTTCTTCGTCATGTCTGGCTGCTCCTGTGATTGGTGAACTCGTCATTCACGCCTGTGGTTCGTCAGCTTGTCGGAAATTTTCATAATGCACAAAGTACATATCGAGCCGCAATGTAAGGGTGCGCCGGTCACGCGGGCTGGTCAATATATTCGCCGTGCCACACATGTGCGGGTCCAATGGCGGTATCCTCGAATCACACAGTGATTACACCTGCCGAATTCCAGCGGAGCTACCGCCGGCGTCCGGACTGGGCCGACCGAATACGGGCGGGGCGTGTCAGCCGATAGAAACAGTCGCACCAACATTCAACGCTCGCGCAATGGCCGCACCAATGGGTTCCGCTGCCGCCTCGATCTCCCGGTCGCCGACATGGGCGTAGCGTAGCGTCATGCTCAATCGCTTGTTGCCGAGCAGACGAGAGACGATGGGCAACGGGACGCCTCGCAGCACGGCGTGACTGGCAATCGTGTGACGCAAGCCATGTACGTCTTGAATTTCAACGCAACTGGTGCGGGCACCGCATATGCGGCGCCTGCGCCCCGCTGATGGCGGAGGAGCCCTATGCACCGCCTTCGTGAGCGGTC
>JAGWAU010000101.1:0-1305 GCA_021296255.1 Alphaproteobacteria bacterium | reverse complement strand
GGGGAACAGCGCGAACAGCTACCAGCGGCGCCCTGGCGCTGCCACCGCAGGCCCCGTGCGCCTCCGCTGCCCCGCCCCTGCGCCCCGATATCCAAGCCAATTCGGCCTCGATTTCGGCCCCAATTTCCCGGCATTTTAGGGCCGTGCGCCGTTCTTTTCCGTCGCTCTGCGCCGTTCTTTTCCGTCAGCTACAACGACGATTGATTTTGCGAAGTGCACCGCGCCGGCACGCTCCGGCCCGAGCTCACCGGATCGCCGCCAGTCGAGGCGCGCGCCCGTCAGCGCCTCCATGATCGCGCCCACCTCATGAGCAGGGAATTCCGGCTAGCGCACGGCCAGATCGCCCGCCCGGCGCGTCAGCGCCGATACGTCGCGCAACACCCGCCCAGGTCCGGGGCCATCGTTCAAGCCCCGGGCGGAGCGACGCGCTCCTGCAGCAGCCGCTTCGCGAGATGCGGCTTGCCGCCCTGCAGCTCTTCGACCGCCACCAGCGCCTCGCGGGCGTCCAGCGCATTCTCGCCCGCGTCCAGCGGCAGGCCGTCCTCGAGCTTGCGCCGCGCCGCAGCGATCGCCTGGCGCGCCCACTCCAGGAGCTGTGCCTCCATGGCGGCAGCGATGCCGGCGTCGAGCTTGCCGGACTCGGCCTTGACCGCGTCCAGCGCACCCGCAAGCGCGGCCGGCCCCCCGACGCCGGCCTCGGCGCGGGCCCGGTCCACGGCCTCGATCACGGTTAACGCGCTCCGGGCCTCTGCCATCAACGCGCGCGCCCTGGCGACAATCGCGTCGTTGGAGACGAGGCCCGGCGCAGGCGCACGCCGGCGACTCTGCCCCTCGATCTTGCGGAGCCGGGCTTCCGCCGCTGCGATCCACGCCCTCACCCGGCCGCGCCGGTCGTCTTGCGCTCCCGAAGCCCCGCGCCGGCCTGCGCGTGGCGACGCGGGCGCCGCCAGCGCTGCGGCGGGTATGACGAGGTAGACGGTCTCCGTCATCGCCTCAGTCCGCCAATCCGTCCGCCTGCGCGGCCTCGGCCTCGGCCAGCGCGGTGCGCTTTCGCTCCCCGGCCTTGCGGCGCTCCTCCGCCTCCCGGCGCGCGGTCTCCTGCTGCGCCGCCTCGCGGTGGCGGCAGGCGCTCTCGGCCTCCGCCTCGGCCCCGGCCGGCTCGACCCGGCGGAGCGCCTCGTTGATGGCCGCGATCACCGGGCCGTCCTGGCCGAGGCGCCGCTCCAGCGCGCCGAGCGCCGCGTTGTGGGGCTCGACGTAGCGCGTCCGCTCCGGCGCATCGCCCAGCGCCCCGACCGCGTCCCC
>JAGWAU010000056.1:31286-46583 GCA_021296255.1 Alphaproteobacteria bacterium | reverse complement strand
ATGACGCTGCCTTCATGATCGGAACCACCTTCATCATCGACGGCGGCATGGTACTCTTAGGGTGCGGTCTTCTCGTCGTGTCGGCGGGAAAGAGCTGTGGTTGTAATGACTTCTTAATTCTGACCGTTAACGCTTTGAGATGAGGACGAAAATTATGGGAAGCCGACAGGTGTCCATGGAAGAGATGACGAAGCGCGTCGCACGCATGAAGGACCTCAAGTCGACGAGCAAGGCGTTCGTCGATACCCGCCTGCCGGAAAACCAGCGCGAGATCTTTGACGTCATCGGCCCGGGGGTCACGGAGGATCCTGATTCGCAACCGGCAATCACCGACGCCGAGGACTTCAATCTCACTTACATCGGAGCCGAACCCGGAAGAGGGGCGAACCTTCATTCACACTCGGCCGGGGTCGAGGTGTTCATCCCGATGACGGGCACTTGGGCCGTGTTCTGGGGCGATCAGGGCGAACACGAGATCGAACTCGACCAGGGAGACGTGATCTCGGTTCCCCCGGACATGATGAGAGGGTTCCGCAACACGGGGAGCGAGTACGCCTACCTGATGGCGATCCTCGGCGGGACGGATGCAGGGCGGGTCACTTGGTCGCCCAGAGTGCTGGAACGGGCGCGAAAGACCGGCTTGGATCTCGACGAGAACGGGAACCTGGTCGAAATCACCCCCGCCTGAACCGAGGCCAATCGGCTTTCCGCCGTTCGAGGAGAGAGCGTAATGAGCGAACAGGTCTCCATGCCTCAAGAGCCCTACGCGGGCTACCGCCAACCCCACCGCGTCGTGGAGGACGCAGAACTCACCCATGTCGGCCCCAACACGCCGTGCGGGGAATATCTACGGCGCTTCTGGCAGCCGGTCTGCATGACCGAGCAACTCACCGATCTGCCCCTCGCCCTAACCATCATGGGCGAAAACCTGGTAGTCTTCCGGGACAAGTCCGGACAGATCGGATTGCTGAACAGGCATTGCTCGCACCGGGGCGCGTCGCTCGAGTTCGGAATCATCTCGGACCGTGGCATCCGCTGCTGTTATCACGGCTGGCTGTTCGACGTGGATGGCAGAATCCTGGAGACGCCCGGCGAGCCGCCGCGCTCCCCGCTCAAGGACGGTTTCGTGCACGGTGCCTATCCGACTCATGAGTACAAGGGACTGGTCTTCGCGTATATGGGGCCGCCCGGCACCAAACCGGACTTCCCCGTCTACGATTCCTTGGAATTGCCGGACAACGAGATGGTGCCGTATGCCATCCACTATCCCTGCAACTGGTTGCAAGTGAACGAAAATCCGGTCGACCCCTACCACAGCGTGTTTCTGCACAGCCGCGTGACCGAGGCGCATTTCAACGTGTCGTGGGGCGCCTTGCCGGTGGTCGAGTGGCACGTGAAGGAGGGCGGCACGGGCGTGCACCTCACCAATACCCGCCGCTGGAAAGATCATCTGTGGACGCGGATCAACGAGTGGGTGGCGCCCAACTTCGCTCAGACTCCGGACATCTACCAGAACCCCGATCACGAGAAGTTCTTTGTCCGTGCCGGCCTCAGCAAATGGGCGGTGCCGGTCGACGACACCAACACCATGATCATCGCCTGGCGGCACTTCAACGACGACCTCGACGTGGACGGCAAGAGCGACCGTTCCGAAATCGGACTCAACAAAGTCGATTTCCTGGGACAAACCAGCGCGCGGTCCTACGAGGAAGGGCAGAGAATTCCGGGCGACTACGAAGCCCAGGTGGGGCAGGGGCCGATCAATATCCATGCGCTCGGGAATCTCGGATACACGGACACGGGCGTGGCGCTGGTGCGCCGGACGCTGCGCGAAGGTATCCGGGCAGTTCAGGAGGGTAGGGATCTCCCTCTACTTGCGCCGGCGGCCTCGGGTCACGTGCCCACGCAGTGCTGCGACGTGGTCGTCCGTGTCGGGGAGATGTCGGATAACCGGGAAATCCAAGGTGAAATCGGCCGGGCCATCGGCCGCATCGCCGTGGAGACCGAGGAATTGTCCTACATCGAGCGGCGCACCGAGATAGAGAAGCGCGTTCGGGCGTATCTCGCGGAGCGTCGGCAGGCTGCTGAAAATACCGGCCGAGAGCATGACGATTGAAACGAAGGAATCGAACGGGGCCAAATCGCGACGGCATGGAATCACGGGCGGCAATTCGTAGGCCAACATTGCGCGCCAGCGCTCCCAAAACGGCTTTTCCCCAGCCCGTTAATGGAGCGAGTCGCTCAAGTCGGCTCCGGGCGCCGGTTTGGCCGCGCCACATGGTCCTGCGTGATGGTGGACCATGCGCCAACCCCCGTCCTTGAGTACGAAGACATTCGTGGCGACTAGAAGGCCGCCGTTGACCATCTCGTTGCACGTGACGAAAGCGACATCTCCGAACAGGAAGGCGCAGGCCGCCCGGCACGAGATCCGGGGCGCGGCCACCTTCGAGGATCGTCCGCCAGCTCTCCATGACGTCGTGATAGCCCGTCAACACGTCCCATCCCGGATGGATGCAGGCGATGCCGTCGTCGTGGGCCCAGACCTCGGTCATGGCGGCGAAATCGGCACTCGCGAACGCCGTGTAAAAGGCGCCGTTTGCCCGCAGCACCGCCTGCTCGTCATCCATTGCCAACTGCTCCGCACGCCCGGTTTCAGGCGATGATGGCACGGGTGCGAAGTCACGGCCAGCGGCGCCCGCCCGCCACCACCGGGCGGACAATCCGCCGTGCGATTCCCAGGACCAAGACGACGTTGCAGGCGTTCGGAAGCTGTGGCACAAGTGCACACACATAATTGCCCGTTCAGGTGAAAGGCAGAGCGCGTTGAAGCAATCTCCGTGGCTTATCGTCGTTCTGTGTTTCGGACTGTCGGTCGGCCGAGTCCCGGCCGCATTCGCCGACCATCACAATTTCGATGAGTGGCGCGATGCGCTTCGCGCCGAGGCACTCGCCCGAGGTACCCGAGCGGAAACGTTCGACACGGCCTTTGACGGTGTCGAGCCGATACCCCGCGTCATCGAACTGGACCGGCGTCAGCCCGAGTTCACGATGACCTTCGATCAGTACATTTCCCGGGTCGTCAATGAGAAGCGAATAGACAAGGGAAGAGAGAAATTCGCGCAAAACCGGGAACTGCTGAACGAAGTCGGTATGAAATTCGGCGTGCAGCCAAGGTTCATCGTCGCCCTTTGGGGCATTGAGACCGGGTTCGGCCGATACACCGGAGGATTTCCGGTCATCGCTTCGCTCGCGACACTGGCCTTCGACGGGAGAAGAAGTTCATTTTTTCGCAATGAATTACTGATATCTCTGCAGATTCTTGATGAAGGACACATACAACCGAATCGAATGAAGGGGTCGTGGGCCGGGGCCATGGGCCAAAACCAGTTTATGCCCTCGAGCTTTGCGCGGCATGCCGTCGATTACGACGGCGATGGGCGTCGCGACATCTGGACCAGCAAATCCGACGTATTCGCATCGACGGCCAACTATCTGGCGGCGTCGGGCTGGCGGGACGACATCACCTGGGGCAGGGCCGTCCGGCTTCCCCGAGACTTTGACCTTGGATTGACTGGACGGAAGATCAAGAAGCGAATAGGGGAGTGGCAGAAGCTCGGAGTGCGCCGGCTCAACGGCAGCGATTTACCCCGCCGCCAGTTGAATTCCTCGATCGTTCTGCCGGACAAAGGAAAACGAGATCCCGCATTTCTGGTCTATGACAATTTCGAAGCGATATTGAAATGGAATAGGTCCGATTTCTTTGCTATCGCAGTCGGATATCTTGCAGATCGCATCGGTGCTCGATAAGATACGCAAGATGATGGGGTCAATTCCGTAACGTACACAAGATAGTGATGCGCTCGGCCGGTAGCCTCTTGATATCCAGGTTCAGTATTGGCGTTGCGGCCGCACTCCTGATGGCGGCGGCGGCGTGTGCCCCGACACGTCTCGTCATCCACGCAGCCAAGGAAGCCGCCAGAATTTCGGAAGGAAATAAGGCCGGGACAGAAGTGGAAGCCGCTCCACAGCCTCAGCGTACAGTTGTGCTTCCTTCATCTCGGGGGACATACAAGATAGGGGATCCTTACGAGATCGAAGGTGTCTGGTACTACCCGAAGGAGGATCCGGACTACCGCCAAACCGGGATCGCGTCTTGGTACGGCAAGCCGTTCCATGGCCGGGTGACGGCGAACGGTGAGATCTATGACATGAACGGCCTGACCGCCGCCCACAAGACGTTGGCGATGCCGACCTACGTGCGTGTGACGAACCTCGAAAACAGCCGGGCGCTCACAGTCCGCATCAACGATCGTGGCCCATTCGTGCATGGTCGAATCATCGATCTTTCGCGGCGGGCCGCTAAGCTTCTCGGTTTCGAAGAGCAGGGCGTCGCGCGCGTACGGGTCGAGGCGGTGCCGTCACCGGATGAAGTCGAGATCGCGGAGAAACCGGTCACTCCGGACAAGGACAGGTTCGCGGTAAAGGCGGCGCCTGTGGCCGTCGTGCAGGCCGCTCATCTGCCGCCGCCTGCGGGGGTCGTCGTGGCCCCGTCGCCGGAGGTTCCCAAGCCACCCGCCGGCAATGGTGCGGAGGCGTGGATACCTAAGCCCACCAATCTTTACGTGCAGGCAGGAGCATTCTCCTTTCTCGAGAATGCAGAGCGCCTTCGGGAACGTCTCGCAGATCTCACCGAAGCCTCCGTCGCGCCGGCACGAGTCGGTGGGCAAGAGCTCTTTCGAGTCCGCGTCGGGCCGATTGCTAGCCTCGACCAGGCAGACGCGACGCTCGAGCGTCTGATCGACAACGGACATATCGACGCCAGAATCATCGTCGATTGATGCCACGCTGATCCACCTTCATACTTTCGGCCGGTCCGCCCACATCATCCCCAGACGGACCCAACGGGGGATCGTTTCAATCACGCGCATGCCCAACCACTTTACCAACATTTTGACGCAATTATCGACGCTCGTCCTGGCCGTCAGCCTCGCCGCGCCGCTACCGGCGGCGGCCACGGAGACCGCTGCGAAGTTCGCCATCCTCTTGGACTACGATACGGGCACCGTGCTTCTCGAAAAGAATGCGGATGAACCGACGGCCCCAGCGTCAATGAGCAAGCTGATGACGCTCTACATGATCTTCGAGCGCCTCAAGGCCGGCAGTCTCCGACTGGAAGACACCTTCCCGGTAAGCGAGAAAGCATGGCGGATGGGTGGTTCCAAGATGTTCGTCGGCATCAATACGCGCGTCAAACTGGGAGATCTGCTGCGCGGTATCGTGGTGCAGTCGGGCAACGACGCATGTATCGTCATCGCCGAAGGACTGGCCCAAAACGAAGCCGCGTTTGCGGAGGAGATGACCGAACGAGCTCGCGAAATCGGTCTCACCAATAGCACGTTCGTGAACTCTACCGGCTGGCCCGATCCCGACCATACGATGTCCGTCCGCGATATAGCGAAACTATCGGCCATCATCATCAAGGAGTTTCCAGAGTATTACCCGCTGTTTGCGGAAAAGACCTATACCTACAACAACATCAAGCAAGGAAACCGGAATCCCCTCCTGTACGGATACGACGGCGCGGACGGCCTTAAGACGGGGCGTACCAAGGCTTCCGGATACGGACTCGCCGCTTCGGTAAACAGACAAAGCCGCCGATTGATTCTCGTCGTCAACGGGCTCACGAGCCGTAAACACCGCACCCAGGAAACAACACGACTGTTGGACTGGGCTTATCGGGAGTTCGATAATTTCAAACTGTTCGACCCCGGCGAAACAGTGGACAACGCGGCGGTCTGGCTCGGAGAAGACGCGAAAGTGCCGCTCATCATCGAGAACGAGGTGACACTCACCCTGGCGCGTAAATCTCGGCGCAAAATGGAAGTGAAGGTCAATTACGACAGCCCCATCGCGGCGCCCATCCGGTCCGGTGAACGGCTGGCGATGCTGACGATTTCAGCCCCCGACGCCGAGATCCAGCAGATCCCTCTTATAGCGGGAAAAAATGTCTCCAGACTAGGAATGTTCGGACGCTTGAGCGCCGCCCTCAGATATCTGGCGTGGGGCGCGGCGGAGTAGGGGTTGATCGCAGCGGAAGCCGATGCCGTTCCTGATTGCTATGATGGATCGCTAACGTGGCTCGCGGTCACTTCATCTCGTTCGAAGGCGGCGAGGGTGCGGGCAAGAGCACCCAAACCGAACGTCTCGCGAACGCCCTGGAAGACAGGAGTATTCCATGTCTCGCCACCCGTGAACCGGGAGGCTCGCCAGGGGCCGAGAGCATCCGTGAACTGCTCGTCCGCGGTGAAGTTGGCCGATGGGATCCCATGAGCGAGGCTCTACTTCACTTCGCGGCACGGCGTGATCATGTGATGACGGTAATCGAGCCCGCGCTCGACGAGGGGACCTGGGTCGTCTGCGACCGATACACCGACTCGACCATCGCATATCAGGGGTACGGGCAGGGTTTGGAGATCTCGATCATCGAAGACCTGCATCGCCAGACGGTAGGGAACCTGTGGCCGGACGCAACGATCATTCTGGACATCGCCGTTTTCCAGGGACTCGACAGAATAGTCAGCCGGGGAGGCGAAACGCATCGCTATGAGAAAATGGAAATCGACTTTCACATGAGACTGCGTGAGGGATTTCTAAAAATCGCGAGACAAAACAGCAAGCGATGCGTCGTCGTCGACGCGGCTCGATCCTCCGATGCCGTCCATGACTCCATCATGACGTTGATCGCGCAACGGTTCGGAATGTGACTCGTGGCGACAGATGACACCGGCAGCACCGTCCTGAGTCCGCGCGAAAATCCGAGTTTACTCGGACATACCGATGCGGAGTCAGAGTTGCTCTCGGCCTGGAAGGGGGGCCGCTTCGCCCATTCCTGGATGATCACGGGACCGAGGGGCATCGGCAAGGCGACCCTCGCCTACCGACTCGCGCGCTTCGTCCTCGCCAGCGGCGGCAGCGATCTGTTCGGAGGGCCGGACAGCCTGTCGATCGGGCAGGACGATCCGATGTTTCGCCGGGTGGCCTCCTGTGCGCACGCCGACCTCAAAGTGGTAGAACGCGGCTTCGACACCAGACGGAACCGGTGGCGCGAAGAGATCCTGGTGTCCGACGTGCGCGACTCCGTCTCGTTCTTCGCCATGACGGCCGCGGAAGGGGAGTGGCGCGTGGCTATCGTCGACGCGGCAGACGAGATGAACCGGAACGCGGCGAATGCGCTGCTCAAAACGCTCGAGGAACCACCCGCCCGTGGCTTGGTGATCATGGTTGCGCACGTCCCCGGCCGCGTGCCGGCAACGTTGCGGTCCCGCTGCCGCCGTCTTTCGTTGCGCGCGCTTGCTCCGGAACTCGTCAGTCGGATTCTGGCGGAGCAACGGCCCGATATCGCTGCTGACAAGCGCGCGGCGCTCGGACGATTGGCGGACGGAAGTCCGGGCCGGGCACTCGCGCTGGCCGATGCGGGCGGCCTCGCACTTTACGAAGAGCTCGTCGGATTGGTCTCGAACCTTCCCACGATCGATATGCTCGCCGTCCATCGCATGGGGGATCGTCTCAACCGGCGGAACGGCGGCGGTATCTTTCGCCTAATCGCCAGCCTGCTGACACGCTGGCTCGAGGGCATGATTCGCGGGGCCGCTGTCGGAGCCTTCCCCGAGCCGGTCGTGCCCGGCGAGGACGCGGCGATGGCGCGCCTTGCGCGAACGGGCAGCCTTGAACGGTGGTGCGAGGTATGGGAAAACGTGCGCGACTTGTTTTCCGCAACGGATGACGCCAACCTCGATCGGAAGCAGGTATTGTTGAACGTCTTCTCCACCCTGCAAACAACATCCCGCCCATAATGTCGTCGGGCGGGCGGCGGACACTGCAAACGGATCGAAGTTCGATGTCGCGTGACAATCGTTACTACATCACGACGCCGATCTACTACGTGAACGACGTGCCGCACATCGGCCACGCCTACACGACGCTCGCGTGCGACGTGCTGGCCCGATTCAAGCGGCTCGACGGCTATGACGTGATGTTTCTCACGGGTACCGACGAGCACGGTCAAAAGGTCGAGAAGTCGGCGGAGGCCGCGGGGCTCGAACCGCAGATCTTCGTCGATAAAGTGTCCCAAAACTTCCGCGAACTCGCCGAACCGATGGATTATTCCAACGACGACTTCATCCGCACGACCGAGGCCAAGCACGTCCGTTCGAGTCAAGCGATCTGGCAAGCCATCGAGCGTAACGGCGATATCTACCTCAGCACGTACTCGGGCTGGTACTCGGTCCGCGACGAGGCATTTTATGGCGAAGAAGAGTTGACGGCCGGGCCGGACGGCACGCATCTCGCGCCCACCGGTGCGGAGGTCGAGTGGGTGGAAGAACCGAGCTACTTCTTCAGACTGTCGAAGTGGGGGACGCGCCTGCTCGAGTTCTACGATGAGAACCCCGATTTCGTCCTGCCCGAGGCCCGGCGCAATGAAGTCGTCAGCTTCGTCAAGAGCGGCTTGCGCGATCTCTCGATCTCGCGCACGAGTTTCAAGTGGGGCATCCCCGTGCCGGGCGACGACGATCACATCATGTATGTCTGGCTCGACGCGCTGACCAACTACATTACCGCGGTGGGCTATCCCAACGTCCAGTCGGACTCCTTCACCAAGTACTGGCCGGCCGACATCCATATGGTGGGCAAGGACATCGTCCGATTCCACGCCGTCTATTGGCCGGCCTTTCTGATGTCTGCCGGCATCGCGCCGCCGAAACGTGTCTTCGCCCACGGCTGGTGGACCAACGAAGGCGAGAAGATCTCGAAATCGCTCGGCAACGTGATCGACCCATTACAGCTCGTCGAGCGCTATGGCCTCGATCCGGTGCGCTATTTCCTGATGCGCGAGGTGCCCTTCGGCAACGACGGTGATTTCTCGCACCGCACCATGGTCAATCGACTCAACGGGGACCTAGCCAACGACCTGGGGAACCTTGCCCAGCGCGTTCTGTCCATGATCAACCGGAATTGCTCGGCATCGGTTCCGGAGCCGGGCCCATTTCACGACGATGATCGCGGGTTTCTGGCCGGTGCCCATGGTCTGATCGGCACGGTCCGGGCGGAGATGGACGTCCAAGGTATCAATAGAGCCCTCGAGGCGATCTGGACCGTCGTCGGCGACGCCAACCGGTATGTCGACGCGCAAGCTCCTTGGGCACTCTGGAGATCGAACCCGACGCGCATGAATACGGTGCTCTACGTGGCAGCCGAGGTGCTCCGGCACTTGGCGATCCTGGTTCAGCCGGTCATGCCGGGCTCCGCCACGAAGTTGCTCGATCAATTGGGTCAGTCGGAAGACGAACGCGATTTCACGCGACTGGGGGAGAGCGGCGCCCTTCGACCCGGCCTCCCGCTGCCCAAACCGGAGGCCGTGTTCCCTCGGTATGTCGAGGAAAAAGACTCCATGGCCGCGACCTGACGGACCGCCCGTCAAGGAACGCGCCTGACCGCGGGCAGTCAACCATGCTCGTCGACAGCCACTGCCATCTCGATTACGGCGCCCTGAGCGAGGAACTCGACGCGGTCGTGGCGCGTGCCCGATCTGCTGGAATCGGCGCCATGCTGACGATTTCCACTCGCCTCGACCGATTTCCAGGCGTTCTAGCGATCGCCGAACGATACGAAGACATCTGGTGCTCCGTTGGCGTCCACCCGCACGAGGCGGGCGGAGAACCGGACGTGACCGTGCGACAACTGGTCGAGCTAAGCGATCACCCAAGAGTCGTCGGGATCGGCGAAACCGGGCTTGATTACTACTACGAGCACAGTCCCCGGGATATCCAGCAGCGATCGTTCCGCACCCACATCACCGCCGCGCGTGAAACCGGGCTGCCCGTGATCGTCCATTCGCGCAATGCCGAGGCAGACACGGCGCGAATTCTGACGGACGAGTATCGCAACGGCGCCTACCTTGGGCTGCTACATTGCTTCAGCTCAATGCGGCAACTTGCTGAAAAAGCTTTGGAAATTGACTTCTTAATTTCTTTTTCCGGAATCGTGACATTCAAGAACGCGGACGAGGTGAGGGAAGCGGTCCAGATCGTGCCGCTGGATCGGCTTCTCGTGGAGACCGATTCTCCCTATCTGGCTCCTGCTCCGCACCGCGGCAAAACGAATGAGCCCGCTTACGTCGTACATACAGCCGGCAAGGTAGCGGAAGTGAAAGGGGTGTCGTGCCCGGAGCTTGCCGATGCGACGACCGGGAACTTCTTCGACCTGTTTACGAAGGTCAAGCCACCGGCCCGATAGTCGAATTCTTTAACCTCCTAAGAGAAATCCATATTTTATTTCCGATAATATACATTATGCGACAAAAATTTCCGACACTGGCCATCTCATAACATCCCATACACGCAATTAGCCGCAGGTGTTTTCGTCCTCTCCCCCCGCCCGCCGGATCGCGTACGGCCCGTAATGCGCTGGCGCTACCAGTCGAAGTTGGAGATCCATAACTCCCAGCTCATGCTTGCGCCCCTTTGGTCCGCCCGTGATAATCGCGCCATGAACGTCCCCCCTGAAGCCGGCGATATTCGCCGGCTTCTCGACATCATGGCAAAGCTTCGCAACCCGGATGGTGGGTGCCCCTGGGACCTCACCCAGTCCTTCGAGACTATCGTGCCTTACACCATCGAAGAGGCGTTCGAGGTCGCGGACGCAATCGAGAATGGCGATATGCAGCGTTTGCGCGACGAGTTGGGGGACTTGCTCTTTCAAGTCGTCTTCTATGCCCAGATGTCCCGCGAAGCAGGCGGGTTCGACTTTGATGACATCGTGGCCGGGGTCAGCGACAAGATGATCCGTAGGCACCCGCACGTCTTCGGCGGCACCGACGTGGCAGACGCAGAAGCGCAGACGATCGCTTGGGAGGCTCACAAGGCGCAGGAGCGGGATAAGCGCGCTAAGGCAGACGGTCGCCGGGCCAGCGTCCTCGACGATGTCGCGCGCGGACTTCCTGCCCTGTTACGGGCGCAAAAGCTGCAAAAACGCGCCGCGCGGGTCGGATTCGACTGGACCGTGACGGCTGACGTCGTTGGGAAGATCGCGGAAGAGCTCGCCGAACTCCGGCAAGCCGTGTCAAAGACGCGCGAAAGCAAGGAACTGCAACACAAGGAAGCGATTTCGGAAGAATTCGGGGACCTTCTGTTCTCCATCGTCAACTACGCCCGGCACCTCGGCGTGGACCCGGAATCCGCGCTCCGCGACACGAATGCGAAATTCGAGCGGCGCTTCCGTCAGGTGGAGAACGAAATGGTGTCGTCTGGACGCGAGCTCACACAGGTGTCCCTCGCGGAATACGACGAGGCCTGGGAGCGCGCCAAGGCACGGGAAACGCGGCAGTTCAACAGCTACAGAGGAGATGGCATGAATGGGGAGTGAACGGTTGAGCTTCCGCCGCCATGCTGGGCGTTGGGAGAGGCGGATAGGTGACAGGTTGGATTCGCTCAGTAGGGCTCTCGACCCTGTAGAGGAGATTAACCCGCGCCTGTTTCCGAACGACCCTGGTGAGGCTCGGCGCGAACCGGTGACTTCGTATAGGAGTTTGGCTCGGCCGTTCACGCCCCCTGCGGGGCTCCGCCTCCCACCAACAGGAGGATGTTAGCCATGGCCCATATCGGTGTCGATCTTCATCAGAACTCCTTCACCGTCTGCCGTCTCGCGGCGGACGGGTCGGAGGCCTTCGAAACTTGGCAGCTCTGCGCCGCGGACCTCGACCGCTTCTGCCTGAGCCTGGACGTCGACGACGAGACCGCCGTCGAGGCGACCGGCAACAGCGCCTGGTTCCGCGACCAGGTGATCGCCTGGGTCGGCCGGGTCGTCGTGGTCAACCCGAGGCAGTTCCAGGTGATCCGGAAATCGGTCAAGAAGACCGACCGCAACGATTCCCGTGCGCTCGCCTTCTTCCTGTCGAAGGACATGCTGCCGGAGACCCGCCCGAAGACCGAGGCCCAGAGCGAGCTCGCCTCGGTGACGCATACCCGCGACCTGCTGGTCACAAGCAGCGTACCCGGCTGTTGAACAAGATCCACGCCCTGCACAACCGTCACGGGATCAAGCTGAAGAAGGAAAGCCTGTCCAGCAGGCGCCGCCTGATGGCTATCGACATCGGCCGGTTCTCCAAGCTTGAGCAGGTCGAACTCACGGTGGTGCGCGACCAGGCCCTGAGCTTGAGCGGGTCGATCGCCGAGCTGGACCGGGAGATCGAACGCGCCGCCGGCGCCATGGACGGCTACGACAGTCTGGTCAGCATCAAGGGCATCGGCCCGCGCTCGGCCGCCGTGTTCTTGGCCGGCATCGGCGACGTCAACGACTTCGAAAGCGCCGACAAACTGGCCGCCTATCTCGGCATCGTCCCCAAGGTCAACCGCTCCAACGAGACCGACAACCCGGGGCGGATCACCAAGCGGGGAAACAAGCTGGTGCGCACCACACTGGTGCAGTGCACGCTCATCGCGATCCGCTGCTCCGGATACCTCAACGCCTTCTACCGCCGCGTCAAGCAACGGCGGGGCGCCGGCAAGGCGATCATCGCCACAGCCCGGAAGCTCCTCACCATCATCTACCAAACCCTTAAGAACCGCTGGATCTTCGAGGACTTTGCAAACTTCAAACAACAGCAGGGCCCCGTTCCCGCTGGACAACCATCATAGGAGGGAAAATGACCAACGTGTCCAACGACGTGGTCTTCGTCACGGGCGCGACCTCCGGTATGGGGGCGGCCATCACCCGCAGATTCATCGACGAAGGCGCACGTGTCGTCGCAACCGGCCGCCGCACGGATCGTTTAGACGCTCTGCGGAACGAACTCGGCGCTCGCCTGCACACGGCCACGCTCGATGTCCGTGACCGGGACGCCGTAGGGCAGTGCGTGGCCGCCCTGCCCCCGGATTTCGCCGAAATATCCGTGCTGGTCAACAACGCCGGCCTGTCGCTCGGTGGTGGAAAGTTTCACGAGGACGATCTCGACGACATGCTGACGATGATCGATACAAATATTAAAGGCGTCGTCCATGTAACCCATGCAATTCTGCCGGGCATGGTCAAGCGTGACCGGGGCCACGTCTTCAACATCGGCTCTGTCGGCGGCGTCTACACGACGCCGGGAAACAGCATCTATGGCTCCACCAAGTCGTTCCTGCACCTGTTTACCCTCGACCTGCGGGCCGAGCTGTTGGGCCATCACATCCGTGTGACGGTACTCGAGCCGGGCGCCGTGGACACCGAATTCTTCGAGGTCCGAGCCCGTGGCGACAAATCCGCTCTGGAGAATTTCAAGCGCGGTTTCCGAATTATCGCGGCCGAGGAGTTCGCGGACATCCTGTTTTACGCGTACGCCCTGCCCCCGCACGTCAACGCCAACATCATCGAAATCATGCCGACCGATCAGAACTGGAATCGGGTGGCAATTCATCGCACTACATGACACGTATGAGCCTGGAGACATCCGCATGACACCGCAAGACATGATCGTCTTCATCACGGGCGCCACATCGGGCTTCGGCGCGGCGGCGGCACGGCGCTTCGTCTCGGAGGGCGCCAAAGTCATCGCCACCGGCCGCCGCAAGGACCGGTTGGAGGCGCTGGCGGACGAGCTCGGGGATGCTTGCCATCCCCTTCCTCTCGACGTTACGAGCCATGAAGGCGTGCAGACGGCGGTCGACAGCCTGCCCCATCCGTTCCGGGAGATCTCGGTGTTGGTCAACAACGCCGGGGCGGCGCTCGGCCTAGGGCCCGCATACGAAGCCGACATAAATCTGTGGCAAAGAATGCTGGATACGAACATCAACGGGGTCGTCTACTGCACCCACGCGATCCTCCCGGGCATGGTGGAGCGTAACCGTGGCCACATCGTCAACATCGGCTCTGTCGGTGGGCGGCAGCCCAATCCGGGAAGTAACATCTATGGCGGGACCAAGGCCTTCGTACATCTGTTCTCGAAAAACGTGCGGGCGGAGTGTTTCGGCAAAGAGATCCGGGTCACCTGTGTCGAGCCTGGAGTCGCACGCTCGGAATTCAACTTGGTGCGCTACGACGGAGACATGGAAAAAGCCGATGCCGGCTACGCCGGTCTCGAAGTCCTGACCTCGGAAGAGATCGCAGACGCCATCTACTACTGCGTCGCCCTCCCCGATCACATCAACATCAATGTTATCCAGCTGATGCCCGTGATGCAGGCCTACTCGCCCTGGAATCTCTACCGGCGAAAGGGATAGAGAAAAATAACGGGTGTCCGACCCGGACAACCGGCGAATGCGGGATCTCGCACACCGGTTTTATAAGGAAAGGGCCACCAAACGGTGACCCTTTCCACTAAGTGTTGCTGGTCGCGACCGGCTAGAACCCCATGTCGCCCATGCCACCGCCCGGAGGCATCGGCGGCATTTCCTTCTTCTCCGGAATCTCGGCGACCATAGCTTCGGTGGTGATCAGAAGCCCGGCAACCGACGCAGCATCCTGCAGAGCCGCCCGAACCACCTTGGCCGGATCGATGACGCCCGCCTTGACCAGATCCGTATAGGTTTCGTTCTGGGCGTCGAAGCCGAACTTCGCATCCTTAGACTCGAGAACCTTGCCTGCGACCACGGCGCCGTCATGACCCGCGTTTTCCGCGATCTGGCGAACCGGCGTTTGCAAGGCACGACGAACGATGTCGATGCCGACATCTTGGTCGTGGTTCTCACCCTTGGCCTTGTCCAATGCCTTGATGGCGCGAAGCAGGGTCACGCCGCCGCCGGGGACCACGCCCTCTTCCACGGCCGCGCGGGTTGAATGCAGCGCCCTCAACTTCCGTTGAGCCACCCACCTTGATCACCGCGACACCGCCGGCGAGCTTCGCCAGACGCTCCTGCAGCTTCTCGCGGTCGTAGTCGGAGGTGGTCTCCTCGATCTGGGAGCGGATCTGACCGCAACGACCTTCGATCTCACGCTTCTTGCCGGAGCCTTCGACGACCGTGGTGTCGTCCTTGCCCATGAGCACCCGCTTGGCCCGGCCCAGCATGTCGAGCGTGACGTTCTCAAGCTTGATGCCGAGATCCTCGCTGATCACCTGACCACCGGTCAGGATGGCGATGTCCTCAAGCATGGCCTTGCGGCGGTCGCCGAAGCCCGGCGCCTTCACGGCGGCAATCTTCAAGCCACCGCGCAACTTGTTGACCACCAAAGTGGCCAGGGCTTCACCTTCGACGTCCTCTGCGATCACCAGAAGCGGCTTGCTCGTTTGCACGACGGACTCCAGCAGCGGCAGCATGGCCTGCA
>JAGWAU010000056.1:11887-31255 GCA_021296255.1 Alphaproteobacteria bacterium | reverse complement strand
TCTTTTCGGCATTGGTGATGAAGTACGGCGAGAGGTAGCCGCGGTCGAACTGCATGCCCTCGACGACGTCGAGTTCGGTAGCGAGACCCTTGGCCTCCTCCACCGTGATCACGCCTTCCTTGCCCACCTGCTGCATGGCCTCGGCGATGATCTCGCCGATTTCACCCTCGCCGTTGGCGGAAATCGTGCCGACCTGGGCGATCTCCTCCTCCGAACGCACGCTCTTCGATGCACTCTCGATGAAGCTGACGGCGGTCTCGACGGCCTTGTCGACGCCGCGTTTGAGATCCATCGGGTTCATGCCCGCGGCAACCGCCTTCATGCCTTCGCGGACGATCGCCTGGGCGAGAACGGTGGCCGTGGTTGTGCCGTCGCCGGCGACGTCGCTGGTGCGACTCGCCACCTCACGGAGCATCTGGGCGCCCATGTTCTCGAACTTATCCGCAAGCTCGATTTCCTTGGCGACGGTCACGCCGTCCTTCGAAATCCGGGGCGCACCGAACGACTTGTCCAGGACGACGTTGCGGCCCTTGGGACCGAGCGTCACCCTGACGGCGTCAGCCAAGACGTTGATCCCACTGAGCATGCGCTCCCGGGCCGACTCCCTAAGTTTGATTTCTTTTGCAGCCATTGCTTCCAACTTTCCTTATTCCAAGACACCCATCACGTCCGACTCACGCATGATGACGAGTTCCTCGCCGCTCACGGTGACCTCGGTACCTGACCACTTCCCAAATAGGATGCGGTCGCCTTTCTTCACATCCAGAGACACGAGCTTGCCGTTGTCATCCCGTGCGCCGCCACCGACCGCGAGCACTTCGCCTTCCATTGGCTTCTCCTTGGCGGTATCCGGGATGATGATACCGCCCGGCGACTTGGCATCCTCTTCAATTCGACGGACGAGCACGCGGTCGTGCAGCGGCCTGATGTTCATTAACGTCCTCCGTGATGCAGCACTGCCCGTTGCGATAAAGGCCGTTGCGGGCAGGCCGCATTAGCACTCTAACCTTGCGAGTGCCAGCGTATATAGTGATGCGCCAATTCACTGTCAACCTGTGGAAAGCCGAAGTGGCAACCCGAGACCTCGGGATCACTGAACTACTGGAGTCTCCCCGGAGGCCATTCGGCGTTCGAAGCGGGCGACGGCACGGGCATCCAAACCCACTTTCACATGGGCAAAGCCGTCCACGTCTTCGCGGCTGACGACGTCCCCGTGACGATAGAGCCAGGCGAGCGTCGCCCCGTCACTGAGCGCAATCTCTAGATCCAACGTCCTGCGACTGGCGGACAGCAACCGATCTATCCTGAGCAGAAGTTCATCGGTTCCCTCCCCTGTGCGGGCCGAAACGGACGCCTGCAATGGGTCGGCCGACGACCGGGCGATCACGGCGGCGCGCTTGCCGGGATCCAGCAGATCAATCTTGTTGAGGGCATCGAGAGTTCGTTCTGTTGCGTCCACGGTGACACCGAGCTCCTCCATGACGGCGAGCACATCGGCCTTTTGCCGAGTGGAGTCCGAATGGGATGAATCCCGCACGTGCACGATGAGATCCGCCTCCACGACCTCTTCCAGCGTTGCTCGGAAGGCGGCAATGAGGGTCGTCGGGAGATCGGAGATAAATCCGACCGTATCGGACAGAATGATGCGCCGACCGCTAGGCAGCGTAACGCCCCGCATCGTCGGATCGAGCGTCGCGAACAGCATGTCCTTGGCCATCACGTCGGCGTCCGTCAAACGATTGAACAGCGTCGACTTGCCCGCATTGGTGTATCCCACCAGCGCGACGACCGGATAGGGCACCTTTTTGCGGCTGGACCGGTGAAGTCCGCGCGTCCGGATCAACTGGCCCAGCTCCCGCTTGAGGCGCGCGACCCGCTCGGCGATCTGACGACGGTCAGCTTCGATCTGAGTCTCTCCGGGGCCGCCCATGAAACCGAAACCGCCGCGCTGACGCTCGAGGTGTGTCCACGATCTCACCAATCGGCTTCGCTGATATTCCAATGCCGCCAGATCGACTTGCAGACGCCCTTCACGAGTCCGCGCGCGGGCGCCGAATATCTCCAGGATCAGTCCAGTGCGGTCAATCACCTTGCAATCCCAGGCGCGTTCGAGATTGCGTTGCTGGATCGGACTCAGCTTTCCGTCCACGACGCAGATTTCGGCGGAGAGTTTCCGGGTCAGTTGGCCGATACTCTCGACGCGTCCACTACCGAACAATGTCGCCGGTCGTGGTTGCGCGATGGTGACCGCTTCCGAATGCGCGACGGCAAGTCCGATGGCTTCGGCCAGACGCGTCGCCTCCTCGAGCGCGGAAGCGGCATCTCTGGTCGGAGCGGAACCGTTGCACCCCTTGTTCAGTCGCGGATGAAAGACCAGAGCGGTTCCGGTTCGGTTGAAACCGTTCCGGCATTCCTTGCTGCTCACGGCAGCAGATTTCCGGTCCGTGGGGGCGGAGCTTTCCCGGTTTCCGACGGTCTGCGGAGTTCTATTCTTCTTCAGCGGCGCTGGCCTCCGCCGGGTCGAACAACTGAACCGGCTGACTCGGCATCACTGTGGAAATCGCGTGTTTGTATACCAGTTGAACGTGGCCGTTCCGACGCAACAGCACGCAGAAATTGTCGAATGAACCAATCACACCCTGAAGCTTCACCCCGTTGACCAGAAACACGGTGACCGGGATCTTGTTTTTCCGGATCTGATTGAGAAAAGTGTCCTGCAGATTTTGGCTTTTGTTCGCGGCCATATTTTTTCCGCCCCGTTTTTCTGTCACCAACCGACGCCATCATCAAATCCATCCAAATGGGCGCTCGACCATCATACGACTTTACCGCTCAAACAGTAGATGTTGCCTGCCCCAATACAACACGAGAATTCTACTGGATGCCATATCACTTTACTGCCCTGACAGATGTTCATCGTAGAGGTCATGCAGCGCCTGAGTCACGGGACCCGGCGTACCGGTACCGACTGAAACGTCATTGATTTGAACCACCGGTGTCACAAAAGACGTCGTACTGGTCAAAAATGCTTCGCTCGCCGCTTCCGCTTCCTCGAGAGTGAACGGCCGCTCCACAAGGCGCCGCTGTTGCTTCATCGCCAGATCGCTGACCACCATCCGCGTGATACCCGAAAGGATGGCGTTGTCGAGATGACGCGTGATCAAATCTCCTGAGCGCTCGACGATCCAGGCATTGGTGGAGCTGCCTTCCGTGACATGACCGTCTTCATCGACCATCCAGGCTTCGTACGCGCCAGCCCCTTTCGCCCTCTGTTTGGCGAGAACGTTCGGCAGAAGAGAGACGGATTTGATATCGCATCTCTTCCAACGGATGTCTGGAACCGTGACGACTCTGACACCTTTCTCGATGATGGCGGCGGGACGCGGCGGCACGTTGCGCGCGGTTACCACAACGGAGGTCTTGCAATTGTGGGGAAACGCGTGGTCGCGCTTGGCCACTCCGCGCGTCATCTGCAAGTAGACGATTCCATTGGCAACCCGGTTGCGCCGAACGATTTCCTCGAAGACGACGGCCAGCGCGCGGCGAGACATGGCCGTCTCCATGTGGAGCTCGACCAGTGACCGGTCGAGCCGGTCGAGATGCAGTTCCAGATCGGCGAGCCGCCCGTCGCGCACGGCCATGACTTCGTAGACACCGTCGGCGAACTGATATCCGCGGTCTTCAATATGAACGGCCGCGTCGACGAACGGCACGTAGCGACCATTGACATAGGCAACCCGGGACATGATCCAACTCCGTGTTGTTACGCCCGCCGAAACACACCGGCGAGAAATGCCAACAGGGCAAACACCTCCAGCCTTCCCAGAAGCATTGCCGCGCAAAGTGTCCATTTTGCCCCTGCCGCGAGAGCATCGTAGCCCCCTTCACCGCCCACCACTAATACCGTCAAAGGACCCGTGTTGCTCAAAGCCGCCGCACCGGCGGTGAACGCGTGATGAAATTCCAGTCCGAACAGGGAGAGTGCGGCACCGATGAAGCCTAATGTGACCGCGTAGGTACAGAAAAACGTCAGGATGCCGCTCAGCGGTGACTCGTCCGCTACCTGGCCTGCATAGATGACCCGCCGGATGGAACTAGGATGAGGCAGCCGGTTCAACTCCCGAGCCACCAACTTGATCAGGATGGAAAGCCTCAGCATTTTGAGGCCGCCGGTGGTCGAGCCCGTACATCCGCCGACGAGCGCGAGAACGGTCAGCAGCAGCGTGACGAACAATGGCCACCGAGCGGGGTCGCCGGTATGGAATCCCGTCGTCGTTATCATGGAGATCACGTTGAAAACTCCCGTTCGGAGCGATTCGAATGCTCCCAGATGGCCGACCACGAGGAACGTCGCGGCGAGCACTAGGCTCGCCCCCACGGCGACGGCGATGAGGTATCTCACTTCTGGATCGCCGGTATAGACCCGCCACCCCCGACCGTGAAACACCGCCCAATGAAAAGTGAAATTGATAGCGCCGGCCAGCATGAAGACGATGAGAACCGACTCGACCGCTGGTGAAGAAAATGATGCGAACGAACCATCCCGGATAGAAAAACCGCCAGTGGACAATGTGCTCATCGCCAGGCAGATGGACTCAAAAATGCCGAGACCGGCGAGAAACAGACTGAGCGCGCACGCCAACGTTAGCGCCAGGTAGAGCCACCAAATGGCTTGCAGCGACTGCACCAATTGAATCCGGAGGTCATGGCGCTCCCCGCGTGGCATGGCGCTGCGGAACAGCTTCATGGCGCCGACGCTGTAGAAGGACAGCAAGACGACCGTCAGCATCACGGTAGCCAAGCCTCCGAACCACTGCAGCAACGCTCGCCAAATGAGAACACTCCGTTCGATGATCTCCAGTTTATTGAGAACCGTCGCGCCCGTGGTGGTGAGACCTGACATCGCCTCGAAATAGGCATCGGTTACCGTCGGCACGACACCGATATAGAAGAAGGGCAACGCGCCAAAAAGCGGCAGCACGAGCCAGACCAGGACCGCCAGCGCGAAAGCCTCTCGTTGACTGGGGCTGCGCGGCGTGCCGCGCGTGGCGATGACGAGGGCGCCGCCCGAGAACAAGGTCAGGCCAGCGGAGACCAGAAAGGTCCACGCCTGATCGGTTTCCGCGTATCCGAACGCCACGAACGCGGGGATGAGCATCATCAGGGCGAATCCCGCCAGCGTCCATCCCAAGGTGGACAGTGCAATTGCATACGCCATCGGGGATTGCCGGCGAGTTCCTCAGAAATACTCGAGACGTACGGAGAACATTTTTTCCAGATGTTTGACGTCTTCGGCGATCGTGAAGATCACCACCCGATCCTTGGGCTGAATCACCGTACTGCCCCTGGGAATGATGACTTCATCGCCGCGAATCACCGCCCCCGCGACCATGCCGCCCGGGAGGTCCACGTCCCGGATCGGCACGCCGACCATCGACGAGGTTTCCATGGCCTCGGCCTCGATGATTTCGGCCAGACCGGCCCTGAGGCTGTGAACTCCACGAATACGACCGCGCCTCACGTACTGAAGGATTCGCGACACCGTGATGGCACGGGGATTGACCACCACATCGATTCCCAACGAGGCCAGCAGCGGTTCAAAGGTCACGTTGTTGATCAGCGTGATCGCCCGCTCGCAACCCTCGCTTTTCGCGAGCAGCGAAGCCAGGATGTTGACCTCATCATCATTGGTCACGGCCACGACCGTTTCCGTGGCCTGCACGTTGGCCTCGTTGAGTATATTGCGATCCAGAACGTCGCCGCACAGGACCACCGTTCGCTGCAGTTGTTCGGCGATGTCGCCCGCACGTTCTCGGTTGTGCTCGATGATCTTGGGAGAAACCCTGGGGTAGGCCTCCTCGATTTCCCTGGCGAGCGACAGGCCGACATTACCGCCGCCCACGATCAACACCCGGCGTGCCTCGACTTCCTCATGTCCGAATGCCGCCAAGGCCCGTGGCACGTGATCGACTTCAGCCGCAAAGTAGACCTCGTCACTGACAAACATGGAGCTGTCTCCCGACAGGGCCATGACTTTCTGATCCCGGACGATTCCCATGACTCGGATATGGAGGTCGGGGAACAACTCGGTCAACCTCCGCAGTGGGGTGTCGACGACGGGGCATCCTTCGTTGAGCCGTGTCGCAATCACTTGAACCTTGCCATCAGCGAACGGAACCATGTCGATCGCTCCCGGCACCTGCAGGCGGCGCATGACGGCGCGGGCGACCTCGATCTCCGGAGAAATGGTCACGTCAATGGGCAAGTTCTCGCGGGTAAACAGATCGCTCCACACGGGGTCGAGATAATTCTGAGCCCGGACGCGGGCGATCTTCGTGGGAATGTTGAAGAGGCCGTGCGCAACTTGGCACGCAACCATATTGACTTCGTCGCGCTGCGTGACGGCGATGATGACGTCGGCTCCACCTGCGTCGGCGGCATCGAGCACGTCCGGATGGGAGGCAAATCCGACGATGCCCTGCACATCCAGTTGGTCGCTCACCCGCTTGATGAGGTCGGGCGACTGATCGATGACCGTCACGTCGTTTCTTTCACTCGACAGATATCGGGCGATGTTGAAACCGACCAAGCCGGCACCGCATACGATGACCTTCATGGGCTAGCCCGAAATCACCGTGTCGGCGGATGTGCGCTCAAGCGGCACGATCGGTTCCGTTGCCACCGACCCCAAGAGACTTCAGCTTGCGATGAAGCGCCGACCGTTCCATGCCCACGAATCCCGCCGTTCGGGAGATATTCCCGCGGAATCGCGTGACCTGAGCCGCAAGGTACTCGCGTTCAAATACTTCGCGCGCCTCGCGGAGCGGCATGGCCATGATCTCTTCACGACCATTGAACGCGATGGCTGATCGAGGCCCCATCGTGTACTCCGGTGGCAACTCATCGACCCGGATGACCTTGACAGGCCGCTCCGGCGCCATGATCAGAAGGCGTTCGATCAGGTTCCTTAGTTCGCGCACATTTCCCGGCCACTTACAAGCCTGCAGGACCGCCAACGCGTCTTCACTGATTTCGCATGGGCTGAGCCCCGAAGCATCGGCGATGCGCTTGAGAAAGTAGCGAGTGAGGATGGGAACGTCGTCCGGGCGATCATTCAACGCCGGCACACGAATGGGAACGACGTTGAGTCGATGGTACAGGTCTTCCCGAAACCGGCCGGCGGCGATCTCGGCCATCAAATCGCGCGTGGACGCGCTGACGACTCGCACGTCCACTTGGATTTTCGTGGTCCCCCCGACCCTCTCGAAACGCTGTTCCTGGAGGACGCGAAGGATCTTGGCCTGCGTCTCCAACGGCATGTCCGCGACTTCGTCGATGAACAACGTCCCGCCATGCGCCTGCTCCAGCGTTCCGATCTTGCGCCGCCGGTCGGCACCCTCGGTGCCCTCCTCCACGCCGAACAGCTCGACCTCGACCCGCTCGGGCGCCATACTAGCGGCGTTCAGGACGACGAAGGGCCCTCTGGATCTTGCGGAACGTTCGTGAAGCAGTCGCGCAGCAACTTCCTTTCCGGACCCCGATGGCCCGGTGATCAAAGCGCGCGCACCAGTGGGCGCCACCTTGCCGATGGCGGCCCTCAAGGCTTCGATCTCGTTTGATTCGCCAATCAGAGCCGTCTCCTGCCACGTCCGCAGGCGAAGCTCCTCGTTCTCGCGGCGAAGCCGCGCCGTTTCGATAGCCCTCGAGACGACGGTGATCAAGCGGTCGGTTTTAAACGGCTTTTCGATGTAATCGTACGCCCCTCTCTTGATTGCCGAAACGGCCGTCTCGATGTTGCCGTGACCACTGATCATGATGGCGGGCAGGTGCGGATGATCGCCGAGCACGATGTTCAGCAGTTCCAGTCCATCAATCTCGCTGCCCTGAAGCCAGATATCGAGGATCAGAAGCGTGGGCAGTCGCCGGGTGACCTCCTGAAGGGCCGACCTGCTGTCCGACGCGACACGTGCTTCGTATCCCTCGTCGATCAGAATTCCCGAAACCAGCTCCCGAATGTCGGCCTCGTCATCGACGATCAGTATGTCACTGGCCATGCTTCAGCACCCGCCCGAGTCGAGGTCACGCCGCCCGTTCATCCGGCGATTCCTTCACTTCGCGATGGAATACCAAACGGGCACAGGTACCGCCGTTAGGCCCGTTTTCGAGAAATAGTTCACCAGAGTGATCCTCCATCACTTTTTTCACGATGGCCAATCCGAGGCCCGTTCCCTTGGCTCGTGTCGTAACGTAGGGCTCGAACAAACGATCCCGCTGCTCTGCCGGCAAGCCGGGTCCATTATCGGAAATCTCCACAGTCACCGACGAACCGTCGTCCTCAACCACCACCTCGATCTTGCCGGCCGGACCGGTTTCTTCGGCAGGCCCGTCTTCGTTGATCGCGTCGGCGGCGTTCTGCAGCAGGTTTGTCAGAACCTGTGCCGTCTGGTGGCGATCACACATCAATTCGACTGCCCCGTCCGGCAAGGTGCTTTTGAACTCGATGTTGGGGTGTGCAACCTGCTGCATGAACAGCGCCTGCTGCACGAGGTCTCGAAGGTTCTCCGGATTGAAGTTGGGTGACGGCATGCGTGCGAACGCGGAGAACTCGTCGATCATCCTCCCGATATCCCCGACCTGACGAATAATGGTGTCCGTACACTGACTGAAGACATGCGGATCGGATGAAATTTCATCGTGATACTTGCGTTTCAGGCGCTCTGCCGAAAGTTGAATCGGCGTCAAAGGATTCTTGATTTCGTGGGCGATCCGCCGTGCGATGTCCGCCCATGCAGAGGTCCTCTGTGCGGATACAAGGTCCGTGATATCGTCGAAGGTGACGACGAAACCATCGAGATTGTCACCTCTGGCCTCCGCGGAAATTCTGCAATGCAGTGTCCGCTTCCTGCCGCGCCGGGTGATCGAAACGTCACCTTCCGCGATCCTGCCCGGACGGCCACGGGCAGCCATGAGGAGACCCGCCATCTCTGGAACCGCATTGACGAGGGACTGACCCGCCAGCGACTCGACATCCATGTCCAACAACTGGGTGGCCGAGCGGTTGGGCAGGTTGATCCGACCGTTGGCGTCGAGGCCGATGACGCCGGCGGACACACCGGAGAGCACCGCTTCCGTGAAACGCCGACGGGTTTCCAGTTGCTGGTTGGCGTCAACGAGTTCGGTGCGCTGCGCCTGGAGTTGAGACGTCATCCGGTTGAAGGCGCGGCTCAGCGTGCCGATCTCATCGTCCAACGGTCCTTCGGGAACGCGGACGGACAGATCGCCGCCACGCGCTTGTTCGGCCGCGCCGACCAGACTGGACACCGGTCCCATCAGGCGCGCCGCGAATGACAGCGCGAACCAAATCGCGGCAAGCAGCATGAGCAACGCCACGATAGCGAAGATCAGGACGAAGTTGATGCGGATGCCCGATTTCGCACCTTCCAGACGCTGGTATTCGTCGACGGCAAGCTCCGCCCGGGCGACGTAACTGTGCACTTTCGGGTCCACGTAGCGACCGACGAAGAGGAACGCGTTCGGGACGTGATCGAGACGGACCAAGGCCCTCACGCGGTCGTAGTTGTCGTCGTTGACGATCGCGACCTCACCGCTTTCGGCCCGTTCCATGGCATCATCCGGAGCGAGTTCGAACGCCATGGAGAACGCGAGGTCGGATCTGGCGAGGACTCGTCCACCGCGTTCGAAGACGATGGCTTCCGAAAGGCCCCGCAGCGCGGTTTGCGCCGCCACGATCTGTCTGAACCGCGCCGGATTGCGAATGAGCGAAGGCGCTTCCCGGTTCAGATCCACGGCCATCGCCAGCGCGTCCGCCCGAATGAGCTGACGATGCTCGTTGGTGTACGCCTTGGCGACGACCAGGGACTCGGAAACCGCCCTCCTGACGGGATCGCTGAACCAGGCCTGGACACCCAGATCGAAGAACAGGAACGAGAACACCGCGACGACGATGGCAGGCGCAACCGCCACGAAGCTGAACATGAACACCAGACGGGTATGCAATCGCGAGCCCGCCTCTCCTCGGCGCCTCTCCAACCACAGCCTCACCAGTCGGAATGAGACGACCGCGCCGAGAAGCAATCCCAAGACCAAGTCCACGAGAAGCAGACCGAAGACCACTCGAGGATCAGGTCCGAACGGCGAAGAGCCCGTGAGCACGATGTAGGTCGCCACGCCGGACACAATTGCTGCGATGAGCAGCGCTACCGCGAGCTTGCGGCCCAGACCCACGTCCCGGGCCCAGACCGATATTCGGTGCAGTGAATTCTCGTTCAGAATCTGTAGCTTGGTGGACATGGTCCGGCGGTCAAAGGCAATTCCAATTGCCCGGCGCTACCGCGTTGAGATGCACAATGGACACATCAAATTTACGTACATGTGACAACTATGCATCACTGGACCCCGCGCACAACCGGAATTTGAAGCTCATTGATCTTTTTGCGCAACGTGTTCCGATTGAGACCCAGCAGTTTCGCCGTGCGAATCTGGTTTCCGCGGGTGGCGCTCAAACACATGGCGATCAGCGGGCGTTCGACCTCCTTGATCACGCGGCCGTACAACCCGCTCGGGGGCAGGCCGTCTTCGTGTGCCGCGAAATATCGGCTCAAATGACGCTCCACCGACTCGCCGAACGAGTCGGTGGACCCGTCGGATTCCGGTGCCGCGCCGGCACTGGCCTCGTCGAGTTCCGCGCGGACGACTTCGGCGTCGATCGACTCTTCGGCGTATAGCACCGTTAGACGCCGGACGAGATTCTCGAGCTCTCGAACGTTGCCCGGCCACGAGTAGGATTTGAGAAGTCTCAGCGCCTCGGCCGAGATGGTCTTCTGCGGCAATCCATCATCCGCCGCCACGCCAAGAAAGTGGTGAACCAAGTCCGGTAGATCTTCCACACGCTCCTTGAGAGGTGGAAGGCGCACCGGAACGACGTTCAATCGATAGAACAGATCCTCGCGAAAGAGCCCTTGCCGAACGAACTGGCGAAGGTTCCGATTGGTCGCGGCAACGATTCTCACGTCCGCCCTGATCGAACGGCGTCCACCAACGGTGGTAAATTCACCCTGCTGCAAAACCCGCAACAATCGGGTCTGCGCTTCCATGGGCATATCGCCGATTTCATCGAGAAACAGGGTTCCCCCCTCCGCCTGTTCGAATTTCCCAACGCCCCGGGACGTCGCACCCGTAAAGGCCCCTTTTTCGTGGCCGAACAATTCACTTTCGATGAGCTCTCGAGGTATCGCGGCCATATTGATCGGCACAAAGGGACCGTGCCGGCGTTTCCCATAGTCGTGCAGCGCGCGGGCAACGAGTTCCTTCCCGGTGCCCGAGGGTCCGGAAATCAACACGGTGAGGTCGGTTCCAACCAGACGTGCGAGCAGTCGATAGAGCTCTTGCATCGCTGGTGACCGCCCGATCAAGGGCATGGCCTCGTCCAGACCGGCTCGTTGCGAGGACTCCTCGTGCAGAGTCACGACCGGAGACGCGAGCGCGCGCTCGACAATCCGGGCCAACTCGTTGAGGTCGAATGGTTTTGGAAGATATTCGTAAGCACCCCGTTCCGTCGCGCGGATGGCCATGAGCATCGTATTGCGGGCGCTCATCACGACAACCGGAAGCTCGGGACGGATCCTGGTGATTCTCGACAATAGATCCAAACCGTCCTCGTCCGGCATGATCACGTCGGTGACGACGAGATCCCCCTCTCCGTCAGACACCCACCGCCACAGCGTTGCAGCGTTGCCGGTCGAGCGAACTTCATACCCCTCGCGACCCAGCGCATGACCGATAACGGTCCGAACGCCGCTGTCGTCGTCGGCGACGAGAACTGTGCCTTCTGCCATCGGGGCAACTCCTGGATGATTGCTTTTCGCCTGTTCGCACTAACCGGCAACGGGGAGGCGTACGCGGAATTCGGTGCGTCGGGGACGCGACTCGAACTCAATGACGCCACCGTGATCCTTCACGATCTTAGCCACCAGAGCGAGGCCCAGACCCGTACCGCCGCGTTTCCCGGTGACGAATGCATCGAACAAATTGGCCCGCACTTCATCCGGAATGCCGGGACCGTTGTCCCTAATCGCCACTTCGAGGGGCAGCTTCAACCAACTTTTCGACCCCGGAACGGTGGCCCGCATGCCGTGGCGGTAGGCGGTCGTCAGGATGATCTCGCCGCCGCCGCTCCCGAACGCTTCAACCGAATTGTTGATCAAGTTCAACAAGGCCTGAACCAGTTGGTCCCGGTTGCCCAGGACCGGTGGCAACGAAGGATCGTACCGCTCGTCAAACTGAAGCGGTGTTTCGGACGAGCCCGCCTCTACCAGGCGGCGAACATGGTTCAACACTTCATGGATATTGACGGGCTCGATTTGGATTGGCCGTTCATCCGCGAAAACCTCCATGTTCTCGACGAGCGAGCAGATTCGATCCACCTCATCTCGAATGAGGCGTGCCAGAGACCGGTCATCTCCCTGATTCTCGCGTTCCAGAAGTTGAGCGGCCCCCCGGATACCCGCCAACGGATTCCTGACCTCGTGCGCCAGTACCGCGGCCATCGCGGTAACCGACCGTACTGAATCCCTGGAGGTCAGTTGACGGCTGATGATATCCGCAAACGTCCGTTTCCTGAGGCATACCAGGACGTCTCCCCGTGCCTCGTGCAGGAGTCCCACATGCACGTCCACGCGCCGTGTCTCGTCCCGGGGCGACGTCAATTCCAGATCGTGATCTGAAATGCTCAACCCGGTCAACCGGACTCGGCCGATGAGATCGACGACGGGACTGTCAGGGGCGGTGAGGACCTGGATCGAAAGCTGATTGAGTGCATCCCGGCCCAGCGCAAAAAACTGCTCGGCCGCAGTATTCACGTATCGGATGCGGTCGGCGGCGTCGATGACTAGAATCGGATCGGGCAGCGCGTGCACGACGGCATCTCCTTGGGAGGGCCGGCCGTCGGGCCGCCCCAGCACCTCGATGGAGCCCTTGACCGACCGGGTCGTCGCGGTCACGCCACGGCACCCCATATGCGGGCGCTGAAGAAATCGGAGAGCACGGCCTTGACCGCTTTTGCCGTATCGAGCCGATTCAGACGGCTTCGCAGCGCGGCGGATCCCGCCAAACCTTTCGTGTACCAGGACAAATGCTTGCGCGCGACGCGCACTCCTGACTCGTTCCCGTAGTGGCTCAACATGGCCTCGTAATGTTCCGACAGCAGTTCGAACTTCGTCTGCAGAGATGGTTCCCGAGGTTTCGTTCCAGTTTCGAGAAATTCGATTATCTGATTGATAAACCAAGGTTTTCCGTAAGTACCACGCCCCACCATCAGAGCATCGGCGCGGGAGTCTTCGAGTATGCGTTTGGCATCGTCGAGCGTCACCACGTCGCCGTTGGCGACCACCGGGATCGAAACCGCTTCCTTGACCTTTCGAATGAAGCGCCAGTCCGACCGGCCCCGGTACATCTGACAGCGTGTTCGGCCATGGATGGAGATCATTTTGACGCCTGCATTCTCGGCGATTCGGGCGAGCGACGGCGCGTTCCGGCTGTCGTCGTCCCAGCCCGTCCGCATCTTCAGCGTCACCGGAAGGTCCACGGCGTTCACGGTCGCCTCGATGATCCTGGCCGCCGCTGATTCATCGCGCATCAGGGCGGAACCCGCATATCCGTTGACGACTTTCTTCGCGGGACAACCCATGTTGATATCGATGACGCAGGCTCCGCGGTCGGCGTTGAGACGGGCAGCCTCCGCCATGGTCTTCGGCTCGCATCCCGCCAGTTGAACAGCCATGGGATATTCCTCGGGCCGATTGGCGGCCATGAGCAGAGTTCGCCGGTTCTCCCGGATCATCGCCTCGCTAGCGATCATCTCGGATACCACCATCCCGGCGCCGAGACGTTTGACCAGATTGCGGAAAGGCAGATCCGTTACGCCCGACATCGGCGCCAGGATGAGGGGCGCCGAGAGCTCCACATCGCCGACAAATATGCTCATTTCCTATGCAATGAAGGGATTGGCCAGATTTTGAGCAAACTACGGGCGCAATCCCCCTCGTGCAAGGCTTGAGACCTTCGCGTTGCCGCCAAGTATCAGAGCACTTGATAGATATCGTAGACAGGTCCACCCTGCAGACGCACACCGCTGCCGAAAGCTAGAATTCGGTTGAGCCAACCGTACTTTTCCGAGCCGGTTTCAAACCGCGCAACAATTCGGAAGTAATACTCGGAAGGATCGACGTCTTCACCACGCTCGATCCTGTCCCAGACCTCTTCCGGTCCCGATCTGATTCCCTCATAGATCATCTGGACGTGATGACCGTCATCGGTGCGAAGCAGAGCCCGAACATCGGGATGAAAGGCACCGTCAAATCGCGTCAGTCTCAGGTCATTACCGCCGGCTACAAGCGTACCGGAGAGCTTTGGACCCTCGAATCGCCCCTCGACGAACGTGTCGACGCGCCGCAGCCGCCCGTATGGCGTCGCGCCCAGTTCAATCGCGGACGACAGCTCGATTTTGATCTGAAACAACAGATCGAAGCGGGGCTCTGTCATGGGTACACTTCCGATCCCGCCCGCGTTTTCTCAACCTCGGCCAGCCAAGCACTCTCAAGCACTCTATTGAGGAACTTCTCGGTAGGCAATCCGACCGTCGGTACAGACCTCGGAGTGACACGGGCAATCCTACCCAAAATGGACTAAGGTTCACGAATTCATTCGACCGTTCGGGGACACACCGGGGTAGATCTTGTCAACCCTCCGCAAATGGGAGCAATTCTGGAAGGGGATGTACCGAGCATTCAATCGGAGCCAACGATGAGCGTCGTCGCCCTCATCGTCGCGGCCGGACGGAGCACGCGGTTCGGAGGGACGATGCCCAAGCCCTACGCGGCCCTGGCCGGCCGGCCGGTACTGTCGTACGGTCTGGCCACGATCGGCGGGCACCCGGACGTCGACGCCGTTCGGGTGGTTATTCACGAGGATCACCTGCCGCTTTACGAGCAATCGTTGGCGTATTGTCCTTCCGGTATCTCCCTCCTCAAGCCGGTCGTGGGCGGAGAAGAGCGACAGGACTCCGTTCGACTGGGACTAGACAGCATGTCGCCCCTCTCGCCCAGCCAAGTGGTGATCCACGATGCCGCCAGACCGTTCGTGACGGGAGATCTGATCGACCGGGTGCTCGCGCCGCTCCGGGAAAATAGTGTCACCTGTGCCGGCAGTGTCGCCGCTCTGCCCGTCGCCGATACCGTCAAACGCGCCGAACCAGAGTCTTCAGCCAGCGGAACCGTGAAAGTGACGGAAACGCTCGATCGTCGCGGGCTGTGGCGAGCGCAGACCCCGCAAGCCTTCATGTTCGACGAGATCGCGCTCGCGCACGAACGGTCTGCCGGAGGAGCGTTAACGGATGACGCGGCCGTTGCGGAAGCGGCGGGTCTGAATGTCGTGCTGGTACCCGGCGACGACGAGAACTTCAAGATCACGACGAGCGATGATCTCGACCGCGCCGAAATGCTGCTCGCCGCGCGCCTCGGCGACGTTCGGGTCGGAAACGGTATCGACACCCACAGGTTCGGTCCCGGTGATCACGTCGTGCTATGCGGCATTGCCATCCCACATGATAAAGGCCTACGAGGACATTCGGACGCGGACGCCGCTTTGCACGCCGTGACCGACGCCCTCCTGGGATCGATCGGTGCCGGCGACATTGGCGTTCATTTCCCGCCATCGGATGATGAATGGCGGGATAGGCGTTCGAAAGTGTTTGCGTCGTTCGCAGCCGAAAGGGTCCGTGAGGCGAACGGGACCTTGATGCACGTCGACGTCACGATCGTTTGCGAATCCCCTCGGATCGCTCCACACCGAGCACCGATGCAGGCGAGTCTGGCCGCCATCCTGGGCATTGATGCTTCTCGAGTGAGCATCAAAGGTACGACGACGGAGGGCCTCGGGTTCACGGGCCGCGGCGAAGGCATTACAGCCGTAGCCACCGCGACGGTACGATTGCCCTTGGGCCGAATAATCGACGACCCGACCAGGAGACACCCCGGCAGGTGACCGAGGTCCATGCCGCGAGCCGTCTGCCGCCAGGGCTCCGCCCTGCGCATCCCGTCGTGTTGGTGACCACGTGGTTCGGTTCGGGTCTGCTCCCCAAGGCTCCCGGCACCTGGGGATCGTTGGCGGCGTTACCGTTCGCGGTTCTCATCCATCACCTGTGGGGCAGCGCCGGCCTCGTGGTGGCCGCCACGCTTGCTTTCTTCGCGGGTTGGATGGCCTCCAATGCCTTTCTCGAGGCCAACAGGTCCGCAGGCATAGCAAACAACGATCCCAAGGTGATCGTCATCGACGAGGTCGCGGGTCAGTGGCTCACATTGGCGGCCGTCCCCTTAGATGCCCTCCTCTATGCGTTCGGCTTCCTTCTGTTTCGGATCTTCGATGTGGTGAAGCCGTGGCCGGCGGGATTGATCGACAAGCACGTCAAAAGCGGCCTCGGTGTGATGCTTGACGACGTTGCCGCCGCCCTCTACGCCGCGGGGTGCCTGCTGCTGTATCGCCACTTCGTCGAAGGAAGCTGATGTTTGGAAAGGAAATTCGCGCCAAGGCCCGATGCGTTCTCAAGGCCTGCCGCTCCAAAGGACTCCACGTGGCCACGGCGGAGTCGTGCACCGGCGGATTGATCTCCGCCGCGTTGACCGAAATCGCAGGTTCTTCCGACGTCTTCGAACGCGGCTTCGTCACTTACCAGAACGAAGCAAAAGCTGAAGATCTAGGGGTTTCGGAAGAAAGCCTGGCTGCGCACGGCGCCGTCAGCGAGCCCGTGGCCAGGGAAATGGCGCTAGGCGCGCTAAGGCGGTCCGCATCGGAGATCAGCATTGCCGTGACGGGTGTTGCGGGGCCCGGCGGCGGCTCGCCGGAAAAACCCGTGGGACTGGTGCATCTGACATCCGCCTCCAGGGGTGGAAGCGTCGTTCATCGGCGCTGCGAATTCGGTGAGATCGGACGGGAAGCCATTCGCGAGTCGTCAGTCTTGGCGGCGCTCGACCTTCTGGCCGGTATGGTTGCCGAGTATCCGTCCAACGACTCAGGCTGATTCCGTGAACGACGACCCGAACAAGCCGTCGGCACGGCCGCGCGGACGTGACGTGCTGTACGTCACGATATTGACTGCCGGGATCTCCGCGGTCGGGATCGCGGCACTCCTCGGTGCGGCGGGTCACCTGTCCTCGACACCGTCAGGAATATTGAGCTTGCCGGTGGTGTTGGGCAGCATTCTCATACTGAATGGCACCGTCATCGCCTCGGTCGCGGCCATTCTGCTTCGCATGAGGCGAATGACCTGGCGGGACATGGGATTCCGCATTCCGAGAAGTCCCTGGTTATGGGGGGCACCCGGCCTGGGCATCGTCACCGTCGTCGCAATCGAAGGGATCGGACGCGCGCTCGACGTTTCGGCCAGCGAGCTGACGACGAGGCTCATTGCGCCGCAGGGATTCTCGTGGACGGGTCTGTTGGGAACTCTCGTATTCATCGGATTTGTCGCGCCGTTTGGCGAGGAACTCTACTTTCGCGGCCTGATTTATCGCTGGCTGAGAAACCGGTGGAACCCGTCCATCGCGGCCTCCGTTAGCGCGCTCTTGTTCGGCGGCGCCCATCTCTACTACTCCCTGCCGGTGATGCTGATCGTGGCTCTTCTGGGCCTGTTGCTGGCGGTTGCCTTCGAACTGAGCGGCTCGATCTGGACGCCGATCGCCATTCACGCGGTGCAGAACTCGATCGTCGTATCTTTCGTCTATTGGTCGTTGACCTAGAGCAAGACGGTTCTAGCAGGCTGCTGAAGAACTCGCTGGCGCGGTTCTCGATCTCGTGATTCTCTGGTCTGGCGTTGATTGGATGCGGAGGCTGTGATGCGGGGTCGGGACGAGCGTGGCGACGGTCTGTTCAGCTACGTTGATCTGGAGGCGCGGGTGCCTGCGGATCATCCGTTGCGGGCGATCCGGGTCCTGGTGGACGAGGCTCTGGCGGTGCTGTCACCGGACTTCGAGCTTTTGTATTCGAAGACTGGGCGGCCCTCGATCGCGCCGGAGAAGCTGTTGCGGGCGCTTCTGCTTCAGACCTTCTACACCATCCGTTCGGAGCGCCAGCTGATGGAGCAGCTGGACTACAACCTGATGTTCCGCTGGTTCGTCGGTCTGTCGGTGGACGCGCCGGTGTGGGACGCGACGGTGTATTCGAAGAACCGGGACCGTCTGGTGGCGGGCGATGTGGCGGCGCGCTTCCTTCAGGCGGTTCTGCGCGGCGCACGGGTGCGGCGTCTGCTATCGGACGAGCACTTCTCGGTCGATGGGACACTGATCGAAGCCTGGGCGTCGATGAAGAGCTTCCGGCGCAGCGACGGCGGCGGCGACGATGCGCCACCTGGACGCAATGCGGAGCGCGATTTCCGCGGCGAGCCGCCTCCGCGACCGACCCCGCCGCGCGGCTCTATCGCAAGGGAGACGGCCAGTCGAGCCGGCTGTGCTACATGGGCCATTGTATGAACGCCTCCCGGGACGCAAGGTTCGATTTCGGTGTGACGGTCGGGCAGATTGCAGCTTTGTATCCGGCCTTTCGATGCGGGACTAAGTGCCCGCTGGCCCTGATGGTATCTGCCGATCCGCGCCTCATTTCTGCTGTGGGCTTCTCGCCCCACGGCCCATGCAGGCTTGGCGGATCGCGGTCTGACCTGTTTGCCATCACTCCTTGTCGTGCCTTGCGCAACCTTTCAGCGGCCACCTCCAGTGTTGGTTCGTCGTCTCGTTGTCAGCCGTGGCTAGGCCGCCTGGCTGACGAAGTTCGCCTGGTACGTCCGGTCATGGGCCAGCAAGGCCCAGATCGTGCGCGCCGTCTTATTCGCCAGCGCGACGGTGGCGACGTTGGGCGGCCGCCGTTTGGCCAGTCTCACCGCCCATTCCGGCGGCGCCTTGGCGTTGGTGAGCACGGAGCGGGCTCCGTGGATCAGCAGGGTCCGCAGATACCTGTCCCCGCGCTTGGAGATGCCAAGTATGCGAACTCGCCCTCCAGTGCCGTCGTGCCGCGGCACCAGGCCAAGCCAGGCGGCGAACTCCCGGCCCGACCTGAAGGCTGCGGGATCGCCCATCGCGGCCACGGCGGCCGTCGCGGTCAGCACGCCGACGCCGGGGATCTCGGCGATCCGCTTGCAGTCGGCATTGCCGCGGTGCCACAGCCCGATCCGCCGCTCGATCTCGCCGATCTCCTCGTCCAGCCGGGCCACCCGCGCCCACTGTTCGCGAAGCGTGTCGATCACCATCGCCGGCAGACGCTCCGAGACCCGCTCCAGGGCGTCGGCCATGCCACGGCGCATGCCGG
>JAGWAU010000056.1:11438-11833 GCA_021296255.1 Alphaproteobacteria bacterium | reverse complement strand
TCACAAGCTGCTGGCGCATCCGGTGCAGCGCCAGGATCGCCTGCTGCTCCTCGCTCTTCACGGCAACCGTCCTGATGCCCGGCATCTGCGCCGCCGTCCAGATCGCTCGCGCGTCATGCGCGTCGTTCTTGTTACCGGCCACAAAGGGCCGAACCGTCTTGGCCGGCAACAGCCAGGGTTCGTGGCCGAGCTCCCGAAGTCGACGCGCCCAGTGCTGCGACCCGCCGCAGGCTTCCATCGCCACCAAGCAGGGCGCGCGGTTGGCGAAGTGCTCCAGGAACTTCGCCCGCGTCAGCTTCAGATCCACGATCTCGCCAGTCTCCATATCGACCCAGTGCAGCTGGAATACGCGCTTCGCCGTATCCACCCCGACGACGGTTCTGTTAGTCTTCATC
>JAGWAU010000056.1:10963-11325 GCA_021296255.1 Alphaproteobacteria bacterium | reverse complement strand
GCTGATGGAGAACGCCAACGCGCTGATCGTCGATGCGGCGCTGACCCGGGCTTCGGGCACCGCCGAGCGGGAGGCGGCGCTGGCCATGCTGGGGCGGCGGGACAGACGGCGCGGGGTCACGCTGGGCGCCGACAAGGCCTATGACGTGGCCGCCTTCGTCGATGCGCTACGCGACCGTTCGGTGACCCCGCATATCGCCGTCGACGGCCGGCTCAGCAAGTTGGGCAAGCGACGCTTGACCCGGATCGACCGGCGCACCACCCGCCATCCGGGCTACGCCGCCAGCCAGCGCCTGCGCAAGCGCATCGAGGAGGGGTTCGGCTGGATCAAGACCACCGGCGGGCTGGCCAAGACCCGGCATC
>JAGWAU010000056.1:1355-10937 GCA_021296255.1 Alphaproteobacteria bacterium | reverse complement strand
CCGCCTACAACCTGGTCCGGCTGCCCAAACTGCTCGCCGAGGCCCCGACATGATGCCCGTCAGACGCAGAACCCGCCCCCGTCTCCGCCACGGGCGGGCCGCGAACCCCCCGCCGCAACGTCGATGACCCGAAAAAACCGACGGAACCTTCGAACCGGCCGCGCGTGGCAGGTTTTTCAGCAGCCTGCTAGGTCGTGTCTTCCGGCGGCACATCGCTGCCGAACAACTCGTCTGCCCGGCGTTCAAAGGCGTGGACCATGAGCTTGACCGCTTCACCGAACACCCGTTCCGCTACAACCTGAAGGACGCGGGAGTGAAATTCGAAGTCGACGAAGAAATCGATGGTACAGGAGTCGGAGCCTTCGGGAACGAAGATCCAATGGTTGTTCAAATAGCGGAACGGCCCTTCCGCGTACGTCACGTCGATGCGGTCGGGACGATTCAGGACGACCGTGGACGTGAAGCGTTCACGAAATACCCGATACCCGATGACCAAGTCGGCCACTACCAGGCTGTCCTCGCGCCGGCGAATTCGGGCATCCACGCACCATGGGAGAAACTCCGGATACTTTTCCACGTCCGCCACGAGATCGAACAACTGCTCGGCAGGATGATGAAGAACCCGCACTTCCGCGTGCGTCGGCATTTGGATCTAGGAACGTGACAAGCTTGGTGGCCTGGTGTCCGCTGGCATGGTGTCCCGTGACGCCCGCAATTTCTCGAAGTCGTCGCCTGCGTGATAGGACGACCGCGTGAGCGGTGACGCGGACACCATCCGGAATCCCTTGGCCCAGGCCGTGGTCTCGTAACGTCCGAATTCCTCCGGCGTGACGAATCGATCGACCTGCGCGTGCCGCGCAGTCGGCTGGAGATATTGTCCGATCGTCACGAAATCGACGTCGGCAGACCGCATGTCGTCCATGACCTGGACGACTTCCAAATAGCCCTCGCCGAGGCCCACCATCATTCCTGATTTAGTAAAGATTGACGGATCGAGTTGCTTGACCCGATCCAGCAACCTCAGCGAATGGAAATACCGTGCGCCCGGCCGGATGGTCGGATAGAGGCGCGGCACCGTTTCCAGATTGTGGTTGTAAACGTCCGGCTTCGCCGCCACGACCGCCTCGACGGCGCCGGGCTTGCGCAGAAAATCGGGGGTCAGCACTTCAATCGTGGTACCCGGCGCGTGACCGCGGACCGACCGGATGACCTGCACGAATTGGTCGGCGCCGCCATCGTCCAGATCGTCGCGGTCCACGGATGTGATTACGATGTGATGGAGTCCCAAGGTCGCCGCCGCGCGCCCGACATTCTCGGGTTCCGCCGGATCGACCGCAAGGGGCCGGCCCGTCGCGACATTGCAAAAGGCGCACGCCCGCGTGCAGATTTCGCCGAGAATCATCACCGTCGCATGCCCGTGCGCCCAGCATTCTCCGATGTTGGGACAGGCGGCTTCCTCGCACACGGTGTTCAACCGCAAGTCGCGCATCAGCCTGCGGGTCTCGTGATACTCGGCGGACGTCGGCGCCTTCACCCGGATCCACGGCGGTTTGCGTAGAGACGGACTTGCCGGACGATTGCGCTTTTCCGGGTGCCGTAACGCGGCGGCGTCGCTGTTCGTGTCGCTTGCCATGCTCACTCAGAAGTGGATGACGCGGCCCAGTGCGTCAAGCACGGACTCGTGCATCATTTCGGAAAGCGTCGGGTGCGGGAACACGGAATGGGCTAGATCCGCTTCCGTACATTCGAGGGTACGAGCCACGGTGAAACCGTGAATGAGCTCGGTCGCCTCGGCACCGATCATGTGTGCTCCGAGTAACTCGCCCGTGTCCGCGTCAAATACGGTCTTCACCAGCCCTTCCGGTTCACCCAGCGCGATCGCCTTCCCGTTTCCAATGAACGGAAACCGGCCGACGCGCAGCCGATGTCCGGCCTCGGTAGCCGCAGCCTCGGTAAGGCCTACGCTCGCGACCTGCGGGGCGCAATAGGTACATCCCGGTATTTTCGTGGTGTCCAATGGATGCACACCTTCGATGCCGGCAATCCGCTCCACGCAGAGCACGCCCTCATGGCTCGCCTTGTGCGCCAGCCACGGCGGACCGGCCAAGTCGCCGACCGCGTAGACCCCTGGGACACCGGTCTCGCACCACTCGTTGACGACGACGTGGCCCCGGTCAACGTTCACCCCGGCCTCCTCAAGGCCCAGATCTTCGACATTTCCCGTGATGCCGACCGCCATGATCACCCGGTCGCATTCGATGCCTTGCTCCCCGCCGTCGCCGAGCCTGAGGTTCGCCGTCACCGTTCCCTTCGTTCTCTCCAGGACGGTAACGGCCGCCCCGGTGTGAATGGTCATCCCCTGACTTTCGAACGACTTACGGGCGAGCTTGGAAATCTCCGCATCCTCGGCCGGAAGCACGCGGTCGAGAACCTCGACCACCGTGACATCGGAACCCAATTCATTGAAAAAGCTGGCAAACTCGATACCGATGGCGCCTGATCCGACGACCAACAGGGATTTTGGAAGAACGTCGGGCACCATGGCTTCCCGATAGGTCCAGATCCGTTTTCCGTCCGCTTCCAGCCCGGGAAGGTCACGCGCGCGAGCGCCGGTGGCCAATACGATGTGCGGGGCCGAAATCTCCCGGGTTTTCCCGTCTTTTGAGAAGGCCGCCAACCTGCCCGGCCCGGCGAGGCGTCCCCGTCCCTTGATGACATCGATCCTGTTCTTTCTCATGAGGTGCGCGACGCCGCCAGCCAATTGTCCGGCGACGTTGCGGCTACGCTCTACTATTTTCTTGAGATCTACGGATATGTCTTTGGCAGACAAGCCGAATTCGTCCAAGCGGCTCATCAAGTGCCGGATCTCCGAGGCTCGCAACAGCGCCTTGGTCGGGATGCAACCCCAGTTGAGGCAGATGCCGCCGAGGTGTTCCGCCTCGACGACCGCCGTTTTCATACCCAACTGCGCCGACCTGATGGCGGCGACGTAGCCGCCTGGCCCACCGCCGACGACGACGAGGTCGTATGTATTCCCAGTCATTCGGCTGCCGCGAGCGGCCCGCTACAGGAGCATCGTCACGGGATCCTCGACGAATCCCTTGAATACAGCCAGCAATCGCGCTCCCAATGCGCCATCGACCACTCGATGATCGCACGAAAGGGTACAGCTCATCACGGTCGCCACATTCAGCGCTCCCTCCTTTACCACCGGACGCTGTCCGCCCGCACCTACGGCGAGAATTGCGGATTGAGGCGGATTGATGATCGCGCTGAACTCCCGAACGCCAAACATGCCGAGGTTCGAGATCGAGAACGTACCGCCCTGGTATTCCTCGGGCATCAACTTGCCGTTCCGCGCGCGGACCGCGAGGTCCTTCATCTCAACCGAAATTTCCGCCAAGCCTTTCTGGTCGGCGTTCCGGACGACGGGCGTGATCAAACCCGCGTCGACCGCCACGGCGACGGAAACGTCCACGGAGCCGTATCGGATCATACCCTCATCGGACCAGCTCGCGTTGGCCTCCGGGGTCTTGCGCAGCGCCAGGGCCGAGGCCCGAATGACGAAGTCGTTCACCGAAATCTTGTAATCGGCGGCGTCACGGTCGTTGAGTTCCCTCCGCATGGCCAACAGGCGATCGATCTCGCAGTCGACCGTGAGATAGAAGTGGGGAATCGTCTGCTTCGACTCCAAGAGCCTGCGGGCGATCACCGTCCGCATGTTGGTGTGCGGAACGATCTCGCTCCCACTGGCGGGCGGCGGCGGCGGCGGCGGAGAAGCGGCAACTCGAGGCACCGGCGCGGCCCGGGTCGCTCCCGCCGAGAGCGCCGCCTCGATATCGGACTTTACGACCCTGCCGCGGGGACCGGTCCCCTGGATTGCCGCAAGGTCGAGACCCGCCTTTTCCGCCATCCGGTGCGCCAACGGACTGGCAAAAACTCTACCGGTTGCCGGAGTCGGGGATCCTTCCGGGGGGATCGCCTGGGAGGCGGGTGCCGGAGCCCCGTCCGTCGGCAGAAATCCGTCGAGCGCCGAGGCATCCTCCCCATCTTCAAGCAACACCGCGATCGGCTGGTTCACCGGGACGCCTTCCGTCCCTTCGACCACGAGAAGCCGCCCCACGGAACCCTCGTCGACGGCCTCGATCTCCATGGCCGCCTTATCCGTCTCTATCTCGGCGATGACATCGCCAGCCGACACGCTGTCGCCTTCTTTGATGAGCCAGCGGGCGAGCGTCCCCTCCGTCATCGTTGGCGACAGGGCCGGCATGGTAATGGTCGTCGGCATTCTGGCTCCTCAGGACCTGTAACACGCAGATTTGGCGGCTTCCACGATATCCGCCGCCTGTGGCAAGGCAAGCCGCTCGAGATTGGCGGCGTACGGCATCGGTACGTCCTCACCGCTGACGCGCACCACGGGCGCATCGAGCCAGTCGAACGCCTGTTCCATCATGCGAGCGGCAATCTCAGCACCAATTCCGCAGGTCCCCCAGGCCTCCTCGACGGTCACCAACCGATTGGTTCTTTTGACGGAATCGACGATGGTTTCGGTGTCCATGGGACGCAGCGTTCGCAGATCGACGACTTCCGCATCGATTCCTTCCGCCTTGAGCGCCGCCGCAGCCTGCAAGGACTTCTCCACGCCGATCGAATAACTCACGATCGTGACGTCCGCACCATCGCGAACCACGTTGGCCCGGCCGATGGGAACGACGAAATCGTCGAGAACCGGTACGTCTCCCTCGTGTCCGTAGAGAAGCTCATTCTCGAGAAACACGACGGGGTTAGGGTCGCGAATGGCAGCCTTCAGCAACCCCTTGGCATCGGTTGCGAAACACGGCGCCACGACCTTGAGGCCCGGGACATTCGAGTACCAGGAAGCATAGTCTTGGCTGTGCTGGGCCGCGACGCGTGAAGCGGCACCGTTGGGGCCGCGGAACACGATGGCACAGGTCATCTGACCGCCCGACATGTACAGGGTCTTGGCAGCGGAATTCACGATCTGATCAATGGCTTGCATTGCGAAATTGAAGGTCATGAATTCGACGATGGGGCGCAGGCCGTTGAACGCCGCCCCGACGCCAATTCCGGCAAATCCCTGCTCCGTGATGGGCGTATCGACCACGCGCTGTGAGCCGAATTCGTCGAGCAGTCCCTGGCTAACCTTGTAGGCACCTTCGTATTCGGCGACTTCCTCGCCCATCAGGAACACCTTCGGATCCCGACGCATTTCCTCCGCCATGGCGTCGCGGAGCGCCTCGCGCACGGTGAGCGAAACCGTTTCCGTGCCCGTGGGCACGCCGGCATCCGGCAGCTGCGCCGCTTCCGGTTGCACGGGCCCCGCCGTCCCGAAGCTTCCGGCTAGTGCGGGTGCCTCGCCGGTTTTCGCCGCTGTCGCGGTAGCCGTGGGAGCATCGATCGCGCCCGCGCTCTCGCCTTCGGCCAGCAATATGGCGATCGGCTGGTTGACCTGAACGCCATCGGTTCCTTCCGGGACCAGCAGCTTTCCGATCGCGCCGTCGTCGACGGCTTCGAGCTCCATCGTCGCCTTGTCGGTTTCGATCTCGGCGAGGATGTCGCCCGACGTCACCGAGTCGCCTTCTCTGACGAGCCATCGCGCAAGGGTGCCTTCGGTCATCGTCGGTGACAGGGCGGGCATCAGGAGTTCAGTAGGCATGGCTGCTTCCCCGGGCCTCGGCCGCGCTGTTGTCGTTTACCGCGACGCCGCGCACCAAGTCGCCGGCTCCCCGAGAATACGCCATCGCATGGAAGGCGGAGCGGAACAACATCGAATTCTTCGCCCGCGCACGAAGATTACGCGGCGCCGTGCTTTCCGATCCACTCGCGAAGCGCATCGTCGCGTGGAGGCCAGACCATCATCACCGTTCTGGTGTCGCAGAACCCGACGGTGATGAAGCGATCCTCGCCATAGTCCCGCCGGTCGTCCTCGACAGCCAGCGCGGTGCCAGCGAACACCTCCCCGGCGCGGTCCATATCCAGTCCTCCGGCCTCAAGGGTGGCCGCGCGCGTCACCGCGTCGAACTCGATCGGCATTATCAATGTTACGACATTAGATCGGCTCGATCCAACTATCACGGGGCACCCGAGACACCAAATTCCCGCGACATGCTGGGAATGGCATCGCGGTCATGGTGGACGCGTTTTCGCACTGTAGCAGCGTGGTTGCAAACCTCACCGGAGCCGTCTTGCTCCCACCGCGCCAAGAGGGCGTCGTAGGAGCAATACCGGAATGCCAGCTCCTCACCATCGACGATTCCGGCAAACCGAGCCATCTCCGCGCGGTGAACTTCCAGGCCGTGCACGAAACCGGCCGGCCAGACCCGAGGGTGCGACCGTATCCGTTGACAACGATATCGAGAGTGCAGAACTACCACCAGCCAAAGCTCTCGCGGTGGCTGGCGCGCGCGCGTGGACGGACACGGAGAGACTGGACGAGTAGAGTTAGTCGGCATGGCCTAGCTTTTGTAGGAGACGTCTCCGGTCCTTCATACGACCTGACGGCTTGCTTAAAATGTATTCCGGTTGTCGACCACGCTGCCCGTTCTTGTTCAACACCGTCCTCAACGGTTGGGCAATACATCGATATCCTGGCATCGGAGCAGCCGTTCGTCGGCCGTCACCAGCGTGAGTGCGAACACCTTGGCGCTGGCGGCGATGAACCGATCCGCCGGGTCCTGGTGTTCGAGGGCGATACTTCGGCTGGCCATCGCCACGTCGAAGGTCACCGGAACCTCGACGACCGGTGTGAGCGACATCGCCTTGTTTAGCCAATTCCGTGTGTTAGGTTCGAGCGTGACCCGACCCCGTTCGGCAAGAACCAAGGTTTCCCACACGCTAACGGGGGAGAGCCGCAACTCGTCCGTTCGCGACGAGAGGGCATGCCTGATCTGTCGAGAAAGTTTGTCCGGGTCGAGCAGACCCCACAGCCAGATATGCGTGTCGAGCAGCAACGGCATCTAATCGAGTACTTCCCAATGCGACGATACCGTCGCAGGAGCGATGAGGTCGCCGTGGATACTACCCGCATCCCTCATGGCGCCGAGCCAGTCGTCGGCCGTACTCGGAGGAGGAAATATCTGGGCGATTGGCTTGCCGAAACGGGTCACCAGAACAGGCTTCCGGGTTTTTGCCACCCGGTCGAGAACCGATAGACAAGTCGCCTTGAACTTGGATATTTGAATCTTCTCCATGATTTTTTCATATCATGGTCACAGACCATGGTCAAATTGTGACTGCACCTATGTTACCGACAGCTTCATGTTTATCCCCTTGACGTAAGGTGAGGGCGGCAGAAGTACGAATCCCTCGCGTCGTGAACCGGAGGTTTCATGATGGGCTGCGGGATTGCCCCGGTTGAACCGAGAGGTAACCTGCCCACACCTCACCGCGCACCGAAGGTTCTAACATACTGATATGGAGTTGTTTTTTTCTCCTGTTTTGGCCCGAAAACGCGGAATCGGTCCGTGTTTTCTCCCCGGCTGCAACAGAACGTGGGAGGAAAATTCATGGCAACCGCTCGCCTCATCCAACGCAGTGTCGACGCGCTCAAGCCTCGCAAGCCCACCTACGACATCCGCGACCCCGAACTCAGGGGCTTCGGCGTCAGGGCCCTGCCCTCGGTCGCCAAGCGCTACTTCTTCCACTGCCAGCACCGCGCGGCCGGCGGGTCTGGAAGATCGTCGGTCGGGCCGGGACCCTCGGTGTGGACGAGGCGCGCAGCCGGGCCAGGGTCATGCTGGCCGCGATCCGAGACGGAAGCGACGCGCAGGCCGCGTTGCCGTCCGACATCTTGTTCGAGGCGGTTGCCGATGAGGTGTTCCGGCGCTACGCCCGAAACTGGAAATCCTCGACGCTCAAGGTCAATCAAGGCTACTACCGCAAACAAATCCTGCCTTGGTTCCAAGGGCGCCCAATCACCGACATCGACGCTCAAGACGTCAAGCGGTGGTTCGCGTCCCTCCACGAGACCCCAGTGGCGGCGGACCGCCCGCTTCCCATCCTGTCGGTCATCATGCGCCAAGCCGAGATTTACGGCTACCGGCCGGAGGGAACCAATCCATGTGTGGGCATCAGGCGATATCGCCGCCAAGGGCGTGAGCGCTTCTTGTCCACCACCGAAATCCGCCGACTGGGCGAGGTACTGGCACGCCATGAAGCCGACTACCCGCAGCCTACTGTGATCATACGTCTGCTTCTCCTCACCGGGTGCCGCAAGGGCGAGATCGTCTCCCTGAAATGGCGTTTCTATCGCGAGGGCAAGCTGTTCCTGCCCGACAGCAAGACCGGACCAAGACGGGTCTTCCTGAACGCGCAGGCTCGCGCCATCCTGGAGCGTCAGCCGCGATCGGAGGGCACCTATGTCTTTCCCTCGCCCCTTGATCCGGGCCGGCCGCTGTCCTCCGATCTGCCGCTTTGGTACACGGTGCGCAAGAGAGTCGGGATCGAAGACGTGCGCCTGCATGACCTGCGTCATACGCTCGCCAGCCACGCCGTACTGCAGGGCATCCCGCTGCCGGTCGTCTCTCGCTTGCTCGGTCACAAACGGCCAAGTATGACGCTGCGCTACGCCCATGTTAGCGACCGTGAGACCGAGGCGGCGGCGGAACGTATCGGCGCGGCCATCGCGCGGAAGTTGAGTGGTAGAGAGGTCAGTTAACACGGCTGACTCGAAACGCTCGTATCGGGGCCGCCAACGAACTTCAATGAGGTCGGGATCAAGAGATCCCTGATAGCTCGTCGCGAGGAGATCCGGCTCGCCTGGGCCAAATGCCATGCCGTGGGCTCTCAGGGGACGCATGGAGCTCCCCCTCGCCACCTGGGCGGTGCTGGGCATGACGATCGCCCGCGCGCAATTCACGCACAGCGAATGGCAGGCCGAGCTCAGCCTCACCGAAATGCAACGACGCCTCGGCGGGGCGGGCCGCAAGACCGTCGTGGCCGCCGTGACGCGCCTGGAGAAGGCGGGCCTGGTCCGGGCCATCCGCAAGCGCCGCAACCGGCGCTTCTCGGAGGTGAACGTCTCTACACCCGGAGGGCGCCTCCGGCGCCTCTGCCGGAGGATGCGGCACGCTCCCTTGCCCGATCCCTTGCCGTGGAGCTCGGGGAGCGCCGGGGCCCCCCGGCGCCGGCGGGCCCGCGGAAGGCTGCAAAGCCTCTCCTGCGGGCTCTCAGGCAGCCGGGAGGGAACCTTCGCGGGCGCCGCAACGATCAAAGGCAAACGACGCCCGTCGAAGGCCCACGGGCGGCTCCCGGCGTCGGCAGGACCGGCTTGTCCGGGAGTTCACCCGATTTCAACAGTTCACCCAAGTGGACTCATAGATATCCAAAGGAAGATTCTACTACAGAACTACAAGGAAACCGCCCCGTCCGCGCGAAACCATCCGTCCCCTTCCCCCGCTCAAGCCCGGACCGCAAAGCCGGACATCCTGTAGCAGATCGCAGAGGTACAAAAGGCGCAGGCCACCGGCAGCGGTGCGGAAACCGCCTCCGGCGCCTCTGCCGGAGGATGCGGCACGCTCCCTTGCCCGATCCCTTGCCGTGGAGCTCGGGGAGCGCCGGGGC
>JAGWAU010000056.1:0-1264 GCA_021296255.1 Alphaproteobacteria bacterium | reverse complement strand
AGACGGCGCTGATCGTGCGGATCCGGGCGGGAACGGAGGACCCGATCCGCTCGGGCCCGGCCTATCTCGGCGGCATCCTGAGGCGCCAGCCCGCCGACTGCCGGCCCGAGATCACGCTCCAGCGCCTCGCCGCCGCCAGAGAGGACCGCGCTGGCCGGGGCGACAGCGGCCGGGAGGCCAGGAGCCGGTTCAAGCGGCCGGGCGTCCGAAGACCCGGAGGACGTGGCGTGGCCGTGAGCAGGTGGTGGGAGAGAGAGGTGGCAGTCCGTCCCTCCCACCCCCGGCTTCCTACTTGATCATGGAGAATATGATCGCGGGCACCAGCGGCTCGCCGGCGGGCTGGATCGCCTCGATGCAGATCTTGGCCTCGGGGTTGCTGGCCGACATCATCACTTCCAGCACGTCGCCCGCCTCCATGGGGACGATGCCCTGCGAAATGATGACGTCCTTGGCCATGCTGCCTTCGTCCTGGCAGAGCTGCACGTTGGAGTTGGCGACGTCGGCGCCGTTGACGCGCAGCCACAGGTCGAAGCAGCCGTAGGGACCTCCGCCCTCGCGGCCGACCTGTGGCGCGGCGACGATCAGATAGGGTCCGGTTTCGCCGACCGTGACTTTGTTGTCAGCCAGGGCAACGCCGTTGGCCGCATCGACGATATCCATCTCCACCAAGGTGGGCGCCTTGCCCGGGCACTGGGTAACCGACGACGAGGCCTGCAGGTACTGGGTGGCGTTCGCCACGCTCACCGACGCAACAAGAGCCACCAATGTCAGGACGAGCTTCTTCATGGTTTCGATCCTCCGTGCTTGACCCGGCCGCCGTTTCCGGGACCGGGGACGAGCGCAAATGTGTCCGGACCGTCGGAAGGGAGAGGAAGGCAAACCCGCCCGGCGGTCGAGGAGATCACCACATGCGTACCAAGCTCACTCTGGATCGTGACAGGGCTCAATCATAAGATCCAATACAGTTTTCTTCTGGCCCTAATAAGAAATACTGAGAGCCCCCGGCGGTGGCACCAGTGGCCGGGAGCCCGAGGGCCCGGAGGCAATACCGTGGCCGTGAGGGAGGGTCGAGCCCGACGCTCCGATGGCGGGGCGAAGACGCGGAGAACGGGCTGGAGCAGGAAGTCACGGGCCAATCGCCACGCTCCGGCGGGCCGGACTTCCCGCGCTGTGATAGGTAGCCGCGATGGACATCGCGGCGGAACTCTTCACCCTGCCCGCCTTCGCGACGCTCATGGTGGGGCTCGTGGCGGGGCTGCTCCGG
>JAGWAU010000100.1:9236-12534 GCA_021296255.1 Alphaproteobacteria bacterium | reverse complement strand
TCATCCTCCAGGCCCCTGCCGGTTCCGGCAAGACGTCGCTGCTGGTCCGCCGATACCTGGCGCTGCTCGGCCATGTCGAGCATCCCGAGCAGATCCTCGCCATCACGTTCACGCGCAAGGCTGCCAACGAGATGCGCCAGCGAGTGTCGCGGGCTCTCGAAACGCGCGCGGAGGATGCCCTCGCAGCCATCGAGCGCGATCGGGACCTGGCGTGGCAACTGCTCGATCAACCCGAGCGAATGAAGATTCAGACGATCGACGCCTTCGCTTTGAGCCTGGCACGACGCATGCCGGCAGGGAGCCGCTTCGGTTTCGACGCCGATTTCGTCGAAGACGCCGACGCGGTCTACGCCATGGCCGTGGACCGGCTGTTCGAACGACTCCGCGGCGATCCAGCGGCACCGCTGCTCGCTGATTTCCTGGCCCTGATCGACAACGACTACCACGAGGCGCGCGCCCTGCTGACAGCGATGCTGGCGCGACGCGACCAGTGGCTGGACCCGATTGTCGCCGTGGCGCAACACGCGGAGCATCCGGAGGTCGTGGCCGCAAGCGTCGAGAGCGCCATCGGCGCGTTGAATCGCACAATGATCGCGAGAGTCGCGGCCGCCGTGCCCGGACCATTGCTGGACGCACTGGCCCAGAGCACGACATTTGCCACGGCACAATCCGGCGTGGCGAAGCAGGGTCCCCGCCAGAGCCCGCTCGACGCCGACGACATCGGTGCCTGGCGGGCCGCAGCGAACCTCGTGACGACCGAAAGGGGCACGGCCCGCCGACGTCTCAATGTGCGGGACGGCTTTCCGCGGGACGCAAGAACCGAGAAGGCACATGCCATGGAGGTGATCAAAGCTCTCGACGCACACGGCGCCACGCCGCATTTCGCCGCCCTCAGGGCGGCGCCCGCGAACACGTTGCCGGATGACGAACAAAAGGCCATTACGTGTTTCGCCGTCGCGCTTTCGCTCCTGAAGGTGGAACTCGACGCCGTGTTCCGCGATCTCGGCGCGGTCGACTTCCCGGAACTGATCATCAATGCGCAGCGTGCCCTCGAACGCGAAGGCGCGCCGACGGACCTTGCGCTCGCCCTCGACTACCGGATTTCGCACATACTGGTCGATGAGTTCCAGGACACTTCCCTGGGTCAGTACCGACTCCTGCAGACGCTGACCGAGTCGTGGCACGAGGGCGATGGCAACTCGTTCTTCGCCGTCGGCGACCCCATGCAGTCGGTCTATCGTTTTCGAGACGCCGATGTGCGCCTTTACCAGGAAACGTTTGCCCGCGGAATTGCCCAGGTGCCCCTTCGCCGCCTGCAACTGACGAGCAACTTCCGGTCCCGCGCCGGTCTCGTGGACTGGTGCAACGCGACCTTCGGCGCTCTTCTCCGCGCCGACTCCATCGACCAGGTCGGTCACCAGCCGTCGATCCCCGCGACGCCAGCGGGCGGCGAAGTGCAAACTGTCGTGTGCCTCGAAGACGCTGCCGGCCACCGACAGACCAGCGCCGTGGTTCAGCGAATCCTCGAAATCCAGCGGTCGAATCCCGAAGACTCCATCGCCGTCCTCGTGCGAGCGCGAACCGCCCTCGCGGGTCTTTTGCCTGCCTTGCGGCGCGCGGGGATTTCATGGCAGGGGAAGGACATCGAACTCCTGGCAGACACCAGCGTGGTGCGTGACCTGCATGCCCTGACCCTGGCCCTGGCAGACCCGAACGACCGTTTCGCCTGGCTCTGCGTGCTGCGTTCGCCACTGATCGGCATGCGCCTGACCGACCTCGAGTGCGCGGCACGCGCGGGAAATATCGACGACATGCTGCGCCGGCCTGGTTACTCACAAGACGGCGAACGCAGGATCGCCCGCCTTGCCCGGACCCTCGCCCGGCAACCTCAGGGAGGCAACGCGCGCCGTCGAGTCGAATGGTTCTGGCTGCGTCTCGGCGGAGTCGACGCATACGATAGCGACACGCACCTGGACGATGCCCAGCGCTACTTTGACCTGCTGGAGGAGATCGAGCCCGACGCGGCCCGCAGCGCGCTCTGGGCTGCCCTTGGCCGGCTTTACGCATCTTCTTCGGCCGAAGGGGGCGGCATCGAAATCATGACGATCCACAAGGCGAAGGGGTTGGAGTTCGACCATGTCATCGTGCCCAGCACGGAGAAGGCAACGCGCCGCCCCGACCCGGCACTCGTACTTTGGCGTCTGGAAGGCGACGACCTGTTGATGGCAACAGCAACCTCGCGCGAAAACGGCTCACTCTACCGATGGCTGGTTCACGAGGAAGGTATCCGGGACCGCAACGAGCTCGGTCGCCTCACCTACGTCGCCGCAACGCGCGCGATCAAGTCACTGACGTGGTTCGCGAGCCTTGAGAAAGGAGTCGATTCGCCAGTGCCGCGAGAATCGATGCTGTCGATGATCTGGCCGCTGATCCGGGAGCAGGCGGAATTCGTGGAACCTGCAAAACACACCGATCAGGCTCCGCCAGAACATCGCAACGTCCTCACCACCCTGCCCGACGACTATGCCTGGAACCCGCCCATCACCCTTCCCGAAGTCGCTGCCGAGTCTGTTCCGGAAATCGAGGCAACGACCGTTCCCCTGGTCCTGGATCAGCCTGAGACGGCCATCGGCAATATCGTGCACCGAGAACTGAAGCTGCTCGCTTCGAGGCCATTGCCCGATTCACACGCACACGTCGCGACACGGCAAACAGCCTGGGATCAGCTATTGCGCCAGGAAGGCATCGAGACGCCGGACGTGCTCGCGGAGATTTGCCGGCAGATCACCGCCGTCCTCTCGGATGAAGACGGACGCTGGCTCCTCGATGGCGCCCGCCATGAAGCAGAGTCGGAGTCGCCGTACACGGCGTACATCGACGGCGAGTTCCGCAATGTTGTCATCGATCGAACGTTCGTCGACGACACCGGTAGCCGATGGATCGTCGACTACAAGACCGCGAAGCCCAGGGACAGCCAGGACGAGGCGGAGTTCGAGCAACTGCAACGGGAGCGGCACGCGGCGCAGCTTGCCCTGTATGCGCGGGTGCTGTCGCAATTGGACGACTCCCGCCCCATCAAGACCGCGCTATATTTGACGGCCCTGCCAAAACTGGTGGAGATCGAGTCGCACTAGGAGCCTGCGCCGTATCACGGCGCTGACGGCGGCGCGGCAGATCGAGGTGCGCCGGGCGACCTGGGAGCAGTTCGACACTGAGGCTGCGGTGTGGGTGAAGCCGGCGGAGTCGATGAAGACGGGCAAGGCGCACCGGGTGCCGGTGTCGGATCAGGCGCTGGGCG
>JAGWAU010000100.1:0-9208 GCA_021296255.1 Alphaproteobacteria bacterium | reverse complement strand
CGGGCTCGCGTCCCGGGGCGATGCTGGGCGACAAAGTGATGACGCAGGCGCTGCGCGCCTCCGGGATTGCGGCGTCGGGCCACGGCTTCCGGTCGAGCTTCAAGGACTGGGCCCGCCAGCACGACGTGGACGAACTGCTCTCCGAGTTCGCGCTGGCGCACGTCGAGGGCTCCGCGACGGTGGCCGCCTACGCCCGCGACGACCTGCTGGAGAAGCGCCGCCCGGTCATGCAGCGTTGGGCCGACTGCATCTCGGAATAGCGGCGACCGTCAGACCAGGCATGGGGCGCCAACTACCCGGTTGGCCGTCAGTCAGATGGCAAGTTGCGCGTGAGTGCCGATACGGATCAACTCTAGGACGCCGGCATCGCGCTTGCGGTATGCGCATCGCCGGCAGCCCTCTTCTGCCACCAGAGCCGCTCTCCGGCGTTTGCACGATTTCGCGCGCCGAATCAGACAGGGCTCGCAGCTCTTCGCGAACCCCCGTTCTTCTTGACGGCTGCTGGATTCCGGCAGCGGCACTGGCAACACTGGGGTGAGCTTGCGGAAAGGACGGCGTGAGGGACGAACCCCGGCGGGAATGTCCCGCTCCACTGCGCGATGAGTAGTTGAAGGTCCATGGTGTTCTCCGATTCAGGGTGGCGACGCGGTGTGCGTCGTTGCCTGAACGGGCGGCATGCGCGCGCAGGCCGGTCACCTCGTCAGCGTGGTCGGAGCGAAGCGGAGAACCCATCGGGTTGGGTGGCCAAGCACACATTGCACACTGGGTTGGCCTCCGACCGACGACAGTGTTGGCGTTGCCAGAGCGGCCGGGTCGCCACAGCGGTCCTGAGCAAATGCGGCCAGCGTCTGCAAAGCGACGACTCGCTTGTCGCCGTCGGCAACGTGGGCGTACCGTTTGCGCGTCGGGTCAATAGTAGCGACCGCACGGCTGGCGGAAAGCGTTGGTCAACTCATACTCGCGGGGCGATCTTGCCGCCCGGAGGGCGGAAGCGTTAGCGACCGTCACCCGAACGGGCCGAGACCGCCTGCGGGCGCGGGTCGGCAGAGCCGACTAGGGCGCGGGCTGAAGGCATCGTGTTGCGCGACAATCAAGATGAGAACGTAGCGACAATCAAGGTGAGAAAGTCCGAGTCGCGCGCCCCCCCCCCCCCCCCCCCGCGGCGCGGGGCCGACGGCCCCGCGCGGAGATCGCGGCGTTTCGCTGGCTAAGGTGCACCGTCTTTCCCGGGGCGGAACCCGATGCCAGGCCGACACATAACCGATCACCAGATGAGGCTTTACATGCACCTTCGACAACAACACGGACCGCAGGTTGCTGCGGCAAAGGCCGGATTCAGCACCGCCACGGCGTACCGCATCGAAGACGATCCGCAGTTGCCGTCCACCAAGGGCAAGCACGGCGGCCGGCGCCGGGCGGATCCGCTCTCGGGGATCTTCGACGAGGAGATCGTACCGATGCTCAAGCAGGCGCCGGACCTGCGCACGGTCGGCATCTGCGAGGACCTGATGCGCCGGCATCCGGAACTCGGCCGCGGCGTACGCCGCACGCTGGAGCGGCGCGTACGCGAGTGGCGCGCGCGGTACGGTCCGGAGCGCGAGCTCGTGTTCCGCCAGACCCACCCGCCTGGACAACTCGGGCTCTCGGACTTCACCGACGCCGGCGACCTCGGCGTGAGCGTGACCGGCGAGCCGCTCGACCATCGCCTGTACCACTTCCGGCTGGCCTACTCGGGCTTCTCCCACCTCCATGTGGTGCTCGGCGGCGAGAGCTTCACGGTGGCTTTCGACGCCAGAAACCGCCGCCGCCCGGCGACGATTTCGAAGTGGTCTGGCTCGCCGTTTGGACGCACGAGCAGCGGCACCAATACGCCGCGTTCGCGGATCGACGGCAATATATCGTCCAGATTAGGCTTTTTGCGTGACGCCCTCATGCGCCTGATTGGAAGTGCGAATAACGCGTAGTTATAGATTGACATTGACTTCATGTTTCTATCGCTCAGTTTCAATGACCGAAATCTCTGCCGCCTCAAACCGGCGATTAATTGCGGGAACGTCCTCACGCCAAATTGTCTCAAGCGCATCGAGTTCCGCCACAATCGCAGCGGAAACCTCTTCTTTGACCTGAATGGCTTGAGCAGTTGGCGCAGCATCGCCTACCGACGTAGTTCGCATCACGTCACTGAGCTTGTTATTCAACCTAATCGGAAAATTAAGCGGATCCTGTTCGCTTTCGCTTTTAGTTTGATACAGCGCCTGTTCAATTTCGTCTAACTTCCCATTTAATTCTTCAATAGCGCTAACAAGGTCTTCGTTACCACCCTTACTTTCGATACGGTTCTTAACAGCTGAAGTTTGTTCACGAAGTTTGCGTATGCTTCTGATTTCTTGGTGGGCTCGTGTTAGGAGGTCACGAGATTCGATGACAAAATTGAATTGCGCCTGGAGATTTGCTCCGCTTGCGTTCGAACGTGGATCTTGAAGGACTTTAAACGAGACATCCTGCGATTCTGCACCGAGCGTTAATCGCGCCCGGTAGTCGCCTGGTTTGGCGGTCGGACCGTAGTTGAAGTCGCGCCAGAGGATAATGCCATCAAAACGCTCCATAGCAGGGTACTTCAAATCCCAAACATGCCGATTTAGGCCGACCTTTGCTGGCAAAACACGCGTATCCGGAACTCCAGTCGGGTCAGCCTCCTCACCTTCCGAGTCATTGGCCGGTTTGCGCGACCAACTCCAAATCGGTTCCTCAGAGTCTCCATCCGAATCGAACACGCTCAGTTCTAGATTGACGTCATCGGGAAGTTCGTTTGGAAGTTCGTAGTAGAAAACCACGCCGTCATAAGGGTTGGTTCCAGCGCTTATGGGTTCGTCGGGGCTGCGCGAACCCGCAACTAGCCTATAAACCGGGCCAGGTTCGTAAAATACAAACTCTTCCGGCTGATTCTCTTGAAATTGTTGAAGGACGTTAAGATCGTCCAATATCCAGTATCCGCGGCCCTGCGTTGCTGCAATTAAGTCAGTGTCCTTTACCGCTAAATCAGTGATCGGAACGATCGGCAAATTCAGCTGGAGCGGTTGCCACGTACGCCCGTCGTTGATCGAAAAATAGACACCGTACTCCGTACCGGCGTAGAGCAGCCCTTTACGGTCGCGATCTGCGCGCACGGCTCGAGTGAAATGGTTATTGGGGATACCATTCGTGATTTTCGTCCAGCTTTGTCCCCAGTTTTTTGTCCTATAGATTAGGGGTTGAAAGTCGTCAGATTTATATCGAGTCGCCGCAATATAAGCGCCGCCAGGTTCAAATGGATCTGCTTCTATGCCGTTGATTTGAGCCCATGCAGGCAATCCCCTTGGCGTAACGTCATCCCAATTTTCGCCCCCGTTTCTTGTGACATGTACGCGACCATCATCAGAACCAGCCCACAATACGCCTTCATCGTGTGGTGACTGCGCCAATGCGAATATCGTCCCATAAATTTCAACACTGGTGTTATCTTTGGTGATAGGCCCGCCGGACGGCCCCATTCGCGATTGGTCATTTCGTGTCAAATCGGGGCTTATCGCTCTCCAACTTTGGCCCAGATCATCACTTCGGAAAAGAACATTGGCGGCGGCGTACAATACGGATGGATCATGAATTGAAAACTCAACTGGAAAATTCCATTGAAAGCGATATCGCAGCTCTTTTGCGCTCCATCCCATTGGGTTATCGGGCCACACCGAAATCACGCGGCGATTGCCCGTAGAATGATCGACGATATCCAAGTATCCGCCGTATGAACCGCCCACAACGATGTCGGGGTTGTCCGGTTTTGCTGATATGTGTCCGCTTTCTCCGCCTGCAGTCGGATCCCAGTCTCGGCGGCCAATGCTACTCCCAGTCGTAGATCGTGAGCGAATTCGAATTGCCGAATCATCCTGCTGTCCTCCTAAAAGCCGATACGGAAATGCATTGTCAGTCGACACGCGATACATTTGAGCTGTTGGTTGATTTGTCTGTGTCGACCAGGTCTTACCGCCGTCAAAAGAAACATTAGCGCCGCCATCATTGGCCTCTATCATTCGGAGCGGGTCTTGAGGGTCAATCCATAAATCATGATTGTCATGATGCGGCGTATCTGTCTGTCGAAATGATTTGCCGCCGTCTTTGGAGTGGAAAAATCGAACGTTCAAAACGTAAACGTTCTCTTCATCGGCTGGGTCTGCGTACAACCGGGTGTAATACCACGCTCGTTGTCTCAATTTCCGCTCTTCATTGACCCGCACCCATGTTTCACCACCGTCGCGAGACCGAAATACGCCGCCCTCCTCGGCGTCAATCATAGCGTACAGATTTTGATTATTTGTCGGAGATACGGTAATTCCGATCGCGCCTAGCGGCCCTTCTGGAAGACCGTCGTTTTCCGATAGTTCAGTCCAGCTTTCTCCGCCATCGACGCTTTTATAGAGACCGGAGCCAGCCCCTCCGCTACTCAAGCTATAGGGTGTGCGTCGAACCTGCCAGAACCCGGCATAAAGAATGCGCGGGTTTGTAGGATCCATCGCCAGATCGCCCGCTCCGGTGTCTTCATCTACAAAAAGAATTCGTTCCCAAGTTACACCACTGTCAATTGTCTTATAAACGCCGCGCTGCTGATTAGGCCCAAACAAGTGCCCCATGACTGCAGCGTACGCGACATCTGGGTTTTTTGGGTGAATGCGAATTCTAGATATGTGCTGTGAATCTTCCAGACCAATTCGCCGCCAGGTCGCTCCAGCATCTTCTGACTTCCACGCGCCGTCGCCGGGAGACACATTGCCTCGAACCGTTTTCTCGCCACCACCTACATAGATTACATTTGGATCCCATTCCGAAACTGCAACTGCTCCGATCGATCCTCCAAAAAATCCGTCTGAAATATTGTTCCAAGACTGCCCAGCGTCGTCAGTTTTCCAAACACCGCCGCCAGTTGCGCCCATATAATAGACATTGCGCGAGGTCGGAACGCCGGAGACGGCTGCAGAGCGTCCGCCACGATAGGGACCGACTTCGCGCCATTCGAGCGCTTGAAGCCTTTCAAAATCTTCATCGGCGGATGAGGCATCCGCATCAACCCGCATCGCCGAAACGCTCAGTACAGCGAGGAAAACGATGAAAAAACAGTTCGGTGAAGCAAATTAAACATAAAAGAGCACGTCCTTGCGATGAGCCGGCTTTGCTCGTGACCAGACACCAGTTTCGAAGCTGCGGGGTGCGGCCGCGACAGCAAGGCCAATATCCTCTTCGCCGCAGGATGCCACTTCTGCCAAGGTTTCCCCTGTTGCGGGATTGATGCTGGCAAAGGTACTGGCCGTCGATAAAGGCCTTGTCGCGGAAGCGGATTGCCGCCGCCTTGACCATCCAATCCTTGTGGCTGAGTTCACTCATGATTGTTCCTTGGATATTGCCTATTCGTCACCCGGAACACCGTAACTCGGCGCGTCCGAAGGATTGAGCGCACGGGTCACATAGCCATCGAGTTGCGGCCTATAAATGTCCCAAAGCTTCGCCAGCTCCTCTATAGGACAGCCGTCGGTCCAATCACAACGCAGGTCGGCGACCGGCCAGCGTACCTCGCGGACCAGCTTCATGCCGGAAGAGCGTACGGGGCCCGCTTCTCCTCCGGCTTTGAGCGCAGCCTGCATAGTAGCAATCAGCCGGTCGCCGAGTTCGCCTTGGGAGGCAAGAAATGCGTCAACCATGACCTGCGGAATGCTGTCGCTCGCGAGCAGGTTGCCGCCACACGCGACGTTCTCCGCCTGCGCCTCCGCCCAGGTGCCGAGCGCCTTCGGGCCGGAATGGATGGCGCTTGCGCCGTTCGCGTCGACGGCAAGCACCTGCCGGTATTCGGGATTTGCGCCGGTTCGCTTGAGAATGGCGACGGTCTCGGGAGCCGAGGCGCCCCGCGCCATCAGTTCCAGCCCGCGCATACCCAGTGTCGGATCCGTGACGTTCTGACTGGCGAGAGCGCCGACGCCTGCCTGCGCATAGGCGCAGCGAGCGGCAACCGCGGGCGAGGAAGAAGAAACCGCGACACCGAACATGCCGGTTTTTGTGCAGCGTGCGACGATGGAGAACGTCACGGCGCTCAGTCCGGGATGACGGCGGTGCCGTCGATTTCGACCAGCCAGTTGGGACGCGCCAGCGCGGTTACCACCAGCCCGGTCGAGACTGGATGCACGCCCTTTATGTATTCGCCCATGGTCCGATAGACGGCCTCGCGGTGGCGGACGTCGGTGATGTAGACCACCACTTTGACCAGATGCTCCATCGTGCCGCCGGCTTCCTCAATGAGCTTCCTGATGTTCTGCATGACCTTGTGGGTCTGCTCGACCGGGTCGTGGCTGCCGATATCCTTGGCGGTGTCCAGATCCTGAGGACACTGACCGCGCAGGTAAACGGTCTTGCCGCCATGCGTTACGACGGCCTGACACAGATCGTTGTCCAGCTTCTGCTCAGGATAGGTCTCCCTTGTGTTGAACTTGCGGATATGGTTATGCGCCATCTCGGTCTCCATCGGGTCCGGTTTTACCCACCCGGTCTCGGGAATTATCTTCGGTGTCGGCGGGCTTTCAAAGGAAAGTCTTTCTCATCCTTGCGAAGGATGGGCCTAATTACCGCTTTGGGTCGGGCTTTGCGGCGAGGTATCGTTTACGCGTCCTCATACCGACGCTGAGCGGCCTCGTGATAGTCGATATATCTGCGCTGCGTGGCGATGCGGTCTGCCACATGCTTGGCATCGTGCCACACGCCCCAGATGAAGCTTGAACTTCGGCGCGACTGCCACGGCAACCCGAGGAAATAGATCCCGGGCTCCAGCGACACGCCGCGATGGTGTTTCGGGCGGCCCTTCTCGTCGAATGTGTCGACCTTGAGCCAGCTGTAGTCGAGCGCGTAGCCCGTCGCCCAGATGATGGAGGTGACGCCGGCTTTCGCCAGGTCGAGCTCGAGGACAGGGTTTTTGACGCATTCGGGATCCGGACCAAGCTTGCGGGCTTCCGGTTCTTCGGGTAGGTCGACGCCGTTGCGTTCGACATAGGCATCTGCCTCATCCAGCAGCGACATCAGACTCGCGTCGCCACGTGCAATATTATCGGCGAGGTCGCCGGCGAAGTTCAAAACTCCGCTTTTGTAGGTCTGCGTCATGCCGACCAGGGTTAGGCCCTGCGCGGCGAGATTACGAAAATCGACTGTTTCGCCACCGCGTGCGCCACTGACGGCTATGGTGACATGCTCGGAGCCTGGTTCGGGCGTCTCCAAGTCCCATTTGCCCAGCACGCCCAGCCACCAGCAGAAGTCGCGGCCGCGATAGGAGCGCGGCGGACGATCATGCGGCCCGACGGAGAGATAGACCTTGCGGCCGGCCCGCGCCAGTTCGTCAGCGATCTGCACACCGGAAGAGCCGGCGCCGACGACGAGCACTGCGCCTTGGGGAAGCTGTTCGGGATTGTGGTAGGAGTTGGAATGTATCTGCAGGACACCGGAATTGTCCGGCACGATCGGAGGCGTAACCGGCCGCTGAAAGGGACCAGTGGCGGCCACGACGCTGTTGGTCTCGATCACGCCCTCGGACGTGTCTACGCGGAAGCCGGAACGACCGATATTGCGACGCACTTCCTTCACCTCCACGCCGCAGCGGATCGGCGCCTTGATCATTTTGGCGTAGTCGACGAAATAGTCCGCGACTTTTTCCTTGGCCACGAATGCGTCCGGCCCTTCATCAGGAAACTCCATGCCGGGAAAGCGATCGTGCCAGGCAGGACCATTGGCGACGAGCGAATCCCACCGCTCGGAGCGCCAGCGCTCGGCAATGCGGCCACGTTCCAAGACGAGGTGCGTCACGCCGCCCTTGCTCAGATGCTTACTCATGGCGACCCCGGCCTGACCTGCGCCGATCACAAGCGTATCTACTTTTTCAACCGACATTTTCGTGTCCTTTTTCGTTGGTCCGCTTATCCGTGGATGCGACGGAGGTCTTTTGTTGATTTTACTGGAGGAGCAGGCCGGTAGAAATTACGATTTGACGTGCTAGTGATTAGCTTTACCCTAAATGAGCGGATCAGAGGTAGAGACTGCGCGTAGTTCTGGACAACCTCTTAGAAGAGACTGGCTCCGTCGCCATCCTTGCAACACACTCAGTCTACTTTGTTCGTGAGGTATTCTCCGACCAGGTCCATGTCCTACGATCTCTGCCTGATAGAACGATCGTTGTCGAAACTCCCACGTTACAGACGTTCGGCACCGATGTGGGTGCTATATCTGTTTTCGTATTTGGAGAAGATGAGCCTTCTTTGCTTGCAAAAGAAGTCGAGAAGCTCATCGCTAACTGGACGGTAAACTGGGAAGACGTGTTCACAAGGTATAAGGACGAACTCTCCCTTGAGTTGCTCGCCTCGATACGTGCACGGATATCAAATCGCGAATCTGACCCGAGTGATACGTGAACAAGCTCCCGCGTCCCGACTTTTTCGATGATTTCGATGCCTTGCATGCGTTGTCGGAAAACAAAATGCTAGCTAGTTATCCGCATTTGGCACCCTACGTCGGAACTATAGAGGCTGGATATAATCAGTATATGGTCGCGCGCGTCTACGGGCGCGCCACCGCCGGCAATGCCAAGCGCTTCCTGCTGGATCTGCTCGATACGCTGCCGTTCCCGTTGCTGTCCGTCCAGGTCGACGGCGGCAGCGAGTTCATGGCCGACTTCGAGCGCGTCTGCGAGGAGCTCGGCGTGCCGCTGCATGTGCTGCCGCCGCGCAGGCCCCAGTTCAACGGCTGCGTCGAGCGCGCCAACCGCTCCGCCCGAGCCGAGTTCTGGAGCCTCTACAACGGACCCCTCCCCGTCACCGCCGTCGCCCCAAGACTCAACGACTACGAGTTCTTCTACAACTATCAGCGGCCCCACGCCTCGCTCGCATATCGAACCCCCAACGAGTACCTTGTGCAAATGGAGGCCGCCTGACCCCTCAGTGCCATATGTGCTGAGCCAGTACAATTGCCGCCTGCGAACTGGCAAAATAGGCGCCCATGCCGCTTCGCTTCACATTCAGGCAGCTCGAATACGTTGTCGCTGTGGGCGAAGCGGGTTCGATTGCCAAAGCGGCAAAGCAGGTCAACGTATCGCCCCCGTCCATTTCTGCCTCCATCGCACAACTGGAGGCGGAATTTGGTGTGCAACTTTTTG
>JAGWAU010000055.1 GCA_021296255.1 Alphaproteobacteria bacterium | reverse complement strand
AATTCAGAGCAAAGGCAATCTCGTGGGTTCTCGCCGCCGGAATCGTGGGCGGGGTTCTGGGACCGGAGAGTTCCAAATATACCAAGGATCTCTTCGCCCCCTACAGCTTTCTCGGAACCTATCTCGTGGTCATGGTTCTGTCGGGGATCGCGATTCTCCTGCTGACCCAGTTGCGAATTCCGAATCTGACGGTCGAGGAGCGAATGGATAAGGGCCGGCCCCTGTCGCAGATCGTTCGCCAGCCGGTCTTCTACGTGGCGGCCTTGGGGGCCATGGTGGGATACGCAGTCATGAATCTCGTCATGACCGCCGGGCCCTTGGCGATGGTCGCCTGCGGCATCTCCTACGGCAACACGATCTTCGTCGTCGAATGGCATGTCATTGGAATGTTTGCGCCTTCGTTCTTCACCGGTCACCTGATTAACCGCTTTGGCGTGCTCAACATCATGACTGCCGGCGCGGCCTGCTTCTTCGCAGCCGTCGTCGCCGCGGTCATCGGCATCACGCTGCCCAATTTTTGGGCTGCGTTGTTCCTCCTCGGCGTGGGGTGGAATTTCATGTTCGTCGGCGGAACGACGCTGTTGACGGAGAGTTACAGCCCGGCAGAGAAGGCGAAGACCCAGGGTCTCAACGATTTCATGGTATTCGGCTCGGTCGCCTGCGCGTCTCTTTCGTCGGGCGGCTTGATGCATCTGTTCGGATGGAACGCCGTGAACGTGGGCGCGCTCCCGTTCCTCGCGATCGCGACGGCTGCGATCGTCTGGCTCCTGCTCAGGCACCGCCGTCCTGCTGAGGCGAGCCAGTCAGCCTGACGCCCAGGCTGGCAACTCGTTCACCGGTCGTTTTCAATGCTCTTTGAACGGCTTCGACATGGCAGGATGGGCAGGAACATGCTGATCCTGGCCACGTGTCAGGGTCTCCTGTTCAGCATCAACACAGCTTTTGCCATGGTGAGCGGACTGGTTGGTGCCACTCTGGCATCCGATCCGTCTCTTGCCACCGTGCCGCTCGGGCTGTTCATCACGGGCGCGGCGCTTTCCACGTATCCTGCATCCCTGTTGATGGGCCGCATCGGTCGGCGATTGGGCTTCCTGATCGGTGCCGCCGTCGGTTTTTATGGTGGCGTTCTAGGTGCTTGGTCCGTCGCCGTGGGCAGCTTCGAGCTCCTCTGTTTCACCGGGCTGTTCATGGGCATCTACTTCGCCTTTGGCCAGTACTACCGGTTTGCGATCGCCGACGTGGCATCGGGGCCGCTCAAGCACCACGCCGTCTCCATCGTTCTCGCTGGCGGGGTGTTCAGCGGCGTTCTCGGACCCTACAGCGCCGACTGGAGCCGCGACCTGCTGGCGCCGCAGATTTTCATGGGCACTTACGCGACGGTGTCGGCATTGGCTTACCTGAAATTCCTTCTTCTTACCTTCATCGACATACCGGCGCCGCCAAAGGCGGCCCGGCGCCAGACCGGACGCCCCTTGGGTGAGATCGTCCGTCAACCGCGTTTCGTCGTTGCGGCGATCGCGGGCATGGTCAGTTGGGCCGCGATGAATCAGTTGATGATGGGAGCGCCGATCGCCATGCATATCTGCTCTTTGCCGTTTTCGGATGCGGCATTTGTCATGCAATGGCATAACTTCGCGATGTTCCTTCCAGGGTTCGTCGCCGGCGCGCTGATCAACAGGTACGGCGTCTACAACATGATGCTGTGGGGCGCACTGATGATGTTCGGATCGGTGGCGGCCGTAGTGACGGGAATCGACCTTTGGAATTTCTGGTGGGGCGGTTTCCTGGTCGGCACGGGTTGGTGCTTCCTGTTCGTGAGCGCGACGATACTTGTCACCGAGTGTTGCACCGTCGAAGAACAGTCCAAGACGCAGGGATTCAACGATTTCCTGGTTTTCTTCGCCCAGGCCGCCGGCACTTTTTTGTCCGGCATTCTCATCTACCAGGTTGGGTGGGCATCCGTGGGCTATACATTGCTGCCCGTCATCTTGTTGACGGTGGTCGCCACGACTTGGCTGGCGTTCCGGGAGGGTACGCTCGCACCGGAGGTTCGTTAGGGGATCTGAAGTCTGAGGTTCGCCATCGGCGTTCGTGTTGCGTTCGAATCCGCGCTCCCTTATGGTCCGCGCGGCCTGAACGGATGCCGCTGGTCGCGGCTTTGACGCCGCGGGGCGGACGGAGTCGCGACGACCAAGTCACGGAAGAATTGGGAGAAATTTGTGATGTCTGCGGAGCTTTGGTTCGTCTTGCTTTGTGGCGCGCTGGCAATTCTCTACGGCGTGTTCGCCAGCCGGTCGGTGCTGGCCGCAAGCCCGGGGAATGAACGTATGCAGGAGATCGCGAGTGCCGTCCAGGAAGGTGCCGGGGCCTATCTCAATCGGCAATATCGCACGATCGCCATCGTCGGTCTCGTGGTCTGTATCCTCGTTTTCATTTTCCTCGGCGTGTTTTCAGGCATCGGTTACCTGATCGGCGCCGTTTTCTCCGCCGCAACTGGGTACATCGGTATGAACGTTTCGGTGCGGGCCAATGTCAGAACGACCGAGGCGTCGCGACAGGGAATGCAGCAGGGACTGAACATCGCCTTCAAGGCGGGTGCCGTGACCGGCATGCTCGTTGCCGGGCTCGCGCTGCTCGCCGTGGCCGTTTACTACGCCATGCTTCTCGCAGCGGGGATCGAGGGGCGCGAGATTATCAACGCACTCATTTCCCTGGGTTTTGGGGCCTCGTTGATTTCGATCTTTGCGCGGCTGGGCGGCGGCATCTTCACCAAGGGCGCGGACGTCGGTGCCGACCTCGTTGGTAAGGTTGAGGCCGGGATCCCCGAGGACGACCCGCGCAACCCCGCGGTCATTGCGGACAACGTGGGCGATAATGTCGGCGACTGCGCGGGGATGGCCGCGGACCTGTTCGAGACCTACGCGGTTACCGTTGTCGCCACCATGGTGCTGGCCTGGATTTTCTTCGCGGGGGATGCCGTCACACAGGCGTCGATGATGCTCTATCCACTCGTCATCGGGGGCGTGTGCATCATCGCCTCCGTGATCGGGACATTCTTCGTCCGCCTCGGGTCGAGCCAGAACATCATGGCTGCGCTGTACAAGGGATTCCTGGTGGCGGCCGTCTTGTCGGCGATCGGATTCTACCCGGTGACGGATCATCTGATCGGGATGGACAACGCCTTCTCGGTCGGCGGCAGATCCGTCAGCGGCAACGCTCTGTTCATTTGCAGCCTGGTGGGGTTGGTGGTCACGGGCCTCATCATCTGGGTCACTGAGTACTATACGGGCACCGATTTTCGTCCTGTTCGCAGCATTGCCAGCGCCTCGGAAACGGGCCATGGAACGAACGTCATTCAGGGCCTCGCTGTTTCGATGGAGGCGACGGGTCTGCCGGCCCTGATCATCTGTGCCGGTATCGTCGTCGCTTTCTCGCTGGCTGGATTGTTCGGCATCGCGATCGCCGTCACCGCCATGCTGGCGCTCGCCGGGATGGTGGTGGCGCTTGACGCATACGGTCCGGTGACGGACAACGCGGGCGGGATCGCCGAAATGGCGGATCTCGATGCCGAGGTTCGAAAAACCACCGATGCGCTCGATGCCGTCGGCAATACCACGAAGGCCGTGACCAAGGGCTACGCCATCGGTTCCGCGGGCTTGGCTGCGCTCGTCCTCTTTGCGGCGTACACCGAGGACCTCAAGGCGTTCTTCTCCGACGTGGCCGTCGAATTCACCCTGTCGAACCCTTATGTCGTGGTGGGCCTCTTCGTCGGCGGGATGCTGCCCTACATGTTCGGCGCGCTAGCCATGACCGCCGTGGGGCGTGCGGCGGGTTCGGTGGTTCTCGAAGTCCGTCGCCAATTCCAGGAGATCCCGGGAATCATGGAGGGCACCAGCAAACCCGAATACGCACGCGCCGTCGACATGCTGACGAGCGCGGCCATCAAGGAAATGGTGCTTCCGTCGCTGCTTCCCGTGCTTGCGCCGATCGTGCTCTATGTCGTCATTCTCGTGATCGCGGGCCAGGCAGAGGCCTTCGCAGCTGTAGGCGCGATGCTCATGGGCGTGATCGTGACCGGGTTGTTCGTCGCCATTTCGATGACCGCCGGGGGCGGCGCCTGGGACAACGCAAAGAAGTTCATCGAGGATGGTCATCATGGTGGAAAGGGGTCTGAGGCACACAAGGCGGCCGTGACGGGCGATACGGTTGGCGACCCCTACAAGGACACGGCCGGACCCGCCGTGAACCCGATGATCAAGATCACCAACATTGTCGCATTGTTGTTGCTGGCGGCGCTGGCGCACTAAAGCGGTTCAAACGCAACGTGAACCGCCTGGCTCCGATGTTGGGGAGCGCCTATTCGTTCCCTTCTTCCCCGGTGAACCGTCCGAGGTTGCCGAATAGCTGCTGTACCAGACTCAACTGCTTGCCGCGCGTGGGCGTGACCCGCTCGCTCATCACGATCGTGCGGGCATCTTCGGTCTCGTAGCGTTTGACCTCGGCAACGACGCCCGAGTCGTCGAACTCGATGGCCACTACGCGTTGATCGACAATTTTCTTTTCGAAAAAGGCTAGGCGCTCGGTTTTCCGGGTGACGTAATACCAGGTATCGGTACCAAACGTGGATACGTTCGAGGGTGAGCCAAGCACGTTCAGAACACTTCCCTTGTCGTCTACGTCGCTCTTGATCTCGGCGATCAGCACGTCGTCGATGAAATAGCCGCGGACGTTTTGCGTCGGCGTGCAGGCGGCGCCCAGCAGTCCCATCATCAGGCCGAACGTGAGGTATACGCGGACGGGTGACATCTGAACGCTTTCTGCGACTCCGCCGACATTCCAGGGCGGTGTTCACCCTGTCGGCTACGGGTCGAGAACTTGCATCCGGTCGTCAAGTGTGTCAATCGGCTGCAAGTTCTGCGCAGGAGGTGGCTTGTTCGTCTTCAGTCGTCAAAAGAGGCGCGAACGCGAGATCGCGCGACGGTTATACGACCAGGTTGTCGGGCAGGCTAGGTCGCCGTCGTTCTACGTCGACGGGGGTGTCCCCGATACGGTCGATGGCAGGTTCGAGATGGTGGTGCTGCACGCCTATCTCGTGATCGGTAGGTTGATGGCGGGCGAGGATGCAGCCCAACGGATTGCTCAATATCTGTTCGATACGATGATCACCGACATGGACCGGAGTCTGCGGGAGATGGGTATTGGCGATCTCAGTGTTGGCAGGAAAGTCAAGGCGATGGCCGAGGCTTACTACGGACGGTCTCGAGCCTACGATTCTGCGTTGGCGACGAGTGATGCCGATCTGTCCAGTGCGTTGCGCAGGAACGTTTTTGGTACCATCCCCTCGGAAAGCGAGACGAAAAATGCCGTCGTCGATGGCATGACCCGCTACGTCACGGCGACGTTGCGGAGGTTGCGGGAGCAACCGGTCGAGGCGATAGCGGACGGCCGCGTTCGCTTTGTGGACTATTCCTTGATCAGTTCGGACTCCGAGCGATTTCATCGTTGACCGGGGTCGGTGCTGGCCCTATTTTCGCGCCGCCACGGGCGCTCTCGCGTGAAAGCAGCACAACAATTGGCAATGTCCGCGCCCGAAACGCAAACATGAGCGTCGAGTCGTCACCCGAATTCAGCCGGATTATCCGAGCCGATCAGCTTGCCGACCGGGACACGGAAATCGTGTTTCGATGTGAGCCGGCCGAACGTCGCCGGTTGGCAGATCGCTTTTCGTTGCTGGATCTCGAGCGGCTCGAAGCTCGAGTTTGGGCGCGCCGGGTCAATGGCACGTCGGTCGTGCGGGTGCGTGTCAATTTCGTCGCCGACGTGTTACAGTCCTGCGTCATTACGCTAGATTCCGTGGCGGCGCATATCGACGAGTGGTTCGAGCTTGAATATGTCCCCGGCGCTGATGTCGACGGAAGCAGGGAAGTGGTATTCGATCCTGAAGAAAACGATCCGCCCGAGCTGATGCAGGGTGGATCGTTTGATATCGGGGAGGCAATTTCAGAGCACTTGGCGCTGTCGCTGGATGACTATCCGAGGAAGCCGGGAACGGAATTTACGATTTACACCAAGCGCGCCGATGAACGCGAACCGACGGACAGTCCGTTCGCAATCCTCAGAGACGGTCCTGCGAAGAATTAGGCGTGCGGTAGCCGCGCTTCCGGCGGACCGCTGACGAAAGACAGGAATCATGGCAGTACCCAAGAAGAAGGTGTCGAAATCCAAGCGCAACATGAGGCGCTCCCACGACGCGTTGAAACCGTCCGCGTACGTGGAGTGTTCGAAATGCGGCGAGTACAAGCGTCCGCATCATGTGTGTCAGGCGTGCGGCTGCTACAACGATCGCGAGGTAACCGAGGCAGGCGGCACGATTTAGCGCCCAGAGCAGGCGCATCCCCGGGTTCCGCCGTGACGTCTTCCGTGTATATCGCTCTGGATGCCATGGGGGGCGACCATGCCCCCGAGATGGTCATCGAGGGGACCGAGATAGCGCGGTCTCAGCATCCTGACGCGCGATTCCTCCTCTTCGGCGACGAGAACCGAATCGCGCCCTACCTCGCGCGTTTTCGCCGCCTCGCCGAGGTCTGCGAAATTCGCCACACCGAGCAATCCATCGCAGCCGATGAGAAGCCTTCACAGGCCTTGCGTCGAGGCCAGGAGTCGAGCATGCGTCTGGCCGTCGATGCCGTAAAGGAGGGTTTCGCCGGCGTCGTCGTATCCGCTGGCAATACTGGCGCTCTGATGGCCATCTCCAAGTTCGTTCTCAAAACGCAGCCGAGCATTGACCGCCCGGCCATGGTCTCGTTCTTCCCGACGCGAAAGGGACGAACCGCCGTTCTCGACTTGGGCGCCAATGTCGAATGCAGCGCCGGCAATTTGGTTCAGTTTGCCGTCATGGGTGCCGCGTTCGCCCGAATCGAATTGGGTATCGACCGACCGACGGTGGGTTTGCTCAATGTCGGCGTGGAGGAGCTTAAGGGCAACGACACGGTCCGGTCCGCAGGGGAAGCCCTCCGCGACGTCGATTTCGGGTTCGAGTTCGCGGGGTTCATCGAGGGAAACGATATTTGTGAAGGCACGGTGGATGTCGTCGCTACGGACGGTTTCACGGGCAACGCCGTATTGAAGACCCTCGAAGGCGGTTCGAGCATGTTCGTGGACTTCATGCGCCAAGCCTTTCAGAGCGGCATCCCCTCAAAGCTGGGTTACCTGCTGGCAAGACCCGCATTGCGGCGGATGAGGGCGAGGATCGATCCCCGTGCTTACAACGGCGCCGTGTTTGTCGGCCTCAACGGCATTTCCGTGAAGAGTCACGGTGGCACTGACGGTGCCGGGTATGCCAACGCGATCGGTGTCGCGATCGATCTGGTTCGAGGCCGCTTTACCGAACGCATTCAGGCCGATCTCGAAAAGAGCTACGTCATTCCTCAGGAACCTGCGGACGAAGCGCCACAGGCGGCTGTTTCGTGACTCTCAGGCGTTCTCAAATCGTGGGCTGCGGGTCATATCTTCCTGCCCGGGTGGTGACCAACGACGAGATGGCGAAGATCGTCGACACCAGTGACGAATGGATCACGGCTCGCACGGGGATCAAGCGGCGGCACATCGCAGCCGATGGCGAGAAGACGTCCGATCTTGCCATGCACGCGTCGACGGACGCACTCATGGATGCCGGTGTTGCCGTCGGCGAGCTCGACATGATCGTTTTGGCGACCGCAACGCCCGATGAAACGTTTCCCGCGACGGCGACGCTCGTCCAGGCCCAACTCGGCATGACCCGGGGGTTCGCATTCGACGTCCAGGCGGTTTGTAGCGGCTTTGTCTATGCCATGGCGGTGGCCGACAATTTCTTGCGTGTGGGCCAGGCGGATACGGCGCTTGTGATCGGCGCCGAGACCTTTTCTCGAATTCTCGATTGGTCCGACCGCAGCACATGCGTCCTGTTCGGGGACGGCGCCGGGGCAGTCGTTCTCAAGTCTGCGGAGGGTAACGGTACTGCCGAAGATCGGGGGATTCTCTCCACCCGGCTTCACGCCGACGGCCGTAAACATGACATGCTTTACGTAGATGGCGGACCGTCTTCGACGCAAACCACGGGTCACCTCCGGATGTTTGGTAAGGAAGTATTCCGCCATGCGGTCACCAATCTCTCGAGCGTTGTCGACGAAACTCTGGAGGACGTGGGCCTGACGGCGAGCGAGCTCGACTGGATGGTGCCGCATCAGGCGAACAGGCGAATTCTCGAGGCCACGGCGAAGAAGCTCAAGCTTTCACCCGAGCGCGTGATCGTTACGATCCAGGATCATGCGAATACATCGGCGGCTTCCGTCCCGCTCGCCCTTGACCAAGCGACCTCGGATGGCCGGATCAAGCGGGGTGACCTGGTCCTCATGGAGGCCATGGGTGGTGGCTTTACCTGGGGTGCCTGCCTTGCGCGGTGGTAGTGGACCGGAAGTCCGCTGCCGTGGACGGCAAAGAATGCCGGCTCCTAACTCACGGCGGTCTCCCGGTCTCGGCGACTCGATTGAGACTTAAAGGTCGGCCCCCATCCCTTTGATATTGACGGATTTCTTCGGCAACGCTACGGTGAGCCCTATCCAGTGGGGAAAGACATGGCGGGAAGAACGGTCACCCGAGCGCAGCTGAGCGAAGCCGTCTACCAAGAGGTTGGACTGTCACGCAACGAGTCTGCCGATTTAGTTGAAGTCGTCCTGAATGAGATCGCCGATCATTTGGTTACCGGCGAGACCGTGAAGATCTCTTCGTTCGGCAGCTTTTACGTCCGACAGAAGGGCCGCCGGATCGGCCGCAACCCAAAAACGGGAGAGGAAGTGCCGATCCTGCCCCGCCGGGTTCTCGTTTTTCGACCGTCTCACGTCCTCAAGGATCGCATCAACCGCACCTTGTCACGCAGCGATTAGTCGACCGACGATGGCGGACGCAACGGAACGCAGCACCTCCCGGGCACGGCGCGCGACGAAATCGCCAAGCGCCTTTCGAACGATTTCCGAGGTCGCCGGCGAGTTGGAAGTCCCACAGCACGTCCTGCGATTCTGGGAAGGCAAGTTCAGTCAGGTCCGGCCGCTGAAGCGGGGCGGCGGCCGGCGCTACTACCGGCCGGAAGACGTTGAATTGCTGAGGCGAATTCGGCGTTTGCTCTACAGCGAGGGCTACACCATTCGAGGCGTTCAAAAAGTGCTTCGCGAAGGGGCCAAACGCGGCGACGGCGCGGAAACCAACGGAGGCGATGGCGCTCTCAATGCCGAACAGCGGCGGCTGCTTGAAGGTGTCGTCGACGAACTCGCCTCGCTTCGGGGCATCCTCGCGCGCCGCAGGGTCTGACCCGCCGTCCGATACCTTGACCGAACTCGCGTGGACGGGTATCCGTGGTACCGCATGTCGAGCAGAACGCGTGACTCGTCGGAGCGTAGCGCAGCCTGGTAGCGCACCACACTGGGGGTGTGGGGGTCGGAGGTTCAAATCCTCTCGCTCCGACCATTTTCTTCTGCGATATGAATCCTTCCGTTTTGCATCCCCGCGACGGTCGGTACGCGTCCATGAGCGCGCGCGTCGTTTACTCCCGCCTGGAGAGCAACTCTTCCTTCATGGCCCTGATGCGTTCCCCGATGGCCTGGTCGCGGGGCGGCCCCGGAGGCTCTTCCGCGGCCAAGACGATATCCGTCGCGCGGTGGCCCGCCTCGGCAACCAAAGCATTGTCACCTTCGTTTCTGGGCGGAATCCGCAGGACCGAGTCGAACGTGTACGTCGCGCGGGCGTCCCAGCCGTTTTGCGGCGAGTGAAGGTCGGGTTCGGACTCACCGCGCAACGCCCGTCGAAATTGCCGGCGCATCATCATCACGCCCGTATCAGTCCAACCCGGATGCTCGCGCCCATGGTCGGGCAACGGTCCCTGGCTGACGAGCACCTCCCAGTCGCCCGGATTCCGCTGCATCTCTTCGTAGTCACGGTGCATGGTCTGTCCCGGCGCGAAGTCGACGATCTCCTTGCCGCATTCCTCGGGCTTGCCGAAGCCGTGCGGATCCAGCGCTTCGGAGAAGTGGCGATAACCAAAGATCATGCAGTGGTTGTCGTCGATCGGTACGGTCCAGCGGGTCAACGCCGATCCCGTGTAGAATTTCTCCGCGTCGCCCTGTTCGAAGAGGGCGCCGGCTTGGAAAAAGCCGGGCAACAACGCATGGATGCAGCGCACCCATACTAGGTCGTCGATTCGGCGGCTGGTGACGTAGAGGCAACCGTGTCCGTTGTCGGTCTCCCGGAATTCGACCTCCGGCATCACGTCCATCCGGGGCGATAGCTGATACTGATTGTTCCGGCTGTGCAGGAAAACGATGTGGGCCGGATCCATGATGTTTTCCTGAACGTGCAACCAGTTGCACGAATGCCAGATCGAGTACGGCGCCAAATCATCGTCCGGCTGGAGATAGGCGTCGTATATGGGAAACCTCGGTTTTCGATCGGGGGGGCCCAAGTAGGCGAACACCAACCCGCGATATTCCCGCACGGGATAGGCACCGTGGCGGAACGAGTCCTTCAACCGGGACTCCGGAGGCTCGCCCGGCGTGTCGAGAACGGCGCCGTCGACGTCGAACAGCCAGCCGTGGTAGCAGCAGCGTAGTCCGCGCTCCGACACGATGCCGTACTCGAGTGACGTGCCCCGATGCGAGCAGTGACGATGGAGGGCGCCCAACCGCCCGGACTTGTCACGGAACAGGACGAGGTCTTCGCCGAGATGCCGAACGGCCAACGGCAAATCGGTCAGTTCCGATGACAGACACACCGGATGCCAGAACTTTCGGAGATATTCTCCCGCTGCGGTGCCCGGACCCGTCTCGAGCAGTTCGTCGTCGTGCTTCTTGGGAAGTCCTGCCGAGAAATATCCGCCGTATTCCTGGCTTGGCGCCACTTCGCCCATATGGGTTCCGACTCGCCGTCTCATCCTGTCGCCAGCGTAACCCACGACGGCATTCCGGGCAAAGCATCCGCCAGCCTTCCAAGGCGGTCCGATATTCAGACCGATCGAGCGTTGTCGCGGTGACCGAGCCGCCGTTGCACGAAGACACATTGAGGAAGTTTTGTTAACCGATTGTATAAAATGCGAAAAATGGTATTTCCACTGTTGCCATGCATCCTCGATCCGCAGATCATTTTCACATGTGGGCACCTGAGAGCCTCGTGATCGTCGCCGCGACCTTCCTGATCGCCGGCGCCGTGAAAGGTGTCGTCGGCTTGGGTCTGCCGACCATTTCACTCGCCCTGTTGACGGCGGCATTCGGTCTCACGGAGGCGATGGCGTTGATGCTGATCCCGTCTTTTGTCACCAACGCCTGGCAGGGAATGGTTGGCGGCGCCTTATCCGAGATCCTGCGGCGGCTGTGGCCATTGCTGGTCGTCGCTTGTCTGGGCATTTGGATGGGGGCTGGGATCCTTGCGAAGTCGGATGCGCGTCTGCTCTCCGGGCTGCTCGGTGCTGTGCTGTGCCTCTACTCGTTGATCAGTCTCACGTCGGTGCGGGTTCCGGCTCCGGGCGCACGTGAGAAATGGCTGTCGCCGGTCATCGGGTTGATCAATGGAACTCTGACAGGTCTTACGGGCTCGTTCGTCGTACCCGCTACGCTCTATCTGCAGGCCTTGGGGCTCGACCGCAATGTTCTGATCCAGGCCATGGGGGTGCTCTACACCGTTTCCACGGTCGCTTTGGGCATTGCGCTCGCGGGCAATCGATTGTTGCCCCAGGATTTGGGTGTCATTTCGGTGATCGCGGTGCTCCCGGCGCTCGCCGGCATGGTGGTCGGCCAGCGCGTGCACCAATCGTTGTCGGAGACCGCCTTCCGCAAGGTGTTCTTCAGCTCACTGCTGGTCCTCGGACTCTACATCATGGGCCGAGCGTTCATTTGAGGCAGACGGACTCTCACGACAACATGCGATCGGGGGCGCGCCCATGTATGTCGTGCAGATCGAGGACAATCGTCTTCACGAAGAGGTAATCGGCGATGCCTGTCTCGACGCGCCGCGCCGCGTTCCGCGAAAGTGCCGAGACCTTTGGTTTACTGATGAATCTTTCGTGATGGCGCGCCGCCGCACCTGATCCCTCGACATCGAGGATTGGCTCGGATGCAGACTGGAAATATCTGCGGACGGTCGTTATGACTGTTCCCCGTCATGATGAACAAGATCGTCAACAGCCTCAGGGAGGCCATCGCCGACATTCACGACGGCGCCGTCATCCACGTCGGCGGCTTCGGAATGGCGGGCAGTCCGATCGACCTGCTCCACGCGTTGGCGGAGCAAGGCGCCAAGAACCTTACGATCGTCAGCAACAACGCGGGCGTCGGGCGGGTCGGCATCGCCAAGCTGTTGTCCACCGGGCAGGTCGGCAAGGTCGTGTGTTCGTTTCCGCGTCAGGAAAACTCGACGATCATCGACGATCTGCACCGCGAGGGAAGAATCGAACTGGAGTTGGTGCCACAAGGGACGTTGGCCGAGCGCATTCGGGCGGCCGGTGCCGGAATCGGCGGCTTTTACACGCCCACGTCCGTCGGCACTCCTCTGGCGGCGGGCAAGGAACGCCGCACGTTCGACGGCAAGAAGTACGTCTTGGAGCTCCCGATCCACGCCGATTTCGCGCTGGTCAAGGCAGAGCAGGCGGACCGCTGGGGGAATCTCGTTTACCACAAGGCGCAGCGGAATTTCGGACCGCCGATGTGCATGGCAGCCAAAACCACCATCGTGCAGGTGCGGACCATTGTCGATCTGGGGGAACTCGACCCCGAGGCCATCGTGACGCCGAGCATCTTCGTCGACCGGATCGTCGCCGTGCCCAACCCGCTCAGCGAGCGCGAGCTGGTCGCCCAAGAAGGAGCATGAAGACATGACGGAGCGTCTAGACCGAACTCAAATCGCCTGGCGCGTGGGCCGGGACATTCCTGACGGTTCGTTCGTCAATCTTGGGATCGGCATGCCGGAATTGGTAGCGAATTACTTGCCGGAGGATCGCGAGATCGTCTTCCAGAGCGAGAACGGCATTCTTGGCATGGGGCCGCGGCCCGAGGCGGGGGAGGAGGACGAGGAGCTCGTCAACGCCGGCAAGAAGCTGGTGACGCTGTTGCCCGGCGGGTCCTTTTTTCACCACGCCGACTCGTTCGCCATGATTCGCGGCGGCCATATCGATATTTGCGTCCTGGGTGCCTTCCAGGTGTCGAAGACGGGGGACCTCGCGAATTGGACGACGGGCATGGACGCGCTGCCGGGTGTCGGCGGCGCCATGGATCTCGTGGCTGGTTCGAAGCGTGTGTTCATCATGACGACGCACACGACAAAGAAGGGCGATCCCAAGATCGTCGAAGAGTGCACGCTGCCGCTCACGGGCAAGGAGTGCGTGTCCACCGTCTATTCGGATCTGGCAGTGATCGATTTCGGGCCTGACGGTCCGATCGTCCGGGAGAAGCTCGAGGACCTCGAATTCGACGAGCTTCAGGACAAGACCGGAGTGCCCTTGCGTTTGGCCAACGACTGGAAGCCCTTGCAGGCTCCGGCCCTCGGTTAGGATTGCCTCTTTCCGAATCAGACGGCGTCGGCTCGCTATTTCCCGCGCCGCCGCCGCGTTGACCGCGTCCCGCCGGAAGGGCCTCAGCAGGGCGGCTTTACCGGACCCGCTTTAGCGGCAAGAATGGGCGCTCCGACGAGATGCACAGGCCGGTAAAGGCAAGAGGTCGCCATGGCCAGTGACAGGGCGAAGCCAAGCAGTTTGGGTGCTGAACCGGCGGAGAGCGGAGGGGCGGTCGAGCCGTCGTTCCGGAGTGCCCTCCCGCACTTCCTGCCGCTGGCGGTCTTCCCGCTGATCGTCAACGCCGCGATTCACGGCGGCTGGTGGATCGCAGCTCCCTTCGCCTTCTTCGCCCTTCCGGGACCGCTGGATATCGCGTTCGGTGCTGACGAGCGGAACATGGATCCGGTCAAGACGCCGGAAAGCCGACTGATCTGGTATGACCTGCCGGTTTGGGGATGGGCGTTCCTCTGGCCGGTGACGTTCGTATTCGTGCTCTGGCAGATCCTTGTCGCCGGCCATCTCGCGATCTGGGAAGCCACTTTAATGACCGTCGTGCTGGCCACCGAAGCCCAGGCGGTCTTCATCGTCGGTCACGAGCTGGTCCATCGGCGCGCGACGTGGGAGCGGCGTCTGGGCGAGTTTCTGCTCGCGTCCGTCTCATACCCTCAGTACGCCACGGAGCATGTCTATATTCACCATGCTCTCGTCGGCACGCCGCTGGACGTGGGTTCCGCGCCCAAGGGCCAGAGCATCTGGCGGTATTTCCCCCGTGAAGTGGCGAGCAACCTTCTTGGCGCCTGGAAGGTTGCACGCGAGCGGCTCGCGCGCCGCCGCTTGCCGGTCTGGCACCACACCAACCCGTTCTGGCGCTACGGCATCGAAACCGCTTTCTGGTACGCGTTGATCTATTGGCTGGGCGGTCCGTGGGCGATCCCGGTCTACGTCGTCATGTGCCTCGGCGTCGTCTTCTCGATGAAGATCAGCAACTATATCCAGCACTACGGTTTGCGCCGCGTCCGTCTGCCCAACGGCCGGTTCGAAAAGGTCCGGCCCCGTCATTCCTGGAGCGCTGACTGCAGGTTCAGCAACTGGATGTTCTACAACATGCAGCGGCACCCGGACCATCATGCCGTGGCGAGCCGGCGCTACCCGCTGTTGCAACACCACGCCGGGGACGAGTCGCCGCAACTGCCGGGAGGCTACGCCAAGATGTTCAATCTGGCCGTCCGTCCGAAACGCTGGTTCGAGACGATGGATCCCCTGGTCGACGGCTGGCGCGCGCGCTTCTATCCCGAGGTCGACGACTGGAGCGCCTACGACAGTCCGGTCTCCGCGGCGCGTCCGGAGGCCTTCGACGCGATCGTCGAGATCTTTGGCGCCGCGCCGCGCCTCGCCGAATGGATCGAACGCAACCCGGAACTGCTCGAGAGTCTCCAGGACAGGGAATTCACCGACCTCGATCTCCCGGAGGGTTTCGGACCGGACCCGGAAACCGAGGTGGTCGCCCGACGGGGCCTGACGCGCCTCTACTGGACGCGCGAGTTTGGCTCTTCCGAAATGAAGGAGCGGATCGCCGAGATCCCGGTCCAGGACGTGGACGACGCGGTGGACACCGTGCGGAACTGGTCGAACGACAAGGCGTTCCAGATCGGCGTGCATACCTTGCGTGGCAACCTGTCGCCGGTCGAGGCGGGAACGGCTTTGTCCAACGTCGCCGAAGCCTCGATCTCCGCCGTGTTGTCGGCCGTCACGGAGGACTCTGCCCACAGGCGCGGACCGCGCGGTGAAGGCGGCGTCGCGGCAGTGGTTCTAGGCGAACTGGCCAGCGGGGAAGCGGCGCCCGGCGCCGAGCTCGATGTCTTTTTCGTCTATGCAGGCGCCGCCGTCGATCGCGAAGCCCTGTGTCGGCGCTTCCGCGAAGCCCTGGCCGGTCTGTCCCGCGACAGCCTGCTGTTCGCCCCGATGCCGCGCGGCGTCGGTAAGGAGCGGGCCGCGTGGTCTCTCGACGATCTGGCGGACCATTGCCGGACTGGCGCGTTTCCGGACCTGACTCGGACGCGTCGTGTCTTCGAATTCGGCGAGTCGGAAGTCGGAAGGCGGTTCGACGACGCACGGCGCGAAAGCCTTGCCCATGGGGCTGCTCGCGACGCGCTCATCGCGGAGTTGCGGGACGGGACCGGGCGCTCGGTCGAACCGGGCCTCTCGTCTCTCGACGACATGCGCGGCGGCCTCCGGGATGTCGAGCGCGCCGCCCGGTTGCTGCGATTGACCCATACCGGAAACGACCCGGATGACCCTGCGCCCACCGCCGCCTCGGTTTTCCGTGGCGCCGGTGCTGGGCGGCTCGCGGACGCCGCGACCCTGTGGCGCGGCCTGCGGGGCATTCTGCGGCTGGTCGGGGGGGACGGCTTCGCGGCTGAGGCAGCGGGTCCGAAGGTCAAGGCCGCCGTCGCGAGGGCCTGCGGGGCGGAGGATTTCGACGCGCTGACCGCCGCAGTCCGCGATACGGCCGCCTCCGCCTCTGCCGAAATCGATATTCTTGTCGGAAGGAATGTCTCCCCGGCTGAGAGCGACGCCGGTTCCGAAGCGTCCGGTCCGTCTTGAGTCCGCCGGCGCACCTGCCGCGTGGAACCCTGAAGAAGGCCGCCGTCGCGGACCTCGGTACGATCGAAGTGCCGATGCTGACGCCGCATTTCGAATTTCGACCGATCGAAGACGGGCAGGTGCTCCTGCTGTCCGAAACGTTCAACACGTTGCTCCATGGGCGGATCCTTTGCGATCTGCTGCCGCTGCTCGACGGCAGGCGCTCGCGGAACGACATCGTCTCCGCGCTCGCCGGTTCGCATTCGGAGTCTGACGTTCTGACCGCGCTCGCCTCTCTCGCGGCCAAGGGCTATGTCGTCTCGGGCGAATACGCCATGGAACGGGAAGCGGCAGCGTTCTGGTCCTCCCTGGGAGCGTCGCCGCGCTGGGCCGAGGAACGCCTGGCGGCGGCGAGAGTGGCTGTCGTCGGCGACGACGGCCGTCTCGCCCGGCCGCTAGACGTCATGGGCGTGGATGTGGGTGCGGACAACCCGACGCTCTCGGTCATCGTCTGCGTCGACTATCTCGACGAACGGCATGACGCCGTCAACCGGCGCCATATCTCCTCCGGCGCACCGTGGATGGCGGTCAGGCCGAAGGGCGTGCAACCCCTCTTCGGCCCCGTCTTCCGGCCCGCGGAGCAGGGCCCGTGCTGGGCTTGTCTGGCCTACCGCCTGCGCGGCCACCAGGAGGTCCACACGTTCCTGCGCAACGTCGCCGGCGAAGACACCGCTTTCCTGCCCCGTGCCGCCGAGCCCGCCGTTATGGACGCAGTATACGGCCTCGTCGCCGCCGAAATCGCCAAGTGGCTGGTTCTCGAAGAGGCGGCGCCCCTTCACGAGCACGCGATCACGCTGGATGTGAGTCATCTGAAGGCTGAGCACCATGCCGTCATACGCTGTCCGCAGTGTTCCGTCTGCGGCGACGAGGCATCGTATCGCACCGACCGGCCGGCACAGCCAGTGCGACTCCAACCGAGTTCGAAAGGCGTCTGCAACAGCGGCGGCGTGCGCTCGGTATCGCCGGAAGAGACTCTTACGCGATATCGCCATTTGATCAGTCCCGTCAGTGGTATCGTGACCTGGGTTGCCCGCGCCACGGAGGAGACCGATCCCTGGTTGCACGTCCACTGGGCCGGTAGCAATCTGGCGCTCCGGATCAAGAATCTGAGCTCGCTCAGGCGCAGCCTGCGGAGCAAGAGCGCCGGCAAGGGGAGCACGGCGAGCCAATCGGAGGTGAGTGCGCTCTGCGAGGCGATCGAACGCTATTCCAGTGCCTTCCACGGCGACGAAATTCGCCGCCGGCGGCGGTTGTCAGACTTCGCGGCGGCGGGTGAGGCGGAGGCGGTCCACCCCAACGATGTCCAGCTCTTCAGCGATCGACAGTTGGATCATGCGGAGGAGATCAACGCCCGCGGCCATCCCTACAACGTTGTCCCGCCACGCTTCGACTCCGAGAGGAATGTCGACTGGTCGCCCGTGTGGTCGCTCACGCAAGGCCGGCATCGTTATCTGCCTACGTCCATGCTCTACGGCATGACGCCGGAACAGCGCGGCGATTCTGGCCTCTGGGCGGACTCCAACGGCTGCGCTGCTGGCAACACGCTGGAGGAAGCCATCCTGCAGGGGTTCTTCGAGCTGGTAGAACGCGACGCCTTCGCCATCTGGTGGTACAACCGGCTTCGCTTGCTCGAGGTGAATCTGGAAAGTTTCGGAGATTCCTACTTGGCGTCGGCGGCCGACTACTACCGCCGCCATCATCGTGACATGTGGGTGCTGGACGCGACCAGCGATCTCGGCATCCCCGCCTTCGTTGCGCTCTCGCGCCGCACCGACGTCGAGACGGAGGACATCATCTACGGAGCGGGCGCGCATTTTGACCCGCACGTCGCGGCACTCCGCGCGGTGTGCGAGATGAACCAGTGTTTGACTTGGGTCCCCCGTCCCGAGGATGCTGCCGCGCGCTACGGGGTCGACGATCCGATGTGTCTTTGGTGGTGGAAGAACGCGACTCTCGCGGACCATCCCTGGCTGGCGCCGGCTCAGGGCCCCGCACTACGCGGCAGGTCGGACTATCCGGTTCCCGTTACGGCGGACCTGCGGGAAGACGTGGAGCGCTGCCGTGCATTGGTGGAAGCCAGGGGCATGGAATTCCTGGTCCTCGACCAGACGAGGCCCGACGTCGGCATGCCGGTGGCGCGCGTGATCGTGCCCGGCCTGCGCCACTTCTGGGAACGCTTCGCGCCGGGACGCCTCTACGACGTGCCGGTTGAGATGGGGTGGCGGGACGGCCCGCTCGACGAAGCAGATCTCAATCCCGTTCCCGTCGTCGCGTGAGATGCTGTTGACCAGTCTCCACTGACTGGTCCGGTTCGAGTCGGCCTGCGTCGGGGTCGGCTGGGGCGGCCTCGTCTTTGTCGTCGGCATTGGCACTGGGCACGTGGGTGAACTCGGCCTTGAACTCGTCCCAGGGCATGTCCATCACCCGGGCGTGGACCGAGCTGCCCTCGTTCAGCGCGGCGTTGGTGAGCGCCTGGTCGTCCATATTGGCCTGGAACGCCGCGTTGTCCGGCGGCGTCGTAGAGTTGAAACGTGGTCCCCGGCGCCTGTTTCGCTCCGGTGCCAGAAAGCCCGGCGGGGTCGGGCTGAGAGCGACGATCCTAGCTCCAATACTGTTTACTTTATGACTTTGATGCTGTTGACTGGATTGACGGCAGGGAGTGGAGGGGTGTCCGGCCGGCGCAGTGGGAACGTGCTCATTTTGCGTTTGACG
>JAGWAU010000015.1 GCA_021296255.1 Alphaproteobacteria bacterium | reverse complement strand
GGCGGTGAAATCATCGGTACATGAGACGCTTTCCCATGCGGACTCCCGGCGGACTATTCGTACTCGCTTCGATGATTGCAGTGCCGACTGGATCGATCGCCGACTGTAACAGGGACGAAGCGCACTGGCTGCGTCTCGCTGTCGAACGGGTATGCCCGCAGCCCGGATTATTCGGCCTCGACGCACAGAACGCCATACCCGGCAGCTGGTTTCTGGATGAGATCCGTCAGCCTGACAATCGAGAAGCGCGCCGTATCGTGGTTCGCCTTCTGCTGCCAGGGGCTGACGAACTCATCATCGAGCGGCGGCAGTTCAACGGCAGGCTTCGCCGGTTCCTGGTTTCCTACGCCGCGCACGACGGCGACAGCGCTCGGCCGTCTCTTCAGGCCATAGCCGATGGCGGGTGCACGGTGCAGTCTGGTCGGGCGATCCGGGCAGACGGAGATGTTTGGCAATACCTCGATCAGCTGGAAAGCGATCTCAAGACGCTAAGATGGACCGAGACCTTGCAGGCCCCCTGGCCTGAGGGGAGAGACCCCGGCGGTATTCGGGTCGCACTTGTGGACTCGGGCCTGGCCTACGATCTACCGATGTTTCGGAACCGACTGGCCCGCGACGGCGAGGGGATGCCTCTGGGCTATGACTATTGGGATCTCGATCCCTGGCCATACGACGGGGACGTCTCGCGCGGACCCTTCCTTCCGATCCGTCACGGTACGGCGACTGCATCGGTGCTCGCGCGGGAAGCGCCCCACGCCGCGCTGATCCCGTTCCGCTATCCGCGCCCCGACATGAGGCGCATGGGCGATCTGGTCGCGCGCGCGGCCGATGCGGGCGCCCGCATCCTCGCCGTGCCGCTGGGTAGCCGCAGGCCCGAAGACTGGCACGCTTTCGAAAGCGCGCTTCGCAGGCTCGACATCTTGGCCATCGTTTCAGCCGGAAACGACGGCCGCGATATCGACAAAGACCCTGTCTTTCCGGCTGCGTTCACGCTCGAAAACATCGTCACCGTAACCTCGGCCGACGGCTTCGGGCGCCTTGCTTCGGGATCGAATTGGGGAGCGGTGAGTGTCGATGTGATGCTGCCGGCGGAGAACCTGGAAATCGTCGATTTTCGCGGCGCATCCGGGATCGCCTCCGGCTCCAGCTACGCGGTTCCGCGTCTCGCCGCCCTTGCGGCCAGGTTATTGGCGCGAAACCCGGGGCTGAGCTCAGCCGGGCTCAAGGCCCGCATTCTGGCCCGCGCAACACCGTCTCCGTTTGAGCGTGAAGGTGTCGTCGCAGCCGGTTGGATTCCCGACCCGCTATCGGAGTGACCGCGCTATCGACGCGCCGGTGCAAGGGGTGCATTGTCGATGAACCGGCGGGCAGCCTCGGCCTGTCGCGGATCTGCCTTCACGAGTGCCCGATAGGCTTCTTCGGCGAGTTCCGGTGCGTTTCCCCAAACGCCGGATTGTATTGCAAACCGCAAGGCCTGGGGGTCTTCGGGTGCCATGAGCATCAGCCGACGTGCGTGCCCTGTCATCTCATCGAAGCGTCCGGCGAGCTGCAGCGACACCAATAGCGAGATCCGCGCGTTGATCGAGTTCGGGACCTGCTCGGCGGCCTGACCATGTAGAGCTATGGCGCCGTCGAAATCGCCGGCCCGCGCCAGGATGCGCCCGGCTTCGAGCAGCTGACCATGGTTCATCGTCGCGGCACAGGTTTCAAATAGCGTTCCGCGGTCGGATTCGTCCGCTGTGGGCGCCTGAATTGCGCTCATCCTGGCCGCACAGTCCGACAGGGCTGTTCCCAGCCGACGCGTCACGTCGGCGGCCGTAGCGTCGGTGCGCAAAGCCAAAAGCGCGCGAACGCCTTCCAGAGTCACTGCCTCGAAACGTCCGTCGCCGCCGCCCACGGCAATCCCCACCAGTTCGCCTCGCTGGCCCACGAGGGCTCCGCCACTGACGCCGGGTTGCATGCGTGACCGAACGTGGAGCCGTCCCAGATCTGCGCCTTCCGCCGGCCTGGCAATCAACCCGCCGGGATCGAAGACGCGCACCTCTTTCCGGGCTATGTCGGTGCCGACGGCGTAGAATGCGCCATCGTCCGGGACTTCCCCTTCGAGGTCCGGAATGAACCCGTCTCCGGGCAGACCCTGAACCTCGAGCAGTGCCAGATCGCCGAGGTAGGCCGACGGGATCACCCTTGCGCCCCTTGGCCCATCGGGCGTGTGGACGACCGCATCCGGTCGGTCTGCCACGACATGCCGGTTCGTGACCAGGAGCGTGGGTCCGATCCGTGTTGCGCTGGCGATTGGATCGAAGCTGGAGACCGGGAAAACCGCCTGTCGGACGCGGCAGACCGGCGCTGGATGGGGACAGTCTCCGAGCGATTCCGGTATATCCGGCGCGTCCGACACCGTTGGCGCTGCATCAAAAGACAGAGCGACGACGCGCCGTTGCCCGTCACGTTGCAAGGTAATGTCGAGTGGCGTGCTGACGTCGGGAACAACGGCAAGCGCGGCGAGTGCGTCGCGAGGCGTCCGAACCCGGCGCGAGCCGATTTTCAGGATCACGTCGCCAGGTGCGATACCCGCCATGGCCGCCGGACCGCCGTCGCTCACCTCGCTGATCACCGGCGCGGCCACTGTGGCCAACTGATCGCGTCCAGCGGTTTCCAGCTGCCAGCCGGGTGAAGGATACCGGACCTCACCATCGGAAATAAGTGCCTCGACGATCCGCAGGAGCAGCTCGGTCGAAGTGGCAAAATTAACGCCGATATTGGTATCGCCCTCAGAGGCGAAGATCGCCGACATCATGCCCACCAGGCGGCCTTCCGCGTCCACCAACGCTCCACCCGACACGCCCGGGTTCGCAGCAGCATCCGTCTGGACGAAGTCTTCCACAGGGTTGAAACCTGCGTCAGATACGTTCAGCGCAGAAACCACGCCGCATGTCACGGAAAGGCCCAGGCCGTATGCGTTACCGACGGCGCATACCGGCTGCGCGAGTTGCGGCGCAGGCGCGATCTCGATCGGTACAAGCTCAACTTCGACGCCCAGTAAGGCGATGTCGCTCGCGGCGTCCTTTGCAATCAGTTGCGCTGGCAGGATGCGTCCGTCCGAAAGACGAATGTCGATCCGCTTGGCGGGCTTGACCACATGCCAGGCCGTGGCAATAAGTCCGGATTGCAAAACCACTCCGCTTCCTTCCGGTGCGCCGCCCGGAGATCCGCCGGCGCCGGCTTGGGCTCGCCCGGGCCAGACAGGTAATACCGAAACGACCGACTTCAGTGTGTCGGCCGACAGCGCATGTGCTGGGGTCGATTGAGCGCTGACGAGTGCGAGCAGCAGCGCAATTGTCAGGTAGATCTGTCGACACGGCATGTGAAGTTGACCTTCTCCCATGTTTGGGGCCGTTTCGTCTGAGAGTTTTCGGTTTCGATCACGGGGCTCGAGGGCAGCTGAGCGGAGTGTAGTCGGCGCTGCCAAAATTCTCCACGAGAGGCGTCGGGGCGGCCACAGATGCGTCATCGATTGCAGGTGGCGCTCACGCCGTCTTTATGCGTGCGGTATGTTCATGCACATACTTGGGCAAGGCCTCGAAATTAGCCGGGCATTCACATGCTTCGGCCAAGACGCCGCCAAATCTTGGCGAACCTCTCGGTAAGCGGCCATGAACGACGACGAAATCGCTGACCTGAGTTTGAATACGGTGGCCGCCTGCATCGCTGATGGCCGGCTCACGTCACGTGAAGTAACGCGCGTATGTCTGGATCGGATCGCTACGTTGGGCCGGCAGCACCGCTCTGTCGTCCGGTGCGAGCCCGGTGCTGCGCTGGCCGCGGCGGAAAGGGCCGACGAAGAGCTCGCCGCCGGTCGCCTGCGTGGACCCCTCCACGGCGTGCCACTGGCGCATAAGGACATGTTTTATCGCCAGGGACAGGTCAGCGCCTGCGGATCGCGCATTCTCGCGGACTATCGACCCGACCACACGGCACACGTTCTCAAGCGCCTTGACTTGGCGGGCGCGCTCGACATTGCGCGCCTAAACATGACGGAGTTTGCGACCGGCGCGCCCGTGTACGGTCATAACCCGATCACGGGAACACCTCGCAATCCGTGGAACACGGATCACGGAACGGGCGGATCGTCGAGCGGCCCCGCTTCTGCCGTGGCGGCGCGGCTCATATACGGGGCCCTGGCGTCAGACACCGGCGGATCGATCCGAGTGCCGGCGTCATGTTGTGGCGTGGTCGGTATCATGCCTACCTATGGCCGGGTGAGCCGCTACGGCGCTATGCCGCTTTCGACGTCGTGGGATCACGTCGGCGCCATGACGCGGACCGTGAAGGACAGCGCGCTCATGCTTGGTGTCATCGCCGGACACGATTCAAATGATCCGGCATCCAATACCTCTCCCGTTCCGGACTACGTCTCCGACATCGAGGATGGCGCGAAGGGTGTCAGAATCGCGGTCTCGGAAGACTATTTTTACGACCAAGTCGATGATGAGGTGCGGCGACATCTCGACACAAGTCTCGCCTCGTTGCGCACGGCGGGCGCCGACATCGTGCACATACGGTTACCGGAGTCTCTCGACGAGGCTCTGGAAACGCACCGAATCGTCTTTCAGTTCGAAGCGGCCCAATACCATCAGAAGTGGATCAATGACCGGCCTGACGACTATACGGCGTGGACGCGCCAGAGGCTCGCACCCGGCCTCGACATCCCGGCCGAGCGCTACGCGGAAGCACTCGAACAGCGCGAGAGATTGCTGGCGGAATTTTCGGCCACCGTGTTCGACCAAGCCGACATGCTTCATGCGCCCGTCGTACCGACGCCAGTTCCCACAATTGCCGAATCGGACCCGGATACCCGCGACGACTATCTGGAGCTCTCCGCACGGGTTAGCCACACCACCCGCCCCGTCAACGCCTTCCATCTGCCCGCATTGAGTCTGCCGGCTGGATTGGATCACAACAGGGTGCCGGTTGGGTTCCAACTGATCGGCCGGCCCGACGACGAAGCGACGCTTTTTCGCGTAGGCCGCGCGTATGAGTGCGAGTCAGGCTGGCAGACATTCGGCCCTCCAATATGAGGCACTATCGAGCGTGCCGACCATCCGGACCCGAGCGACCAGGCTGTCCTTGGTACGTGCCGACTGACACCCGCCCAACGCGATGGTTGGGCGAGGTATAATGGTCCGCTCCAGACGGACAATCCGGAGTCTCGCCATGGAAGTACACGTGGTATCTCGGGCAGTCGGATGAACGCGCTCGCTGCGGAACCCGCGGCGGACGCGGGCGTCGACCCCGTGACCTTGGCGCTGACCCAGGGCCTGTTCGACGACACCTGCCGGCATATGGGTTGGATCATGACGCGCACCGCGTGCAGCCCGATCCTCACCGATTCCCATGACTTCTCGTGTTTCATTACGGATCGCGAGGGAACGCTGTTGAGCCAGTCGGATGGCATCCCCATCCACACCGGGGGCGGCGGATTCACGGTTGCCGCTGTTCTCCGGGTATTCGGCGACCGCATCTCGGAAGGCGACGTGTTCGTCTCCAGCGATCCGTACGCCGCCGGCGGCAACCATCCGCCCGATTGGGTGATCTCGCGTCCCATCATCGTCGACGGCGAGCTTATCGGCTTCACTTGCAACCGGGCGCACCAGTCGGATATCGGCGGGGGCGCTGCCGGTACGTACAACTCGCGTGCCACGGAGATCTGGCAAGAGGGCATCCGACTGCCGGTCATGCGCCTAGTCGAGCGGGGAACGATGCGTCGGGACCTCTGGCAATTGCTGCTGCTCAATTCGCGCACGCCGGACCTCATGGATGGCGACCTGCGCGCCATGGTCGGATCGACACGGATCGGGGCGGAACGCATCGCGGGAATCACGCGCGAATTGGGCGTCGAGACGACGCTCAGCCTGATCGACGCCATACTCGACCATGGCGAACGCCGCCTCCGGGCGGCGCTCGCCACTCTGCCGGACGGCCGCTACGAGGCCGAGGAGTACACCCACACCGACTGCTTTGAGGAGGTCGACATCGGCATCCGCGCGGCCGTGACGATCGACGGAGACCATGTGACGGTCGACTTCAACGGTACGGACCCCCAGATGCGCGGATTCAAGAACAGTTCCTACGTGAACACGCATTCGGCCGTGTATCTGGCTATCACGGCGTACTTCGACGCTGACATGCCGCGCAACGGCGGCGCGTTTCGGGCCATCGACGTCATTTTGCCCGAAGGAACGGTCGTCAACCCGCGTCCGCCGGCCCCCATGACGTTTTGCACGGCAGCGGCCGCACACGAGATCGGCCACGTCGTCTGGAAGGCGGTTGGGAAGGCGGATCCGGCGCGCGCCTGCGCCGGGTGGGGCAAGAGTATCCATGGCCTCACGTCCGGGGGTATGGGAACTTCCAACCCCTGGGTCATGTATCACTGGAATACGATGTCGGGCTCCGGAGGCATGAAGGGACGGGACGGGTTTAACCAGTTCGGCCACATCGGCTCACTGGGTGGCATCGTGATGCACAATGTCGAAGTCTGCGAGCAACGCTATCCGACCCGTTTCATCCGTCAGGAATACCGTTGCGATTCTGCCGGTGCCGGCGAATTCCGGGGCGGCACGGGGATCGACTACGAAGTGGCCGTGCAGGAGCAGGCGGAATATTCGTTCCGCGGCGAAGGGCTCATCCACCCGTCGGGATTTGGCATCGGCGGCGGCGGCACGGGGGAAGCCGGACGGATGACGTTGACGTTCGAGGATGGGACTGAACTCGAAGCTCCGCAGTACGGAGTAGAGACGTACGATCCCTTGCGGCTGCGAGCCTGGTCGCCGGCCGGCGGCGGCTGGGGCGATCCTCTGAACCGCGACCCGGAACGCGTGCTGCGCGACACGCGAGACGGTGTTCTAAGCCGCGAGGCTGCCGAAGCGCTCTATGGCGTCGTGCTCGACGCCCGGGGCCGCACGGTCGACGCCGAGGCGACGGAGCGGTTGAGAGCGTCACGAGGGCGCGTCCAGGCCTGACCTCTTCTGGCGTGTGGCCGCCGAACCCGTGTCGAGTCCCGTATCGGAACCACTCATGCCGACGCCCCGCCGACGGAATGGCGATGACGGCCCGCATGTCGTCGCGGTTGGTCTCGATCGGGGCCGGTGCCCGCTCCACCGACACGGTGCCGCGGCCGATCAGGGCCTTGATCTCGTTCTCGTCGTACCCGGCCTCCGTCAACGCCTCGCACGGCGCGGCGCCACAGCCGACGGACTTGAACGAAGTGTCCGCTGCACCTCCCTGAGCGGACGCAATTTCAGAGTCATTGGTTCGGCAGGACATAGCCGGGAACCGCCCTCGATATCCGCGCTGCACGAAGAAGTCGACTTCATGACGTTGCAGTCATTGACGATTTCCGGGGGTTCCTGCCGAGCCGGAACGCAGTCGCTGCCGAACCGTGGGAATCTGACGAGAATCTCAGGGATTCCGTAACCCGGCACCCAGCCGATGACGAACGGCGAAGTCAGGCTCGTTCGTCGACCGTGCGGTCGCCGCGCAGTAGGGTGCAACTGCCCCACTAGATCTCGGGAAATGCTTCACTGGGATCGCTCAATGCCGATGATCGCTCCCGGATATCGGTCCGTCTTCTGGACGTGCCGGACGATCTCATCCGAACCGCGATCTGGAACTGACCGGAGGCACGGTGATCGCCGACCCGGGCATCTCTTGGGGCGCCAAGACCTATCCTGACTCTGCTGCCCGGTAGTGAGCCACCAGCCAGTCCTGCAGCCGTCCGAGCGTTTTTTCGAATCCCGACAGCCGACCGCGCGGCGCGAATCGCGAACCAATTCCCAGCTGATAACGCTTCCAGCCCTCCAGGTCCTCTTCGGCCGTCGTGCGCAGATCTTCCGCTTCCATCCGCGCGTGCTCTTCGAACTTGGGATCGCCCAGCACGGCCTCCGGAAACGTGTTGGTTACGCCCAGATAGGACGCGGTTGGTCCCGCCGGCAGCCAGACCCAGTACTTCACCTTGTCCGGCATCGCGACGATGAGAAGATTGGGCGCGACCGTGATGTAGGCGATTCGCGAGCGTTGCGTTTCCGTCAAGTCCGGAAGAATCGGGTGAAGGGACTTCCCCGTGCGGGTCGGGCTCGCGTCCAGGTGCCGCCCGATCAACGTGTAGGCCATGATCCCGTTGTCGGCGTCGTTGTATTCGCACTCCTCATCGATCGCGGACGGCGGTACGGGAAACATGCTCCCGAAAGACCGAGCATGCAGATAGGTGCAGTGGTAGCACTCGTCCGCATAGATCTTCCAATTCCAGTCGTGGCGGACGAACTCCAGCGGGGCGGGAGATCGCAGTCCGGACAGGCGGTAATTCGCCAGTTGCCTCTTCAACTTCGCGAGACGTTTGCCGATGCCGGCAACCGCTTTGTCGAACGTGACGAACAGGAAACCCTCCCACACCTCGGAACGGATTTCGGGCAGGCAGATGTCCGGGGCGCCGAACGTCGGGTCTTCCTCGAAGCCTGGTGCGAAGGTCAGGCCGCCGGAAAGATCGTAGGTCCATGAATGCATGGGGCAGCGAATTTGCGGGACATTGCCGTTCCCCGTCAGCAGAAGCTGCCCCCGGTGCTGGCACACGTTCGCGAGCACGCGGACCGAGCCGTCCCTTTGCCGCACGATCAGCAGGGGCTCCTGTCCAGCCGTGATGGTGTAGTAATCCCCGGGGTTCGGTATGTCGGTCGCACGACCCGCGCAAAACCAGTCGCGCCCCCATACGGCGTCGAGTTCGAAGCGATAGAAAACCGGATCCCAAAAGCACTCGGGCGGGAGTGATATCGTCTTGCGGTGCTCGGTCGTGCTGGTTGCGAACTCCTTCATCGGGATCGGACAGGACGTGTCTTCAAACGGCATGTTGTATCTGCATGCATTTATATTGGCAGTCGGTCCGGGTTCCGCATACGCCGCAGAACCCTCGAGAATCAGACCGTGAAGTCCGTGGAAGAAAACAATAAGCTGCGCTGAAAACGGCGTCCACGGTTCGGGCGGTTCCTCTTGACGACGAGTTCAATACAGTCAAGCCACACCAAGCACTTGGCGGGCAAACCCCGGCCGAATACTTTGCTCAACTCACAGCCCAGGAAACCTCCACGTCTCATATGTCCTGAACTAGGACAAGGTCTTTTTTGTGGATGCCGGCGCCTTCATGCTGGGTCTGGCAGCAAGGGAAGAAAGGCCCGATTGTGAATTCAACTGCCGAAGTGGCCTACGCCAATCTGGACCGGCTCTTGTGCTTGGAGATCCAGGGTGCGACCCTGTCCTACGGCGTCAAGACGGGCCTCTATGAGGCAGCGCGAGAAGCCGAAGGCCGGCCGCTCACCCTTGCCGCCGCCGAGTTGCTTGATCGGTCGCCGGTCCGTATCGGGATCGTGACCGGCGCCGCGGTGCCCGATCACATGCCTGCCGGCGAGAATGACGGCCCGCTAGGCTCGGTCGTGCTGGCCCGAACCCTCGTCCGCATGGGGCATCGGGTCAGCATCTATACCGATCCGCCGGCCGCGTCTCCGATCGAAGCCCTGGTCGCGCGCTACGGCATTGACGTGCCGACCGTACACCTAGGCCTTCACGATACCGTCCAGCAGGACGCCATCGCTGCGGACTTGGATATCGCGATGGCCGTGGAGCGCCATGGCGGCAATCCGTATGGCAATCTCTACGGTGTCACCGGCCTGCCGCGACACGCCTTCCGGTCAAATGTGGATCACCTGTTCAGAACGATGACCGCTTCCGGCAAGCCGACCCTCGGCGTTGGGGACGGCGGCAATGAAGTCGGCTTCGGCAAGGTCTACGACACGCTTTGTGCGCGCATGCCGGAATTCAATCTGAAGGAAAAGACCGAGTGCGGCGGCGGCATCTTTACGGTGATACCGGCTGAGGTTCTGGTCGTCGGAACGTCGTCCAACATCGGGTGCTATGGCATGGTCGCGGCACTCGCCCTCAAGCGGGGCGAATTGGGGCTTTGCCACACTCCGGAGGAAGAGCACGCCATCACCGCCTACGGCGTCGAGCTCGGACTGGCGGACGGCGGCAGCGGGAAGCGGATCGCCGCCGTCGACGGCGTGCCCGTGGATGACAACGCGGTCGTCGTCCACCTCATGCAAGCGATCGTCCGCCGCGCCTTGGCCCACCCCGGAGACCGAGGATTCTAAAGCGTGTCCGCTATCCTCGACGACGCTGTGCACGCCGATTCGCGTAGGGCCCGAGGCGGGCGAATGACCCGGTCGGCGGCCCCGAAGGGCTCGCCGGGGAGGGCCGACCTGAGACAATCCCTTGCGGCGCGGCAATCGCCTGCTGCAAGCTGACGGAGCGGCGGCCGAATGGGATGTCGACCGCATACCGAGGCGTGGTGAGGATGATGTCGTTCGGATTTCGGAGTCTGATCGCTGGTCTGGTCGCGGCGGCGGTGGCGTCGGCCGGTTCGGCCTCGCTGGCGTTCGCGCACGGCGTTCGGGATGATGTCCCACGCATCGCCGTGGTCTCCGCCTTCGCACCGGAAATGTCGATTCTCAAGGAGGAACTCGACGGGGCGTCGGTGCATTCGGTGGAGGGCGTCGATTTTTCCTGCAGGGCCGGGACGTCGTGCTGTTTCTGAGCGGCATCAGCGTCGTCAACGCGGCCATGACGACGCAGCTTGCCTTGGACCACTTCGATGTCGAGCGGATCGTGTTCTCCGGCATCGCGGGCGGTGTGGACCCCGCGTTGAACATCGGCGATGTCGTGATCGCGGACCGGTGGGGGCAATATCTCGAAATGCTCTTCGCCCGGGAGGTTGAAGGCAGGTGGGACAAGCCGGCGTTCTTCGACTATCCCTACGCGAACTTCGGCATGATGTTTCCGCGGTCGGTCACCGTGCAGCGGGCCGGAGCCGGTGCGCCCGAGACCCGTTTCTGGTTCCCGGTGGATGACGCGCTGCTGGCGGCCGCCCGTGTCGCGGCCGCGGATGTGATGCTCGAGCGTTGCACGGCGGACGGTACGTGCCTGCGGCGGGCGCCCAAGGTTGTCGTCGGCGGTTCCGGGGTCTCGGGAGGCGCCTTTATCGATAACGCGGGTTTCCGAGAATATACGTTCGAGACCTTCGGTGCCCGCGTGCTGGACATGGAAAGCGCCGCCGTGGCGCATGTGGCCTATGCGAATGACGTGCCGTTCATCGCCATCCGGAGTCTGTCCGACTTGGCGGGCGGCGGCGAGGGGGGGAACGGAATGGAGATTTTTCTCGGCCTCGCGGCCGCCAACGCGACTGCGCTCATCAAGGCACTGTTGCAGGTGATGCCCGAATAGACCCGAACTTCGTTTCCATCGCGGAACATCGTCGTGGTGTCCGATTTTACGACGGCCGCCGGCGCGCTAGTTTGCATTCTCCGGCGTCGCGATGGCCGCACCCATCGTCCCGAGTCAAACCGCACACACCGGCCTCGGCGGCGCAGACTGGGCTCGGGACCCATTGATCGGGGAGTGATGTTGCCGTATCCCGGTGCTTCTGCGATATGATTCAGGCTCCGGGTTAGACGGGGACTTTGAATGTCCGATCACCATTGCCGACTGAGAGCCAACCGTGTGACGAGGGCGAACTCCCCGCCATCCGGGGCGTGAGGTTTGGGCGGCTATGAGTGATGGACCTGCGCCTGGAAACGTGACCGCTGCCGCGGGCAAGGGAGACCTCTCGATTACGCTCGGGATCGAGGAGGAGTTCTTTCTCGTCGATCCCGATTCCCGCGACCTTCTCGCCGACCCCGATCCGGGTATCTTCAAGACCTGCGACGAGAACCGCGGGCCGCACAAGGTCGTGCGGGAGTTCCTGCGCTCCCAGATCGAGACGAATACCCGGGTGTGCGGGTCGGTGGCAGAAGTGCGCACGGCGCTGCAAGAGACCCGGCGGATCGTCATCGAGGCGGCCGAACGGCACGGCGCCGCCGTGATGGCCGCCTCCACCCATCCCTTCGCGATTTGGAGGGATCAGAGTCCCACGCCGCGGGACCGTTACGCGCGATTCGCGGCCACGTACCAGGAGGCCGTGCGCCGCGCCGTCGTCGGCGGCATGCACATCCATGCCGGTTTCGGCGATGCGGACACCCGCATACGCGTCATGACGGCGATCCGGCGTTACTTGCCGTTGCTCCATGCGCTGTCCACCTCATCGCCGTTCAATGCCGGGCACGAGACCGGGTTCAAGTCCTACCGGTTGACGATCATAGGTAATCTCCCGCGCACGGGCATGCCCGGCCCGCTGGCGTCTCGGGCGGAGTACGACCGGCTCGTCGCCGAATACCAGAGAATGAATTTCATCGAGAACGGCAGCGAACTGTGGTGGGACATCCGCCCTTCCCACGCGTATCCGACGGTGGAGATGCGGATCTGCGACGTCTGCACGCGCCTCGAGGAAGCGGTGGGCATCGCGGCGCTCTACGCGTCCCTCGTCCGGCGGCTGATGCGCCAGGACCTGGAGGGCGCGCCGCTGCCCGGACTGTTCACCGAGCTCATCGCGGAGGACCGCTGGATGGCCCAGCGCTACGGCGTCTTCGCCTTCCTCGGCGACAGGACGTCCGGTGGCGGAAGGGTGGACATCCACGACCACACCGCCGAACTCGTCGACGAACTCGCGCCCGACGCCCGCGCGCTGGGTTGTGAGGCCGAAATGCGCCATGCGCTGACCATCATCCGGGAGGGAGCCGGCGCGGACCGCCAGCTCGACCTGTACCGCCTGCGCCGCCTGGAAGGGGATACCGGGGAAGAGGCATTGCGGCACGTGGTCGATCTGGTGCTCGCCGAAACCCGGGAGGGAGTCGAAGACGTGTCCAATTAGCGGCGCCGCTCGTCAACTACGTCTGCTGACCGCCTCCCGGGCTCGGGACGTGAGTTCTTGGCCTGCGCCGGCCGTGGCCTCGGCGAGGAGATCGATCCAGCGCTGACCGTGAGATGTGATGCGGTAAGCGAGACCGATCCGCCGCGAAGGTTCGGGTTCGGCGAAACGGAGAAAACTCAGGCCCGGAGAAGCCGCGAGTTCACAAAGGGCCGCCGTTTCAGGAAGAAGAGTCAGGCCGGCGCCGCTCGCCACGAGCCGCGAGAGGGTGGCCAGTGATTCGGCGCCGCGGTGAACTTCCTGCAGGCGCCACATCGAGCAGGCCCCCAGAACCTGGTTGCCCAAGCAATGGCCGTCCCCGAGCGTGAGAAGCGGCCCGATGTCGGCCCGCGCCAGATCCGTCGGACGCACGGTGTCTCCGAGCGCGCGGATTCCACCAAGCCTCGCAGCACGGGCAGCGAGCACGAATCGGTCGTCGAAAAGCTCTCGCTCGGGGAGTTCCATCAGACCCAGCGGAAGGGAGACGATCGCCGCGTCGAGATGGCCGGCGAGAAGGGCCGAAACCAGATGCTGCCCCAGGTCTTCCACGGCATCGAGCTGGACACGGGGTGTCGACGCTTGCAGCCGCTCCAGGAGACCCGGAAGCAGATATGGCGCGAGTGTAGAGACGATCCCGACGGTGACCCGCACAGAGCCCGCCTCGAAACGTTTTCCCATCGTTTCCAGGACAAGCGTCTCGTCCAGGATCCTCAGTGTTTGTTGATGTGCCTCCCTGCCGAACGGCGTGAGAACGTTGTTGCGGCCTTCGCGCTCCACCAGCGTTCCGCCGAGAGCAGCCTCGAGCTCGCGGATCTGGAGGGAGAGCGCGGGCTGTGAGACGTGAACGCTCTCCGCCGCGCGGCTGAACGAGCCATGTTCTACCAGTGCTTGAAAATAACGCAGCTGACGCAGGGTGACAGGCAAGTCTCCTCCCTTTCCGCGTGAACGCCGTGACGGGGAAAACCCCGCTCCGGTTCCAGAGTGTCGGATTCTGGCATGGGCGGGTTATAAAAACTAATCCTGATTTCCTCTCATTCAAATAAGGCAGTTTTATATTGTCGTTGTCGTCGCTGAACCGCGGGACTTCAACTACACGGTAGCGCCGGTATTGAACCTAGAGACGTCCTGACGCGCATCGGCGCCGGGGATAGACTGTTGGAGGCGGGCAGATTCCGCCGGCGGTCCGCAAAAGCTATACAAGATTCCGAAAGAGGTGTTCCATGGAAAGGTTCATCGCCGTCGTCTTGACGATTTCGTTCGTCGCAACCGCCTCTGCCTCCGGTGCCGAAGCACCGGCCGGTCCGGTGGTGCTGACGGTCGCGGGCAACGTGGCGAACGCCAATCGGCCGGCCTATGACGAGAAGCGCGATGTCTTCCTCGCGTATCACGAGCGCGCGTTCGACAGGGCGTTCGTATTCGACCGCGCCATGCTGGAAGGTCTCGGTATCACGGAGGTAGGTATCGAGTACAAGGATTGGGACGGCCTGATAACCTTCTCCGGTCCGCGCCTCACGGACGTGCTGAAGGCTGCTGGCTGCCGGGGCGGTCCGCTCGCTACGTTGGCCCTCGATGGTTTCAGTACCGAGATATCGGCGTCGGAAGTCGAGACGCGGGATTGGGTGCTGGCGACGAAGGCCGACGGCCGGCCGCACGACATCGGCGGAAGAGGCCCGCTGTGGCTGGTCTTCGACCCGCCGGGGGACCGGCCTGCTACGGAGGAGGAGGAGAACATGTGGCCGTGGGCGTTGTTCTTCATCCACTGCGGGTAGGGCGGTGCACTGGAATGGGCGAAGGAGAGCTTCGCAAGTCCGTCAATATCGAACGGTTTCGGGCACCACGCCACGCGGACTGAAACGCATCACCAGAAGCAGGATCAACCCCATCAGTATCTGTCTTACGTGGGCCGCCGCTTCGACCAGATGCATGCGCACCGGATCATCAGGCGTCATCGCCGACGTCAGGACCTCTATCACCCATAAGCTGAGCGGCTCGGCCTCGATCCAACTCAGCCACACGATGAAGCCGCCGAGTACGGCGCCCAGGTTGTTGCCTGAGCCGCCGATGATCACCATCACCCAGATCAGAAAGGTGAACCGCAACGGATTGTAACTATTGGGCGTGAACTGTCCGTCGAGTGTGACGAGCATGGCGCCCGCCACGCCCACGACCGCCGAGCCGATGACGAAGACCTGCATGTGTCGGTGGAATACGTCTTTACCCAGTGCCTCGGCCGCCGTTTCGTTGTCCCGAATTGCCCGCATCATTCGCCCCCACGGTGAACGGAGCGCTCGCTCGCTGAGCAGCAGGATGACGAGAAGGACAAGGGTGAACAGCCCCGCGTAACAGAGCTTGACGAAGATACCGGCTGCCTCGATCACGAGTTCACGCAGCATCGCGGCATGCTCGGCTTCGGGCAGGGCGGACAGCGTGCCGACGTTCAACGACCGCACCAGTTCCTGAAACCAGGCAGCGCGCTGCAGATCGATCTCGTACGGTACGGGCCGGTCGAGACCGGTCACGTTCTTCACGCCGCGGGCAAGCCAATCCTCGTTCTTCAGCACGGCGATCACGATTTCGGAAATGCCCAGCGTGGCGATGGCGAAATAGTCTGCGCGCAGGCCGAGCGCTATTCGACCGATCACATAGGCGGCGCCGGCCGCGAACAGGCCCCCGACCGCCCAGGACAATATGATGGGGAGACCCAGCCCTCCGAGATAGCCGCTGGCGGCTGGATTGACCGCTTCGATAGCCTTGACGGCGGGATCGAAGAAGGTCCGGGTCGCGAAATATCCGGTCACCGCCACGGCCGTCACTCCGAACGCGCGGAGCCTGCCGCGCGGCAACCCCCGGCAGGCGACCCAGACAAGCCCAAGCGTCAGGCACGTTATCGCAGTCGCCAACAGCAGTTTGGCGCCGCCTGCGGCCAGGGCCGCGGGCACCGGCGGTTGCGAAACCAGTACCGCCGCCAAACCGCCAAGCGCGGCGAAGGCCATGGTCCCGACATTGAACAGGCCGGCATAACCCCACTGTATATTGACGCCGAGCGCCATCACGGCCGAGATCAGGCAGAGGTTGAGCACCGCCAGACTGACCGCCCAGGACTGGCCAAGGCCAACCGTCAGCAGCGACGCTGCGACGACGGCGAAGCCGACGGCGGCGCGCGCCCGCCCGCTCACGCGATCCGCCCTCGAAACAGGCCGGTAGGTCTCCAGAGAAGAACCACCACCAGAATGACGAAAGAAACGGAAAGTTTGTAGTCGGTAGACAGAAGCTGGGCCAGGCCGTCGGGATGCAGTTCCTCGGGCAGCAGGTAACGCAGGAATTTCCTGTAGGGGTAGGTGAGTGCGATTTCGGAAAAGGCGACCAGAAAACCTCCCGCGATCGCGCCGAGGGGTTGGCCGATGCCGCCCACGATCGCGGCGGCGAACATGGGAAGCAGAAGTTGCAGGTAGGTAAACGGCTGGAAGCTCTTGTCGAGCCCATAGAGCGTGCCTGCGGTCGCCGCAAGCGAGGCGGCGATGATCCAGGTCATCCGCACTACCCGGTCGGGCTCGACACCCGAGAGCAGTGCCAAGTCCTCGTTGTCGGAATAGGCGCGCATCGCCTTGCCGGCACGCGTGCGTTGCAGGAACCAGAATAGTGCCGATACCGCCACGACGGCCACGGCGACCGTCAAGGCCTGGGATACGCGGACGGATAAACCCTCCTCGAGGCCGGTGAGGCTCCTGAATTCCCGCGCGTTTATCAGATAGCGCGCACCGTCGGAGAAGGACCGATCGTCGGGACCGATGATGATGCGGACCACGCCGTTCAGCACGAACATTACTCCCACCGAGGCGATCGACATCACCATCGGCGCGCTCCGCTTGAGGCGGTAGAACCGGAACACCGTTCTGTCCGCCGCCAGGCTGACGATGATCGTCGCGGCCGCGCCGGCCGGCAGAGCCAGCAATGCCGTCGGTAGCAGGCCCAGACTGACGCCCCGGGATTGCAACTGCCAGGTCGCCAGGATCACCACCATCGTGCCGAAAGCCATGAGGTCGCCATGGGAGAAGTTGGCGAAACGCAGTATGCCGTACACCAGCGTGACCCCGAGAGCGCCCAAGGCGATTTGCGAGCCGTAGGCGATGGCCGGCACGACGACGAAGTTCGCCAGCAGGACCAGCGCGTTGACGAGATCAACCGGCATCGCCGGTTACCCGCCGAGGAACGAGCGCCGCACTTCGGGGTTGGCCAGGACGGCTTGTCCGCTGTCCGTGAACCGGTTCTCGCCCGTCACCATGACGAAGCCACGATCCGCGACGGCAAGCGCCTGGCGGGCGTTTTGCTCCACCATCAGGATGGCGGTGCCGGCCTGTCGTATTTGGAGGATCCGGTCGAACAACTCGTCCATGACAATCGGCGACACGCCGGCGGTCGGCTCGTCGAGCATCAGGACGTCCGGCTGGGTCATCAGCGCGCGTCCGATCGCGACCTGTTGGCGCTGCCCGCCCGACAGCTCACCCGCCGGCTGGCGCTGTTTTTGCTTCAGAACGGGAAACAAGCCAAAGACCTGCTCCATGCCGCCGGAGATGTCGTCTGGGCGCAGGAAGGCGCCCATCTCCAGATTTTCCCGGACCGTCAGGGTCGTGAATATGTTGCCGGTTTGCGGCACGAAGGCCATCCCCCTCCTTACGCGGTCCTGCGGCTTCAGGCCGGTGATAACGCGCCCGCCCAAGCGCACCTCGCCGTGGTGCAGCCGCACCATGCCGAACAACGCCATCATCGCTGTCGATTTGCCGGCCCCGTTGGGCCCCACGATCACGGCGATTTCACCCTTGTCGACGGAAATGGTGCAGCCGCGCAATACGTCGGCGCCGCCATAGCCGCCATGCATGTTCTCCCCGATCAGATAGCTCATGCGCGGTCGGCCGCCGGACTCTGGCCGTTCTTCGACCTGGCGCCGAGATAGGCTTCAATGACCCGCTCGTCGGATCGGACCTCGGGGGCGGGTCCTTGGGTGAGCACTTTCCCCTCCGCCATGACGATCACGGGGTCGCAGAGCAGCGACACCAGATCCATGTCGTGCTCGATCAAGCAGAACGTGTAGCCATGCTCGATATTGAGCCGAAGAACCGCTCCAGAAATAGATCGCAGAAGCGTGCGGTTGACCCCGGCCCCGATCTCGTCGAGCAGGATCACCCGCGCCTCGGTCATCATCACGCGGGCCAGTTCGACCAGCTTCTTTTGACCGCCTGAAAGATTGCCGGCCGGTTCCTGAGCGACGTCTGAGAGGTCCAGGAACTCGATCACCTCCTCGGCTCTGCGCCGGATGGCCGCTTCCTCGGCGCGCACCCGTCCCGGCCTCAGCCAAGCACCAATGAGGCTTTCGCCGGTCTGATCGCCGGTAGCTGACATCAGGTTCTGCAGGACGGTCAGCGTCGTGAATTCCTGCGCGATCTGGAATGTCCGCGTTACGCCCCTGCGGAACAGTTGATGGGGCCGCATCCCGGTGATGTCCCCGTCGTCGAGATAGACGCGTCCGGAAGTCGGCGGATAGACCCCGGCGATGACGTTGAACAAGGTAGTCTTGCCGGCGCCGTTGGGTCCTATCAGGCCCGTGATCGCACCCTCCGCGATTTCGAGGTCGACCCCGTCGACGGCCCGAACACCGCCGAAGTGCTTATGCAGGTCAACCACGCGGATCATGCGGGTGCCTTTCCTCCGGTGCACCGTACATTCTGCAAGAGACCGGAGAATTGACCTGACGGACCGCGCCGGGCGAACTCCCGTTCCGGGACTGGTTCAATGTATTCTGACTACGGTGAACTTGCCCTCCCGGACCTCGTATTCCTTGTAGGGGCTTGAGGAATCTCCGACGCCGTTCAGCTCGACGTCCGTCGCGCCCTGATAGTTTATCGCCTTGCCGGCGGCGAGCAGTTCGAGCGCTTTGCCGAGTTCGGCGGGTCCGATTCTTTCACCCGGCGCGTTGCTGACTTCCAGTATCTTGGATTGGATCGCCGCACGATCCGTGGAGCCGGCCGCTTGCGCCGCCAGTATGATCAGTGCCGCTGCGTCATAGCCCTCGCCGGCAAAGGGAGAGTCGCCCTTTATGCCGGCCTTTTCCGCGGCGGCGATGAACTTCTTGGCGTTCGGGGAATCCGAACCCGGCGCGGTGGCGACGGAGCCGTCGAGCGCCTCGCCGATGGCCTGGATCAGGGACTCACCCACCATGCCGTCGGCGAGAATGAACCTGTCGAACGCCCCGGCGTCGAGGGACGCTTGGATGATCCCCTTGCCGCCCTTATCGACATAGCCGAACACCGCCAGATGCTCAACGCCGGTCGCGGCAAGCGCGCCGACTTCGGCGGCGTAATCGGCCTTGCCGTCCTCATGCGCCGCGGACAGCGCGACCTTGCCGCCGGCCGCTTCGAAGGCGTTGGAGAACGAGTCCGCCAGCCCCTTGCCGTAGTCGTTGTTGGTGTAAGTGACGGCGATCTCCTTGATGCCGCGTGCCGTGACCACCATCGCCAGCACCTCTCCCTGCCGCGCATCGGACGGGCAGGTGCGGAAGAAATAGCCCCTGTCATTCAACGTGGTGATCGCTGGCGAGGTGGCCGTAGGCGACACCATGACGACGCCGTTGGGCACCGCCACGTTGTTGGCCACCGCGATGCTGACGCCCGAGCAGTCCGCGCCCATGATCGCCGCGACCCTGTCCGAGGTGATCAGGCGCTCTGCTGCCGCCTGCGCCGCCGCGGCATCGACGCAGGTGGAATCGCCTCGCACGGGAATGACCTTCTTGCCGCCAAGAAACGCGCCGGACTCCGTCGCCTCCTTCATGGCCAATTCCGCCGCCGCCACGATGTTGGGCACAAGGGACTCGATCGGCCCGGTAAAGCCCATCAGGACACCGACTTTCATGTCGGCATGCGCGGCCGATGCCATCATCGCCAACGCCGCCGAAGCCAATAGAGAACGTCTCATCTTTCGTCTCCTCCATCGTGCGCACCCCGAATATCGATGGGCACTCTCGACATACCGTCCGAGCCTTCATCGCTGGTCCGAACGCCAAGCTGACAGTCATTATGTTAACTTGATCATGGTGTCCGAGAAGCTGACCAGCGGCAAGACGCAAAGGTGACCGCCGAAGAGCCGCCCGCCGCCTCTGGCAAGCGGAGCCCGTAGGCGCTCGGGCCCTCGTCGATGACTGCGGCGTCCTGCATGCCGTGCCGTGTGCATTTGCCGGTGCGGACAGGGCAAGTCCAATCACGCGATAACGGTCGTCGTCGCATTTGCTTCGGTTCCGGGTCGCATCCACGCAAGTTGGTCCGGGACGGCGTGTTGCAAACTGGGTGCCTTCCGGTCCCGACGGGACGCCATACGATGAACGAACTTGCAAGCGTTCTATGGCCGATCGAAGCCGCGAGCGGCCTGCCGGGCCGCTACTACACGGAGTCCTCGGCATTCGACGAAGAGCGCCAGCGCATCTTCGGACGGGGCTGGTTCTGCCTTGCCTTCGCAAGCGATATTGCGGCCCCCGGCGATCTGCTGCCGGTGGAAGCGATGGGCACGGCGCTGCTACTCGTGCGGACAGCCGACGGCAACATCCGCTGCTTCCACAATGTCTGCCGCCATCGCGGCGTCCGGCTTCTGGAGAAGCCGGCGCGCGGGATGAGAGCCGTACGTTGTCCCTACCATGGCTGGGCCTATGACCTGGACGGACGGTTGCGCGCCACGCCGCATATCGGGGGCGTCGGCCACCATCAGGCGCCGGGCTTCCGCAAGAGCGATCGCGGCTTGATCCCGGTGCGCACGGGTGTTTGGCTGGACATGGTCTTCGTCGATCTCCACGGCGGCGCGCCGGGCCTGGCGGAGTGGCTGGCGCCGCTGCAGCGGCAGTGGCGAGATTTCCCGCTCGCCCACTATCGGCCGGCGGATGCGGAGCCGATCCGCTTCCGGCTCAATGCCAACTGGAAACTTGCGGTCGAGAACTATTGCGAGGCTTATCACCTCCCTTGGGTGCATTCGGGTCTCAACCGCATCTCTTCCCTCGCCGATCATTATCCGATCGTCGATACGGCCTTTTCCGGCCAGGGGTCGCGCCACTATGCGGTCCGGGGCGAGCTGCCCTGTGCGGCCGACCGCACGCTTGCCGAATATGTGGCTCTCTATCCCAATCTGCTTCTCGGCGCGCATACGGACCATTTCTTCGCCATGCGCATCGACCCGGCCGCCCCGGACCTGACGGTGGAGGAAGCGCGGTTATGGTGCCTGGAAGAGGCGGCTGCCGACTCCGCCTATGCCGAAGCGCGCAGCCGGTTGCGTGCTCGCTGGGAAGAGGTCTTCCGGGAGGATGTTGACATCGTCGAGCGAATGCAGCGGGGGCGGCAATCGCCCGCTTTCGACGGCGGCTGCTTTTCCCCGGTCATGGACACGCCGAGCCACGCCTTCCACCGATGGGTTGCCGCGCGGCTCGGTGCCGAGGAGCCCGCTTGACGGGGGGTCGGACGACGGTCCTGCAAACCGCCGAAATCCAGGCTGGAACGGGAACCGGGCGTTGTCGTGATCCGGGACAATCTCGGTACGGACGCAATCGCGTCGTTGGTCGCCCGCGTAAGGACCTTCGATGACGCTCTCGTTGGACGAGCGCTCAACCCGGTGGCCGCACCGCTTGAGAACTCCGAATCCTAAACGGGTGCACTAGTTTTCAGCCGTGTAGTCGGTGACCTGAATCTTGCCGGTAATGATGTTCTTGCGGGCTTGCTCGATCTTGGCTTCCATGACCGGCGAAATCAGGTTTCGGTTGTGTTCGTCGAAGGCGAAACCGACGCCGTCCTCCTTGAGCCCGAGCACGACGACGCCGGGTTTCCAGGTGCCGTCCTTCGCCGACATGAAAGCGTCGTGCACGGCCACGTCCACACGCTTGATCATCGAGGTCAGCATTGTCCCGGGGTGCATATAGTTCTGATTCGAATCCACTCCGATGGCCAGTTTGCCCCGATCATTCGCTGCTTGGTAGACGCCGATGCCGGTGCCGCCGGCGGCGGCGTAGATCACGTCAGCCCCCAGATCGAACTGGCTATTGGCCAATTCGCCTCCCCTAGTCGGATTGTTCCAGGCAGCCGACGTCGTGCCGATCATATCCATGAGCACAACGATGTCCGGGTTAACGTGTTTGGCGCCTTCGGTGTAGCCGACGAAGAACTTGCGAATCAGCGGGATGTCCATGCCACCGATGAAGCCGATCTTTCCGGTTTTCGAGGCCAATGCCGCGGCCATGCCCACCAGAAACGATCCCTCGTGCTCCTTGAAGATCACGGACTGCACGTTGGGCAGATCGACTGCTGCGTCGATCAGGGTGAATTTGGTGTCCGGAAATTCTCGGGCTACCTCGCCGACCGCGGGTGCCTGGGAAAAGCCCACAGCCACAACGACCGTCGCGCCGCGTCTCGCTATATTTCGGATCGCCTGCTCACGCTGCGAGACCTGGGCGACCTCGAATTCGCGATAGGCAATCCCGGTCTCCGTCTTGAATCTCTCGGCGCCGTTGTAGGCCGCCTCGTTGAACGACTTGTCGAACTTACCGCCTGTGTCGAAGACGATGGCGGGGACGAACTCGGCCGCCGCGTCCCCGGTGGTCCCGATGATAGCTGCCGCCACCGCGGCGAATAGCCGGCATTTCATGATGAGTCCTCCGCGTCGGTGGATCATGGATATATGCCTGCCGTGGTCCTGGGCTGCAAGCACCGGTTCCAGACCGCTATCCGGCTATCGAGACAGTTCCATCAGGGCATCCCCTGGAGAGAGACCGACGATTGCGAAGGAGATCACAAGAAATCGAGGTATCGGGAGAAATCCGGCAATGCTCAGGGCGTCATGAGGAGGTGCACGCTGAAGAGTGCGTCCCGGTCCATCCACCATGCCTCGACCGACCATCCGGCGCCGGCGGCCAGCGAGTGAAACTCCCCGGCAGTGTATTTGTACGAGTTCTCCGTGTGGATGGTCTCGCCGGCAACAAAGTCGAATGCACGTCCCGCAACGGTGACGCACTGGGCTTCACGACTTAGCAGATGCATCTCAATCCGGCCTTCGGTCGCATCGTAGCGAGCCTCGTGCTCGAAGTTGCCCAGAATGAAGTCGGCGCCGATCTCGCGGTTGATGCGACGCAGCAGGTTGAGATTAAAGGTCGCCGTGATCCCAGCCTCGTCATTGTAGGCGGCGTGCAGAATGGGCTCGGGTTTTTTCAAGTCCACGCCGATCAGGAAGCGGCTGCCGGCGCCGAGCCAGAGCCGCGCATCGTCGAGGAAGGAATGGGCGTCGCGGGGGGTGAAATTCCCAATCGTCGATCCGGGAAAGAAGCCGATGCAACCCTGCCCGTGCAAGTCGTGCGGTAGATCCAGGGGGCGCGTGTAGTCGGCCGAGACGGGCCGGACCTCAAGTCTCGGGTGCGCCGCGGCCAGTCTGGCCGCTGCTGCCGCCATGTGCGCGTAGGAGATGTCGATCGGGATGTAGGCGCGCGGTCTCTCGAGTACATCTAGCAGGATCCCTACCTTCGCGCACGAGCCGCTGCCGAACTCGACGAGGGTCGACTGCGGTCCGAATGCGGCGGCGATTCGGTCGGCATGCTCTGTGAGCAGCACGATCTCGGTGTGCGTCAGGTAGTACTCCTCCAGGGCGCATATCCGGTCGAAAAGCTGCGATCCACGTGCATCGTAGAAGTATTTGCACGGCAAGTTCTTGGGCGCGTCGCTCAGGCCGTCGAGTACATCCCGGAGAAAATCGCCCGCCCCTTCGGCCGGCTGGAGGTCCGCCGTGAGCGGCGTGTTCGGCGTCTGGTCCACCGTTATCACGCAGCGTCCGCGAGGCAGAGGACAGCGAATTGCCAGCGTTGATGCAGATTGAAGAAGTTGCGGCAGGTCGCGCGGGTGGGCGCGATGTCCTTGCGGCTTTGGGCCTTTGCCGACCCGTCCGGGCGCCACAGAAACCGAGTCCGGAAGCTTTGGGCGGCAGCGGATTTGACCAGGGCGCTACGCATGAGAAGGCTCAGGCCCGCTGCCGCCAACTTGAACGCGTCGTGCAGTAGTGGCCTCCAGATCATCGTTCAGGTCGATGCATCGTCGTCGGTGAACGTGGTCCGGCCTTCGGTTTCCATATCGATTGGATTCGTACTCCTTGCGGGTTCGTCCGGTTCAACACCGTTTGCAGCTTCCTGACGGAGGTTCGCAATCATGGACGGATTCACTCTATCGCGCAGGTCCTGAATCCCGCGAAGACGTCACGGCGGTCCGGACCGAAGAAGTTCCGGTAGAGCCCGGTCACCATGCGTGAGCGGGTCATCCACGCGCCGCCGCGCAGCACCCGGGTATGACCGAACAGGGTCTGCGAGTACTCCTTGTAGGCATCGGGAGTGAAGCCGGGGTACGGGCAGAAGGCGTCCGCGCACCACTCCCAGACGTTGCCAAGCATCTGGCGGCAGCCGAAGGCACTGTCGCCATCCGGCAGCGCCGCGACGTCGACGCAGTCGAGGGAACGGCCGTCCAGATTCGCGCGAGCGGAATCTGCGGCCTCACCACCCCAGGGATAACGCCGTTTCGTCTCCGCGAGGAACGCTTCGCCCGCCGCGGGCTCGCCGAGGGCGGCCGCTTCCCATTCGCGTTCGCGCGGCAAGCGCCGGCCCGCCCACCGACACCAAGCGCTCGCCTCGTACCAGTTGACGTGAATGACGGGGCGATGGGGAGCAAGCGGGAGCGTCTCATCGAACTGCCGGACCAGCCATCCGCCTTCACCGTCGCGTTTCCAGTACACGGGGTGTTCGGCCTGTACAGCTTCGCGCCACTGCCACCCTGCGTCCGTCCAGTGCTCGCAGCGCGTGTAGCCGCCGTCGTCGACGAATTCGGCGAACTCGGCGTTGGTCACCGGCGCCCGGGCGATGCGAAACGGCCGGGCCTCCACAGGATGGGACCACTTCTCGTTGTCGAACACGAACGGCGCATCCCCGGGCGCGCCGGCTAGAAACTCTCCGCCAGGTACGGACACATCTCCGGGCAGCTCGCCGGCGTCGGCATCGATCGGCGGCCCGGGATCGGATGCTGCCGAGAATCGCGGGCGTGGATAGGCGAGCGTTTGGCGTGTCCACGTGAACGCCTCGTCGTGCATGTCCTGGTGGAAGGAAGTGAACTGGTAGAGATAGCTATCGACCGCGCTCGCGATGCCGGGCTGGAGCCTCTCAAGCAGGCGATCATGCACCCGCTGCATGTAGGCGAGGGTCTCCGAGCGCGAAGGCAGCGGCAGATCCCAGCGCGCGTCGTGATGAATCGCAATGGAATCGTAGAGCGCATGGCCGTTGGCAAGCAAGGGCATCTCGCCGTACACGCGCTGCAGGATGAAGTGCTCATGGAACCACGCGACGTGTCCGATCTCCCACCGCATCGGGTTGACGATGCGCAGTCGAGGTCCCATGAGCTGCTCGTCGGTGAGGTCGTCGATCAGCTCCCGGGTACGCGAATGCGCATCGCGGATGTAGGCTTCGAGCGTCGCCGATGCGACCTCCTTGACCGGAGGGATGCCCCCCGAAGGAGGGGCGACCGGAGTATTGCCCATGACCAAGCTCAAGATTTCTCGGGGAAATGACGCTGAACATTAGCGTGATTACTCCAGCCGCGAAACGATCGCGGAGCGGCAACCGGACCACCGCGGTGCGCTGGGCGCGCATCCTGGAGTCGCTCGGCCATTCGACGACAATAGACGAAGCGTGGCCGGGTGCGGTTCGGCCGGAAACCACTGACATTCTGATCGCCATCCACGCTTGGCGGAGCGCGGCTTCGGTGGCTGCGTTCCGCGCTCGTCATCCCTCCCGACCCCTCGTCGTGCTCATGTCCGGCACCGACATCTACCGCTTCCAGCACAGCCACGCAAAGAAGACCATCGCGTCGATCGCGGCCGCGGACCGGTTGGTCGGCCTGCACGATGTCGTGGCCGACGATCTGCCGCTACGGTTCCGGTCGAAGCTTCGGGTCATTCACCAATCGGCGCTGCCTCTGCCCGCGCCAAGAAACCCCTCGCGGCGAAGCTTCGATGTATGTGTCATCGGCCATCTGCGCGATGAAAAGGATCCGTTCCGCGCGGCGTACGCCGCGCGGTCGGTGCCGGACGCGTCGAGGCTACGGATCATTCATCTCGGCAGGCCGCACGACGCGGCGTATGCGCGGAAAGCGCGCATCGAGATGGCCACGAACCCGCGTTATGTCTGGCGCGGGGAGGTGCCGCGCTGGCAGGTCCGGCGCACCTTGGCACGCGTTCACGCGATGGTGATGAGCTCGATCATGGAGGGCGGCGCGAACGTGGTCTCGGAAGCCGTGGTGGCCGGCGTGCCGGTCATCGCTTCCGAGATCCCCGGAAACGTCGGGTTACTCGGGCGAGACCATCCCGCTTTGTATCCAGCCGGCGACACCGAAGCCCTGTACGCGTTGCTCCATCGAGCCGAGACCGATTCCGGATTTCTCAAAGCGGTGCGCGCGCACGGCGACGCGCGATGCGATCGGTTTATGCCAGAGCGCGAGCGTTCGGCCTGGGCCGCGCTGCTCGGCGAGCTCTCGGATCGCTGACGCGGACCGCGATCAAGTGTACGGATTCCCCCGAAGACTCTCCGACGATAGAGCGAGTGGGTCGCTGGACCCGCTTCACACCCCGCTTTACACCTCAAACTGACAGCGTAATCGGCTCCAGGGCGTCGCTGCGGGCGATGACGCGTCCGATGAGCGCGGTATGCGGATAGCCAAGCGAGCGTAGCTCCTCGACGCACGCCTCGGCTTCGCTTTCGGCGACAGATGCAAGCAGTCCTCCCGCAGTCTGCGGATCGAAGAGGAGCGGCCAGCGGGGGTCGTCAGCCACCCGGTCCTGATCGCGCACCGCACGTCGCAGCCGCAGGTTCTGAGGCTGAAGGGAGCTCGTGATCCCCGCCGCGACGGTGTCGAGGGCACCCGGGAGGATTGGGATGGCTCCCAGCTCGAGTTCCACCTCGACCTCGGAGGCGCGGATCATCTCGACCAAGTGACCGAGCAGTCCAAAGCCCGTCACGTCGGTGCACGCGCTCGAGCTGCGGCGGTGCAGACACCGGGCGCCTGCGTGATTCGAAATCTGCATCGAGTCGAGGGCTGCCGTAATCCACGCCCCGCGCGCCTTGTGCCGCATGTTTGCGGCGAAGAGCGCGCCGGTGCCGAGCGGCTTGGTGACCAGCAGCCGGTCGCCCGGGCGCATTCCGCCCTTGCGTAGGATCTTCTCTCGGTCGATCAGTCCGCTAACCGCGAATCCGAGCGCTAGTTCCGCGCCCTCACTCGTATGTCCGCCCACGAGCGCGGCGCCGGCCTCGTGCAGCACCTCCGTCGCGCCGGCCATCATCTGACTCAGCGTGTCCTCGACCTGGGACTCGATCCCGTAGGGTAACGTGGCGATGGCGAGCGCGGTCTGCGGCTCGCCGCCCATCGCGAAGACGTCGCCGAGGCTGTGGTTGGCGGCGATACGGCCGAAGAGGTACGGATCGTCGATCATGGCACGGAACGAATCGACGGTATGCACCATCACCTTGCCGGGCGGCGTTTCCACTACCGCCGCGTCGTCGGGATCCGCGAGCCCGATGAGCACGTCGTCACGCGCCACCGGCTCGATCTCGTTCATCACTCGCCCGAGCACCGTCGCGCCGACCTTGGCCCCGCATCCGCCGCAACGCATCGCGATGGCCGAGAGTTCCTTGATTGCATCATCACCGGCGAGCCCGCTCGCCAGATCGAGTTTCTCGGCGTCGCCCATCTCCGGAAGATCGGCAAACTTGCGCATGAACCGTCGGTCGATCCAGTCCTTCCATCGCCACACCCATTCTCCGTCGAGGACGATCGGACCGCCCCGTGTGGCGACGGCACGCCGATCGCCGGTGCTGATGAGGCTGAGGTACCGGCGCTGCGGAGCGAACGGTTTCAGCGCAATGCCACGGAGCGCTCGGCGCAGGTTCTCCGCGAGCGGCGGACCCTGCCGAACGGCAAAAACGCCGGCCTTCTCGCGCGGGTGTTCGAGCACCGCGGCACAGTCACCTGCGGCGAAGATGCCCGGGTGGGAAATCGATTCGAGGGTCGGCCCCACCGCAACGAAGCCGTCCTCGTCGGTAGAGAGTCCGGAATCGGTGAGCCACAGCTGGGCGCCGGCTTGGGTTACCCAGAGTACCTCGTCAAGTTCGTACACGGCACCGTCGGCGGTGTGCAGCGCGGCCGGAAGCCCGGCCTCGCAAGCGGCGCCTTCTCTTGTGCCTTGCGCCGTGCCGCTTCGCTTGAGGCTCGGCTGTCCGCCGGCAGTGGCGAGGATATCAGCGGCGTCGTGCGCCGAAGCGGCAGCGACATCGGATACTTCGAATGCGGCTGTACCCTCGATCCCGCATGCGGGGCCATTCCCCGGGTCCTGTGCCTGACCTGCGATGACCGCGGTGCGCGACGTGCCCTGGCGGTCGAATGGGCGTGCGGCTCCGCTCCATGCGGCGCATTGTGCGCCACGGACGACGCCGGCGGCAGTGGCCGCTCCCGGACTGGCGCGCTCGATCCGGGAATTGAGATGAACTCGCACACCGCGCTCAGCCAGTACGTGAGCGAATGCGGCCCGAACCCGAGATGGGTTGCGGGGAAGTACCTCGGCCCCGGAGGTGAACAGATCGAAGCTCACCCGATCGGGATCGTCTCCTGCCTTGCTTAGCCGGGTGCGAAACCCGTGCTGCATCGCGAGCACCATCTCGACGCCGCCGACGCCCGCTCCCACCACTCCGATCCGCAACGGAGCGTCGGTGCCGAGTACCCGCTCGACCAGCTCGCTCCACTGGGCGACGAAGTTTCCGATCGGCTTGACCGGCACCCCCGTGCTTTCTGCGCCTGGCACGTCGTGCGTCCGCGGCGCCGACCCGATGTCGACGGACAACACGTCATACCGCACCGGAGGCCGGTTGCGACAGATCACCCTTCGCTCAACCGGGTCGAGCCCGATGACCTCGTCGTGGTAGAAGCGCGCGTTCGCGAAGCGCGTCAGAGGACCTAGGTCGATGTGAATGTCGTCGTGGGTGTAGTGTCCGGCGATGTGGCCCGGGAGCATTCCGGAATATGGCGTCTCCACGTCGCGGCAGATAAGCGTGACCCGTACCCCAGGCATCGGCTTCATGCCGAAGCGCTTGAGCACGATGACGTGGCTGTGCCCGCCACCGACGAGCACGAGATCCTTGACGATCGGTGCGAGTGCGTCGTTCACGGCATCGAGCCGGATGGTCCGATGGGCGACGAGGCAACTCGCTGATTCCCGGAACGCCCGAGCACAATGAGGTCGGTATGGCCGCCGCCGACCAGGGCAAGACCCTCGACGATCAGGGTGAAGCCGCCTGCCAACCGTTGCTTTCTGGTGAGACGACAGTTCAATGCGCGCCTTTCAACGAGGAGACTGGTCATGCGTCTTGCTGGTGGAGTATCTCGCAATTGCCTTCAGGTATGTGCCTCATACACGAATCGAAGGAAATTGAACGCAATCGTGGTTCAGTACGCCAAGGGTGCCGGCAAAGCGATTGGCAAACTACAGTCTACGCGTGCACCCGGACAAGACGCGGATGGTGGATTCTTGTAGTCCCCGACGGAACAGCGGGGCGGCACACCGCGCGGTGGCAACTTCGCGATGTCAAGCCCTGGGCGGTGTGGACCGCTTGCCGTCGCCATCCCCTTCGCCGGGCGGCGACGGGCGGCGTGGATCGTCCTTCATGATCACGTGGCTCACGATGTTCTTGACGCCGCCGATGAAGCGGGCGTGACCCGCCGCCTTCGCGAGTTCCTCCTCGTCCTGGGCGATGCCGAACAGGTAAACGGTGCGGTTGACGGTATTGATGTCGTAGTTGATGTGCAGGATGTCCTTGTCCGTGAGGATCCTGAGCTTGAGCCGTGCCGTAATCCAACTGTCCAAGGCATAGTCGATGACCCCTCCCTTTTCGGCCACCTGGAGTCCGTCGATCACTTGGCGGACTCCCTCGGCCTTGCGGGCAAGCCGGACGGCGCGGATCCGGTCTTCGAACGCCGGAACGATGCCGGTGAGCAGCGCCCGTCCCTCGATCACGCTGAAGGACACGGCCCGATGGAGTTCGATGTCGTCGTTGAAGAAAATATGGTTGAGCTGGACCTGAATCTTGAGATCGTCGACCGCTTCGGTTACGGGGCGCTCCTCGGCCATCGCCACGCCCAAATGCGCGGATACTCCGAGGAGGGGCTCGCTGCAACCGGTGAGGAGAGACGAGATGGCCGTCAGCATTGCGAGTGCCGCTGCCGGTACCGCCGGAACCTGCACGCGACGGCCGGCGTTGCGCATGATCGAGTGTCGGACAGGGAACGGGCCGCCCGCGGCCGCAAGTTTGGAAACGAGCCACCGAGCCGGAGGCCGACGGGATTGGGCGAAGTTATTCAGCAAGGTGCTGGTCGCCTTGGCGGCCGTGTCCGGCGAGGCGGCAACCGTACCGGAAACGACGGTATGCCGCACCGCTCTGCTACATGTTGCATATTTTACCGCTTTGAATACAACATATGCTGTATATCATAGAGGAAATCGACGGTTTGTGCCGGTGGTCACCGTGATCCGGGCAAACTAGGCAGCATTCATGCAATCGTGCTTGCGGGAATCTTCGTGCGCAGTGTTTTCGGGCGTTCAGCGTTCGTCGGGTCTCTGCTGCTTCTTCTCGCCGGTTGCGGCGGGTGGGGGTTCGAGCATCGGCGGTGGCGACAACGGCGGCGACGTTTCGGACGTTCGATGGTCCGTGGACCCGGTCACGGTGCGTTCGCTCACCGGCGGGGAGCTTTTCGACCTCACCGGCGAAGACGTCGACCGGAGCGTCGACCGGTTGGCGAGCGACGCGAATTCGCTGCTTTTGAGCGACTTTCTCGTCTTCGCCACGAATGGTCCTCCCATTCGCGGCGAGAGTTTTTGTAGCGGTGATGAATGCACCTCAAGCTTCGTCGGCTCTACGCTGCATCTTTTTTGTCGGACGACATAGGCATCCGAGGGCCGAGCGAGTATCAGGCCGTTTTAAATCATCGCGGCCTGCTTCTCGCCCAGGGCCGCGGGAAGGGTGACATCGTTGGCACCCCGGCCGACTACACGGGTTACGGCGGTCGGCTCCATCACAGCTTTTTCGTCTCGGAATTCAATCGGATCAACGACGGGCTCCTCGAGAACACGCCGTTCAACTACAGCTATTCGATTAGCGACGCGACAGGCAGTAACCCGACGGCGGAAAGTGGAAACGGCATCTGGACGGGCGTCATGGTCGGCGGAGATGTTAGCGCACCAGCGGCGCGTGGCAGCAAGATCCAAGGAGATGCCGAGATTACTATCGCGGACTTCGCGGATCCGAAAGCTAGAGCGGCGCATTCACCAACATCTACGACCTCGATGCCCGTAGCCGGCGCCCCGACATGATCTGGAGCGCCATTCCGGTGACGGCCGGCGGATTCGAGAGGGCATCCGCGGGGGCCGCAAAGAACGTGATCAAGGACAAATTCTATGGTCCGAACCACGAGGAAGTCGGCGGGATCTTCGAGCGGGATCAGGTCCTCGGTGCGTTCGGCGCGGCGCGCCAGCAGCCTTGACTGGGAAGATGAAGGCGCGCTGAGCGAGAGGCGGCGTCGGCACGGCGCCGCTTGTCAAAGCACCTGGGACGTCGCGCCGGCGCTGGGCATCGGTAAGCCGGATCCGTGATGAGTCTCATACCGAAGCCGATCACCAGTTGTCCCGCGGGGGTCTGATTCACCGAGAGAGCCAGCCGCGCCGGTATCACAGGGTTGCGCAAGGGAACCTGGGTAACGTAGATCGCGAGCTTGATGTGCGAGGTATCCCAGGCGGTGGCCGCGGTGGCCGTTTCGGCCATTGTAGCCCATGCTCGCCCAACCGAACGTGACCAGGTCCCATGGGAGTTCATCTCTGATCACGACCTCACACCGGCCATGTTCGAACCTTACGATCTGCGTGGCCTCCATTTGGAGAATCAATTCATGCGTTCTCATGGTAAATTGGGCCGCTTGACAAGCCTCTCGCGAAGCGAAATGGATACATGATGCAGTACGGGCAAGGCGGACGGCCACGACTGAAGTCTTTCGTCAAGGCCGGGTGTGTGTATGCGCTCACGGCAGCGCTCGTTGTTGGCTTGGCGAACCCGTCTTTTGCCGGCAAACGCCATCGCCATCATTCGGGTCATAGTCACCACCATCACGGCTATGCTGCGGCAGCCTTGCTCGGCCTCGGAATGTTGAGTCTGATGCTGAGCCGCCCGAGGGTTGACCATTACTGGCATGAAGGGTGGATACCGGTGAGGATCTATCGCCAGCCGCCAACAGTCCACATCGTGCCGCAGGTACGACATGTCGCCCCGCCTTCACCTCCGCCGGCGGCAACCCCGGTCCGGCAACGCGCGACACTGCCTTCGGGCTGTCTGATGATCCGTGAATATCAGACGCAGATCATCATCGGCGGAAAAGAGGTCGAGGCCTACGGCGATGCGTGTATGCAACCCGATGGATCCTGGAGGCGCGGACCACCTAAGCTCGTGCCTCGATGATCGCTGGATCATCGTGAGTGCGTGGGCCCGGCTCGCCTCGGCGCATGCCACGTGCCGTCGCGGTCGGTTGGCACTCGAGCATCAAATGGGTGCGATTCGCACCCGTCCTTTCCGACTTCTTCAGCCGAGCCGGCAATGCTGTCCTTCGACCAACCTTGCCGCCTCCCTCCCGGCGACCCGTCCGAGCACGGTCGCCGTCAGCAGTCCATTGCCTGAAAGATATCCCCAGCGTGACGGACCGGAAAGACCGCGGGCCGCGCCGCCCCCTGCGAACAAGTTTGGCAGCGGTGTGCCGTCCTCCCGCAGAACTCGGGCCTTGCCGTCGACCACGAGCCCGCCCTGGGTGTGGAACAGAGCGCCCGTTACCCGCGCAAAGTGAAAGGGCGGTTCCAGCGGCTCGACACCTTGCCACTCCCGGCCCCAATCATCCTTCCTGCCGCGCCGAATGCAGGCGGCGACGTCCTCGAATGTCTCGCTCAGCGCGTCGAGGGGCAGGCCGCTCTGCTCCACAATCTCCTTGAGCGACCCTGCCTCTCGTATCGCACCCATCTCAACGCCTTCTCGATAGTCCTGGAAGGAAAGACCCAGTTCATGACCTTCGTGGTCCCAGATTTCCCAGACGACATGATCCGGCTGGTCGATTACTTCCACGGCCTGTTCCGAGTAACCGCGCACCTCGTTCGAGAAGCGCTTGCCCTGCAGATTCACCTGAAATCCACCTTCGGTCAGCACACCCCAAAAAACCAGTGTGCCGTGAGGATGCGTCACCGCCCCGTGACCTTGATAGGAACCAAGGTCGGCCGTTGCCGCGTCGAGTTCCCTTCCCCAGAGGACGGCGTCGCCCTGATTGCCCGCGTGTCCGAAGTAGATCGCATCCGCCATCTCCGGGATATATTCCCGGATCATCTCCGGGTTCCCTCCATAGCCGCTGCAGGCGAGGATGAGGGCGTCGCATCCGATGTCTTCGGTCGCGCCGTCGGGCCGTGTGGCGCGGACTCCGCGAACGTGCCCTGCTTCGTTGGCGAAGAGGCCGGTTACATGTGCCGAGGTCGCAATGTCGATGTTCTCTCGGGCAATCGCTCCGGTCAGTGCGGCCATGAGCTCGCTGCCGGTCCGATTGGGTGAGCCGTGCATGCGGTAAGTGGAATGCCCCGGATACTTGAAACCTTTCACCAGGGACAGCGGCAGTCCCACTGTGTCCACCAGCCAATCGACGGTTGGACCGGACGCTTCCGCCACCCAGCGCGCCATTTTGGGATCGTTCTGATCCTTGGCTTTGGCAATCAAGTCGGCGGCGAACCTGTCGACCGAGTCCTCCACGCCTTCCGCGCGTTGCAGCCTCGTGCCGGCCGCGGGAATCAAACAGGTGGATAGCGCGGATGAGCCTGTAGGCGTCTCGTCCCGCTCCAGCACCAGGGACTCCACGCCATTCTCCTTCGCCGTCAGCGCCGCGCAAATGCCGCACGCTCCGGCACCAATGATGACGATTGGAACCGAGGCATCGAACGTCTTGTCTTCGACTCGAAGGATCATGGATAGGCGGGGGCTACCGGCACGAGCGGACTCCGGTTCTGTCGTAACCGGGCTGGGAGACGGAGTCGTCTGGCAGGGCGTTCGACAGGCGACCGACGGCCTTCGGCATGGATGTGACCTCGGCGCCGGGTAAAGCGGCTCCTCTGTGCTCGACCGTCGAGCACGCGCCATGCTCGTTGACGGTGCACATAGCCATCGGTGTACTGGATGCTGTCTGGCTCACGTCCAGCGACATTGGCATAGTTTCCGTTGCGCTGGAACGCGAGCCACCGGTCAGTATGCGGAATTCGTCTTTCTTTTGAACCATAGGGGCCAACGTTCAGCGCCGAACCACAGTCAGCAGGAAGAATTATCGTGCCGAAGGACGGAACCCAGCATCTCGAGGCGCTGCGCGACGGCCGGGAGATATACATCAACGGTGAACTCGTCGACGACGTGACGACCCATCGGGCATTCCGCAATTCAACGCGGTCGATCGCATCGCTCTACGACTTTCAGGCGGCTGGCGACAACGTCGAGCGTATGACGTTCGCCTCTCCCGCGACAGGCGACCGCGTCAACCTGCAATGGCGACTGCCCACGTGCTACGAGGAACTGGCGAAACGTCGCCAAGCCATCGAAGCCTGGAACGAGGTGCATTTTGGGTTCATGGGCCGGGCGCCGGACCACGTCGCTTCCACGCTGGTCGGGTTCATGATGGGGATCGATCTCCTCGAGGCGCACGACCCCAACCGCGCCGCGGCCCTTCGCGACTACTTCGCCTTTGTCCGGGACAACGATCATTACGTCACGTACGTCATCGTCAATCCGCAGGGCGACCGCTCGAAGGCGACATCCGATCAGGGTGATGAATTCCACACCGTGGCCATCGTCGATGAGGACAGCGAAGGCATTGTCGTGAAGGGCGCCAAGATGCTCGGCACTGCCACCGCCATGTGTAACGAGGTGCTGGTGGCCAGCCTGATGCCCCTTCAGGAGGGGGAGGAGCGCTACGCCGTCACGTTCGCCGTGCCGATGAACGCGAAGGGCCTGAAACAGATGTGCCGTCGGTCCTATGAGGAAAACGCGGCATCCGTTTTCGACAATCCCCTCTCTTCGCGGTTCGACGAGAATGACGCGATTCTCTATTTCGATGAGGTCAAGGTGCCGTGGGAGCGGGTTTTCGCGTTGCGTGATCCCGAAGTCTGCCGCGCTCTGTTCCATACGGCACCGGGGCACGCGATGCAGAACTATCAATCGATGATCCGCTTGATGGTGAAGATGCGGTTCTTGGTCGGTGTCGCCCGCATGGTCGCCGAGACCACGGGTATCGTGAATTTTCCCCAGGTTCGTGAAAAGCTCGGTCAGCTGACGTCGGAAACCCAGCTGATCGAGGCGTTGGTCCACGGCATGGAGGCCGGCGCGCGCCATGGCGGATCCTACCTCGCGCCGACGCGCAATGCTGTGATTTCCGCCCTCGTCCTGGCCCAGCAGCTTTACCCAAAGCTGATCACGACCATACGAGAGTTGGCGGGGGGTGGTTTGATCATGCTGCCCTCGGACGTGCGCGACTTCGCCAATCCTGAACTCGCCGACCTCATCCACAAGACGCAGAAATCGTCCGTTTACTCGCCGGAGGACCGCGTGAAGGTGCTTAAGCTTGCCTGGGATGCTGTCGGATCCGAGTTCGGGTCGCGCCACACCACGTACGAGATGTTCTACGCCGCCCCGAATTTCATGAACCAGACCATGGCCTTTGACTCCTACGATTGGGACCGCGCCATGGGGATGGTGGAGCGCATGCTGGCCAGTTACGACCTCCAGGACTCTCTGAAGGAGGCAACTTCGGCCCGCTAGACACTGCCATCCGTGATGCGGCTACTTTCCGAACGCTCCGAGGCCATGACAGATGCGCATATCAGGGAGCAATGCTCGTGTAGGCCGCAAACAGGAAGGTTCATACGTGACCGTAAGACAGCATGGCATCGGCGACCTTCACAAACCCCGCGATGTTGGCGCCGGCGCGATAGTTCACCGGTCCGGTTTCCCGGGTTCCGTATTGGACACAGCTGTCATGGATGTCACGCATCATGTTTTCGAGCAGGTCGCGAAGATGTTCTTCGTCCCACGCAATGCGTGCGCTGTTCTGGCTCATTTCCAAACCTGAAACCCCGACGCCGCCGGCATTGACCGCCTTGGCCGGACCGAACAACACGCCGGCCTCGATAAAGGCATCCACCGCTGCCTGTTCACATGGCATGTTGGCGGCTTCGGCAACGACCTTCACGCCATTCTCGATCAGCACCGCGGCCTCCCTGCCGTTGAGTTCGTTCTGCGTCGCGGACGGCATGGCGCAGTCGACTTCCACGCCCCAGGGGCGCTTCCCCTCGTGAAACTCGATACTACTGAATTCATCGGCAACTTCTGAGATGCGGCCTCGCCGCACATTCTTGAGGTCCTTGATCCAATCGATCTGCTCCTGGGTGAGGCCGTCCGCGCAGTATATGAAACCTCCCGAATCCGACAGGGTAAGTGGCTTTCCGCCAAGCTGAAGAGCCTTCTCCGCCGCGTGGATTGCGACATTGCCTGAGCCCGAAATCGATATCCGCATACCGTCCATGCCGCCGCCGTGTTCGAGCATGCTGCGCAGGAAGAACATGGCGCCGTAGCCGGTCGCCTCGGTGCGCATCTTCGAACCTCCGAATTCGAGGCCCTTGCCCGTCAGCACGCCGACAAAACGGTTTGTGATGCGTTTGTACTGGCCGAACATGTAACCGATTTCGCGGGCGCCAACCCCGATGTCGCCGGCAGGCACATCCGTGTCTTCGCCGATGTGGCGGTAGAGTTCAGTGATGAAGGATTGACAGAAGCGCATGACCTCGTTGTCGGATTTGCCCTTCGGATTGAAGTTGGCGCCGCCTTTGGCGCCGCCCATCGGCAGACCGGTGAGGCTGTTCTTGAAGGTCTGTTCGTAGCCGAGGAACTTCAAGATGCTCAAGTTGACACTCGGATGGAAACGGAGGCCGCCCTTGTAGGGTCCAATCGCGCTGTTAAACTGGACTCGGAACCCCCGGTTGGTTCGTACATTGCCTTCGTCGTCCGTCCAGGGGATCCGGAAGTGCACGACACGGTCGGGCTCGGCCATACGCTCCAGTATTTGGTTCTCGTGGTACTGTGGCTTGTCGGCAATGAAGGGGAATATGGTTGACGCCACCTCGTAGACCGCCTGATGAAATTCCAGCTCTCCCGGGTTTCTTCTCTCGAGGCCTGCCATATAGCGTTCCAGATATTCCTGAGTCTTGGCAGCGGTGCCGCGCTTCTTCGACATATCGGTGCTCCCCTTTCATATCGTCACATGCACCAGGTTCCTCCTGACTCTGCCTCCGGCTTCCTTGCGGCTGGACGTCCATGTGGCTGGCCCGAGGACTCGAATGAGGCTGAGAACCACGGCCTTGACGGCTTCCGTCGCGAGGGGCATGCCTTTGGCCGTAAAGCGTGAGGTCAAGTGACTGCGGCCTGCTTCGGATTGAAGGGTGCGGGGATCAGCGTGCGGACGTCCTGGGCCGTGATCAGCTCGCGGGCGCGCACGACGTAGTCGGCGAACGCAGGATCCTTGTAGAGCTCGGCCCGGCGTTGATCCCGTTCGAGCGCATTCTCATATCCCCACATGTGGATGACCTCGTTCACGTTGCCGACCTCGGTTCGATACATCCCGATGAAATTGCCAAGGATGCGCTGCTGCGGCTCGAGCCCTTCTTTCTCGAACATTTCGTAGAACGCCGGAACGGTGCCCGGCTTGAAGGTATAGGCGCGATAGTCGACGATCATCCGATCCTCCATGGTTGAGTGAGACTGACGGAAGTGTGACCATTCCTGAAGCAAATTTCGATTCAATTGCGGCCATGACCGGTGGCGGCTTCGAGGGACGCCCCAGTCGTCCCGCAGGCGCGCCTGGAGCGATTCCGGATCGGATGCGCCCGTAAGCTGTCGTTCGGCGACGGGCCATGACCCCTGTGAACCGCACGAAATCTGCGGAAGCTATGACTCGATCGGACAGCGCTGCCTTATGGGCCCGTCGGTTGCCTTGGCCGTAGGCGCCTGTGCCGCCCTATTGTCCGGGTTTTCGCGGTCCGGCTTCTCCGGCGTGTCGAAGAAGAAACGGGTGTGAGATGTTCCCGACGCTAAAGCGCTCCTTGCGACGCACTATCGCCCAGTCCTGGTGGTTGTCGAAGCTCTGGTATCGCTTCCACGGATTGTCGCTCACCGGCCCTCCGGACGACGGGGTCTGGTATTTCGCCTTCGGAGCCAACATGCACCATGGCGTGTTCCACGGTCGCCGCCGTATGCGTCCTCTCGAATGGCGCGTCGGCCGGATCAAAGACTACCGTTTGCGCTTCAACCTGGAAGGACGGCCACGGGGCAAGGCTGCACCGGCGAATATCGAGCCATGTTTAGGCGAAGAGGTTTGGGGGGTGATATACCGGATTACCAGACACGATCTTGTCCGGTTGGACAGTACCGAAGGCGTCCCCGGAGGGGCCTACCGCCAGCTGTGGCTGGGTGCTGAGGATGCCGACAAACGCCCCATCGAGGTGGTCGCCTACGTCGCGCAGGGCAAGGAAACCGACGGGAACCCATCCCTTCGCTATATCACTCTCTTGCGCGAGGGTGCCCGTGCACACGGGTTGCCCCGTCATTGGACGAATAAGCTCGAACACGTCCGACCGGCCGACGGATAGTGCCACTGAGAGGTCCGTCGATGAAGCAGGGCCGCGGTCTGCTCAAGTCAAACGTGCGCCACTCGGCGCACGGCCTTCCACGAGCCCTGCTTTGCCCCCCTATCGGGCTGACCGGCTTCATGGTCGGGGTCGCTTCAGTGAAGCCCTTCGAAGACTTCGCGATGGTCTATGCGGAGATCCGGAGGCACGAGTTCCTGTTCGATGTCGAGCAGGCGCTTCGCAAGGCGCGCAAGCTCTGGCCGCGGAAGCGCATGCCTGGCGATTGCAACCCGCTCAGGCCGGTCGCCGATCCCAAAAGTCCGAATCAGACGGGTTTGTCCCCGGCGATTTGGACGCGGCGCATGATCCGCTCATGTCCGACGACATCATTCACGGCGAGATGCTTTGTGCAGCGGTTATCCCAGAAAGCAACCGACCCGTCATGCCATCGGAAGCGGCACGTGAACTCCGGGCGATGGCCCCATTCCATTAGCCAATCCAGGAGAGGCTTGCTCTCGCCTTCGGTCATGTTTTCGAAGCCGACCGTATAGGAATGATTGACGTACAGGCATTTTCCGCCGGTTTCCGGATGGGTGCGGACGACAGGATGGAGAGTCATGGTTTCGCACCAATCTGAATCATCACGCGCCTTGGTCGTGCGCCCGGCATTGCGCCCACTGTCGGGTCCGGCGACGCGCCTGTCGCTGTGCACCGCCCGCAGACCATCGAGCATGTCCTTCATGCCGTCCGACAGGCGCTCATATGCGACGTATTGGTTGGCGAACAAGGTGTCGCCGCCAACCGGTGGCGCCTTGACGGCATAAAGGATGGAGCCCATGGGCGGCTCGGGCGCCATCGTCGTATCGCTGTGCCACTCGAAGCCGACAATACTGGTGTCATCCGGCTTACGGTGGATGACCATGATCTCGGGGTCATCACCAGCGACGAAAAAAGGATGGATGAAAATCTCGCCGAAACGGCGGGCTAAACGTTTGTGGGCCTCTGCATCAAGATGCTGATCGCGAAAAAACACTACGCCATGCTCCAGCAGCGCCTTGCGAATCTCGAGAACGGTTTCGTCGCTCAGGTCTGATGCGAGATCCACGCCTTGAATTTCGGCGCCCAACGCGCCGGATGTCGGAACAGCCTTCATTCCAGGACGGGATTATTCAAGCAGGGCAAGCCGTCTCGCTTATGCAGACCGAAACATCATACAGCCGGGCGCATCGGCACGGAATTATTCAACGAAGCTTGGATCTAGAAGAGCTTCCGCCACAATCCAATCATGAGTGAAGCCAGGGTCGATTTCAGCTTGCGCATTGCTCCGACGGTCCGAACACCAATCGTGGAGCAAATCCGAACCTTCGTTCCCTTCGGTCGCTACGATGAGCCGCAAATCCCCGCTATTGAAAGCTCCTTTTTTTCTGCCGAAAGCGCTGATGTCGAACGGTCATTGAGCCTCTTCGAACCCTCCGAGCTGCGTTTTTACGCGCGAGCCTTCCCGCTGCGGCGTGGGAACAGCCTCCACGTTTCCGAGCGAAAGAAACGACATACGTTGGGCCGCCTCGTCGATTTCTGGTCGCGATCTATGGACGGAACGGCGCGTCGGAACGTCATAGCCGAATTCGAGGATTCGGTGTGGGTCGTCGCCGTCCACGAAACCGAGGAAGGGTCCGCCAAAGTCGTAACCGATAAGGCGCTGCAGCTCCTCCGGATATTCGTGCGCCACTTCAGGTGGGTTGGCGAGGTATTGGTTTTCTTCCTGACGGAGCCAGCCCGCCGAGTATTGCATCGCCAGACCTGTCCGGATGGTGTTCGCGCGATTTTCCCCGCCGCCGTGCCAAACGCCACCCAAGTAGATCACCAATGAACCAGCCGGCATTTCGACGCTGATGACTTCGTCCTCGAACGGTTCTCGGGCGTGTTCCCACCTGTGGCTTCCCGGGGCGAGACAGGTCCCTCCGTTGGCTTCCGTAAAATCACTGATCGCCCACATGGTGGCCATCAGGATTGAGGGGCAAGGGTGCTTAAAGGGATAGAGCGCGGTGTCCCGGTGCAACGGCTGCCCGGCTTCACCCGGTTCGATCTGTATGACGCCGGCGACGTTGATTTGGTATCGCGCGCAGTTCGGAAGCAGGACATGGTCCGCCACCTCCAGAACCGTGTGATGAATTGCTAGAATTCGCGCTCCTTTCTACTTTCTGAGGATGCCGCCGCAGCGTTTGGTATGGGTCCCCAGCCACTCATTTTCGCCGTAGGGCGTTGCATCCAGGTGGGGCACAAGTTCTTCCCGAATTTCTGCTGCTTGAGAAACTGCAAGATTTTCGATGATCGCATACCCGTCATGCGCTACCAGTTCCGCAATGTCATCGACTGGCGTATCCGGCGCGACGATGTTGAGTGAAAGGCTCATTGCTGGACTCCGCTGTCTTGCATGGTGAGGTCGCACTCCATGGCACAAATGAAGCGATCGGAAGATCGAGCCGCCCCGGGATTGCCGGAGACTAGTTGGTTTGACTGTTACTTGGAGGGACGCAAAATTTTACCACGGGCTTACGAATTCATCTTTTATTGGTGAAGACGCGAGAACAACAACCGCAATTCAGGATCAGGGTGTCCCAGCACTATGGTGATGTCCGCACGGTTTGGGGCTGAGGCAATGAGATTTCGTCAGATGCTGTTCACGTCATTCCAAAAGATGAGAACGGTTCCGACGACGCAGAGAATGGATTGGTTTCATGTGAGAATCATCATCGTATATTCGATGCGGATGGGTTTGGAGTTGAACTGGAAACGGCGATCATTATACTGAAAGAGGGTTGTTTGAAGGAGACCTTCGACATAACGAAGAAAACGATAGCCGGCACACGCGGATTACCATACATTTATCGCTCTCTTGTGGCGCTGGGACCAATTCCAGAACAGACCTAACGAACGACAGTGTTGCTTTCAAGGAAGACTACCTTGCTTGATGTTCCGACATAAGCGTTCTAAATATTATTGGCGAAAACACTATCACATCCGTGTTTCCGATATTTCTCATCGTAGAGAGGATTCCATGACCTTGCCTTCCAACACAATCGACGAGAGCACCCTGACGAAGGGACAGCTCCGCAAGCTCAACGCCCTCCGCAAGTCCGTCGGCAACGAGATCGGAGAGAAGGCATTCGCGGAATGGTTGTCATCGCAGCGCGTCGCGGAGAAGACGGACAAGAACGCGGCGCTGATCGTGGACACCCTGTGGCCCCTCGTCGAGCAGCGCCGTTTGACGATCCCGAGGGGCGGCTATCTCGTCAGACGCGGGCGTGGGCGGATCGTGGTCGAGCCTGGCAATCCGTAGAGGGACGGCATGGCCGGCTGGTGAAATACCGCATAGCGCGCGCTCCTGACCGGAATATCATCGCCGTCGTCCGGAGACGTTGCGCACGGCGATGGCCACCGCCCTCTTCTGGCCGACCAGCACCACCAGTCTCTTACCCCGCGCCTTCGTTTGAAGCACGCAGACGCCGTTCTCCGGGTTTTGGAAGGTGACGCGCTCGACGAACTCAGCTAGGCCTCTTGGTCCGCGGCCTCCGACTGCCGAACGCTGGCGAACCTCGCGATGTCCCGAGCATGGGCACGGTCAACGGCTCCTTGACGAACTCGAATTGCCGCGTTCGCTCGGCCGCCCCTTTCGGATCCTCGAACTCCCGTTCATCGGCTTCCACGCTAGCAGTATCATATTCCAGGCGCAGGTTCTTGATCCGCGCGAGATGCTCCTGGATTTTCGGTGCAGCGAACGTTTGCCCCACCTCGGAGGCGAAGCCGGGTAGCGCCTGCGCGAACTCGGGATGGCAGGAGGCCGCCTCAACGCTATAGCGTAGCTTGATGGCCTTGACCATGCTCCCCGATGATCCCTCATGATGGTGACGCCATCGATACGTCCAGGAGGAGGGTCCGTCATGGCCATGGCCAGCCCCACATCCCGAGAAGATGCCGGTATCGCCCTCGCCCGCTACGCGGCGGGAGTACGGTTCGGCGACCTCCCGACGGAGGTGGTGAAAAAAGTCAAAGACCTGATCCTTGATTCGTTCGGCGTGGCGCTAGCCGGATCGACGGCACCGGGTATCGATCAGGCGGTCGCGGCCGTCAAAGAGTGGGGCGATACGCCGCAGAGCACGCTCTTCGCGCACGGCACAAAACTGCCGGCCCCATGGGCGGCGATGATTAACGGTGCCATGGCAACGGCGCGCGACTTCGATGATACCCTCGACGACGGGATGCTGCACACGCAGCCGTCGGTCCTGCCGGCAGTGCTCGCCGTGGCCGAAGTTGAGGGCGGTCACACGGGACGAGATCTCATCACCGCCGTGGCCGTCGGTGCGGAATTGCTCTGCCGCATGGGCCACGCCCGGCGGCGGGGGCAGGAGTTTCTGCCGACGGGTACCTGCGCCGGCATGGCTGCCGCGTCCGCAGCCGCACGCCTTGTTGAACTGCCGTTCGAGGGGGTGCTGGATGCCTGCGGCATCGCCTACAGCCAATGTGCGTCCAACATGCAACCGCTCATCGAAGGGGCGACCATCAAGCGCTTCCACGCGGGCTTCGCCGCGCGGAACGGCGTCATCTCGGCGACGCTGGCGCGCCACGGCCTCACGGGGGCACACAACTGGCTCGAGGGCCGGCTCGGCTACTACAACCTCTATGAGGGGGGCGACTACGAGCCGGCGAACCTCACGACCGAACTCGGCGTGCGGTTCGAACTCCTGGGCCTCGCCATCAAGCCCTGGCCCAGCGCCCGCGACACCCACGGCGCGGTGGAGGCGGCTCTGACGCTAGCCGGGGAGCACGATATCCACGTCGACGAGATCGCAAGCGTCGAGGCCTTCCTCGTGCCCAACGCCTTCAGCTTGTCGGGAAAGCCGTGGGCGCAAGCCAACGGACATCCGGTGGTAGAGGCGATAGCCAGCGCGGCTTATTGCGTGGCCGTGTGCCTGTTGCGCCGGGAGCTCCTATTGGAGGATTTTACCGAGGAACGGGTCACCGACCCCGAGGTGGATGCGTTGGCTCGGCGGATACAAATCAGTCCGATCCCCGGCTTCGACGATCCGGTGCCGCTCGCCCCCCAAGGCCTTCGGCTCCGGATGAAGGACGGCCGAACTCTGGAGCGGCAGGTCGACGTGTTGAAAGGTCACCCCTCTCGGTCGATGACGGCGGACGAGATTACGGAAAAGTTCTGCCGCTGCTGCGCCTTCGCGGCACGTCCCGTGAGCAATGACCGCGCCGAAGCAATCATGCACGCCGTACGTAACCTCGAAGAACTGGGCGACGTGCGCGAGCTCGGTGGGCTGATGAGGTTATAGGCGGGGTCAGCCGGCCTTCGGAGCCGGTAGTCGTACCAAGTAGTTCATATTGAGCAAGTGAGCAGAGTCAAACTTGCGCGCCGAACAACGTGCGCTACGGGCCGAAACGGCGAATGACCGCCAGGCGCGCGATGCCGAGTTCATTCTCGACTTCGTAGGGACAGGGCCGGCGAGGCTTGTCGGGCCCGCAACGTGCATCGCCCAAGCGGTTCACGTAGTGGGTGCGCCCCCCGAAATCCAGATACGATCCCTCCAGCCGCAGGGTCCAGGTGTCTGTCAGCGGAGCTTCGATCCCCAATCCGACCGTCCAGCCGATCTCCGTTGAACTGTCGCGGAACGAGTCGTCGGGGTCCACCCGCGTCGGCATGCCGGGGCCGAAGTCGATGTCTGTCACGGAGTTGTCGATCCGGGCGACCGCCAGTCCGCCGACGGCGAACACCGTAGCGGGGCCGATGCTGTGATCCATGCCGCCGCGAGCGGTGACGATCCATCGAAACTCCGAATCGACCGTCTCGTCCAGGCCTTCCGGATCGAGCTTGTTCGAGGATGCCGGCAAGCGGCCGAACGTACCGTCGAATTCGATCCTGAGAAGCAGGCCGCCGATATCGAGCTTCCTGCCGATCAGTGCTCCGCCGACGAATTCGGACTCGCCGTAATCCACCGTCCATCCAGGATTGCCCCAGTTCGCGAAGCCCTCGATATCGACGATCCGGTTGTCCGCCCGCCCGGAGCCGGCGAAGATGCCTGCATAGGTCCCCGTCCAATCGAAGGCGGCGTCTTCGCTCCCGGCGTTCGCGGGAGCGGCGATCGCCATAAGCAGACAGACCGGAAATGCCAGGATTGCGTGCCGACATGCCGAAACCCGTCCGGAAGCGGACTGGAGGACTGGTTGCATGTCCACACGGTATACAGACGCGGCCGTCGCGCGGAAAGGCAATTTAGCTTCCGTCTGGTTGCCACGTACGAAGCTCCGTGCGGTCGCTTCACCCGTAGAGCACGGCGCAGCGGACTTCGATGCTCCACCGATCCGGGGCGTCGGGCGGCGTCGCGGGGTCCTCGAAGGCGCTGTGGAAGCTGAAGGTGCAGGGCCGGTCTTCGCTGACGGCATCGGCTCTGGCGCCCTTGGAGTGGGCCATTTCCCCCGCCGAATCCCACTGTTTGATGAGCAACGCCTCGTCGCAGGTCATAGCAGACCAATAAATCCAGCGGTGACGCGGATCGTGCTTGGCGAAATAGTTTTCGCCGATCCGGTCCTTGTAGTGGATTTCGAAGACAACGAGTTCCTCCGGATGCACGCTCGCCGCGTCGCACAGGGCGAGAGGCCGGGTCGCCACCGGTTCGCGGGCGATATTGCGCCAGACGTTGATGATCGCGAAGCGCCGGTCCCCGATCGCCTGCTCGACCGCCTCGGCGTCCAGCAGCGTCTCGCCTTCGGCGAGCGCCGTGCGGTAGGTGTCGTTCAGGGTCGGTGGGCGTGCCAGGTCGCGCAGCCGCCGGGGCGCGCTGGTCAGGGTGTAGTCGCTATGCACCAGATGGGCCGGTCCCTGCACCTGTTGGCCGCCCGCGATGCGTCGATTGCCGGACTTGCCGGTGGCGGAGCGGACATTGTGATCGAAGGCCGCGACGGTGACGGCGCCAGTCGACGCGCGCACAATGTCAGCGCATTCTGGATAGTAGGCTCGCACCACCGCTTCGTGATCGAGAAAATCCAGGTCGGGATCGGCCGTCGGCCGTTCAATCAGCTCGAAACCATTGGCGTCCAGCGTCGGCTGCTGGGACGGCGAGAGCGTGCGGGCGTCGATGACCGCCATCTCGCGATATTCCAGATCGATGCCGACGCGGTCGCTGTCGCTGCCGTCGCGGTCGCGCCGGGTCAGCACTTTGCCGTTCCGATAGAGCGACGACTCCACCGAAGTTTTCATGTAGCGGAAGGAGCCGCGGATTAAACCATCTTGGGTCAGTTCCATGATCTTTTCAGTCATGCTGGCGATCCGTATTCTTGGTAAAAAGTTCCGGATTCTAGCGGCATGTATGCTAGGCCGGTCGTCTTCCGGTTACCATCTTCGCCGCTCCATTCCGAAACATGGCCTGTTTGGGGAATGACATAGGATAGTGCCGGGTGGCGTGCCCGTAGCGGGATGGGGTTTTTGCCGTGCAGACCGCAGGGGGCGACGATCCTGGCCGAGGAGGGTGACAACCTGCCTGGCATGGACCGTCGCTGCACGGACGGATTGTGGCGCGCATCAGTGTCAACGGCGGCGGGATTACGTACCGGCGCTGGGACAGAAGATTGCGGTGGTCCTCACCCACCTCGACGGGGCCGGTATCAATGACCCCGTGAAGGCGCTTACCGGTTGATGATGCCGGCCCAGAAGGCTCCTCTGTCATTGTAACACTGTCTGGCCGAAATGCGCCCAGTCGAGTTAGGTTTCAAAGTAGCCCAATGCGGGTACGGCGTGCAGCATCAATATCTTCAGGATGTAGTGCCTGTTGCTGAGCGGCGCCGACGCTGCCAATGGATCAGAGCAATAACTGCAAACAGACCGTATCCGACCAGGTCCATCATGAACTCCGGCCCGACCAGAGCCAGGGCGGCCACGCCAAGGCAGACGCGCTCCCAAGGGCTGGCATGCCCCAAGAGCCAACCCTGAATGGCGGCAGCCAAGGATACAACACCGATGGTCGCCGAAGTGGCGTTGATGGCGATTTCATCCCAAGCCCCCATGAGGAGAATGGAAGGCGCATAGGCGAAGAGGAACGGCGCCAGAAATCCCGCCAAGCAGTAGCGAAACGCCAGAAAACCCGAGGTACTCATCGGTGCCTTGGCGATGGTCGCAGCCGTATAGGCGGCCAATGCAATAGGTGGTGTAACCCCTGACAACACGGCAAAATAGAACACGAAGAAGTGCGCAGAAAGTTCCGGAATACCAAATTCAACGAGCGCCGGAACCGCAATCGACGCAGCTATCGCGTAGGCCGCGACGGTCGGCACACCCATCCCGAGAACGAGCGTAATAAGACATGCGAGCGTCAATGCCAGGAGGGGTGACCCATGGGAGTAGGCGATTACGATCGAACCAACCTTCATGCCGGTGCCACTGAGCATCAGGATGCCGACCACTATGCCAGCGGTCGCACATGTCGGGATGATATTGAGAGCTCCCTCTGCGCCTCGATAAAGGCCCGTGAGCAATCTCACGACGTCGATACGCGTCTCAGACCGCAACCACGACACCAATACCAACGTCAGCATCGCGTATAGCACCGACCTCGTCGGGGAGACCTGAACCACCACCAGAAAGTAGACCAAGGTGGCGATTGGCAGAAGGAGATGACCTCGGAGTTTGAGGACTTCGAGCACCGAAGTCGCTGTCGCTTCACGTACTCCGGACAGACCAAATCTTGCGGCCATGAAATCGATCATGCAGTAGGCCGCGAGGTAGTACAGGAAGGCTGGAATAATCGCCGCGACGATGATTTCGGAATAGGGGATGCCCATTATGTCAGCCATCAGGAATGCGGCGATTCCCATGACAGGCGGCAAGATCTGCCCTCCGATGGAATTCATGGCTTCGATTGCAGCCGCGCGGGGTGCGGTGAACCCCGTGCTCTTCATCATCGGGATCGTCATGACACCGTCGACCACCACATTCGCCACGGACGACCCGGACACCGTACCGAACAGTGCACTTGAGACGAGCGATACCTTGGCCGAACCCCCTCGATAGCGGCCGGCTGTTCCCATCGCCAGATCTATGAAGAGCTGGGAGGCACCGCAGACGTGAAGCAAGGCTCCGAAAAGAATAAAGAGAAAAACATATACGGCAGAGGCGTTTAGTGCCACTCCGTACACACCTTGCGAGCTGTAGAGGAAGCTGATCAGTCTCTCGAAGCTGTAACCGGGGTGCCCGAGGAGTCCCGGGATGTGCTCGCCGTACAAACCGTAGAGAATGAAGATCATAGCCAGGATGGGGAGGCCCAGTCCTGAGCACCGGCGTGTGGCCTCGAGCACCACCACAAGGCAGCCCCCACCGATTATGATGTCCAGAGTGGTCGGTTCGATGCCCGAGCGGTCAACGAGTCCCTCGAAGTCAATCAGGATATATCCGACGACGACTGCGCTGATGGTGATCAGCAAGAAGTCGGTAATCCCTACCCTTCTACGGGCATCACCGTCTCGCCGTGCCGGTTCGAAGAGAAAGATCAACACCGAGGCGAAAAAGAAGTGCATCCCCGTGAATATCCAGGGATCAACCGGCCGGAGGCCGAGCACGATGACATGATAGATGGACGTCACCACGCCCACACCAAAAGCGAGGCGCCTCCACCAGCCGCTTAACCCGTGGAGGCGGTCACCTTCAATTCGATCCAGCAGGGAGCGGGAACGGCCGGTAGTCCCGCCACTGCCGTCAGCCGTGTTCATGTCTGAGCAGCTTCGGTCACGGCTCCCGACGGCTGCTTCTCCGGCCTATTGAGCCTCGGGCGGCACGAGGTGCTTGAGCACGTCGATGCCGGCCTCCTCATAATAGCGTAGCGCCCCTGCATGCAGAGGGATGGGCATTCGTCCCACGTTTTCGGGCTTGACTGCCGTCGCCGCCTTGTTCGCCTTCAGCAAGGCCTCTCGGGTATCCCAGGTCGCCTTGGTGACCTTGTAAACAGTGTCGGGATCCATTTCCTTGTAGGTCATGATCATGTTCAGGGTAACCAGCGTCCTGACCGGTTTGTCCTGAGTCTTATAGGTGTTCTCGGGAATGAAACCACCCGTGAGATGGGTGTATTCCCCCAAAAACTTTTTCATTTCTTCTTCGCTGAAGGCGATGAAGGCAATGGGAAACCGTGACGACAATTCTGTCGGTGCCGGGTGGGGTGCGTCGGCGAACGTCCCGTGAATCTGAACCAGATTATCCACCATCATCGACAGGCACTGGACATGAGGAGCGTTGACGATCCGGTTCGGTTCAACCCCGAAGAACTTCAGAATGTTACGCCCCCAAACGTCGACATCACCACCCCGCGTGCTCAGGCACAGCGTTTGGCCTTTCAGCCCGGGAATCGTGGTGATGTTGTCCCGCTCCCGCATGCTCCACCATTGAAAAAAGCCGGGCGTGACCGGAGCGATTGCCCGGATGTTGTCGTATTTCTTGCCCTTGGTCCAACCGGTGCCGTGATAGGCCTCATAGGAAACTGCAGCACTGCCGACAGCGAAATCCGACTGTTTCGCCGATACCAGCTTTATGTTGCCTTTGCCGGCCTTGGAAATCTCGGGGGTGATTTCAAGGCCGGAGGCTCTGTTGACAAGCTGGGTCCAGGCACCTCCCAAGACGTACCATGCTCCACCTGTGGAACCGGTGGCGAGCGAAAGTCGCTCACCTGCCAAAGCGCCGCCAATTGGGGTAATGCCGCTCACGAGAGCACCGATAACAAACAGAACACCTAGTTTCGGTAGGGTTTGCATCGTTTTGCTCCTTCCTGGAAGGTTGCTCGGTCAATGTGGGAACTACTCAGATCGACAACGTCTCAGGTACGTCCGTCTCAATTCCAAAATTTTCAGACCTCCGCAGGGGAAAGTTCCGAGTGGTACGACCAGATCGGCATCCCGCTGCCGGGGCTCTTTCGCACAACCAACCACTTTCGCCACGTTTCATTGGTCGAAGCCGAGTCCGTTCTGAAATGCAGGCCGCGGCTTTCCTTTCTTTGTAGTGCCGCCTCTGCCATTAGTTCGCCCAGCATAGCCAAGTGCGCAACTTGCAGGGAGGCAAGCGATCCGTTCGGCGGCGCGGCACCCGTAGCGCTCACGCGAATTTCGCGAAATCGAGCCTTGGCCGCACGAAGCCGGCTCGGGTCACGAACGACACCTAGAGCATCCTCCGCCAGCGCGCTTATCTCCTCACGAAGGGAATCCAGGCGCCCTTGGTAAGGTTGCGCGGCTTCATCGCCACAGGAACCATCGACAAATTCGATCGGGGCACGGCTCATATTTGCACGATCGAGCGCAAACAACGCGGCGTTTCGTCCAGCCTTCCGTCCAAACACAAGACATGCGGATAGACCGTTACCGCTCAGACGGGCGGCGCCATGAACGCCGGTTGCGCATTCACCGGCGGCCCATAACCCTTGAATGCGGGTGGCGGCATTGGCATCCGTCACCAGACCCGCCAGCACCGAATGCTGCGCCGGTACGACCTCGATCGGCTCGCTGCGATAATCAGCGCCCGCATCTCGGATCTTTCGTAGTATCGATTGGCCTTGGCTTCTCTCGAATTCCTCCCAAACTGACTGGCTCAGCGCGGAGCACTCGATGCAAACAGGTGAACGCCCCTTTTGTGTCTCTTGCAGGACAGCCCTCAGCATCTCCGGTCGACCAGCGCGCTCCAGCACATCCGGAGGGTAATATTGTTCCATGAACCGTTCGCCGTGACGATTTACGAGGGTACAGCCTCGGCTAAGGAACGGAGCCAGTCCCGCCATGGCAAGAACACGGCCCCTGATCTTGTACACCAGCGTAAATTCGACGAACTCAAGATTTGCCAGTTCGGCTCCGGCTTCGTAGCCAAGGGCAAGGCCGTCACCAGTATTGCGATTATCGCCGCTTACGGTGGCAAATAACCCGGTTGCCCCGCCGGTGGCCAACACTGTTGCCCCGCACCATATGGTGCATGAGGTTTGGCCCGAAACACTTTGTGTTCGGGCACCGACGACGTTTCCATCTTTGGTCAACAGACGGGTGACCGCGGTATTTTCGAGTAGTTGGACGCCCAATTCTTCGAGCCGATCACGAAGAATTTCCATCAAGGTCGGTCCGCCCCCAACAACCGAGCAGCCGCGTGGCCGCGTGTTGCCTGGAAGTTGCAGCAGGTATAGCTGCCCGTTCTCGGTCTTGGAGAAAGGCACCCCATGCCTCTGCAGTTCACGGATCCCGATAGGAGCGTCTTCTGCCAGAGCACGCACATGTCCGTTGCTGCACAGACCGCAGCCTACCCTTAACGTGTCGTCGATATGTGTAGCGATATCGTCGGGTGCGGCCAGAGCGTCGACCTCTGGGTGGTACAGCGATGCGGCAATTACCCCTCCAGCACGCGCCGAAGAGCCGCTCGCGCCAACTTCCCCCTTGACGACCATTATGACATCCGCGCCAGCTTCCGCAGCGGTGATAGCCGCCATCGTGGCTGCGAATCCGCCGCCGACGATCAACACGTGGCAGGGGAGCACTTTCTCGTTCGAAGCCGCCCCGCCCACTTTGGACGCTCCCTTGTCGACCAATTGCGCTTCCGCGAAGGTGATCAAATGTACACTTATCGAGCAGAATCTAACAACTCAGCCCGATGGGGGAAGAAGGCTGGCGATAGGCCCGAACGACGGTACGACCTGTAGCCTCCCATTTGCGGGAGAACAAACGAACGTGAAGAAGCAAGGGGTCTCCGCGCGAGGGAGTTTGCGAGAATGAGAAAGATCGACGGCCTTGGCGTGGGGCTGATAGGCATCGCATTCGCTATTGCGTTCCTCAGCGGTGCTCATGCCGACCCCACGGGCACATGGCTCACCGAGGGCGGCAAGTCGCGTGTGATGATCCAACCCTGTGGCGAGAAAATTTGGGGGTAAGATCGTATGGCTGAGCGAGTCCCGCAATGCCGATGGGTCCGAGAAGCTTGACATCCACAACAAGGACGAATCGCTGCGTGAACGCTCCATCATGGGCCTCGAGTTGCTGACGGATTTCGCCGCCGCCGGCGACGTCAAATGGATGGAGGGTGAAATCTACAACCCGGAGGATGGCAAGACCTACCGTTCCGAATTGGAACTCACGGATTCGGGCACCTTGAAGGTGACCGGCTGCGTGTTCATTTTCTGCAAGACACAGACCTGGACCCGGGTCGAATAGACTTCCGTACGAACACCGCTGCCTCGCCGTTTGGTCGAGGCCATCGTCCAGACGCCGGAGGGGACCTCGAGGCACGTGGTGACGGCGGAGGTTAACCCCACTGCACGCGGCGGCCCCTAGCGGCACATCCGAGGTGGTGCGGGCGCTGCTCGACTCCAGGGCGGATCGGAAGGCGCGGGGTGTAGGCGGATAGGCACCTTTGGATCACGTTGAGAATAGAGATGCTCTTAAGGGCACAGACGCCTACCGGCGGCTCAGCGACGCGCGCTTCGAACCAGAGCATTTTCCGATCACTCGCGCCTTCGGGCGCCCAGGCTGCCGGGCGAGGGTAAGGGCGAATGACCTCGTCCGGCGTCGAGTAGTGTCCCCACAGAGGCAATTCGCTCGAAAAATGACCCAGACTGTGTGGAAACATTAGCAAGATAAAACCTTGGAGAAAATAATTCCGAATTATCTTTCTTTACGGAAGATAAAGTCACAAAACCTGTAAATTTCGGAGCATCTGAGCAAATATCTCTATGTATTGGAACGAAATTTGGTTTTTCACACAGTCTGGACCGTTTTTTATCTGGCTCGGCGACGGACACGGAAGGCGCCTGAGGGAACAAGCGCCCTCTTGCCCCCGAGTCGCGCGCTCGTGGTTGTTCTTTCCCAATGCCATCCGTCGTGGTACCCGGCCGGGTGTCCTCAGCCAAGATGTTCCCGCTTTACATAGAGCAGGCATCCCTCCGGCGAATACGGGTGATGCACGCTTCCGGCCGGATGGCGGAACCAAGTGCCTGCTTCATGCCGGCCGTATTCATCCTCTACGCAGCCGTCGACGACAAACACCTCTTCGCCGCCCGGATGAAGATCCCGCCCCAATTCGCATCCCGGCGGTATTCGGGTCAGGCGGGTGAACCCCTTGCCGGGCTCCGGATCGTTGTAGAGCGGTAGGAATTCCATACCGTCCACACGACCCGGACGCCATTCCATGGACGTGGTATCGATGACGACCTGTGGTCGACCCGTTCCCGGATACTGCTGCAATTTCACGAACAGCGTGCAGCCTCGCTCGGACCAGGGAGCGTGGTTCGTGCCTTCTGGGTTGAGAAGGTAGCTGCCGGCGGGGTAGTCACCGCTCTCGTCGGAGAACACGCCGTCGAGGACGAGAATCTCTTCTCCGTCCGGGTGGAAGTGATCCGGGAATTTGGCGCTAGGATCGAATCGCACGAGAGACGTGACCCGGCCCGCCTCGATCTCTCCGACCAGTTCCAAGCGTTTGCGCCAGATTCCCGGTGCGGGACTTTTCTGCCATTCCATGTCATTCGTCTGGACGACGATGGACTGCGAGAAGTCGGCGTTGATCTGGTTGGTCATGATGGTATCCGGGCGTTCGTCGGGCACAACTAAGCATGGCACCCATGGCTTGGCCAAGCCTACGGCGCTGGCCCTCGCGAAACATGGAATTCGCGTCAACGCCATCGGCATAGGCATTATCAAGACAGCGATGGCAGGATGACATTAAATGACGCGATGCCGGTAGGCGATCTGCCAGCTGCGCAGGTTCCTTCGAAGCTGCGTTTTCAAGCGAATTCGTTGGAGAGGATTAGAGATGAGACTTGAGGGAAAGGTTGCCATCGTCACCGGAGGCGGTCGTGGTATCGGCATGGCGACGGCTAAGCGCCTCGCGGAGGAGGGTGCTGCGATCATGATCGGTGAGATCAATTCTGACCTGGGTGACGAGGCGGTTGCCTCGTTGACCGGCGACGGGCACAAGGCGGCGTTCGCGCAGTGCGACGTGAGCGATCCGGCGTCAGCGGCGAAGCTCGCTGCGGATACCGTCTCAAGGTTGGGCGGCTTGGACATCGTCGTCAACAACGCGGGGATCACGCGGATAGGAGATTTTCTTGAAACGGACATCGAAGACTTCGACGCGGTCATCGATGTCAATCTTCGGGGCGTGTTCACCGTTTCTCAGGCAGCCGCGCGAGAGATGGTGAAAGCCGGAACGAGGGGTGCCATCGTCAACATCTGCTCGGTGACGGCTTTCCTCGGCATGCCGGAGCAGATCGGCTATTGCGTGTCGAAGGCGGGCGTCTTTCAACTCACGCGCAGCGTCGGGTTGGCGCTGGCGGATAAGGGAATCCGCGTAAACGCGGTAGGACCGGGCACGGTCGTAACCGAAATGTCGGCCGGTCTGTTGAACTATGACACCGACCCGGCAGCGATGACGCGTGTGCTTGCGCGCACACCGATAGGAAGGCTTGCCGAACCGCGCGATATCGCCAACGCGGTGCTCTTTCTGGCGAGTGAGGACTCCGCCTACCTCACCGGTCACACGATGTTCGTCGACGGCGGCCGGATGATCCAAAACATTGTTCTGCCGTTCGAGGACTAGGCATTCACAGGAATACTTCAAATCACTCAAAGCCGGAAACCCCGAGCGATTCGCTCGGGCGGAACGACGGTCTACTCTTGCCGAAGGCTGAAAGGGGAGGTTCTTCATGCGCGTGACACGCCGGGCGGTGTTGGCTGGAGCGGGCGCGACGCTTGCGGCGTCGGCGCTCGGAACCTCGGCCGGAGTGAAGCTCTTGAAGCGCATTCCGGCGACCGGAGAGCCAGTCCCGGCGGTGGGGATCGGAAGCTGGATCACCTTCAACGTGGGCGACGATCCTCTGCTACGCGCCGAATGTCGGGCCGTCATGGCCGCCTTCTTCGAGGCGGGTGGGGGCATTGTCGATTCCTCGCCCATGTACGGCTCCTCGCAGGAGGTGATCGGCGACGCGTTGGAGCAGCTGGGCCGTCCGCCCGGCCTGTTCTCCGCCGACAAGGTCTGGACCCGGGCCGCCGCCGGCCCCGCGCAGGTCACGGAAACGGCCCGGCGCTGGGGCGTACCGCGCTTCGACCTGCTGCAGGTCCACAATCTGTTGGACTGGGAGAAGAATCTCGACACGCTCGCCGCCATGAAGGAGGCTGGCCGGCTGCGCTATACCGGCGTCACCACCTCGCACGGACGCCGGCACGGCGAGCTGGAGGAGGTCATGGGGCGCCGGCCGCCCGATTTCGTCCAGCTCACCTACAACATCGTGGACCGGGAGGCGGAACGGCGGCTGCTGCCGCTCGCCCTGGAGCGCGGGATCGCGGTCATCTGCAACCGGCCGTTCCGGCGCGGTCGTTTGCCGGACCGGCTTGCGGGCCGCCCGCTACCCGGCTGGGCGCGGGAGATTGAAGTGTCCACTTGGCCGCAATTCCTTCTGAAATTTATCCTCTCGCACCCCGCGGTTACGGCCGCCATCCCCGCGACCCGGCGGGTGGACCATCTGCGCGAGAACAAATCCGCCGCTTTCGGCCCCGTGCCGGACGCGGCCATGCGCCGGCGCATGGCAGAGCATGTGCGCGACCTGTAGGACCATGCCGTTCGAGCCGGCAGGCTCGCGGTAGACAGGGACGGAATAGAGGCCCGCAATGGCGGGGTCCTGGGTGCTGGAGGACTTGCTGCCGTTCTCGGCACGTGTCTATTGGCGGCTCTTCGCGCTTGAAAACGAGGCAGTCTGGCCGGCCCAACCGCTGCTGCTGGCGGCAGGCGCGCTGCTTGTCCTCTGCCTGCTGCGCGGCTGGCGGCCGTCCGGGTGGTGGCTCGGCCCCGCGCTCGGCGCGGCGTGGCTCTGGGCCGGGTGGCAGTTCGTGGCGTTGCGTTACGGGACGGTCAACTGGGCCGCGCCGACGCTCGCCTGGGGGTTCTATGCCGAGGGTGCGCTTTTGGCGGCGCTGGGCCTCACGGGCCGGCCGGCCTTCGCCAGGCGCGGAAGAGGGGCTCGGGTGGGCATCGGGCTTTTGGCGGCGGCGCTTCTGGCCTGGCCGGTCTTCGCGCCTCTCGACGGGCGGTCCTGGCGGGAGGGGGAGGTCTTCGCGGTCGCGCCCGATCCAACCGCCGCCGCCACGCTCGCCCTGCTTGCGCTCACGGAGCGCAGTCGGTGGACGGCCCTTTTATGCGTCGTTCCGGCGCTGTGGCTTGCGGTCTCCGCGCTCACGCTCTTCACGATGGGCGCTTGGCAGGGCTGGGCGGTACTTGCGGCCCTGCTCGCCGGCTTCGCCGCCTGGGCCGTACCTGGGCCAAAACCTGCAAGCGGCTCGTGAACGCCGTGCTGCGCCCATCAGGCTGCCGCGACGGGCGTTTGCGCAGGGTCCGATCTCGGCCTCCAACGCCTCCTCGACGATCAGTCGGGCGCCAGCTTCACCGGTTCGGCGCGTCCGTCCGCCGCCGACAGGCGGCCTTCGATCAGGTCGGAAAGGGAGTCGCGGGTATGCATCGACGCCGGTAGTCTCTTCGCCATGGAACGCCTCCTTGCCGGTGCCGGCGGCAACCGGCACCGGTCGATGAACCCTCAGCGAGGAGGCGCCCCGACCAAATTTTCCAGCGACCTTAGGACTTCACTTGAAACGCGGCAGGTTTACGGAAGACCAGATCTCGTGATTTTGGAGGAGCAGGCTAGGCGTCTTTCCGGACGAGGATTACGTTTACTGGCTGAAGCCCGAGGAAGCGGAAAAGCTGATCGAGGTACTCATCAGATCCAAGGAGACATCATGACCCAGGAACGGACGGTCCGGCCGCGTCGGAGCTTTATCTTCTCGCCCGGCTTGCGTCCGGAAATGTTCCCGAAGGCGCTGGCGTCCGGAACCGACATCGTCTGTGTCGAACTGGAGGACGGTATCGCGCCCAAGGACAAGGAAACGGCGCGACGCAATGCGATGGCTTTGTTCGCCGAGCCGCAAGCAGATGACGGTGTAGAGCGCATCGTGCGGATCAACTGTCTGCGCGAGGCATTCGGCTTGGCGGACGTGCAGGCGGTGCTGGCGGCCGCCACTCCGCCGCCGGCGCTGATGCTTCCGAAGGTCCGTACTCCGGACGAGGTGGTCTTGCTGGATGATCTGCTGACCGAACGAGGCCACGGTACCCGGCTGCACGTGATCATCGAGACCAACGCTGCGCTGGAAGCGGTGCATGACATCGCGCGATCCAGTTCGAGGATCGACGCATTGTTCTTCGGCGGCGTCGACATGGCCGCCGAGCTCCGTTGCAAAAATGCTTGGGAGCCGTTGCTCTACGCCCGGTCCCGTGTGGTGCATGCCGCCGCGTCGGAAGGATTGGATGCGATCGACGTGCCTTATCTCGACCTCGAAGATTCGGACGGGATGCGGCGTGAGGCCGAACTTGTCCGCGACATGGGGTTCAGCGGAAAGGGTTCCATTCATCCGAAGCAGATTGCGATCCTGAACGAGGTGTTCACGCCGGACGAGGCGACGATCGCGCACGCGAGACGGATCATAAATGCTTTCGAGGAGGCGGATACCGGGCTCGTGGTCATCGACGGAAAGCTGATTGAAAAGCCGGTGTTGCGCGACATGCATCGAATTCTCTCGATCTCCGAGAGGCTGAGCGCCTGACGCTTTATCCAGGAGGGGACCGATATGGTCGAAGATTGCGACGGTCTCGTTTGTTGTGGACCGAGATGGATACCATCGCCCGCATCGCCGAAACTTCGGATGTCCCAATCGCTGATATTTTCCAGCGAGGAAGGGTAGGGGCTATCGAATCCCGTTAGAGGCCGTTTGTACGGCCGCTCACCTCTCAAGACCGGTCAAGCAGGTTGGGATGGCGAGGAAACGGGTACCGAGGAACAGATCAATCTTCAGCGGTACGTGCATGAATCTCGGGCGGGTCGAAGATTTCGATCGCCGGTGCAGGGTCCGATAGGCTCTCGATCTCTACCAACGTGGTGTTCGAACTGGGTCCCTGTGCGAGGCGTGACGTGCCCTTGTCAAGGGTCAGGACATTGGGATTTCCGTGACGGTCCAAACCGCCAGGCATAACCGGGTCGTACCAGGCGCCGGTGCTCAGCATCACGACACCGGGTCTGATATCCGAAGTTAGACGCGCTCCCGCAAGGCTGGCGCCCCGGTCGTTGAATATCCGCACGATGTCGCCGTCCAGGATGCCTCGCGAACGGGCGTCATCGACATGAATCAGGAGTGGTTCTCTGTTCTTGATCTTTGAGTCCGTGCTGGTAGACCCGAAGTCCAACTGGCTGTGCAGTCGGGTCCTGGGCTGATTCGACAAGAGATGCAGTGGAAATTTTCGCGTCAGTTCCGAACCAAGCCATTCTGCCGGCTCAAGCCATACCGGATGACCGGGACAATCGTCGTAGCCGAAACCGTCAATCGTTTCGGAGAATATCTCGATGCGGCCGGAAGGGGTCGGCAGGGGACATTCTTGCGGGTCCTGACGGAAGTCGGCCAACAGCACACGGTCATTGTCCTCGAGGGGAAGCTCAAGGATGTTGAGGTGCCAGAACTCCTCGAAATCGGGAAGCTCGATATCATCGCGAGCGGCTTGTTGGCGGAACGCGTCGTAAAGATGGCGTAGCCACTCCATTTCGCTGCGGCCTTCCGTGAAGCGCTCTTCAAAGCCGAGGCGGGAGGCCAGAGCTCGGAACATGTCGTAGTCGTTCCGAGCCTCACCGGGTGGCGGCACGGCCTGCGGCATGGCAACGATGTGCGAGTCGTTGTTGGCCCGCCCGATGTCGTTGCGTTCGAGGGGTGTCGTCGCGGGCAGGACGATATCGGCGTGACGGGCAAGAGAATTCCAATAAGGCTCGTGCACGACGATTGTCTCCGGCCGTTGCCAAGCCGCTGCCAGACGGTTCAAATCCTGATGATGGTGGAATGGATTACCGCCGCACCAGTAGACGAGTCGAATGTCGGGAAACGCCAACCGATGTCCGTTGTAGTCATACGCCTCACCTGGCTGAAGCAAGGCGTCCGCGATCCGTGCAACCGGGATAAACTTTTCGATCTTGTTCGCACCCTGCGGCAGCGTCGGGCCGCGCAGCAATTGCACAGGTGTGCCATTTCCCCCTTCTGCGGCATATCCGAACCCGACGCCCCCTCCCGGCAGGCCGATCTGACCAAGCATTGCCGCGAGCACCGCTCCCATCCAATAGGGTTGTTCGCCGTGATCTCCGCGTTGGAGCGCCCGCGCCACCATGATCATGGTGCGCGTATCAGCCATGCGCCGCGCGAGAGCTCGGATCCGGCTCGCATCAATTCCGGTTATGGCTGAGGCCCATTCGGCATTTTTCGCCACGCCGTCTTTCTTGCCCATCAGATACGGCAGAAAGCGATCGAAACCCGTGCAATGGCTTGAAAGGAACCCGCGATCGTAAAGATCTTCCGCGACCAGAGTGTGCGCCAGACCCAGCATCATCGCAGTATCGGTATTGGGCTTCAGCGGCCACCATTCCGCGTCGAGGAAGTCTGCGGCGTCCTCTTTCAGCGGACTGATGTTGACGAATTCGACATCGTTGTCGCGGGCACGCTGGAGCCAATGCCGGGCGGTGTGACGAACGATGCCTGCAGCGTTGCATTGTGCGTTCTTGAGTGCGACTCCGCCGAAGGCGACAACCAGGCGGGTATGTTCTGCAATGACCGGCCACGCCGTCATCGACATGGCGACTTCGTAATAGAAATCCTTGCCCAGAACATGCGGGATGACGACCCGCGCCGCCGCCGTCGAATAGGTATCGACGGAGTAGGTGTAACCGCCAATCCCATTCAGGAAACGGTGAATCTGGCTTTGTGCGTGATGAAATCGTCCGGCGCTCGCCCAGCCATACGAACCGCCGAAAATGGCACTGTTCCCGTGTTCCTTCCGGACCCGGTCAAGTTCGGCGGCCACAAGGTCCAGTGCGTTATCCCAGCCGATTGAGACGAACGGCTCCCTGCCACGTCCGCCCCCGTGATCGTGAGGCCCGCGTTCGAGCCAACCCCGTCGCACGGCAGGTTGAGAGATTCTGCTTCGGTGCTGGAGCGATCCCACGAACGACTGCCCGATCGGCGAAGGATCGGGGTCATTCTCATAAGAATGGACAGCCGCAACGTCGCCGCCCTCGATTTCCAGCTCGTAAGCGCCCCAATGGCTCAATGTGAGATTTCGATTGCGTACCATCCGGGACGAGTCCGGCAATTCGGTGCTGCCAATTGTTGATGGACCAGAAGGAAGGAGATAAGCCTCTCGCGCGATTGTGATCGTCACGGAACTGATCGCATACACCGATCGTACCTATATAGACCGGGTTACAACAGTATGGAGATGTATCATGAATTGGGCCATGCTGACGGTTGTCACGGCGCTTTCATTTTGCGTTCACACCGCAAGCGCACAGCAACTCGAAAAGGCGGTCTTCGCCGGCGGCTGTTTCTGGTGCGTCGAGTCGGATTTCGACAAGGTGCCGGGCGTAGTCGCGACGGTCTCCGGCTATACCGGCGGCAAGACCGGAAACCCAACTTACGAGCAAGTCTCAGCCGGCGGCACCGGGCACTACGAGGCAGTCGAAATCACTTACGACCCGACGAAGGTCAGCTACGGGGCGCTACTCACCGCTTTCTGGCACTCGGTCGACCCGACCGATGACGGCGGCCAGTTCTGCGACCGCGGCCGGTCTTACCAAACCGCCATCTTCGTCGCGAACGACAAGCAGCGCGGCATTGCAGAGGCCTCCAAGAATGCGGCGGAAAGGATACTCGGCAAACCGATCGTCTCCCCGATCCTCGCCGCCGCGCCGTTCTACGCCGCCGAAGACTATCACCAGAACTATTATGAAAAGAACCCGATCCGCTACCGCTACTACCGGTGGGGTTGCGGGCGCGATAACAGGGTCAAGGAAATCTGGGGCGAGCATGCCTACGAGGGGATCCCCGGTCACGGCTGAAGCCGCTCGGCCTCGGTCCACGACGGCAGGAGTACGGCTACACCGGTTTGGGAGCCGCCGACGACTACCTGAATGAGTGGCGCGGGCAGGAAGGACATTGTCGGAGAGAAGCGGCTTCAGCCGGGAAGTAAGCTTTCGTAGCCTCCGTTGATGCATACTCCCTTCCATTACTTCAACAGTTCGCCCGAGGTAGATGGTGGTCGCCCTCGCGCTCGCCCGCTTCGGGACCGAATACCTTGTCGGCGGAATTGTGGAGGAGGTGAGATTGGAAGGTTGGTATCGAGGGCGTAGGGGGCGGCGGTCAATTCATACGCGACCCCCACAACGAGGTCAGGGGCGCAACGTCAGGGTGCCGTGCGCCACCTCGAAGCTCGACAATCGCGAAAGATAGCTCATGCCGAGCAGAGAGAGGCTCATCTCTGCTGCACTGACCGACGCGCCGACGTTCGGGACGGAGATGTTCCCGATGGTGATTCGGTGCAGGCGGACAGGAGCCCCCCTCACGAAACCGTTCGCCGTGCGGTAGGCACGCTCGTAGTTCAGGCGGTCGAGGTCGAAGCCCAATCGCTCCGCGTCTCGTGAGGTCAGGGTGACGTCACTTGCACCCGTATCGACGAGGAACTGGATCGAAATACCGTCGACTTCGGCGTCGATGACAAAGTGCCCGCCCCGCCGTTCCCGAAACATGACCTCGCCATCCCCTACGACGCCACGGGATGGCATGATCTCCGCCATCAGGCGGTTCGCGATGCTCGCCGCATCGTGACGGTAGCTGTAGCCGAGCACGAGCACGGCACCGGCTGCCAGCCAGATAGCAAGATGTCTCAGAACGTGTCCGAGCCGGAGACGCCGATGGAGCAGCGCGCTCGCCACCAGGATGGCGAGCAAGGTGACGTTGTAGATCAGAGAAAGCCCATCGCCTGTGCCCAAAGACCTGCGGGGATCAAGCAATGCCAAATGCACGACGAGCACCACGAGGCCGACGCCGAGCGCGATCAGGACGAGCCAGAGAAGGCGATGCCTGGTCATGCCGGTCTATATGGGATCATCGAGCCCGCATTCCTACAGGACGTATCCCGTGCACGTCGGCGGGCGTGTGGTTCGACCTACGCCTCGCACCTGCGTGCGACGCGGAATCCGGTCATCGCAATAGGCATGGGTCGTTCGTTCACGGCTTCTCGGACACGGTTTGACCGACCAGATCCAGCTTTCGGATTTGATCGATCCGCGCACCAGAGATCCTGAAGGCATCGAAGCCGAAGGCTCGGAGGAGAACGAAGAAGAACGCGTAGGGCTCGAGTCCGCTCGCCTTGGCGGTCTCGATGAGCGGGTGCGGCCGGATGCTCGCGTTGGCACCGGCCGTGGTATCGGCGCCCGACGACAATATGCTTTAGGGAATGGCGCTCGAGGAGGTCGCCGCCGGTGGTAGAATAGGAACCATGAGTGAAGGGGGCCGCGGCGATGCCGAGAAGGGTTGCCATCATCGGTGCGGGGGTCTCGGGGCTGGGGGTGGCCTGGGCACTGTATCAGCACCCTGATCGATTCGATTTTCGGCTGTTCGAAGCGCAGGCTCAGGTCGGCGGCAACGCCGTTACGGCCGACATGCCGCAAAACGATGGCACCTCGATCCCGTTCGATATTTCGGTCACCGCGTGCATTCCCTCAGTATACCATCACATTCTTCTGTTCATGCAGCAACACGGTATCGAGCTAGTCGATACCAGGTTCAGCTACAGCGTGAAATATCGTGGCGGCGTCTATGCTCACGATTTCGACTCCGACATCAGGAGCCAGTTGCAACCCGAAATCGAGAAATTCCAGAAGCTCTTGAGGCGTCTAAAATGGTTTGGCCGGCTCAATCGATCTAGATCCAGATTGCTCAATGCTCTCAACCCGTTCAACTACGTCAGCATGAGTACGGTTCTCAACTTCGGCGGATTCTCCGGAGATTTCAGGTACAAGATACTGAAGCCCATGTTCGTCAACTTCCTGATGGCCACGAACGTGTTCGACATGCCCGCGTCC
>JAGWAU010000014.1:9113-61455 GCA_021296255.1 Alphaproteobacteria bacterium | reverse complement strand
GGGATTGTGTTGATCGGCCATGATGATGAGCATGTTCGTCGGTGGCATGAACGCCCTCCTGTCGGACCAACCCTTGAATAAATCTTTGTCAACCCCGCCCGGTCGACCATTATGACTATCGCAAGGTATTCCGTTAGGCATGCGGTCCCGGAACGTTCCCATAGGTAGATCACTCATGTCCTCACAACAAGGCGCGGAGAAGCGTGATATTCTGATTGTCGGCAGTGTGCCGCTGCCCGCCGTGGAGGATGTCTTCCGAACCATCGCTACAGCCCTCGGCACGCGTGTAAAGCGCCTGCCGGATGGTGAAGTGGGCGATCGCGGCGGTTGGATTCAGTGGCAAGTGCACGCGGTCCAAAACCACTCGCAGCTCGTCGTCGATGAAACCGATCGCCGAGCCGATTGGCAAAAGGCGAGAGGCGAATACGCGAGCACACGCACCGCCACCAGCTATCGCATCGCCGATCACGTCGATCCCGCTGACCTTTCCTTCGAGAACCTCGGGTACGCCGACGCGGCATTGGAGAGTTACGAGATCTTCCGGAGTCTCAAATCGCAGGGAGTCGTGCCGAAGGACACGCGATTTCAGGTCTCGCTGCCGACGCCCGTGGCCTTTCTCGAGCACCTCATTGCACGGCAGTGCCAGGCAGACGTCGAAGGTCCCTACGAAGCCCGTATGCTGACCGAGCTGGCCGAGATCGCAACGCATGTCCCCCGTCACGAACTCGCCGTTCAGTGGGACGTCGCCAAGGATATGGGGGTCTGGGAAGGCGTCTGGTCGATCTTCTTCGAGGACGTGAAGAGCGGCATCATCGAGCGCTTGGTGCGCATTGGCGACGCCGTCCCGGAGGGCGTGGAACTCGGCTATCACCTGTGTTACGGCGATTTGAACCACGTGCACTGGAAGGAGCCCGAGGACACGGCGAACCTCGTCGCCGTCGCCAACGGCATCGCCGCGGGAATCGGCCGCTCCGTGCAGTGGCTTCATATGCCGGTGCCGCGCAGCCGTTCGGATGACGCCTATTTCGCGCCTCTCGACGCGCTGGCGTTAAGGCCCGAAACCCGGCTGTTCCTCGGACTCATACACCATACGGACGGCGTGGAGGGGACGCGCCGGCGGATGGCGACGGCGGAGAAGTTCGTCTCCGACTTCGGCATCGCCACCGAATGCGGTATGGGCCGCCGCCCGCCGGATACCTTTCCCGAACTTCTCCGCATTCACGCGGAGGTGTAGCTGGACAGGCAGGCGTTCCGCGACCGCTGCCCGGGGCCGCCGCCGGCCGCGGCGCGGCGTCCCTGGTTCTCCGTTAATGCCGCCGGAACCGTGACAACCAGGGCATTTGCAGCGTGACGGCGTCGTAGAGCAACTGGCTGCCGGAACCCAGGAGGCCAAGCGTAATGATGCCGACGACCATGAGCGACGTCTGCAGGTTGAGTCGCGAATCCATGATAAGGAATCCCACCCCCTTGTCGACGGCGATGAACTCGGCGGAGACCAGCGCGATATAGGCGAATCCGATCCCGCTGCGCATTCCCAAGAGAACGAAGGACGCGGCCGACGGCAGGATGACGCGGTAGAAAACCTGAAGCTGGGACAGCCCGAGGCAGCGCGCCGCTCGCAAGCGCACGTTCGGGACCTCCCGGACGCCCGTCATCGTGCTGACGGTGACCACCACCCACGTGATGTATGCGATGATCAGCAGCTTGGGCAGCTCGCCGATGCCGAACCAGAGGATCATGATGGGAACGAGCGAGATCGGCGCCACGCCCTTCAGGAACTCGAAGATCGGACCGACCACCGATTCGACGCCGCGGAGTTCGCCGAGGATCAAGCCGGTGATGATTCCGGCCCCGACGCCGAGGATCCAGCCCCAGCCAACCCGCCACAAGCTGACCCGGATCGACTCCCATAGGAGGCCCGATTCCGACTTCTCGGCGGCCGCCTCCCACACCGAGAAGGGGTGTGGAAGAAGAGTCTCGGAGACCAACGTGCCGCTGGCGACACCCCAGATGGTAATTCCCGTCAGAACCGACAGAGCGGCGACGAGGATGGTTCGATGAAGGCCGTGCCTGGGCATCATGGCGTCCTCAGACCCGCCGCTTCACCGACCAGCGAGGCATCAAGCGCTCGATTGCCAATTCGATGCCGCGGTCCAGGACGATGCTGAGGACGCCCAACCCGAATATGCCGATGAAGATCAGTGTGGGGTCATAGTTCTGGCGGCCGAGGATGATGAGGTAGCCGAACCCGTTCGCCGCGCCCAGCATCTCCGCGGCGACCACGACCATCACTCCAAGACCCGTTGCGGTCCGGACGCCCCCAGGATGGCGGGGAATGACGACGGAATCACGACCCGGAAGAACGCCGAGACCCCTAGGACACCAAGTGTGTTTGCCGCCTTGATACGCAGATGAGGAACTTGCGCGACGCCCTGCCTTGCGCTCAGCGCGAGCACGTACACGGCGAGGTAGAAGACCAGCGAATAGCGGGCGAGTTCCGTTACCCCAAACCAGAGCAGGGCGAACGGGATAAGGGCGATCGCCGGCGTGGAGTTCGCCATGCGCAGGTAGGGATCGAACCACGCGTTGACGTCGCGTGAGGCGCCCATGGCGCAGCCCAGTACGGCGCCAACCGGTATTCCCACCCCCAGTCCGACCAGGAGACGCTGAAGCGTCGCCCCGAGATGTACGTAAATCTCACCCGTTTCGGACATGCGAGCGAGGCCCCGCATGACATCCATTGGCTCCGGGAACAACAACGGTGTCCCGATGAATGCCGCCGCGACCTGCCACAAGATGAAGAACAGCAGGATGCCGTAGAGCGGCCCGAGCCTGCCGGCTTGAGTCACTGTGCTGTCTCCGCTCTTACGTCACCCGCGTCATGCACGTGCCCGATCAGCGATTCGATGTGGCGGTACGCAGCGATGAACTCCGCATCCGCGGGGTCGCGCTCGTCGGGCAACTCCGGGCGGAACGTGTCGAGGATACGGGCTTCCGGGCCCGACGAGAGCACCGTCACGTCCGTGGCCAGGATCAGGGCTTCCGTGATGTCGTGGGTCACGAAGATGACGGTCTTGTGCGTGCGCTCCCACAGGTCCTTCAATTCGTATTGCATGCGCCGGCGGGTGATGGCGTCGAGCGCCGCGAAGGGCTCGTCCATGATCAGCACGTGCGGGTCCATGACCAGGCCGCGTGCGATCTGGGCCCGTTGCTTCATGCCTCCCGATAGCTCGGAGGGAAATTTGTGGGTGTCGTTGCCAAGGCCGACGAGTTCCAGTGCCTCCATCGCCTGGGCGCGGCGTTCGTTCTTGTTGCGCACGAAGTTCTTCAGCCCGAACTCGGCGTTCTCCAGGACGGTCAGCCAGGGGAAAAGCGCGTTGCCGATGTCCTGGAAGATGACCACCCGGTCCGGGCCCGGACCGTGAATTGGGGAGTCGTCGAAGGCGATACGGCCGTCCGTCGGCGGTTCGAACCCGGCGATCAGATCGACCAGCGTGCTCTTCCCCGAGCCGCTTGGTCCGAGGATACACATGAAGGCACCCCGATCGACCGTCAGGTCGATGTTCGAAAGGACGACCGGGCCGCGCGAGAACTGCTTGTACAGTCCCGTGACCTTCAGCCGTTTCCAGTCGTTCTCCATGGGACAGGTTCGACCCGCCGCCACGGCCGGCGTCGGGTCGCCACCGTGCCGCCGGCCTACATGCCTCTTACGAGGGTCGGGTCGAGCTTCTTGATATGCGACCAGTCGGCTGCCGTATCCCAGTCGACAGGATCCTTCAGAATGCCGAGCTTCAGCAGGAACTGCTCGATATTGTGCAACTGGGTGCGGAAGGCCTCGTCGCTCACCAGGTCCCACTTCTGGCCCCTCACGGTGTGCTCGACCTCGTTCGGCGGCAGCTTGGTGAATTCCGCGATCGCGTCTATTCCCTCTTTCGGGCTGTTGGCCAGCAGGTCGGAGCCCTTCTTGATGGCCCGCATGAACGCTTCCATCTCGTCGGGGGGTGCCGACTCGAGATACTTCCGCGACGCCAGCATGCCGCAGTAAAGCGAATAACCCATGTCGCCGGTGGCGGCGAGGATCTTGAACTTGTCGCTGAGGCCGTGGATCTTCAGGTCGAAGGGCTTCCACAACGAGATGGCGAAGACGTCCCCTTTGACCAAGGCCGGGACCTGATCGAACGGTGCCAGGTGGACCATCTCGACGTCATCCACAGATAGCCCGCCCGACTTCATATACTTGTCCAGCATGAACTCGGACGCGGACTTGCGAAACAAACCGATCTTCTTGCCTTTGAAGTCGGCCGGTCCCGTCACGTCCTTGGGGCCCATCACGAAGACCATGTGATTGTTGTCCGAGAACTGCGTGACGATCACGGCGTCACCGCCAGCGGCCATCATGATCATGGGCTGGTCGCAGGTGACGAGGAACTGTGCACCACCCGAGCGGAAAGCCTCCGAGGCGGCGGCGCCGGCCTGGAATGTCTTTACTGTGACGTCGAGCCCTTCTTCCTTGAAGTACCCTTTGACGTGGGCCACGAACGGCGGCGCGAACACCGGGCTGACACCCGAGAAAATATTGATCTTGGTAGCTGCCGATGACGAAACCGCGGCAAGCGCCATGCCCGCCGCCGCGATCAATGCAAGTGCAAAACGGTTCATTGTTGGCTTCCTCCCGTCGCTGAATCTTGAGACCAATCGGACAACGCGATCTGGTCGGCCCGAAAGCCGGACCCATCGGCACCCTGCGCGCCGAGTCGCTTGGAGCCGGCCTTGGAATCTATGCCAATACCCTTCGCATCACAACGCAGCGAATGGTGGGCGCGTCTACGGCATCTCTTGTTGTCCATCCGGGACTGATTCTCGGAAGCTGATGGGCGACGAAAGCCTGTCAACGAACCGAGAAGAGGGCCCCGGATGAACGTCCATAGGGGCGAAGAACTTACGCCGCACGGTCGAGCCGAGATAGTGCGGCGGGTCGTCGGCACGGCCCTTTATACCGTCTGCGAACCACCGCCAGACTGCCCGCGCCACGGCGCTATGCGGCCTTCGTCTATGCAATTGCCTCTGCAAAGCCGCCCAGTACGTGCCGTTCTGCTCGGATCGACCGTTTCGTTTTTCACGGCGATTCTACTGTTCGGTGGACTAGTTTTGTGAACTGCTTATCGACGCGTGAGTTCGCTGGTTTTCTGCGCGCCTTCTAGCTCTTTCCGGGTAGGAAGAGATTCAATATTGCCCGGAAGCTGTAACGACCATCCGGCCACCCGGTTGCCGAGATCTACCGCGTCGGGTCCGTTCTTGCCTTGAATGAGGCCGCCGACGTATCCGGCGGCGAAGGCATCACCCACACCGAATCGATCGACAGGGTGCGTGACGGTGACGCTGGGCACCCGCAACACACCTTCTGGTCCCGCCCAGATGGTGCCGTCGGAACCCCACTTCAGCACGATGTTCGATATGCCAAGCCCGCTCAGATAGTCCAACTGTGCATCTTGATCGGAGATGCCCGTCAGCTTGGAGAGGTCTTCCCGTCCGGCGAGCACGTGATCGGCATTCGTCATGAGACTCTCGAGAGCGGCACGAGCGTCCTCCGGTGGCCAAACCTTCACCCTGTAGTTGAGGTCGAAAGTGATCTTCACGTCCCGTGCTTTGGCAATTTCCATGGCGCGCTGCACCGTGGCGAGGCAGGAAGACGAAAGGCCAGGAGTGATACCGCCAAGATGCAGGAACCGCGCCGAACCGATGTAGCCTTCATCCAAATCGTCGGGAGAGAACGACGTGAAGGCCGAAGTCGACCGATAGTAGAACACGTTGGATCTGCCATCAGATCTGTTCTCACGCAAGAAAACGCCGGTCTGTTCGCCTTCAACCATCATGACGTGTTTGACGTCAACATTTTCGCTTCTCATGACCCCTAGGATGAATGCACCCAACTCATCCGCTCCGAGGCGCGATATCCAACCAGCCCGATGTCCCAGTCGTGCGACTCCGGCGGCGACCGTACTTTCGGCCCCGCCAATGCGGCGCTCGAACTCCACGGTGTGTCGAAGCGGCCCTCCCGATTTGGCGACGAGAGCCGCGCAGGTTTCGCCGAGCGTCACTAGGTCAAGCAAGGTCGTCCAGTGTTTCGGTGTTGATCAGCAATGTGGTGCGAGACTCCACGGGACTCGGGCGAACAACATGGTCATGCGTCGATGCGACAAATGTCGCATCGGACGGACGTCTTATCAACGAAACCGCAAACACGATGTCTGCAATATCACCGACGACAAACATAGCCTGTAGTGACCGGTTATGGGCACTTCACGATTTATTGGCGACTTCTTACGCCGAGCATCGCCTCTAGTGGACAGCCGCCAATGACGATGAGCAATTTCAGAGGCACGATGCCCGCCCTGATCACCCCGTTTGACAGTGATGGGATGGTGGACGAAGCAAAATTTCGCATATTTCTCGATTGGCTCGTACCACAAGTCAGCGGACTATATGTCGCGGGCTCGTATGGGTCAGGGCCCATCATGACAGTGAGCTAGCGCAAGCAGGTCGCGGAGATAGTGCTCGACGCGGTTGCCGGACGTGTTCCCGTGGTGCTGCATGTCGGCGATCCGGATACCTGTACGACGATCGAATTGGCGCGCCATGCCGAGAGCCTCGATGCGTCCGGTGTCGCGTCGCTGACGCCGTACTGTTACCTCCACGGTCGAGACGAGATTGATCACCGTTTTCTGAGCTTGATTGACGCCGTGAGTACACCTGTCTACCTGTATAACAATCCCAAATACACAAACTATTGTGTGACGCCCGATCAGGTCGCGAGGCTTGGCGAAAAGGGTTTGGCAGGCATCAAGGACAGTAGCGCCGACATTCAGCTATTTTGCGGTCTGGTGGCCGCGACCGGGATTTCACTGATTTTCAAGTCATCGTCGGCTCGCAGACGATCCTGCTGCCGGCTCTGGTCGGCGGCGGGCGAGGATGTGTCTCGGGTCTGTCGAACCTGTACCTCAAGGTCGTGAATCAAATCTTCGAAGCGGCAGACGCGGGTGACTTCGACCGGGCACTCGGCATACAGCGCGAAGCAAACGAACTGCGTCAACTTACCGGCTCCGGGATTCCAGTGTCATTCCACCATAGCGCGCTGCGCTATCGCGGCATCGATATTGGGGTGCCGAAAGCACCGCTGATGCTAAAGACCGAGGACGAAGAAACGCATATCCTCAAGGCCCTCAGAAGTTACACGCATTTCGAATGACGGCTGCCGGATTTCACCGCACGGTTTTTTGGAGGCGACTCACCGTTCGACAGTGGTCTTGCGTGCCTTCATTCAGTGGTGGCGACGTTATTCGAGGGCTCGCGCCCTTCCACGAGGACTTTACGGATTTCCGACGCCGCCTGAACCGCCATGGCGGTCTGCGCCTCGAATGTCATCGCTGCGACGTGGGGTGTCGTGATCAGGTTGGGGCAGGCGAACAGAGGATCATCGAAATTTGGAGGCTCCGCCTCGAATACATCGAGTGCAGCGCCTCCGATGGCACGTTCGGTCAGGGCCTCTGCCAAAGCGTCCTGATCGATGAGGGCCCCGCGTGCCGTGTTGATAAGGACGGCGTGCTCATGCATCAGCTTCAGGCGCGGCCCATCGATGAGATGGCGGGTTTTGGGTGTCAGCGGGCAGTGCAGTGAAACGACATCGGAAGTGCGCAAGAGCTCATCGAGCGAGGCAGCACGATAGGGGATGTCCGTGAGAGCGGCATCGTTGTCATCATTGATCAATACATCTGCACCGAATGCCGCAAGGTATCCGGCGACGAGGCGGCCGATCCGCCCGTATCCGACGACCCCCACCGTGCAGTTGGAGAGTTCGCGCCCCATCAGCGACTCGCGTGCCCAGGAATGGTCGTGTTTGACCATGTCATCCGCCCGCCCAAAATGCCGAAGGAGGCTCAAGGCGTACCCGACGGTCGCTTCCGCCACGGCATTCGAATTTGCCGTCTCCGTTGTCGAAACCGGAATGCCGGCGGTGGCGATGCTTCGCAGATCAAGGTCGTCGAGACCCACACCATGGCGTGCAATGACGCGCAGCCTGGATTGGCCGGCAATGATCTCGGCATCGATTCGTCCGACCTTGTGGAGCATGCCATCCACGTCGCCAATGTGGGCCAGAACATCGTCTCTGGCCACTGGCTCGGGCAGAACCGTCACATCCGCAAAGGCGGTCAGGATATCCAGCCCCTTTGGGTGTACATTTCCAAGCACAAGTACTTTCATGGCGCTCTATCCCTGCACTCGACGTTTGGGCGGCGCGATTGGTCAGAACGTGGTGGACCAGTTGCCAAGCGGGCGTTCGGAGAGTCTCCCGGTACGGCTACGGTTGTGGACTTCATAGGAGAGTCTTACCGATCGTCAACCTCACCAAGTATACCATCTGAGAACATAGAATCCGCGTGGACGGCTCGGTGGATGACCCGGCGGAAGAAGACGCCGCTGTCGGCCGTTGCTGTGGACTCCAGCGGGACTTTCGACGGAGGAGATGATGGACATCAGTTGTGCGTTTGCGCCGGTCACGGATACGCCGGACCACATTCGGCTTGCCGAGGAACTGGGGTTCCGCCGTGCCTGGGCGTTCGATACGCCGGCGGTGCAACTCGACACCTACGCCACATTGGCGGTGGCGGCGGTGAAGACCAGCCGCATCGAGTTGGGCCCCGGCGTGATCATCCCGAGCCTGCGCCATCCCATGGCCACGGCGTCGGCCATCGCCACGTTGGCCGGTTTGGCGCCGGGCCGCGTGAACATCGCGCTGGGCACCGGGTTCTCGGGACGCCTGGCCATGGGACAGAAGCCCAACAAGTGGGATTTCGTCGCCGAGTACGCACAGCAGGTTCAAGGTTTGCTCGCCGGTGAGATCGTTGAGGTCGAGGGCAGGATGATCAAGATGCTGCACGGCCCGGGCCAAGCCCCCGAACGGCCCATCAAGATACCCATGCTGTTCGGCACCGCCGGCCCCAAAGGCGAAGCGCTCGCCCGCCAGCATGCGGACGGCATTTTCACGGTGATTCCCGTCAGCTCGGGTTTCGAATGGCAGTCCCTGCTGGTCCAGGGCACGGTCCTCGATCCCGGCGAGGATCCCGATTCTCCGCGCGTTATCGAGGCGGCCGGGGGTGGTGCTTCGGTCGTCTTTCACCGAGCCTACGACCGCCCGGCGCCGGGCCGGCCCAAGATGGAGGAACTCAAAGGCGGCAGGGAATGGGTCGAGACGATCGAGTCGTTCGACCCCAGCGTACGCCATCTCCACACCCACGAGGGTCATCTGACGTTCGTCAACGAGATCGATCGTAAGGTGATCACGGGTGACCTGATCATGAAGTATACCTTCACCGGCGAAGCGGACGCGCTGCGGCAGCGGATCGAGGAACTCGAGGAAATGGGCGTGACCGAGATCGCCTTTCAATCTGCCGGGCCGGACGTCCCCCGCGAACTCCGCGCCTTCGCCGGTATGGCGGGCATCGCATGAAGTGGGGTTCCCGATGTCTGCGTGAGTCGGAGACAGGGGCTGCGGTTTTGGTCGTGCCATCTTGCACGTCGGGCTGTACGATCTGGCGGCTTGCGAAGATCACATACATCCGGCCGAATCCGGGAAGCGAGGTGCCGGCCATGACTTCCGAGGGCTGAACGATGAACGAGCGAAAGGTCGTTGAACTTGCGAGGCGGGTCTTGCCCGGGGGGACTTTCGGCAACGTGCCGCATGAAATCGTCATCGCCGAGGGACGCGGCGGCCGGGTGTGGGATATCGACGGCAAGGAATACGTCGACTTCCTCCTGGGTTCGGGACCCATGCTCCTTGGCCACGCGCATCCGGAGGTCCTCGCCGTGGCGCAGGATCGCGTCGCCAAAGGCACCACGTTCTTCGCGAACAACGAGGAGGGAATCCGGCTTGCCGCGGACATCGTCGATGCCGTCGCCTGCGTCGAGCAGGTGCGTTTCGTCAGTACGGGCTCGGAGGCTGACCTCTATGCGATGCGGCTCGCCAGGGCCCACACGGGGCGCGACAAGATTCTCAAGTTCGAGGGCGGTTATCACGGCATGAGCGACTACGGGCTGATGAGTCTGGCGCCGGCGCGGTCGAGCAATTTCCCAAGGCCGATCGCAGACTCGGCCGGGATCCCCAGGAGCGTCGAGGACGAGATGCTGGTGGCGCCTTACAACGACCTCGACACCGTGGCCGGCCTGATCCGCGAACATCGCGGTGAAATCGCCGCGATCATGGTGGAGCCATGTCAACGCATCATCCCGCCACGGCCGGGATTCCTGGAAGGCCTGCGAGAGCTGACTCGGGAGAACGGTTTGTTGCTCGTTTTCGACGAGGTCGTGACGGGCTTCCGTTTCGCGTACGGCGGGGCTCAGGAGTTTTACGGCGTTACCCCCGACCTTTGCACCATGGGCAAGGCGATCGGCGGTGGTTTCCCGCTCGCGGCCATCGGCGGTCGCGAAGACATCATGGCGCACTTCGACAAGGGGGTCGTGGGAGAGGACGCCTTCCTGATGCAGGTGGGCACGCTGTCCGGGAACCCGGTCGCCGCGGCGGCGGGCCGCAAGACCCTGGAAATCCTGCGACGGCCCGGCACCTTCGAGAACCTCTTCAAGACCGGACGGGCGCTGATGGACGGATTTGCCGAGACCCTGGACAAGGCCGGAATCCCTGCGCGCGTGACCGGCGCGCCGCCGATGTTCGAGGTGGTCTTTACCGGCCAGGAGGTCGTCGACTATCGCACCTCCCTGGGCGATCAGCGGTTGATGGCGCGATGCAATGCCCTGTTGCGGGAACGCGGCGTCCTCAAGGGAGAGAACAAGTTCTACGTCTCGTGCGCCCACGACGAAGGGGACGTGGGCCACGCGCTCGACGCCTTCGCCGATTCGGTCGCCGAGCTGAGCCGCGGCGCGGCGGCGTGATCGGGCGGAATCTGAACCGTTGGAAGATCCCGCATCATCCCGCATCATCTCACTTCATCCCACGTCATCCCGCCGATAACGTCCTGGCGCCGCCGCCGATCGAGAACCGGGTGATGCGTATCGAAATTCTTTGTACCGGTGACGAGATCCTCACCGGCAAGACGGTCAATACCAACTACAGCCATATGGCCCGGCGCCTCGAGGAGGTCGGCCTGTCCGTGACCTGGGGCACGACGGTTGGCGACGATCGGGAGAGCCTGTTGGCGGCGTTCCGGCAGGCGGCGGAGCGCGCGGATGCTGTCATCGTGAACGGTGGTCTGGGTCCGACGGTCGACGACCTGTCGCAGGAGGTGGCGGGCCAGGCGGCGGGCGTCGAGCTGGAACTCGACGAGGGCTGGCTCGCCCGCATGCAGCAATACTACAGCCGCCGCAACCGGGTGATGCCCGAAGTCAATCGCAAGCAGGCGATGCTGCCCAAGGGCGCCGAGGTCCTCGACAACCCGATCGGGACCGCATGCGGGTTCGCCATCCGCATCGGGCCGGCGCGCTTCTATTTCACGCCCGGCGTGCCCCGTGAACTGCGCAAAATGCTCGACGAGCAGATATTGCCCAGGCTGTTGAAGGCAAGCGGCCTGCAAGGCGTGACGCGAATGAAGCGATTCCATTCGTTCGGTATCGGCGAATCACGTGCTGACGAACTGCTGCGCGACGTGGAGTCGCTCGCGCCGAACGGCGGCGTAAAGCTTGGTTTTCAATCACATTATCCCCAGCTCGAAACCAAGCTGGTGGCGCGCGGTGCTGATGCGGACGAAGTAGAGCGCGCGATCGCTCCGGTGGCGGAAGAGATCCGGCGCCGCTACGGCAATTTCATCGTCGCCGAGGACGCCGACACCATCGAAAGCGTCATCCTTTCCAGCCTGGAGTCCCGCGCCGGATCGCTTTCGACGGCGGAGATGTACACCGGCGGTGATTTGGCGGCGCGGATCGCTCCGCTTGAAGGGGCCGAGACCCTGTTCCGCCGGGGCGTCGTGGCCCGTGACCTCGCCAATCTTGCCGAGTCCGTCGGTCTCGACGAGGAAACGGCTGCCGTCAGTGTTACCACCGACGCGGCGTCCGCGGTCGCTGAAGCGCTCCGGGGAGACGGCGCGGCAAGTCATGCCCTTGCGGTGCTCATCGAGCTGGACGAGGGCGAGGACAGGATGGAATTCGGCGCCAACGTCTGTATCGGAATCGCCGACGAGAACGGGACTGCCGTGCGATGGGCGCGCCTCATGGGCGGCCGTCAGTGGGTGCGTCTGGGTGCGGCGGAGATGGGCCTCGACTGCCTGCGGCGCCATCTCCTCGGCCTCCCCGTCGACGAGCGGGTCGATTTCGAGAAGCGCTGATACACGACGTGCCACGCTCAAGCCGTCCCGGTCAGCGATGTTCCGGATGATCCGTCGAGTGTGAGTGGGGATGGTCGAAGCCCATCTCGTGCATCCGGTTGTGCAGACGCCGATAGGCGCTCTGGAGCAGAAGCCGCATTTCGGCCGTGCGCTTCGACTCCGCGCGCGTGCCGATGGTATCGAGGTACGCCATCAACCCCTCGATCTGCTCGAGAATCGTCAAGGCGTCTGCCGCGGCGAAAAACGGTGAGCCCTCCACCTCGACCATTACGGGCGTCGAGTGGGCGGCAATCATCTCCGGCTTGTCCTCGTATTTCGCCCGCACGAGAAGCGCGAGCCATGCGCTCCGGTCGATGTGGACCGACCAGTATCCGCTGTCCGCATCGGCTTTCACGGATCGGGATTCGCGGATCTCACCATTGACGACCAACTCCACGCGCGTCATGGGAACCGTCGCGCTCGCCACGGTCCAAGTCGCGTCCACAGTGCCGCCATCCGCGGTCAAGAGCATGCGCCGGCCCATTTCCCGGCCGTCCACGTCGAACTCCAGCAGGGGTCCATAGGTCACGAAGGTGCGCGCGTTGCGAACCGCCTCCATCCAGGCGTCGTAGGTGAACGGCGTATCGTCCGGCAGTCGCGCGTAGGTGCGGATCGTCCCGACGGCCCAGGTGGTGCCCATCTTGTCGGTGCCGCCCACGGCGGGGACGAGATAGCCGTTGTTGAGATAGCGATACCAGTCGGACAACGAATAAGGGTCGATGCTATGGTAGAAATCGTCCTGCGAGCACATCTCCACCGCGTCGGCGCGTTCCAGAACGAGCGTCGCGGCGTTTTCCAGCCTCGGGTCGGGGAAATGGGGCAGGACCACCAGCCCTCCTTGGTCCCGGCACTGCTTCGCCCATTCGCTGATCAGAATCTCGACGGGATCTCCCAGGGCGGATTCGTCGGGCCCGCCGGTGCACAGCGGCGAGATCATGTTCCCGCGGTAGCCGATCAGCGAGATGTGCCCTAGGACGTGCTGGCGATTCTCTGTGCCGACGCGGACGAGGTGCTCGCCGTCACCACCCGCTTCCCGGGTGCCGAAGGTGGATTTTCCGTCGAAGTCGCCCACGTTGGTCATCAGTTCACCCCACTAGCTGGCGAGGAGATTGATGACGTTGACGCCTTCCGCGGCGCCTTCGAGCATGGCCGTGCCCGGTGACAGGAAATGAACGTGAGTGTCGGCCGTTACCCAGCCCCTCATACGCCAATCCAGGACCCTGTCCAACTCGATGGTGATGGTATGGGTGTCGCCGGTCACCTGGACGGTCCTGCGGATCGGTGCGATCTCGAACCCTTTGGTGACCTCCAGAAAGACGTTGCCGAGGGGCAGATTGATCGAAATCTCTCCCGGAATGTAAACGCAGGTGTGCTCGCCGTGACAGAGGTCGGCACCGTAATCCTCGAACCAGGCTGGATTCGGCATTCGATGCCGGTCAAGCGGCGGGAGATACTCGCCGTCGGCGCCATGCACGTGGAGCTTCACGGGAACGGGGACCGTCGACCCCGTCTCCACCACCCGGAACTGGACACGTTGGGTTGCGGGCGGGACCCGCCGGATAACCGGATCGGCGGTCGCCGTGGCGTCCTCGAGTCGCGCGACGGGAATGCACTCACCTCCCGAGAGATGGAACCGTGCCTCGTCATGGGCCGTGAACTCCACGATCACTTCGTCGCTCGCGCGTGTGGGCTGCCGGTTCTGGCGTGTCTCGGCCCATTTGTCGTTCGGGTAGATCAGCCGTGGCGTCGCCGAGATGACCTGTCCGAGATCGAGCTGGACATGGTCGAGCAGGTCATGCTCGTCGAATTCGTAAGTCTGGACGACGCTCCGGGGTAGCTTGATGACTGCCTTCCGCCGAGTCCCCCACCGAAGCGGCATGCCCTGCGCGTGTCCGGAGGAAACCGCGGAGACGATCACCGTTCCGCTTTTGGGCTCGAAGCCCAGTCCGGTCACGGCCTTCTCCGGGTGTGGGTTTTCGAACGCCCACAAGTAGTTGGTCTACGGTCCCCGGCCCGGATTGCTTCGCGCGGTCATGGCCGGCTTTTGGCGGCGGCCCCACCGTATCGCCATGGGCTCTTGCGACGGGGGGCGGATCGGGCGAGGCTTTCCGGCGGGGACCGACCGGGTGCAGTTTTCGCCCCAACGAAAATCGAACGTGCCGATCTCGTGCCGGCGCCGAACGGCGGCCCGTTCGGTAGACCCGTCACCGTAGAAGAAGACATAATCCGCCGCGTGTTCGCCCAGCTTGCCAATCCCATGCATCGGCGAGACGAAACCATGCGCGTTGGCCTCGTCGGGTCTGGTGTCTGACGTGTGCAGAAACACGAACCAGGCGGCCTTCGTCGGAGAGATGTCCACTCTTGCGAACTCGTCGCGAACGAGCAGTACCCTGCGGATTCGAAACGGGATGCCCCAGGCGACACTGTCGCCGCCGTGGGCGTGCTCGATCTCCGCGAGCATTTCGGGTGAGACGTGGCGGTCGTCGAGGTCACGGAGACCGACGTCTCCGTCAAAATCGATCGGCGAGAAAAGTGAGGAAGCGGGACCATCCTGGATGGCGTTCACGGTCAAGACCTCCATCGCCGGTTTGTCTTCGGATGCCTGATGCACCGACCTTCGTAGTGTAGGCTGTGCGCTTTAGTAGAGAGGAGGTCGATCATCCGCGTTTCGGTCCTTGATCAATCCATTGCCGTCGTCGGACGACCGCATGACGAGTCGATCCGCGACACGGTGGCGCTCGCGCAGCTGTGCGAGGAACTGGGCTATGCCCGATTCTGGGTGTCCGAGCATCACAGCCATCCGACCATCCTCGGGACTGCGCCGGAGATCCTGATCGCGGCGATCGCCGCCAGGACCGGCCGCATCCGTATCGGCAGCGCCGGTGTCATGCTGCCGCATTACTCCCCGTTCAAGGTCGCGGAGCAGTTCCGGGTGCTCGACGCTCTGGCGCCGGGCCGGATTGACCTGGGGCTGGGCCGGGCGCCGGGATCCGACGGGCGCACCGCCTTCGCCCTCAACCCGATGGCCCATGAGCGGGCCGAACACTTTCCCGCTGATGTCCGCGATCTGATGGCCTGGGTCTATGGGGAGCCTTTGCTCGAGAACCATCCTTTCGGAATGGTCAAGGCGTATCCACAGTCCGACACGGTTCCGGAGGTCTGGATTCTCGGTAGTTCCGATTACGGCGCCCAGCTCGCCGCGCACTTCGGATTGCCGTACTGCTTCGCCTGGTTCTTCACCGATGGGCGCGGGGGGCAACGCGCCATCGACCTCTATTTCCGGAATTATCAGCCGAGCGAGCGTTTTCCCGAGCCGCTCGCCGGGCTCTGCGTCTGGTGCCTCGCCGCGGACACCGACGAAGAGGCACAGCATCACTATACGTCTCGGGCGGTCTGGCAGTTGTCCCGCGATCGAGGCGTCTTCCTGCCGATGGACTCGCCCGAGGCCGCGGCGGCCCAGCCGCTTGGCGCCCAGGAACGGGCGAGGATCGAGCAGCTGCGCCGAGAGTCGTTCGTGGGAACGCCCGACGCGGTCGCGGCGCACGTCAGGGAGCTCGCCGAACGGATCGGTGTGCAGGAGATGGCCATCGTGACCTGGACCTATGACGAGGGGGTCCGGCACCGAAGTTACGAGCTGCTGGCAGGAGCGTTCGGATTGGGAGATTCGTATTGAGCGCTGCTAATCGTGCGCGGCTGGCGCCAGGCGTCGGCACAGCTCCGGCCATCGCCAAGTGACGAGTGCCAAGGCGACCAACCCTTGGATCGCGACGATGGTGACGGCGGACGAGGCGCCGAACCACTCGGCCAGCAATCCGAGCTGGAGGTAGCCCAAGGGGCTGACACCGATGCACACGACGAGCACGCCCATCAGGCGTCCCCGCAGGTGCGGCGGCGCGGAAGAGAAGATGACCGCGCTCTGCATCGCGCCGAAGCCCGCGGCCCCGAGGCCGACGATGGGCATCATCAGCGACGACAGCAGCGCCGTGCTCGACAGGCCGAACAGCAGGATCATGGTCAGTCCCAGCATCGTTCCGTAAAGGTAGATCCTCAGGAACCATGTCGTTCGGGCGAACACGGCGACGAACATGGAGCCGACGAACGCCCCGGCCCCTTCGGCGCCGGCGAGAAGGCCCACGGCCACCGGGTCCATGCCGAGTACGTCCTTGCCGATCACCGGCACCATGGACAGGAACGGGAAACCGCAGATGTTGTAGATCACGGTCACCGAGAGAAACCCGACGAGCATGCGGTTCTCCCGAACGAGGCGGACACCCTCGATCAGGTTCCGCAGAAACGTTGTGCCGGCCATGGTGCGAGAGGATTCTCCCACGCGGATCGTCAAAAGCAGGCAGATACCGACCGCGTAGAGCGCGGCACTCGTGACGAAGGCGCCTTCGAGACCGATGGTCACCAACAGGACTCCGCCCAGCATGGGACCGAGCAGACGGGTGATGTGGTTGGTCGACGCATCCAGCGCCATCGCGGCGCCGATGCGCGAGAGGCCCGCGACTTCACCCAGCATGATGCGGCGAACCGGCATGTCGGCTGCCTGCAGACAGCCGCTCAGGACCACGCCGACGGACAGGTGCCATATCTCGATCGCACCGAGATGGACCAGAGCGCCGAGAACCAGCGAGACCGGGATCATCGCTCCGAGCATCGCTAGGAGCAGCCGGCGCGGACCCACCCTCTCCGCGAGCAGGGCCACCCAGAACCCGACCACCGACATCGGGACCGTGCGGATCAACAGGAGGAACGAGACGATGAGAGGCGAGCCCGTCAGATCGAAGGCGAACACGCCGATCGCCAGGACCTCGAGCCAGCGTATGACGGCGACGATGGCCCCCGTGAGCCACAACGCGAAGAAAGTGCGCTCACCCAACAGGGCGAGCGGGTTGGAGCGCGGTGCGGCCGCGGGCCCGTCGGATGGCGTTGCGGGATCGGTCAACGTCGCACGTGATTGAGCGGATAGGGCAAGAGCGTTATCAAGCGTTGTATCCGTTTGCCATGACCGTCGTCGACATCAGGAAGGCTTGAAATGCCCAAGACGAGCGAGCGCGTGGTCGAAACGTTGATCGACGCAGGGGTCACGCACGCTTTCACCCTTCCGGGCCTTGGCATAACTTGGTCCTTGCCGGCGTTCAACGCGCGCCGCAGCGCGATCGACGTGGTGCTGACCCGGAGTGAATGGATCGCCTTGATCATGGCCCAGGCGACCGGGCGCCTCACCGGCCGCCCCGCGGTTCTGATGGGGCAGGGGCCGTGGATCACGACCATCGGCGCCGATGCCATGGCATCGCTGAAGCCGATCACTAAGTACTGCACCTACGCGACGTCACCGGCGGAAGCGGTGTACGGGACGCAGATGGCGATCAAGCACGCCACCCTGCCCCGCCAGGGCCCGGCGGCCGTCGTCATGAAGACGCCGATCATCCGCCAGGAAGTCGATGAGCCGACGAAACCGATGCTCTATCCCACCGAGGGATATCTCGGATACGTTCCCGCCAGGCCCGACCGGGACGCGGTCGCCGCCCTGGCCACGCGGATCGATACGGCGGAACGGCCGGTGATCATCGCGGGTAACGGAGTCATGGCCGCCAACGCCGGTTCTGGGCTGCAGGCACTCGCCGAGACGGCGGGGGTCGCGATCGCGACGAGTTACAACGCCAAGGGCGTAATCGCCGAGACCTCGGACATCGCGGTCGGCATGCTCGGGACCTGGGGCGCGCCGACGGCCAATCGAGCCGTGTCGAGGGCCGACCTCGTCGTGATGATCGGGGCCAGCATGGGGCCCGACTACACCCGGTTCCGCGACCCGGAGTTGATCCGTCCGGGCGAGCAGACGCTGGTGCAGGTGGACATCGATCCCCGCAATGCCGGCTGGGTCTATCCCGTCGACACGGCCATTACCGGCGATGCCGGTGATGTCATCGCCCTGCTGGCCGAGATCGGTCTCTCGGCCGCAGCGCGCGAACCACGGGTAGCGGAGATCGCCGACCTCAAGCGGCGAACGGGTTACGACCGCCTGCCGCGCCCGTCGGCGAAGCAGGGCACGGTGCATCACGCCGATATCGTAGCGAGCCTGCAGGCCTTTCTTGGCGAGGACGATTTCCTGATGCTGGACGCAGGGGCCAACCGAATCTGGAGTACCTTTGGACTCCGCATGCCGCATCCCCAGCAACTCCTGGTTCCCGGCGGAACGGGCATCATGGGATGGGGCCCCCCGGCGGCCCTGGCGGCGAAGCTCGTTGATCGCCGCAAACGCGTGACGTGCCTCGCCGGTGACGGCGGGTTCATGATGACCCTACAGGTGGTCACGACGTGCGTTCAGGAAGACGCGGATGTGGTTTTCCTCATCGGCAACAACGCGGGCCTCGGCATGGTCCGGGACAATCTCGCCGAAAACCGTATCGCGGTCGATTTCGAAGACGTCGATTTCGCCAAGACGGTCGAAGGTCTCGGCGGGAAAGGACTTACCGTTCACCATCCGGATGAGATCGGCGATGCGCTCGATGAAGCCCACGGAATCGGCGGTCCCGTCGTGATCGACGCCGAGGTCGATTCCGACGCCAGTCACCACGAAGCGGTGGATGACACGCCGTTGTAGTTCATGAATGTTGTTCGGCGTCCAATTTATACGCCGATCAACATCCCGATAGAACGGGGAGTTGCACGAACAGGACGCAAACGGGTGCCACCTAAAATATGGAGCGCCTACAATACGGACGTCCGAATAACCGTTGTCGGGCGCTCTGGCGGCCGGCGGATCCGGGACCATGGCGAGAGGGGAGACGGCGCGTGAACGATGAGTTCGAATCCCGCTACGGCGATACGATGCGGCGGGTCAAATGCAATCGTTCCGTGCCCGTGACACTGGAACGCGTGGAGGCCGCGATCCGCAACCGGGGCCTCAAGTTTTTCGGCTGCCACGACCACGCGGCCGCGGCCGGGGAGTACGGTCTCGAAATGCCGCCGGCGACCGTGTTCGTTTTCGGGAACCCGAAACTGGGAACGCCTTCCATGCTCCAGACCCGAGAGTTCGCCATCGATGTTCCGCCCAAGGGCCTGATCTACTAAGACGACGAGGGCGAGGTGTGGATCGCCTACAACACTGCGGAGTACCTGTTCGGCGTCATCTATCCGCGGCACGGTCTCGGCATGCCCAAGGACATGTGGGCGGGTTTCAACAACTTTCTGAAGGAGGTATGTGAGGAAGCAGCCGGTTGACCTCGGCCGGTCCTTCGATCTTGCGAGTTTAAGCCATGAATCCGTCAGATTCCCGTTCATCGACCCATGACGCCGAGGCGGATGCCCGGAATGACACGATCAGAATTTACGTCAACGGCGACATCGTGCCCAAGTCGGAGGCGAAGGTTTCCGTTTACGACAGCGGTTTCATGCTGGGTGACGGCGTGTGGGAGGGCCTGCGGCTCTACAACGGCCGTTTCGCCTTCCTCGAGGAACATCTCGACCGTCTATACGACGCCGCCAAGGCCATCGACCTCGAAATCGGACTGACCCCGGGCGCCCTGACGGAGGCCTTGTACGACACGGTGCGGGCGAATGACATGCACGAGGACGTGCATGCCCGGCTGATGGTAACGCGGGGCCTCAAACGCAAGCCCTTTCAGGACCCCCGCCTGAGCCGGGACGGTGCCACCATCGTCATCATCGCCGAGTTCAGCGCGCCGGCCGCGGGTGTCCTGGAGACCGGGTTGTCGCTTCACACGGTGCCCTTCGTGCGCGGACTGCCTGTGACCCAGGATCCGAAACTCAACTCGCATTCCAAGCTGAACTGCATCCTTGCGGGGATCCACGCCATCAAGGCGGGGGCAGACGAGGCGTTGATGCTTGACCCGCACGGCTTCGTGAATACCACGAACTCGACCAACTTCTTCATCGTCCGACGGGGCGAGGTGTGGACGTCGACGGGCGACTACTGCCTCAACGGCATTACGCGCAAGAAGGTGATCGAGATTTGCCGGGTCGAGGGCATTCCGGTATTCGAGCGCAATTACTCGCCCGTCGATGCCTATTCGGCCGACGAGGCGTTCGTGACGGGCACCTTCGGCGCGCAGACACCGGTAACGGAGATCGACGGGCGCACCATCGGGGATGGCAAGCCCGGCCCGATGTTCCGATGCCTCCGGGAACTCTACGAGGACCTCGTGGCGCGCGATTGCGAAACGAGGGCCTGGAGTCGCTAGCCTCGCCCTTCACGCACCCGGTCGGGCCGGAGTGGGAAGGGACGACTCATCAATCCCCGGCCGCCGCCAGGAGGGAGGCGTTGCCGCCGGCGGCCGTCGTGTCGATGCAGAGGTGGCGCTCGACCAGGTAGCGGTGGGGGGCGATCGCTTCGGTGATCAACGGAACGATCTCGCCGTCCCGCGCCGCCAGCACGATACGCAGTGCTCGCAGCGTTTCGGAATCGGCCACCGATGCCACCGCGGAAATATGGGGCAACGAAGTCAAGTCGGCCGGATCCAAGACACCGTTCAGCGCCGCGACCGGGGCGTCGATGCCCATCAGCGGTTCGATGACGGCGTCGACACCGGGTGCGGCCAGGACGGCCGCGTTGCCCAATGCGAGCGCCTGCACCCCCTGTACCAGCGCCATCCCGACGCTCGGTCCGAGGCACAGGGTCGCGCCGCGGGGATGGAAGCTCAAGCGATTGCTTTCTCCCGTGGGTCCGGGGAGGTCCATGGGCCCCGTGTCGATCGACGCGACTTCGTCCAGGGCCCGTTGTGCCGGTCCATCACCGTCGAGGCTCGACAGCGCTTGGTGCAGTACCTCGGCCCGGTCATCGCGGGTCCGCCAATTCGGGACTTGGAGTCCATCGAAGGCCGCCTGAACATCGGCGATGGGAATCACGGATGCATCGCCGATGGGGCCGGTGTCATTCCAGTCCGCGCCCGGATACCTTTGCAGGCGGACGAGGGTGTACGGTCCACCCGCCTTGGGTCCGGTGCCCGACAGGCCTTCGCCGCCGAAGGGCTGCGAGCCCACGACCGCACCGATCTGGTTCCGGTTAACGCAAAGATTGCCCGCTGCAAGCCGGTCGACCACCTGCTGCACGCGGCTGTCGACGCGGGTATGAAGTCCGAAGGTCAACCCGTATCCGGAGCGGTTGACCGTGTCCACTACGGCGTCGATCTCACGGGCCTCGAATCCGGCGACATGCAGCACCGGGCCGAAGATCTCGCGCTCCAGTTCTTCGATTCCCGAAACCTCCAAGACCGTGGGCGCGACGAACCGGCCTCGGGCGGGCACGTCGAGCTTGAAGAGCTGGCGTCCCTTACGCGCCATGCGGCCGCAATAGGACGTGATGTCCTGTTCCGCCTCCTCGTCGATGACGGGGCCGACGTCGGTGGCGGGGTCCCAGGGATCGCCCAGCCGCAGTTCCGACATGGCGCCGAACAGCATTTGCAGGACGTGCTCCTTCACGTCGTTCTGGATGTAGAGAATGCGCAACGCCGAACAGCGCTGGCCGGCGCTCTGGAAGGCGGACGCGACGATGTCCCGCACGGCCTGCTCGGGAAGGGCGGTCGAGTCCGCGATCATGGCGTTGAGGCCGCCGGTCTCGGCGACGAGCACGGTGTCCGGCGCGCAATGTTCGGCCATGGCCTTGTCGATGATCCGAGCCGTCGCGATGGAGCCGGTAAAACACACACCCGCGATTCGAGGGTCCGAAACGAGCCGCGCGCCGATCGCGGAGCCGCCGGGCAGAAATTGAAGGACATCCTTCGGGATTCCAGCCTCGTGCATCAACCGAACGGCTCGCGCGGCGATCAGAGGCGTCTGTTCGGCGGGCTTGGCGACGACGGTATTGCCTGCCGCGAGCGCCGCTGCGATCTGGCCCGTGAAGATGGCCAGCGGAAAGTTCCAGGGCGAGATACAGATGAAAATGCCGCGGCCCGACCCCGGTCGTTCCCGGTCGAGACGGCGGGCTTCGACCGCATAATAGCGGAGGAAGTCGACCGCTTCCCGGACTTCCGCGATAGCATCGGGAAGGGTCTTGCCGGCTTCCCGGGCGGCCAGGGCGAAGAATTCCTCGGCGTGCGCCTCATAAAGGTCTGCAATGCGCTCCAGATACGACGCGCGTTCGCCGGCACCCCTCCGCGACCACGCCTCGAAAGCCGCCGCCGACCTGGACAGCGCATCCGGCATGCCGGAGGGGTCCGCGTTCCCGACATGGCCGACGAGATCGTCCGGATCGGCCGGATTCCGGATCTCGTTGGCGACGGGGCGGCCGGCCGACTCCGGGGCTGCGTGCCAGCGGGCAGCCCGAAATTGCTCCCGTCCCGCGTCCAGCTCGGCCATCGCCGCAGGGTCGGTGATGTCCCGGCCCCGTGCTCCCTTCCGCGCCGCACCGAAGATAGCCGAAGAGCAGGGAATCACCGGGTTGGCCGCGTCGGCGTCGTGCCTTTCCACGACCTCGATCGGATCCCGCGCGACGTCTGCGGGTGCCAGATTCGTATCGACGATCCGGTTGACGAAGGAGCTGTTGGCGCCGTTTTCCAGGAGCCGGCGCACGAGGTAGGCTAGAAGGTCCCGATGTGCGCCCACCGGTGCGTAGATCCGGCAGCGTGTCCCGTAGCGCTCGAGAACGGCGTCATGCAACGCCTCGCCCATGCCGTGGAGACGTTGGAACTCGAACGCAGCCGTGTTTTCCGCCATATCGAGGATGGCGGCGACGCTGTGGGCGTTGTGCGTGGCGAACTGGGGATACAGGCGGTCCGTCATACTCAGTAATTTGCGGACGCAGGCCAAATAGGAGACATCCGTGTTCGCCTTGCGCGTAAACACGGGAAAGCCGTCGAGACCGAGAACCTGGGCCCGCTTGATCTCGCTGTCCCAGTAGGCGCCCTTGACCAGGCGCACCATGATCCGCCGGCCGAGGTACCGTGCCAGCGCGTACAGCCAGTCGACGACCGGTCCGGCGCACCGTCCATAGGCCTGCACCACGATACCGAAGCCATCCCAACCGGCGAGCGCCGGATCGGAAAGCACCGCCTCGATCACGTCGAGCGAGAGATCGAGCCGGTCCGCTTCCTCGGCGTCGACGTTGAAACCCATGTTGGCGCTCTTCGCCGACAAGGCGAGGGACTGCAGACGGGGCGCCAACTCCTCTATCACCCGCGACCGTTGCGGATATTCATATCTGGGGTGGAGCGCCGAGAGTTTCACCGAAACGCCGGGATTGCGGGTGATGTCGGCTCCGCAGAGCTTGGCCAATTCGCCGATGGCGTTCGAGTAGGCGAGGTGATAGCGGCGGGCGTCGGCTTCCGTCCTGGCGGCTTCGCCCAGCATGTCGTAGGAGTAGACGCAGCCCTGTTTCTCCCGTGGTCGGGCATTTTCGATCGCTTCTTCGATGGTCTGGCCGAGCACGAATTGGCGGCCGAGCTCGCGCATGGCCTGGGCCCGCGGTGCGGACCACGGGTTCGCCGAGGCGGCGGATGACGTCGTGAAGCGCGTTGACGAGGCCATGCTCGTCCGAGTGAGTCAGGACCTTGCCCGTCAGCATCAGGGCCCAGGTCGACGCATTGACCAGGGAGGAGCTGGAGTGGCCCAGGTGCTGGCCCCAGTGGGACGGCACGATCTTGTCGCTGATCAGTGCGTCGATCGTTCCGGCATCGGGAACCCGCAGCAGCGCCTCGGCAAGGCACATGAGGGCGATGCCTTCCGTCGTGTTGAGACCGTACTCGGCGAGGAAGCTCTCCATGATCTTGGGAGCGGCCGATGCGCGAACCGTCTCGACCAGCTCCGCCGCCAGGGCGGCGATGCGCTGGCGATCACGCGCCGAGAGTCCCGTCGCCGCGACCAGTTCGGGCACGAGACGGGCTTCGTCGGATAGGGTGGACGCGCGGATCGCGGCCCGCAGGGTTTTGACGGTTTCGGCATTCGGCATGGTAAGCAGAAAATATCACCCGCCTTGATGCTTCCCCATCGCAAACACCGACGAGTCCGTCATCACCCTCATCCCGTCTCTCTATCGAAGACGGACACGGGGTCTAAAGCGCGAGGCCATCTGCCGCCTCCTTGTAGCGCTTGATGAGGTCGATGTGGCCATCAGGGAAGCTCGCGCCACTGCCATTGGTGTTGGCTGCCAGGTGCGTGGCGCCGGCGGCGATCCAATCCTCGCTCTCGCGAAGCCACTCGTCCGGCCCGCCGTCCTGCTGGAGGACCCATGCTTCCATGCCGAAGGACGTGGGGTCCCGGCCGGCGTCTTCCAGATAGGCGCGGAGTTTTTCGACCTGCGGCTTCACGGTATCCGGACCATAGCGGTTGGCACTGACGTACCAGCCGTCTCCGATCCTTGCGATACGCCGCAACACCACGTCCGCATCGCCTCCAATCCAGATGGGGATGGGTTGTTGAACGGGCATGGGATTGAGACCGGCGTTGGGGATCGTGTGCCAACGGCCCTCGAAGGTGACGACCTCTTTCGTCCATAGTTCGCGCAGCACCGCGATCTGCTCTTCCGAGCGCGGACCCCGGTCGTCCCACTGGGCTCCAAGGCAGTCGTATTCGACGCGGTTCCAGCCGGTCCCGATGCCGAGCCGTACTCGCCCGCCGGACAGGACGTCGAGTTCCGCGACCTGCTTTGCCACCAAAGCGGTCTGCCGTTGGGGCAGGATGAGAATGCCAGTCATCAGCTCTATGCGCTTCGTGATTCCGGCGGCATAGGCCAATAGGACGAGAGCTTCACGGAAGACGTTGACGTCCCCGTAGACCGCTTTGCGCGTCTGCCGCGCACCCATGTCCGGGTGCATGACGTGGTCGAAGACGACCAGGTGGTCATAGCCGAGGTCTTCCACCGCCTGGATATAGGCGCGGACGGCAGCGGCGTCGGAAGCGGAATCGACCAGAGGGAAGGCCGCGCCGATGGGCATGAAGGATTCCTCGCGGCGAGACGGACGGATGCGCCTCAAATAGCACAGTTGGAGGCCAACGCGAATCGCCCGTGGGCGTTCGGGCAAGCGGTTGCTTCCCCGCTGCACAAGCGCCTTCATGGCGAGTGCGACGGCAACGACGTCTAAATTCGGGATCTCCCGTTCGGCGGCCGGAATTCTCCTATCGCCTCCGCGATCTTTTTCTTCAAGATCTCTGCATTTATGGGTTTGACGACATAAGCATTCGCACCGGCCTCTTTCGCCATGACGGCGTTCTCGGTCTCGGCTTCCGCGGTGGCCATGATGAATGGCGTGCTCTCGAGGGCCGGATCGGCACGGACCTCCTTGAGGAATTCGAGGCCGGTCATGGGCTCCATGTTCCAGTCTGAAATAATCAAGCCGAACTTGGTCGCGCGAGCCTTGCGCAGGGCCGTCGGTCCGTCCAACGCAGTGTCGATCTTCTCGAATCCGAGCTGTTCCAGCAAGTTGCGCCCGATCCGCAGCATCGTGGACTGATCGTCCACGATGAGAATGGGCATGTTCATATCGACAGCCATGGCGGAAGCCGTGCCGGCAGAAATCTCCCGGTCGGTGTCATCGCTTCTCGGCCGTGGTCGCCGCCGCGTCGTCGAGAGCCGTGGCGCGCCGATACGCCTCGCGCGCCTCGATCCGCGCCCCGTACGTCTCGAAGGCCGACCGTTTGTCGATGAGATCGAGTTGCAGGCCCCAGGCGATATGGGACCCGACGTAGACATCGGCGGCGGAGAAGGTCTCGCCGGCGACGTAGCCGTCGCCTTCGACGGCTCTCTCCAGGGTCTGCATCACGGTGGAGAAATTGCCGTAACCGACCATCGCTTCCTTGTCTTCTGGCGGCGCGAGACCGAACGCGCGGTTGGTGACCGCGGCCTCAAGTGGACCTGCGGCGAAGAACAGCCAGCGGTAATAGGCGCCCCGATGCTCCACCGGCGGCGCCAACCCGGCATCGGGGAAGGCGTCGGCGAGATAGGCGCAGATCGCCGGGCTTTCGGTGACGATCGTCTCGCCGTGGCGGATCGCCGGCACCTTTCCCATCGGGTTGATCGCGAGGTATTCCGCCGACTTCATCGTCGGTCCGTAGTCCAGAAGCTCGGTACGGTAGGGTACCTGCAGCTCCTCCAGCATCCAGCGGACGATGCGGCCGCGCGACATCGGGTTGGTGTAGAAAATGATCTCTGACGTCATGGTTGTACTCCATACCGGAAGCGTCGTCCGCGAGGAGGCCGGCTATGGAGTGCGAGGTTCCCGCGCATCCTCGTCCGGCACGATACGGCTGGCCCGGTGAATACTGTATGCCAGCGAGGCGATACCCAGAACCAGCAGGATCGCCGAGACCGGACGCGTGAAGAAGTTCAGGGGATTGTAATCGAGAAGCTGCATGCTCTTGATGAACGCCGATTCACCGAGCTGTCCCAAGATGACGCCCAATACCACCGCGGCCATGGAGTATCCGGACCGTCGCATCAAATAGCCGACGATTCCCGCCAGGAACATGACCCAAACGTCGACGACAAGGCCGCGCAGCGCATAGGCGCCGATCGAGGCGATCAACAGGATGGCCGGCGCGAGCAGGCTGAAGGGCACGCGCAGCAGATGCACGACGGTCTTGGTCTCGATGTAGCCGAGCATGAAGATTCCGACATTGGCGAGGAACATGGCCACGAACACGACCCACACTAGGTCCTTGCTCGTGATCAGTACGAGCGGCCCCGGCTCCATCCCATGGATCTGAAAGGCCCCTACCATGACGGCGGTCAGAGCGCCGCCGGGCAGACCCAGTGCGAGCAGGGGAATCATGGCGGCGCCGGTCGCGGCGTTGTTCGCCGTTTCGGACGCCACGACACCCTCGATTTCGCCCGTGCCGAAGCGCTCCGGATTCTTCGACCAGCGCACCGCTTCGCCGTAGCTCAGGAACGATGCCAGAACAGCTCCGATCCCCGGCAAGATGCCCGAGAAGAATCCGATCATCATGGACCGGACGACGGCGAACTTGAGACGCCAGAATTCTGCAAGGCTCGGGAAGTCGATTCCGAGCGCGGGTGGCACGCGCAGGCCCCGGGCGATCTGATGCCCCTGGATGAAAACCTCGGAGACGGCGAAGAAACCGAGGATTAGCGGCACGAAGTGGATGCCCGCCATAAGATAATCAATGTTGAAATCGAAACGCGCGAGACCGCCCGCCGGGTCCGTGCCGATGGTGGCGAGGAGCAAACCGAACAACACCGAGAGCCAGCCCTTCCAGACGGTCTCGGCGCCGACCGTCGCGGCGATCGAAAGACCAAGGAAGATCAGCGCGAAGATCTCCGGCGGTCCGAAGGCCCGAATGGCCCAATTCGCCAGGGGCTCGGTTGCCGCCATCATGAGTATGCACGAGCCGATGCCGCCGAGCGCCGAGCAAGTGACCGCGGCGCCGATCGCCCGTCCCGATTCCCCTTTCTGAGTCATCGGGTAGCCGTCGAACGCCGTGGGGGCGTTTTCGGCGCTGCCGGGGATGTTGAACAGGATGGCCGTCACGGCGCCGCCGTAGATGCCGGAGACGTAGATCACGGCGAGAAGCATGATGGCGTGGGACGGCGCGAAATAGACGGAGAAGGGCAGCAGAACGGTCGCCAGGGTCACGGCGGAGAGTCCCGGAATGGCGCCGAATACGAGCCCGCCGACGAGCCCCCCGAAAAAGACGGACACTCCGACGGGATCGAAGAACAAGGTCGTGAAGCCGAGGATGAAATCGTCCATGCGTCACCCGCGCCGGCTACAACGCGCCGAGCATGACGAGAAAGGCATTACTGACGTCATAGAACACGGGCCAGTTGCCGGTCGGCAGCGGCACGTAGAGCCACACGGTGAACATCAGGATCACGCCCGCGTAAATGCCGAATGTCGTGCACACCAGATGCAGCCAGTTGCGCTGGCCGAATATGTACATGTACCCGGCAATGAATACCGGTGTCGTGAGGTAGTAGCCCGTGCGGGGCAGGAACCACAGGTACAACAGAGGCCACAGGAACGTGCCCGCGATGCGGACTGTCGCCCACAAACCGGTCTCCATGTCGTGGTGTTCGGCTCCCACTCCTTCCGAGAGATGCGCGCCCCGCCGGACCGCGCGCCAGCTCGAGATCAGCGACAACGACGCCACGACCGATATGATGAGAAGGATTCCCCGGGGCCACGATACGGTACCCCAGCGGTAGATCTGGAGCTCGCGTTCGAACGCATAGGAATAAATCCACATGAGCGCGAATATCGCGAGCCAGACCCCGGATTCGACGAGCAGGCGCACGACCTGCGCGTGCGCCTGCCCGCGTTCGGCGTTGCTCATGCGCCGATTTCAGGCATGAGAGCCCGAAACGGACTACTTCGAGAAACCGATCTTCTTGTAGAGCGCGACGTAAGCGTCCACGAGACCCCGCACCAGATCCGTCGCGTCCTGGCCGCCGTAGTAGCTGCGGGCCAGGTGCATGTACTTGCTGCGGTTGAACTTCTGATAGTCGTCCGTCTTGAAGGCCACGTCACATGCCTTGACCAGGTACTCCCGGCGCTCGTCGGGAACGTCCTTGTGGACCCAGAACAGCCGCACACGTTGCAAGACCGGGACGTCGCCGATGTTAGCGTCGTTCAGCGATGGGACGTCCTTGAATGCGTCGGGGCTCGACGAGAGTACGTTCAAGATGGCCTTCATCTGACCGCCTTCAAGGTACTTGCGGACGTCGCCCGGCTGTTCGAAAAGCGCGTCAGTGTGGCCGCCGATGAGCGAGGCGTAGCGCTCCGCGGGCTTGTCGAAACTGATCTGCTTGACGTTGATGCCGGCCGCATCCTCGATGGCACCCCATTGCACCACTTCCATGGAACCTTCGACACCGATGTTGGCGAGGTTTACCTGACCGGGGTTCTTCTTCGCGTAGGCGACGAACGATGCCCAGTCGGTGTAGCGATCCTCGTCGGGGCGGATGTAAACTTGGCTGAAGGTGGCCTGGGTGACGCAGATGGGGATCAGATCCTCACCCAAGGTGAAGTCGATCTGTTTCGCGGCTTCGGCGGTGATGATGCCGTCCGTCTGCTCGAGAATCGTGTAACCATCCTTCGGCCGGCTCATGAAGTCCGGTATCGCCGCAAGACCGCCGCCTCCCGGCTTGTTCTCCACCGAGAAACCAACGCCGGTGACCTTTTGCATGGCCGCCGCCCATGCGCGGGCGACCTGATCGGAACCGCCGCCCGGCCCGTAAGGAACGATGATCGACACGGTGCGCTCCGGATAACCGCCCGGCTTCATGAGATCGGCGGCGACGGCGGTGGTCGAGACCGCAACCCCTAACGCGAGGGCCGCGAGTCCACCGACGGTGAAAACGGATTTTCCTTGTGGCATGAGTCCCCTCCCCGTGGTTTGTTTTGCACTTTGAGATCAATGCACCGCTCCTACGATACTCGGCGCATCTGCGATGGGTCCTAGGGTAATCCTCCGGGCCGGTCGGCGTCGACCTTCAATTTCATGTCTGCCTTGTCGTTGACCACGAGGATTTCGGCGTCGTTGATGTTGTCGCAGATGTAGATGGTCTGCAGGTCGACGCCCCGGCTGTGGCCGACGACCGTCGGCGGCTTTGCCCATTCCGTGGATCAGAAACGCGAGGGCTGGCAATGCTTGAGGGAATGGGTTTCTCATGACTTCTTCCGATTGATCGCTGCCGCGCGCCGTCTCCGAACGGTCGGAACGACAATTCTTGTCTCGCATCCCGGCGATTTCGATCGGTAAATTGATCAGCAGCCGAACTGGCCCGGCGTGTCCCCCATGTGACGCTTGAACATGGCGATAAAGGCGCTCGGGCTCGCGTAGCCGAGATCGAGAGCGACCTGGGTCACGGGACGGCCCGAGGCGAGCCATTCGACCGCGGCCAGCAGGCGTCGGCGCCGCCGCCATTCGCCGAAGGTCATCCCGGTCTCGGCGAGGAACAACCGGGCGAGGGTGCGGCCGCTCGCGCCGGCAGTCCGTGCCCAGACGTCGAGCGCCCGGTCGTCTCGCGGAAATTCCGTTAGCGTGTCGACGATGTCCCGCAGGCGGGGATCCCGCGGAAACGGGAGGTGAAGGGGCGTGGCTTCAAGTCCGCGCAGTTCATCCAGAAGCACGGCCATGAGGCGCCCGTCGGCGCCCTCGATGTGGTAGAGCGCCGGCAAGGTCACGGCCTTGGAGATCAGTTGGCGGAGGAGGGGCGGGACGGCCACGACCCAGCAGTCACTCGGTAACCACGGCACGGCGCCCGTGTCGAGGTAGAGGGTGCGCATGAGGATCGCCTCGATGGCCAGGATCTCGTGCTCGATTTCAGCGGGCATCCACAGGGCGTGACCCGGCGGCACGACCCAGGCGCCGGTCCGGGTGGTGACGCGCATCAAGCCGGAATCCGCGTGCACGAACTGGGTGCGGGTGTGGGAATGCGGGGCGATGCGGTGACCCGGCGGATAGTCGAGTGCCAGCGCAACCACCGGGCGTGGTTGCGTGTCGACCGCATCGCGTTCCGCTGGGCTGAGGCTCTCTTGTCTGAATCGAGGCATTTATTGGCAATCTATCGAAAGACAGAATGAACGCCAATGTGCATGATGGCCGCGACAACGTCGGAAAGAACCCGGTTATGACCCGAAGCGCCCTGCGGCTCGCCTTCCTGAATGTGGGTCACGCCTACGACCATCTGTTCATGTTGCTCTACGCCACGGTGGTACTCGCCCTGGAGGATGCCTTCGACATGAACTACGGCGAATTGATCGCCTTGTCGTTCCCCGGTTTCCTGGCGTTTGCCGTGGGCGCGCTGCCGGCCGGCTGGCTCGGCGATCGTTGGGACCGCACCAAATTGCTGGCGGTTTTCTTCCTCGGGATCGGCGGCGCTTCGATCCTGACGGGGTTGGCGCAAAGCCCCTGGCAAATCGCTGCGGCTCTCACGTTGGTCGGCTTGTTCGGTTCAATCTACCACCCGGTGGGCATTGCCATGGTGGTTGAGGGGCGGGAGAAGGTCGGCAAGGTCCTCGGGATTAACGGCGTATTCGGGAACCTTGGCGTCGCCGGCGCGGCGATCATCGCCGGCCTCTTCACCCAAACCCTGGGCTGGCGCGCGGCGTTCGTGATCCCCGGCGCCGTCGCCATGGCCACGGGCGTCGCCTACGTCCTGGTGACGCGGGGGGAGACCGCAACCGCCGGGCGCGCGCCATCGCAGGCGGCCGCCCGAACGTCCGGCGCGCCGTTTTTCCTGAAGGCATTGCTCATCCTTGCCGTCGCTTCGCTGTTCGGCGGCCTGATCTTCAACGTCACGACGGTAGCCCTCCCGAAGGTGTTCGACGAGCGGTTGGTGGGTATGGCGACGACGACTCTCGGCGTCGGTTCGTTGGCCTCCATCGTGTTCGCGGTCGCGGCCTTCGCGCAGATTGTCGTCGGCTTCCTCATCGACCGCTATCCCATCAAGCCGGTATTCGTCATCGTCGTTGCCGCGCAATTGCCGTTGATGCTGATGGCGGCGACCGCGCATGACGCTGCAATGCTGGGAGCGGCGCTGATCATGATGGCATTGGTGTTCGGGGAAATCCCCATACACGACGCCCTGATCGCCCGATACACCACGAATGCTTGGCGCTCCCGGATTTACGCCATCAAATACGTGATCACGCTTGGTGTGAGCGCGTTCGCGGTTCCGCTGATTTCGTTCACCCACGAATTCGCGGGTGGTTTCACCACCCTGTTCGTGCTCATGGCTGCCTTCGTCGTGATTATCCTGGCCGCCGTCGCCTTTCTTCCGATCGCCGGCCGCTCCAGTGAGGCGGCACCGGCTGCCGCCGCGGAAGGGACGAGCGATGCTCAAGTCGAATTGAGCCAATCGGCGATTGACTGAGCAAAACGAGTCCCTAGTCTGTGCCTATGAGCAGCGTTCGCGGGGATCAACGGCAGAAGGTGCGTGTCGGGGTGCGGGTCGCCCTGGTCGGCGTGCTTGTCGCCGGATTCGTCTCGTTCTTTGCTTTCGGAGTAGACGACTACTTGACCATCGAGACCTTGCGGGAGCACCGGGACATCCTGCAGGCCAAGGTCGACGATTACGCCATCCTGGCCCCCGCGATCTTCGTGGTGCTGTATGCCACGGCGATCGCCTTCTCAGTGCCTGGCGGTCTGGTGATGACAATCACCGGCGGGTTCCTGTTCGGCAACGTCATGGGAACCGCCTATGTCGTCGCCGCGGCAACCATCGGGGCGAGCGCGATTTTCCTCGTCGCGCGGACCGCATTGGGCGAGCCCCTCCGGGCGCGGGCCGGCCCCTGGCTCGGCCGCCTCGAGGCGGGGTTTCAGCGGAACGCCTTCAACTACCTGCTCGTGCTGCGCCTGATTCCCCTGTTCCCGTTCTTCGTCGTGAATCTGGTGCCCGCATTTCTGGGCGTGCGACTCGTGCCCTATGTGGTGGCCACCTTCGTCGGTATCATCCCTGCGACCTTTGTATATTCGACCGTCGGCGCGGGTCTCGACAGCCTCTTCGAGTCGAACCAGGAATTCACTGCCACCGGGATCCTGACACCGGAGATCATCACGGCGCTGGTGGGATTGGCGGTTTTGGCGCTCTTGCCGGTCGCGTACAAGAGGTACAGGGCCCGGAAATCGGAACCCGGCTAATCAGCCCCGGCAGGCGCACGAGGGCTGTGTCGGGGCAGGCGGACTCTCGTATTCCCGATGGAAAAGGCGGAGCCCGTCCCGTGCCGAGTACTCGCGGGACCGATATGCGCAGTCGGCGGTGCCCATCAGCCGGCGCCGACGATCCCCGGCAGCTCCTCGAGCGTCTCGATCTCGGCGTGGGGCGGGTCGGGGATCCGCTCGCGTGCCTGACCGAAGCGATTGACCCAGATGACGTGGTATCCGAAGGCGGACGCGGCGGCGGCATCCCAAGCGTTGGAAGACTGAAACGACATTCGTCCGGCCGGCAGGCCGAGCCGGTCCTCTCCCATCCGGTAGACGCTCGGGTGAGGCTTGAATACGCCGACCTCCTCCACCGAGAGGACCGCGTCGAGAAGACCCGCGATGTCCGCATTGCTGACCGCGGCCTCCAGCATGTCGGGCGCGCCATTCGACAGGATGGCCGTCTTCATTCCCGCCGATTTCAGTTGTGCGAGAACTCCTTTCGCCTCGGGATAGGCGTCGAGCGCGAGATAGAGGTCCATGAGACGGTCGCGCAGCGCGTCGTCGTCGAGGCCGAGGCTATCCATCGCGTAATCCAGCGCGTCTCCCGTAACCCGCCAGAAATCGACGTGCCGGCCCATGACGCTGCGCAGCCAAGTGTACTGGAGTTGCTTCAGCCGCCAGGTCTCGGCCAGGGGCTGCCACTTGTCCCCGAGTTCCGACCGGCAATGCCGGGCGGCCGCGTCGACGTCGAACAGCGTCCCGTAGGCGTCGAACACGCAGGCACCGATGTCGTCGAATCCCTGAGCTGTCATCGCGGTCCCTTAGACGAATAGAGGGGTTTCAGGCAAGCTGGAGTCCATTCGGAGGAATGGCGACCGATCGTGAAGCGCGGGGCGCGCGCTGCGACGGGAGCGGGCCACGTTCGGGATCGCGAACCTCGATTCACGTCCGACGTCCCCGAATTGACATCGATCTCGCCCCGCGTATAGTACGCGCCCGATCCGGCGCCCCGGCGCCGGTTTTACAGTTTCATGCGTGGAATTGCCGATGAGCAAGCGTCAATCAGCGAAGTACAAGCTCGACCGCCGCATGGGGGAGAACGTCTGGGGGCGCCCCAAGAGTCCGTCCAACCGGCGTTCCTATGGCCCCGGGCAGCATGGCCAGGCTCGCCGGCGCAAGCTGAGCGACTTCGGGATTCAGTTGAAGGCGAAGCAGAAGCTCAAGGGCTATTACGGCAACATTACCGAAAAGCAGTTCCGCAACACCTATGACCGGGCGGTCAAGAGCAAGGGCGACACGACGGAGAACCTGATCGGTCTCCTCGAATGCCGGCTCGATGCCGTGGTCTACCGCATGAAGTTCGTGCCGACGGTGTTCGCGTCGCGACAGTTCATCAGCCACGGCCACGTCACGGTCAACGGACGGCGCGTGACCATTCCGAGCTACCGGGTCCGGGAAGGCGACGTCGTCGAGGTGCGCGAGAAGTCCAAGAACATGGCGCTCGTGCTCGAGTCGCTGGAATCGGCGGAGCGGGACGTTCCCGACTACATCGAGGTCGACCACGCGAAGCTGCGGGGTACGTTCCTTCGCGTGCCGTCCTTCGCCGAGGTGCCCTATCCCGTGCACATGGAGCCGCACCTCGTGATCGAGTACTACAGCCGCTGACTGCCCTTGCTGCCGTCGTTGCTCCGCTTGCGCTTGCGCCGGCGGGCCGGGCGGCGATCATTCCGACATCCCGCGTTCCGTGGTCGAACCATGCGCCTCCTACATGCGGATGCGGTCGCCTTTGGGATCGAAGAACGGGATCTCGACCACCGTGGCCCTGAGCGGTTCGGGCTCGGTCCTGATGACCAGCGCCGTGCCCGCCCCGGCGTGCTCGGCAGGGACGTAACCGATGCCGATGGTCTTGTCGAGGGTCGGGCTGAAGCCCGCGAAGGTCGCCTTGCCGCATTCCCGGCCGTCGATCTCGATGGGAGTGCCGGGCGCCGCGGCGGCGGAGCCCTCGATGATCTCGAAACCAACTAGTTTCCGGCTCACGCCTTGTTGCTTGATGCGCAGGAGCGCATCGCGCCCGACGAAATCTTCCTTGTCGAGCTTGACCGCCTTGTCGAGGCATGCCTCGAACGGATTGGTGCTCTCGTCGATGTCGCGCGTGTAGATGTGGTAGACCTTCTCGAGACGGAATACGCCGACAGTCTTGTTGCCGCAGAGCTGAAGGCCGTCGTCCTTGCCGGCCTCCATGATGGCGTCGTACATCGTGTAGGCGTAGCCTGGATCGTAGATGATCTCGTAGCCGAGCTCGCCGGTGACGCCGAGGCGCGCGACGATGCAGTCGATGCCGGCGACCTTCGTCTCGACGAAGCGGAAATAGGGCAGCGCTTCGTTCGAGATGTCGGCGTCGGTGATCTTCTGCAGGATGTCGCGGGATTTGGGCCCCTGAATCTCGATGATCGTGGTGCCGCTGGTCAGGTCCTCGATCTCGACGTCCATGTCTCCCACATGCCCGCGCACCCATCCCGGCGTCTTGCCGACGTTGAAGGCGGCGGCCGTCAGCAGGTAGTGGTCGGGCGCCAGGCAGAGCACGACGAGATCGTCGACGATCCCCCCGTCCTCGTTGAGCAGGCTCGAATAGAAGCAACGCCCGGGTTCGGGTTTGATGTCGTTGGCGCACACCTTCTGCACGGCATCGTGCGCTTCCGGGCCCTTGAGATGGAGTTCGCCCATCTGGTGGCCGTCGAAGAGCACGGCGGCCGAACGGCACGCCTTCACCTCATCCTCCACGGAGGTGAAGGTCTCCGGCATCTCCCAGCCGGCGAAGTCGAAAAAGCCGTTGGCTCCGTGAGCGACGTGTTGGCCGTAGTGCGGCGAGCGTTTCAGGATCTTGGTCATCGGTTATGGTCCTCGGACTCGATAAGCTCTCTAGTCGTCGCGGCGCGGGATGTTGGATCCCTTGTGCCACTTCTCGAAGTGGTTCTTGTGCGTGTGGATGTAGGCGCCTTCCTTGAAATACTGATCATAGAACTCCGTGTCGAGGTGGTGAGCCTGGATGAAGTAGAGCAGGTGCATGGTGTCGTTGTGGGCGGGGAACTTGCCGTACTCCTCGTAGATGTACCGGCAGATATCCTTGACGCACTCGACCCCTTCATCGGAAAGGCCGGGCACCGCCTTTTCGAATTCCTCGTTGGAGACGGTGTGCGGCAGGGTCATGCCCCGGCGCTCCCAGTCGTCGAGTTTCTCGCCCATGCCGGCCACCGCCGCTTCCACCGCCGCGTCCATGTCCTTGTAGTAAGGCGGGCAAAACCCCTCGAAGTAGCCGTCGAGGCCGACCGGGTTGGGGAACGGATCGTCCTTGGGCGTGACGAAACGGAAGCCCAGGCCCTTGCAGATCGGCGTGCCGCCCATGACCACGAGCGGCGTGAAGCCGCCATGCATCCAGCCCCCGATTCCCGTAGCGGCCATGGCGAGCTGCATGAGTTGCCCCATCATGGCGCCCTCGGCGCAGAGCCAGCTCACGATGATCTTCTCGAGACGGCCGAGCGGAAGAACCTTGTTGCGGTCGAGCAGGCCCTTGTCGGCCCACTTCTCGCAGCCCGCCGGCTTCATGCCCCGGCGCTCGTCGCAGATATAGTAACCGCCGCCCTTGACGTAGCGCGCGCCGCCCCTGGTGTCGCACATGTTGACCGTCAGGCGGATGAGGTCCTGGCTGATGTCCGTAACCGGCATGAACAGGGTGCTGCCGGGCCGGTTGGTGACCCAGAGATTGTGGGCGAAGAGACCGGGTTCCGCCTGAGGCAGATCGAACCGCCCGTCGGACAGCTTGACGGTGTGGTCCCGGTAGAAGTTCCAGACTTTGTCCCGGTCTTCGACGGTTTCGTACTCCTTCATCTTGCTCATCTTCGCCTTGTCGGCCTGATAAAGGTAAAGCCCGTCGTCGTTGGTGAAGAACAGCAACGTCCTGTGGGCGCCGACCGCGCTCGGATGCGTGCGCCCGACCGACTTCACCATGCCGCCCTGGGTGTCGCCCTCGCAAAGAATGGCACCCGTCGTGCCGCAGGCCGCCGCCACGAGGACTGCGGTTTCCTCCTCGGAGAGCGGATAGGGTTCGTAAGGTGATTTGTGGACGAAGGGGCCGTGGGTGAGTTCCATGCCGAAGCCGAACCGCCGCGAGCGCCGGCTGGTGAGGGCCTCGAACAGAGAAAAGTTCCAGACCTCCTCGAACTCCGGCAAAACGCTGAATTTGGGATCGTCAGTCATTGCTTTCCTCCGTCTGGGGTTTCGGTTCACGGGCGGCGCGCCGGAAGATCAGCGTGACGATTCCGAAGAGGACGCCCGGCCTCAGCAGTCTTCCGAGAACGGTGAGGAGTTCGGGACCGGTGATGTAGGTCCTGGCGTCCCACACCCCCATACGTCCGACCATGACGAGGTGGCGGCCTTCGATCTCGAACCCCTCTATCGAGATATCGAACTCACCGGCCATCGACTTGATGATCACGCCGCGACTCCTCCCTGAGTTGTCGCGGGTCCGGGGGACCCGCTTGCCTCGACTCGATACGGCACCGCCGCCGGCGGGCCGCGGTGCGGCGAGAGTTTAGGGGCAAGACCGTCCCGAGGCCAAGCCGTCCGTCGCTGGCCGTCGCCGGAGAGACCCGATAGGATGCCGCCGCGACGCAACGGCCGGCGAAGGGCGCCCGCTTGGATTACAGCACGTTCATGATGCCTCTCCATGACATGGAGCGGGATTATACGAAGGTCCTCAAGGAAGATCGCGAGGCGGTCATCCTCGCGGACAAGCTCGGGTTCAAAGAGGCCTATATCGGCGAACACGTCTCGGACCGGACGGAGCCGGTCACGTCATGCACGCTTTTCCTCGCGACACTCATGGACGCCACGCAGAACATCAAGTTGGGCTCCGGAACCGTCAACTTGCCCAACAACCATCCGGCCCAGGTGGCCGCCGAGGTCGCGATGCTCGATCACCTGCTCGAGGGCCGGTTCATGTTCGGCATCGGACCCGGGGGGCTGCGCTCGGACATGGAGGTGTTTGAGAACATTGACCGGGACCGCGCCGCCATGTTCATCGAGTCGATCGAGCACATTCTCGCCATTTGGGCGGGGGAGCCGCCCTATAACCTGAAAGGCGAGTTCTGGAACATCAGCACGGAACGCACACTGGTGCCCGAGGTGGGGCAGGGAATCTTCGTCAAACCATACCAGCAGCCGCATCCGCCCATCGTCGTCACGACGATCGCTCCGAATTCCAAGGGACTGATGAAGACGGCGGAACGCGGCTGGCTGCCGCTATCGTCGAGCTTTGTTCAGCCCGAGATCGTCGCTACGCATTGGCCGATGTATGCCCGGGGTCGGCGGAACGTCGGTGCCGTGCCGAGCACCTCCGAATGGCGGGTCGGCAAGAGCATTTTCGTCGCTGACGACGAGGTGACGGCGCGGAGCTATGGCAAGGGACTGGACGGCCCCTACGCGCATTACTTCAAGACGATCATGGGAAAGCTCGTCAGCGCGGGCCGTATCGGCACCTTCAAGGCCGATCGATCGATGCTTGACGAGGACGTCACGCTGGAATGGGTCGTCGACTCGCTCGTCATCGCGGGTACCGTCAACAGCGTCGTCGACCAGATCCTGGCCTTCCGGGAAAGAACCGGGGATTTCGGGCAACTGGTCTATTGCGGCCACGACTGGCTGGACGCTGATCTCGGCAAACGCTCCATGCAGCTGTTCGCGGAAGAGGTCATGCCGCGGGTCAATGCCGCCATCCGCGAGTCCGCCGCGGCGGAGTAGTATCCCAAGCGGGGGATGGCGGAAGAGAGTGGGAGTTGAACCCACCAGGAACGCTGAGCGCCCCAGCACGGGTTTGAAGCCCGGCCGCCCCACCGGAGACGATTCTCTTCCGCAGTCACCCGGCCTCGGCCTGTCGTGCGTCCCGGCTTTCGAACGCATCGGCCGCCGGTTTCAGCACCGTCCGCTCGTCTCCAATGCGGCGGGTGAAACCGGATCTATCAAAGAATTCCAGTACTTCGATCGTCAAGTTCCTTCCCAGCGCCGTCGCATCGCGGAACATGCGCGCCGTGAAGCGCCGGTTGGGTGAGTTCGCAGCCACCCGCTCGGCGGTTCCCGCCAATTGCCGCACCATGGCCGGAGTCATGAAGCGATTTCGGGAGACTTGGACGGCAAGTCCCTGGCGGCCCAACCTGACGAGGAATTGCTCCAGGGTCCGGGGGGGCATTTTCAAGCTGGTCGCCAGGTCGGGAACCGACGGCGGGCGTCCTTGATCCGCTTCGAGCAGCGGCGAGATTCTGTCCCAGAGGGCCGCGTCTTTCGGTGGAAGGGCGGTCCGGTGGTCCGTCTGCCGGAGGCGGCCCGCTTCGCGGACGATCGTGCCGGACGTCACGAGGTCGTCGATAGCCGCCTCGAACAGCGCCCGGCCGAAATCCGAGCCCGCTGTCGCCCGCAGTTGGTCGAGAGAGATTCCTTGGCTGTCCGACGCGTCGGCGTGGTGACCGGCGATGGCCTTCACGATGCCGGATTTGGCCTGCTCCCATATCTCCCGTGCGACCGCGGTTCCCGCGCCGGCAGTCTTCGCGACGACAGTGCTCGCGCGATGGGCTGCATCGGCGACCCCCGATTTGGACAGGTTCCGCGCCACCGCGAAACGGTCCAGGTCGATGCCTTGCGATGACGCGGCGCACATTCCCCGGAAGGCTTTCTCCGGATCGTCCTCGTCGGTCGCCTTGATCAGGGCCAGGCGTCCGGGAGTGCGGCGCCCGCGCCCCGGCGCGAAGGGATCGATCACGCGGCCGCCGCCGACCGTCCGGCGCGCCGACTGGTCCCGGATCACGAAACGATCGCCGAAAGCGACGCTGGTCATGGAGTCGAGGACGATCTGCACCAGCCCGGCCTCGCCCGGCCGGATGGAGCGGTCTTCGAGTAGGGCGACCCGGCCGGTCAGCGCCGCCGCACCCACGTGGACATGCACGGGTGTCCAATGCCGGAGGGGGCGAGTCTCGCTCACGAGGACCTTCAACCGCGCGTCGAACCGGCGAGTCGGAGAATCGAGCGCCGGAGCGACGAGCCAATCGCCACGCGCCACGGAGTCACGCCCGAGTCCACGCCCGGTCAAATTGAGCGCGCAGCGCTGTCCCGCGGCACCCGAGGCGGACTCATGGTTCTGGGCATGGATTCCACGCACGCGAACCTCGAGGCCGCCCGGAGTCACCATGAGCCGGTCTTCGTGGTGCGTTTCGCCCGCGAAAACGGCGCCGGTCACCACGAGGCCGGCACCCTTCAGATGGAAGGAGCGGTCCACGGCCAGGCGGAACCCGCCCGTGGTGGTTCGCGAGGGGATGGCGCGGGCCATGCTTTCCAGGAACTCTCTCAATTCCGCCACGCCCGTTCCTCTTGGTGACGATACGGGGAACATGGACGCGTCTTCGAGGCAAGTGCCCGCCAACAGGATCCGAATATCTTCGACGACCTCCGCAGCACGTTGCTCGTCGACGCGGTCGGTCTTCGTGACCGCGACGGCGCCGCGCCGAATGTCGAGCAGATCGAGGATGGCCAGATGTTCTTCGGTCTGAGGCATGGGTCCGTCGTCGGCGGCTACGATCAGGAGCGCGAGATCGATTCCCGAAACCCCCGCCAGCATGTTGCGGATGAAGCGTTCATGCCCGGGAACGTCGACGAAGCCGATGGTCGGACCGCCGTCGACAGGCAGGTAGGCGAAGCCGAGGTCGATGGTCAGGCCCCTTTGCTTCTCCTCCGGCAGTCGGTCGGCGTCGACACCGGTAAGGGCCTTGACCAGGAGCGTTTTTCCATGGTCGATGTGTCCTGCGGTCGCGACGATCACGCCGGTGGCTCTCCAGTCGCCGGAACCGTCGGCCTGAGTTGGCCGGCGAATGCCGCTTCGTCGTCGAGGCAGCGCAGATCCAGAACGAGCGCGTCCCTTTCGATTCGGCCGATCACGGGAATCGCCAGACCGCGCAAATTCCCGGCCAGCTTTTCCAGGCGCCCGCCCAATCCGCGTTTTCCGCCGCTCGGGTGCACGACCAGCGCGGTGCTCGGCAGGGAACTCGCCGGTTGCGCTCCGCTTCCGATCTGGCTTTGGACGGGCTGTAGAGTCACGCTGCCGCGATCGCCCACCCAAGCTGCGAGTACCGGCAGCAGACGTACGGCGGCGGCCTCGATCTCCGTGGCCGGGCGGGTCAAGAGACGCAGGGTCGGAAGTTTCTCTGCCAACCGGTCGGGATCGTCGTAAAGGCGCAAGACGGCCTCCAGGGCGGCGACGGAGAGCTTGCCGAGCCGCATCGCCCGCTTCATGGGATTGCGCTTGATCCTGGCGACGAGGTCTGCGCGCCCGGCCACGATCCCGGCCTGCGGCCCGCCCAGGAGCTTGTCGCCGCTGAACGTGACGAGGTCCGCGCCCGCCGCGAGGGTTTCGCGGGGCGTGGGCTCATGGGGCAAGTCCCAGCGCGTCAAGTCCACGAGAGAGCCGCTGCCGAGATCGACGACGAAGGGAAGGTGGCGCGCGTGGGCAAGTTCCGCGAGGTTCCGTCCGGGAACTTCGGCGGTGAACCCTTCGACGACGTAGTTGCTGGTATGTACCTTCATGATCAGAGCCGTTTTCTCTCCGACCGCGTCGGCATAGTCGTGAAGGTGTGTCCGGTTCGTCGTGCCGACCTCGCGCAGCCGGCATCCCGCGCGGGACATGATGTCGGGCATGCGGAATGAGCCGCCGATCTCGATCAGTTCGCCGCGGGAAACTACCACCTCCTTGCGCAGCGCCAGGGAATTGAGCGTCAGCAGGACGGCAGCGGCGTTGTTATTGACCGCGGTTGCGGCCTCGGCGCCCGTGAGCGCGCAGAGACGGACCTCCAAGTGACTGTCCCGGTCGCCGCGCCGCCCTCTGTCGATGTCGAATTCGAGGTTCGTGGGCCGCAGCGCCGCCATGGCCACGGCTTCGACGACCTCGGGCGGCAAGGGCGCGCGTCCCAGGTTCGTATGAAGCGCCGTGCCCGTGAGATTGAAGACGCGTCTCAGGCTGGGCGCGGCCGCTGCTTCGAGTTTCGCGGCGACGGCGCTGGCGAGTGCGTCGGGTTCACGTGCCTTCGGTTTCAGGTCGCGGCCGGCCTTCACGGCCGAACGCAGATCGGCCAGAACCTCTCGTACCGCGCCCGTGGTCGCTGGCCGCCCGTAAGACTCCGAAAGTGCGTCGACCGCCGGTTCGCGGAGCAAGCGGTCCACGGACGGAATACCGGCCAGGTTTGGTGGTTTCGCTGTCGCCATGGGCCTAGACAGGGCTCGCGTTGCGTGGGGACCACGCTATCTCTCTGATTCGCGCGGGGTCAAGAAACGCGGGTCCACGGCATCAGGAGATGGCCGGCTACACCCTCGTTACATGTGTGGAGTTGAGTGGCGCCGGCGACAATCCGGAGTTCTCCGGAGAAGACGCGGCGAAACCGTAACGCTCGTCCCCATGGGGGCCGGTCCGATGATGGGACAAGGCCCCGTCGAGACGGATCCGGTGCTGCCGGAGGGTGGGCACAGCCATTTGGCGGACGCCCTAGAGGAACTGCTGGAAGAGGAAGGCGTTCGTGCGTTCAAGCGCCAGCTTCGCGTCCGTCTCGTGATAGGACGCACGGCGATCGCAGTTGAACCCATGCTCGGCCTCGGCGTACGTGTGGACCGTTATTTCCGGATGCTTCCCGGAGATCTCCTTGACGTCGCTCATCGGGATGCCGGTGTCCCGCTCGCCGAAATGGAGCATGGTGGGGCACTTGGGAGACTCGTCGACGAAATCGATGATGCCGCCGCCGTAGTATCCGACGGCGCACGTAAGGTCGAGACGGCACGCGGCAACCCAGGTCACGGTGCCCCCGTAGCAGTATCCGACGATACCGGGCCGCTTGTCGCCGGCGACGGCGTCCGCCGCGGCCTCGACGTCCATCATCGTGTTGCGCCAACTGAGCTGTCCCATGAAGTTGCGGCCGCGCTCGATGTCTTCCGGCGTATAGCCGAGTTCGACTCCGGGCTCCACGCGGTCGAAGACGGCCGGCGCGATGGACAAATAACCTTCTCCCGCGAACTTGTCGCAGACCTCCCGGATGTGGACGTTGACGCCGAAGATCTCCTGGATCACGACCAGGCTTCCACGCTGCGTGCCTTCCGGAATCGCCTCGTAGGCGGCCAGCTCGTGGCCGTCGCTCGCCTTCAATGTCCGCATTGAACCCATCTCGTTTCCTCCTCCCGCGTGTATTTGGTCGGTTCCGCCGTCGGTCGAATATGGCGGGACACTATCACAGAGATCGCGATGCCGACATGAACGATCGATGTCCCGACCGCCGTGGATGTTTGTCGCCGCGTCCCGGTTGGTTATGATCCGTCCTCGGTCCAATCCCTGGTACGAAAGAGTCTCCCATGCCCGGAATGAGCAACAGGGAAGCCGTGCTGCAGCGGCTGCGGAGCGAGGCCCGCGACATCCGGCGCAATTCCTGGCGTGCGCTGCGCGCGGCGGGAGCCGGCCATGTCGGGGGTGCCCTCTCCGCCGCGGAACTGCTGGCGGCCCTCTATTTCCATTATCTCCGTATCCGGCCCGACGAGCCGGACTGGCCCGACCGCGATCGCTTCGTGCTGTCGAAGGGTCACGGCAACGCGGCGCTGGCCGCCGTGCTGGCGCAGGCCGGCTTCTTCGAAGAGAGCCGGCTCGACGAGTTCTACGCCTATGAGTCGCTGCTCGGCATGCATCCCGACATCAAATGTGAGGGTGTCGAGATGAGCACCGGCGGGTTGGGCCACGGGCTCTCGGTCGGCGTGGGCATGGCGCTCGGCGCGCGTCTGCAGAAGAAGGATTTCCGGACCGTCGTGATGATCGGCGACGGCGAGTTGCAGGAGGGTTCAAACTGGGAAGCGGCGATGGCCGCGGCGCACATGTCGCTGTCCAACCTCACCGCGATCGTCGACTACAACAAGGTCCAGCAGAGCGGTCACGTCCGCGACAGGATGGCCCTCGAACCCCTGGCGGACAAATGGCGGGCCTTTGGCTGGGCGGTCCGGGAGATCGACGGTCACGATGTCGGCGAGATCGTCGATGTTCTCGACGCGCTTCCCCTGGAACAGGACAAGCCGTCCTTCGTGATCGCCCATACGGTCAAGGGCAAGGGCGCCAGCTTCGCGGAAGATACCTACCTCTGGCACAACAACGCCGTGACCGACGAAGTCTACGCACAGGCTCTCGCGGAACTGGAGGCACAGGCATGAACGACGCCGGCAAGAGAACCTCGGTTACGCCCGAATGGGTCGACATCGCCGCCAACCAGTCCCGCCTGTCGTTCGGCCTGGCCGTCACGGAACTGGCGGACCGGGACGACAGCATCGTCGCCGTCGCCGCCGATACCCTCGATCTGATCGGTTTGCGGACGCTGATGGAGAGGCATCCCGAGCGACTGATCGACGTCGGCATCGCCGAGCAGAACGCCATGGGAGTCGCCAGCGGTCTCGCGACCACGGGCATGCATCCTTATCTCTGCGGCTATGCGCCGTTCATCACCGCGCGGTCGATGGAGCAACTGCGCAACGACGTGGACTACGCAAACCAGCGGGTCGTCATCGGCGCGGCGTGCAGCGGGATTTCCCTCGCGGTGTCCGGCGGGACCCATCATGCGGTCGAGGACATCGCCCTGATGCGCAGCCTGCCCAACATGACCGTGATCGTCGTCGCCGACGCCCACCAGGGCTATCACGCCACCTTGGCCACCCGGGACCACGACGGCCCTGTCTATATCCGTCTCGGCGGACGGGCGATCGAGACCCCGGCGACGCCGGTCGACGCGGACTACGAGATCGGCAGGGCCGACGTGCTGCGCGAGGGCAGGGACGTGACCGTGATCGCTTGCGGCTGCATGGTGCCGGAAGCCGTATCGGCTGCCGAGACCCTGGAAGAGCAGGGCCTCGACGTGCGCGTGATCAACATGCACACGATCAAGCCGCTCGACCGCGACGCGGTCCTCGCGGCGGCGGCTGAAACCGGCGGAATCGTCACGGCGGAAGAGCACCACTTGACGGGCGGCCTCGGCGGCGCCGTCGCCGAACTGCTGGCGGAAGAGTATCCCACGCGCATGCGCTTCGTCGGCATGCCCGCCGAGTACGCCATCGTCGGACCTACCGACAAGGTCCGGGATCGCTACGGCATGAGCGCCCGCCACGTCGTGGCGGCCTGCCGATCTCTCGCGGGCTGACCGGCGGGGCGTATCAGCCTATGGCGCCCGTGCTCTCCAGCGCCCGGATCTCGTCGCTCGTGTAGCCGGCCTCACCGAGCACCTCCCTCGTATGCTCGCCGAGCCGCGGTGCCCGGCGGCGAATGACGGCAGGGTTCTTCGAATACTTGATCGGGTGGCCCAGAACCTGCATGGGTCCGCCGCGGGACGTTCCCACCTCCTCGATCATCTCGCGGGCGAGAACGTGCTCGTCCGACGTCATCTGCGGGATATCGAAGACCGGACCCGCCGGAATGCCGGCGGCGTCGAGCTTGGCGAGCCAACCGTCGGTGGTGTCTGTCTCGAAGATCGGGATGAGGGCTTCTTGCAGGTCCGCCAGATTGGCCCGGCGTTCGTTGGGTCCCGTAAAGCGCGGATCCTCGACGATCTCGGGGACGCCGAGTAGATCCACGAGTTTCAACCACAGGCCCTGGTTGGCGGCTCCCAGGGTGATCCAGCCGTCCTTGGTCTTGAAAGCCTGGTAGGGCGCCATCAGGGGATGGGCCGACCCCATCGCCGTCGGCCGCTCGCCCGAGGCCATGAAGATCGCCGACTGCCAGTAGGTGTGCATGATGCCGGCTTCGAGGAGCGAGGTGTCGATCAACTGACCGCGTCCCGTGCTTACCCGCTTGAACAGGGCTGCCACGATCCCGAGCGCGGCGAGCGACCCGGCGGTGATGTCGGTGACCGGGGCGCCCACCTTGACCGGCGGCCTCCCGGGGCCTTCGCCGGTGATGCTCATGAGCCCGCTCATGCCCTGCGCCACTAGGTCGAAGCCGCCGCGTTCGGCGTACGGGCCGGTGCCGCCGAAGCCCGAGATCGAGCAATAGACCAGCCCGCGATTGGCCTTCGCCATCTCTTCGTAGCCCGCGCCGTAGCGTTCCATGGCGCCCAGACGGTAGTTCTCGATGAACACGTCCGCGCCTTCGATCAGCCGGCCCAGAACCGCTGTCGCCCCGTCCGTCTTCATGTCGAGGGCCACGCCCCGCTTGTTGCGGTTCATCATGGCGAACGGAGCCGACTCGCCGTCCGTGAAGGGCCCGCTGTTGCGGATGCTGTCTCCATGGGGGCGCCGTTCCACTTTGATCACGTCGGCTCCCATGTCGGCGAGCAGCAGCCCGCACGTGGGCGCGGCCATGATGTGACTCATCTCGATGACCCGGATGCCCGATAGCAATCCGCCGCCGCCGTTCGCCATGCTCACCTGCCCTTGAATCGCGGCGTTTCCTTGGCGAGAAAAGCGCGGACGCCTTCCTGGAAGTCCTCGGTGTCGAAACAGGCGAAACCCTCGGCGGCCTCTTCCCGCGTGAGAGGGGCGGGGGTCCTGGCGCCCGCGACCACCCGCCGGATGAACTTCTTGTGCCAGCGATTGACCAGCGGCGCACCCGAAGAGATGCGCTTGACGGTCTGGGCGACGTCCGCATCCAGCTTCTCGTCGGGGACCACGCGGTTGACGAGGCCCTTGTCCTTGGCCTCCTTCGCGTCGAACACGCGTGCCTCCAGCAGGATTTCGAGAGCCACCGACGGCCCCACCAGATCGACAAGGGCTTCCACTTCCGGGTAGGCCATGACCAGTCCAAGCCGGCTGACGGGGATGCCGAAGCGGGCGCCCGCGCCGGCGATCCGGAGGTCGCACATGAGCGCGAGTTCCAGGCCGCCGCCCACGCACAGGCCCCCGATCCGGGCGACCACGGGAACGCGGCAATCGCGGATGGCGGCCATGGCCTCGTGCATGAGGCCGCCATACTCGCTTGCCTGCGCCGAATCGTTGCGCGTGTCGGCGAACTCGCTGATGTCGGCGCCGGGCGCGAGCGCCTTGTCGCCCCCGCCCTTCAGCACGACGCAACGCAGCTCGTCGTCGCCGTCGAGTGAGCGAAACACCTCGCCGATGCGCTTCCACATCTCCCTGTTGAGCGCATTCAGCTTGTCCGGCCGGTTGAGCAGTACGGTGGCCACGTCGCCTTCGCGCTCCACCAATACGACGTCATCCCTGCCGTCCCATTCAGCTATGTCCTTTGTCGGCATGCTCGATCCAACCGCTGGATGGTCCGTCCGCCACTTATACTATGTAACTTATTGTAATATTGTGTTTTTTGTAGGTCACGACCTGTTACGTCCCGTATTTGATCCCTTGGTATGAATGGCATCGCTGTCATCCTTTTTTCCGCGTGCCGCTACCGCGATGGGCGCCGATCGTCCTGACCGTGATGATCGCAGTCTCTCGGCAGTCAACCGCCGTCTGTCATTCTCTTTCCGGCCATCGGCGAGCCTCGCACCAGCGCGCGGACGCGTCGCGAGCCATTCGGGTATTTCCGAGGACCACCAGCCGATCGACCGAGAGCCGAGCCTCACCGGCGTCGGAAACGTGCCGTCGCGGTAGCGACGATGAATTGTGGCCTTGCTCGGTCCGGTCCGCAGCATGACCTCGGGCAGTCGCATAATTTTTGATCGGCGTGGCATTGAGCCTCCACGATCAAGTGAAATCAACGGGTTAGCCTGCTGATCGGCGTCCAATTGACGCGCTGATCAACAACAATGCGAACAGAGGGAGCCTGACCATGACGACCGACGCTCAAGTCATCGAACTTGATCCCGATCCTTTCAAGCAGTTTTTCATCGCCCAAGGTTACCGGGTGGGTGCTCTGATCTTCCTATCAGGGCAGACCGCCATCACCGAAGATGGCACCATGATCGAAGGGGATTTCGACACACAGGCCGATTGGACATTCCGGAACATCAAGAGGGCGCTCGAAGCGGCGAATTCGTCGATGGACAAGATCATAAAAGTGACGATCTACCTCACGGACATGCAGGCTCATCGTGGTCGGATCATGGAGCTGCGCCAGCAATGGTTCACGGCGCCCTATCCCGCCGATACGCTGGTCGGCGTCAAGGAATTGGGTCATCCTTCGCGCCTGCTGGAAATTGATGCGATCGCACTCGCCGATGGTGAGATCATCCGCTGAAGAACGACAAGAAGCCGGGATATTTCATAGTAGGGGCACCGCCGGGCTCCTTTTGTGTGGCGCGGACCGCGGACGGAGCCTGCCGGGTTGAAGGGCAGGACCTGGCCCACCACCAATCAGGCGAAGAGCATCCCCAAGGCCGCCGGGTGCTGCTTGACGCTCGCAGGGCCAGCCGGGAGCCTCTTGGCCGGGACCAGGACGGGGATCATGGGCTCGGAGTGTAGGGCAAGATGCGCCGCTTGCTCAGTAGCTGAAATTCGGGCGATTCCCACTCGATTCCACATCAATCGTGGTGCCGTCACCCCGATCCACAATAATTTCAACCACCAACGCCATCTCAACCGTCGCGATATTTTCAAACACGATCGGGCCACTGCCTTGGCCGACTAGCGGCGACTTGCAAACTGATAGCCCTTGATTGCGGGTTCTACAGGTCCAAGTCAGTTAGTCTGACAATGCCCAGTGACGCCATGTCACCGGTAAGACGCGGGCACCACGGCTCGCCTATGCTGAACAGGCCGTCAATTCAGCGCGGGAGGCTCACTTGGCCATCGACCCCTATCTTGGTGCCCTTGATCTCGCCCGGTCGTATCGCAGCGGCGAAATGACCCCAACTGAAGTCGTCGACGGACTGCTGACTCGAATCGAAGCCCTCGATCCCAAGCTCGGCGCGTTCCAGGCGGTCTATGCGGACGACGCCCGCCTCGCAACGGATGCCGCCGAGACGGCGATGCAATCGGGTCATTGGCTAGGTCCGTTCCACGGCGTGCCGTTCGCCGCTAAAGACGTCGTCGACATTGCCGGGCGGATCACCACGGGCGGTTCGTTGACGATGGCGAACCGAGTTTCCCCAGCCACGGCCACGATCGCCCAACGCCTGCTTTCGGCGGGCGGCATCCTCGTCGGCAAGACTAAGACCATGGAGTTCTCGATGGGCGGCTGGGGGACCAACCTCACTATGGGCACACCCTGGAATCCATGGGACCCGGACGTGCATCGCACACCGGGCGGATCGTCGAGCGGATCGGGCGTCGCGGTGGGCGCCGGACTCGTGCCCTGCGCCGTCGGCTCGGATACGGGTGGATCGGTACGCACGCCATCGGCCTGGAACGGCACCGTCGGCCTCAAGACCACTGAAGGCACGTTGCCCATCGATGGCCTCATCCCCTGCTCGGCATCGATCGATACGGTCGGACCGATGACCCGCTCTGTCGCCGACGCGGCGTTCATGTACGACGTTATGTCTGGGCACGAGGCAGGCAGGCTCGAACGACATCTGGCCCAAGATGGGTTCCTCACCCTGCCTCGCGCCGACGGCGTGCGCGGGCTCCGCGTCGGCGCCCTTCAGGATCAAGACTGCGAAGGCGTGGAGGCGGCCATTCTGGCCCTCTACGATGCCGCGCTCGAACGCCTGCGCGGCCTCGGCACCGAGATCGTCCCCTTCACGCCACCGGTTCCTTGGCAACGGATGGCGGAGGGCACGGGGCTCATCTTCACGGCGGAAGGCTACACGCACTACGGCGATCTCATGGAGGACCCGGAGTCACCCGTCGATGAGGACGTGCGCCGGAGGCTGCTCCCGGGGCGGGAAATTGCGGCACGCGACTACATCACCGCCGTCCTGACGCGGCAGGAGCACATCGTTGCGTTCCTCGACAGCATGCAGGGACTTGCGGCTGTGGTTACGCCGACCCTGGCGACAGTGCCCATGCCGCTGAGCGAGGTCGACCAGACAGCCTATCCAGCACGCTTCACCCGCCCGTTCAATTACCTCGCGATGTGTGCGCTCTCGCTCCCGATGGGGCTGACAGACGATGGTTTCCCGGGCGGCCTGCAGATCGCCGCGCGCGGCCGGGACGAAGCGATGGCGTTACGCATTGGCGCAGCCTTTGAGCAGGACCTGGGTCCGATTGGCCATCCGCCGATCTAGGCGCAACTATCAAAGCCCGGTCAGCGGCAAAGCGTCGCGGATGTTTTAGAGTGGAGGTGTTTTCCTCGATGAGACGGTGAGCCGCCGCCTTGAAGTCGAGACCGCACCCGACGGCACGAAGACCGAGGGCCAGCGGGCCGAGGGGAAAAGGGTCGAGTGAAAGGCGGCGGGTAAGAACTCTAGACGGACACGGAGCGCCGCTGAGGGGCCTCTGGGGTCGGAATGATCTGAAATGGCGCTCTAACCCTCTCCACCATCACGGATGAAGGGGTACATTCGACTCCAATCTGCGCCCGGCATCTCCTTCTCCATATCTGTACAGATTTTATTGACTAGGGCGCCAACGGCGTTGGGGGAGTTCCCGTTCCAGACCTCGTTCGCATAGACGGACACGTCCTTGGCGAGAATCTCGATTGTCGCCCCGACGTCATAAGTTTCAGGTTCAATCAATGTTGGAAAAACATATGAGGTCGCAACATTCTGGCCGCTTGAGACGTTCAGCACCTCAAGGATCGATTTCATATCAAGGTTCTGATTGAGGCCGTAAACCATTGCCTCGCTCACTGCTATCAGTGACGCACTGAACACGAAATTGTTGATCAGTTTGATAGCCTGGGCCTGGCCCGGTTCTTCACCCACATGGAACACCTGACGGCCCATCGCCTCCATGACCGGGCGAACCTGCTCCACTGCAGTGGTTGGCCCTGCGACAATGAATGTCAGGGCGGCCGATTTAGCGGCAGCGTGGCCGACACCCGTGCTGCCGGAGCCACCGGCGACCGGTGAGTCAATATACGTGACGTCCACCTCTCTCAGGCGAGCTTCCGCGGCACGGGCTGTGTGTGAACCGATGGTGGACGTGTCTATTACAATCGAGACAGTCCGGTTGTTTGCTTCCGCGATTTCTTGGGCGATGCTTTCTACCGAATTCTGCTTGTCGACGCTGATGACCACAAAGTCGGCGCCGCCTGCGATCTGCGTTGCGGAAGCGGCAATCTCTGCGCCCTTTGGCGCTCGCTCCTCCGTTCCCGCGATGTCGTAGCATATGACGGAATATCCTGCTTTGACCAAGTTGGCAGCCATGGGACCACCCATATTCCCAAGGCCAATAAACCCGATGCGTTCTAATGCCATTTCATCCTCCAAACTTCGTTTCCGACGGTCCGGCTTGCCGAGAATCACTTCTGGAACAGCGCCCGGACCTACAGCGTCATGCTCACGCGGGAGCAGAAGGCGTTCATTGATAGGCGGGAGCGTGATGTTGCGAGGCGTCTGTTGTTCGGCGCCCAAGTTTGACCCCAGGGAACCACACTGTATCGACGAGCTGGCGTGCCGATCGAGATCCAACCTGCGCGCCGATCAACAATTCACTTATCGGCCATGCACGGACTCCCTAACCAGGGCAAGTCTCAACACGGAGACACATTGAGGACCATGAGAGAGCAGGATAACCTTGGGTGCGGAACCGCCGTGAACAATAGAGAACCCCGACACGGCGGCATTGACAGGGACCCTATTGGTGCCAAAATCGCTACAGTAATGCGCTGACCAGTTAGTATCGATCCGATATCAGAATTACGAGCCACATGGCCCGCGTAAGTGCCATAGACGCAAACACGGCCGAGCCGCGCTCCGACACGGCCACGGACGATACTGATTGTTCGCACATCGATTTTATCGGTTACGGACAGGCAGAGCGGAAGTAGGCGCCGTGGCCCTCATTCACCGCCTGCTGTTTCATGCCGCGCAACGCCTGGTCACTGATCCACGCGCGCAGGAGAAGGCGGCGGAACTGATCGAGACGAAGGTCAAGCCACGGGTACGAGACGGCTGGAATCAGGCCAAGCCGCGCATCGACGCCGTCAAATCGGACTTTGCGAAGATCGCGTCGGAAACCGACCCGCGAGAGAAGCCAAGGGAGTTCGCGATCCAAATCAAACAGCGGTTGTTCCCGCGCAAGAGAGCCGATTAGAGCGTTTCGCGGTTTGTTCGATATACGGCATTGAATTGCGGCTTGTACGACATACCGGGCAAGCCTCTCCTGAACGTTAATCTCACAATGTTGATCGGCACCGGAGTGTGACCCCACAGGATCAATCAAAATCGATGAGTTACCGTGCTGATCGGCGCCCAACCTACGCGCCGATCAACAATTCAGCCCTCCGGGAACGCTCAGTGCCGAATGGCGGAGCTCGAGGCCGAACTGGATCGGACAACCTTCGCCTGGACCGGCGCCAACGACGTGAACACCCCAAC
>JAGWAU010000014.1:0-8957 GCA_021296255.1 Alphaproteobacteria bacterium | reverse complement strand
GCCGCTGAAGAGCAATCATCGGAGACTGTTCGTGACCATGGAAGCGGATCGGTTCATGCAACGCGCCATAGAGCTGTCCGAGCGGGCCGTTCGCCAAAAGTCCGGCGGGCCCTTCGGTGCGGTGATCGTGAAAGACGGTGAAATCGTTGGCGAAGGTTGCAATCAGGTGACATCCCGGAACGATCCGAGCGCACACGCGGAGATCGTAGCCATCCGTTCGGCATGCCAAAAGCTTCGCACGTTCCGGCTCTCAGGGTGCACGATCTACGCCAGCACGGAGCCGTGTCCGATGTGTCTCGGCGCCATCTATTGGGCGCGTCTGGACCGGCTCATCTACGCCAACTCCCGCTTCGAAGCATCCGCCATCGGTTTTGACGACACGTTCTTCCACGAGGAAATCGTGAAGCCTGAGGACCTCCGCACTCTCCAAACCACCCAGATGGCCAGCAGCGAGGCTCTTGCAGTCCTCCGGGGCTGGTTCGATCTTGATGGCCGGGAGTTGTATTGACTCACCGGGCGGATAGGGCCGCAGACCGAGGACTGGGCCTGGGAGGTTAACGATGCATGCTTTGAATGAGACGGCATGATCGGCCGCCTCTTCTATGTGGCTCTGGGCTTCTTGATCGGATGGGCTGTCTTCGACCGCCCGGCGGTCGCCAATGCGGTCTGGGAGAGGATGAGCCTGCGTGTAGAACAGTTCGTGTCCGTGCTCGCGGCTCTGGCGGCCCGTCTCCTATCCGACACGCCGGTTTTGATCGCCCCCCCGGTTGTGACATCGTCAATCGGTCTGCCGTCATGCGGTAGAGCCGGAACGGGCTCGGCACAGGCGCTCAGTCGATCTCGTCCTCGGGCACGATCCAGGGTTCCCGCAGCGCAGCCTCGCGCCATTCCACGAAGGCAGGCAGGCTCAACACGGCGCGACTGTAGGCGGCGCAGGGCTCGTCCAGCTCCACGCCGTGGGTGTCCAGCCGCGTCACCACCGGCGCGAACATGGCATCAGCCGCGCCGAAGGCTCCGAACAGGAAGTCGCCGCCTGCACCCCAGCGCGCCCGGCAGTCGCGCCAGATTTCACTGATACGCGCGATGTCGTCGTCGACTCCCGGCTCGCGACCCTTCCCCTTGAGGTCCCGTCGGCGCAGGTTCATCGGCATGTGGTTGCGCAGCGCGGTCGGTTGGCCAGAGGCCGGCGTCAGGGAACAGTTCGTTGAGGTATTCCAGGATCGCCGGCGTCTCCCACACCGTGTGCTCGCCATGCAGCAGCACCGGCACGCGGCGGGAGGGCGAAAGAGAGGCGATGGCCTCCTTCCAGTTCTCGTCGAACAGCAGGATCAACCGCTCGTCGAAGGGGATTCCGGCATGACGCATGGCAAGCCAGGGCCTGAGCGACCAGGACGAGTAGTTCTTGTTGCCGATCACCAGTGTCAGGTTGCTCATTGCGTTCCCGGTCCCTTCGCGGCTTCATGTGGTGCGCGAGACCGTATACACGGAACGTCCCTGCACGTCATGCCGTTGGCGGTCGCTGGAGTGACGGTTGTTCAGGAGGTGGTGGCTAGCGCAGCCAAATTTCAGTCGCAGAGGGAACATCCAATGCGCGAAAGCAAGAGATCCCTGGCCATTGCCGCGGCGGAGGTTCCGCCGCGGACGAAGCCGTCCAACGATCCCGAACCGTTCTTCAGCCGCATGGCAAGACGAGAGAAGAGGCCTCTTGGAGACTTTTTTGGCCTAGAGAACTTTGGGGTGAACCTGACGACGATCGAGCCCGGCGGAGAGACCGCGCTGATGCACTCTCACAGCAAGCAGGACGAAATGATCTACATCGTGCAGGGCAATCCCACGCTCGTCACCGAATCCGGCGAGACAACGCTCACGCCCGGAATGTGCGCGGGCTTCCGTGCGGGAAGCGTGGCGCATCATGTGGTCAACCGTTCTGACCGGCAGGCGGTCCTCCTTGAGATTGGTGATCGGGTCAAGGGCGACGAGGCAAACTATCCTCGGGATGATCTCCGTGCGGTGATGGGGGAAGACGGGATTTGGCAGTTCGTGCACAAGGACGGAACGCCATACTAGCACCTTGCCCGAAATCAATGATGTTGATGGTCCGTTGAGCGCACCCTTTGCCGGACAGGCGCCTGAGGGTCACTTCAGCCCCATCCTCAGGCTTCCAGGCCGCCGGGCGGGATTTTTCTCGCCCGGCGGGCGCGGAGCCGGTGCCTCCGTTTCTCGACACAGGCGGAATCCTGTGAGAAACTGGTCAAACCACGAAATGAGATTCCAGTAGTGGAACCGTGTGAGCGCGCGGTGCCCGAAGCCGTCACTAACAAGGTCGCGGCCATTGTGGGAAATGGGCACGGCTTTTAGCGCGCCAAGTAGACACTGCCACTTAAATTTTTGTGGGTCGTTGACCAGAGAGTGCAGTACGCGATTTGCGGGGTGACCCGCAATCGTTATGCATTGCACGGCCGCTCAACGGAGAGGAAAAGCCATGTCCATGTTCATACGAGTGCCGGCTTTGGTCGGTATCGTTTTGTTTGCGTCGAGTGCAATAGCCGGAGCGGCACTTGCGCAAGACCAGGAAAAGTTCGTGTTTGGAACGTCTCATCCGCCTCATGTCGGTCCGGGTATCGTTTTCGACAAGCAAATGAAACCTCTGTTCGATCAGCATTCCGGTGGTCGAATTTCGGTGGACCTGCATTTCAGTCGTGCCATTTGCAGCGAGCAGGTCTGCGTCGAGATGATGCGGCTCGGGCAGGTTGATATGGGGACCATCTCAGCGGCCAATCTGGGAGCTTTCGGCCGCGCGGTCGACTTTCTCACGCTTCCCTACCTGTTCGAGAACCAGATGGCGGCCCTGCCCGCAATCGAAGGATGGCTGAATGATGAGATCAACAAGCTCACCCACAGCCAAATGGGAGTCCACATCTGGGGCTGGGTTCCGGTCTGCGGCCAGCGCCAACTACTCCAGGACGTACGACTCGTGAAGGTGCCCGGCGATCTCAAGGGTATCAAGCTTCGTGTCACGAAAAGCCCCACTGAATTCACGCTCATCTCGGACTGGGGCGCAGTGGCGGTCCCCTACGACTGGGCGGCCGTCTATCAGGGCATTCAGTCCGGGGTCGTAAATGGGCTCTTCCTGCCGGATTGCCACCTGTGGTCCGAGAAGTTCCACGAAATCATTGATTTCAGCACGCGAGTCAACGGCTCGTGGAACCTCAACCTGCTCGTCATGGATCTGGAGCGGTACGGGGAGCTTCCGAACTGGGCCGGTGAGGCCGTTGACAGGACCGGCGTTGCCATCACCAAGGAAATCTTCGCCAATGACGACGCTTGGCTGGCCGAGTCGAGAAAAATTCTCGAGAGCAAGGGTGTCGTAACGTTTCATGTGCCGAACGAAGAAGAAGTCAAGCTTTGGCGCAAAGGAGCCGTTGGCGCATGGGTTCAGTCCAAGGGCCAGTACGATCCGGCGCTCGTCACGCGCATTCTAAATGCCCAAGGCAAGATGGATTTCATGAAGGAACTCGAAGCGGCAGGCGCTCTGTAGGGGTCGGAAGCAGCAATTTGGGAGGTCGGTACCTTCTTCGCTGAGTCTATCTTTCTCTCGAACCTGCCCGAAGCCGCTTGCGGCGCGGAGCGCAACTTTCCGGACAAAGGGGGACAATCCGTCAGATCGGACATTTTCTGCCAGCTTCTCCTGACACTCCTGAAAGCGGTAAAATGGGCATGGCGCGGGGAAGCGAATAGTCCCTGAGCAACAATGCGCCAGCGGAGTGGCAGCGGAGGGAACGTTCGCGCTACTCTGTCGCGCAATCACCGTCTCACCGAAGCATGACCCTCCGGTTCCACCAGCTCCACCCGCAATTCGCCGCTGAGGCGAGTGCGGTCGATCTCCGCGCCGTGCGCGACGACGAGACCCTGGAGCAAATCCGAGTAGGCATGGACAAGCACGCGGTGCTCGTATTCCGGGACCAGGCCTTCACGAGCGATGAGCAGCTCGCCTTCGCCATCCGGCTCGACGGGGAGATTCACCGCAAGACCGGCATCAGCGTTTTGCAGAAGAGCCGCTTCGGAGACGAAGCACTTACCGATGTCTCGAACGTCGGTTCGAGCGGCGAGGTCCTGGCCCCGGACAGCCGGCGTCGCCTGTATGGTCTCGCGAACCGCCTCTGGCACACCGATGCGTCGTTTCAGGATCCGCGGGGCCGCTACTCGATGCTCGCCGCCCTCGTCGTGCCGCCGGTCGCGGCCGACACCGAGTTTGCGGACATGCGGACCGCCTACGATACGCTGGCAGAGGAGACGAAGGCGAGCTTCGAAGGTCTCCACGTGCATCATTCGATCGCCTATTCGCGAATGACGCTGGGCTTCGAGTTCTCGGATGAAGAGAGTGACCGACTCAAGGGGGCCATCCAGCCACTGGTGCTGAACACCCCCCGAACCGGGCGGCGCTCCCTCTATCTTGCCTCGCACGCCTCGCGCATACTCGACCGGCCCGTTCCCGATGGCCGGCTCCTCCTCCGCGACCTCATGGAGCATGCGACTAGGCCCGAGTTCGTGTATCGGCATTCGTGGCGAATTGGGGACTTCGTGATCTGGGATAACCGGGCCACGATGCACCGCGCCCGTCCCTTCGACGACACCCGGCACCGGCGGGAGATGCGTCGCGTTACCACTCTCGACGTCGGCCACCCCCACCCGTCACGGATCGCACGGGCCGTGTAGTCCTTCACCTGTCGGTCACGCCGGGTGGGCGCACAGCCCGATATTCTCTGCTTGACCGACAGCACCGGTCGAGCAGACATTAGCCCTGTAGGCGAAGCACGAGTCTCTCGCTCTGTAGGGTCGCTCGCCGAACACGAGAGCCCGTTCCGGCAAGGGGTAGCGCGTCCCGCCTCCAGGAAATCGGCAGGTTTATGTCTGCGGTGCCTCGGTAGAGCCCCGGCCAGCCGTCGGCACATCTCGAAGCTTGCCTTTGTCAGCGCAAATGTATTCGTCTCACGGTGACAATCGCCTACCGCAATCCGCAGGGGCCTTACCCCCATCTGCGGCCTACGCTGCCAACAGAAAGTCCGTTCGCTGCCTTTGCGTCTTCGCCGCCGCCTAGTCCTTGGCCATCTGGCCGACCTCTACCGCCTCGCCCTGCCGGTTGTGGTGAGCCGCGCCGGCGTGCTCGCGATGACGGTGGCCGACACGGTGATCGTCGGCCGCTACTCTTCGGTCGAACTCGGGCACCTGTCGCTCGGCGTCGCGGTCCATCTGCCGTTGCTCCTGACCGTGATGGGGTTGCTCACCGGCACCACGATCTCCGTGGCGCAGGCGATGGGCCGCGGCGACTTGGCGGAATGCGGGGCCGCATGGCGGCGGGCGGTGCCGGTTGCACTCGCCATTGGCATCGTCGGCTTGCTGCTCGGGCTGTTCGGTCGCGAAGTCTTGCTATTCACCGGGCAGAGCGAGGACATGGCGGAGGGCGCCGGGCGGGCGTTCTTCATTCTGGCCCTCGGCTATCCGGTGGTCTTCCTGTACTTCGCCACGGCCTTCTTCCTCGAAGGCATCCGGCGTCCGCAACCGGTCGCCTGGGCGATCGTCGCCGCCAACATGGTCAACATCCCAGCCGACCTCGTACTCGTGCACGGCCTGTTCGGCGTGCCGGCGCTGGGCGCGGAAGGTTCGGCCTGGGCCACCACCATCATCCGCTGGGGCTTGGCGGCGTTCCTGGTCGCCTACGCCTGGTCGATGTCCGACCGGGCGCGGCTTGGCGTACGCGCCCGCGCCGACTGGTCGTGGCCGCGCTGGAGGCTGCAGCGCATGGTCGGTTACGCGGCCGCCATCGCCATCGGCGTCGAGACGGGAGCCTTCTCCTCGGTTCACCTGTTCGCCGGTTGGCTGGGTACGGTTCCGCTCGCCGTCTTTGCCATCGTGCTGAATGTAATTGCGATCATCTTCATGGTCGCGAACGGCGTCGGCATCGCTACCAGCGTACGCATCGGCAATGCCTTCGGCCGCGGTGACCGCAGGCGCTGGACCGCCGCAGGCTGGCTTGGCCTCGCCGTCACCGTCTCACTGATGGCCGGTGCCGGTGCCTTCATGGCGATGCTCGCCCGGCCGCTCTCCGCGATCTACAGCTCGGAACCGGTGGTGCTGGCGGCTGCCGTACCGGTTATGGTGCTCGCCGCGCTCATGCCCGTCTTCGACGGCGGGCAGACGCTGATGCTCAACGCCCTACGCGGCTGCGCCGACGCGTGGATCCCGACGGCGCTTCAGGCCCTCGCATTCATTGGCTGCATGGTGCCGCTCTCGCTGCTGTTGGCCTTCGAGTTGGAGCGGGGTGTCGCCGGGCTGTTCGAGGCGATGATCGCCGCGACGGCCCTGTCGCTGGGGCTGCTTTCCGCGCGCTTCGTCATGCTTTCGCGCCGCCGATGACACATCCTGTGCGGGAGTGTATCCCGGTGAGAGGAACGTCGTGACGTTTCCAGAGCAGCAGTGCAGCCGGCGGTCACAATTTCGCCAAGGGCATACGTGGTCACGGAATGCCATGGCGTCGTATTCCGACGCCTGTCTACGTTATCGTTCTGGACACGCACATCGTAGGGGTAACTAACATTTTGTTATAAAAAGATATTTTCTCCGATCGTGAATTTCGAAAGCATTTCGGCAACGTTGGTACTTCCGTTTTCTGCGCCGATCTGGACGAACTCTAAGCCTTCTTGTCGACTCGGCCCTGAACCGTCCTGTTTCCCGATGCCTTCTTTCCCGAGGCCGAGCAACATCATCGGACCGACGTGGCGAAGTCCACTAGCACCCCATCCACCATGGCCAGATGAACGGCGCCGATCCCCGGTAGAGGCCGACCCCCTCGACGCCCTGGCCTCCGCAGGCTTCAACGGACCCGCAGCACGAGGAACTCGTAGCCGTAGAACTCCGAGTAGGCATGCCAGATGTCTATTTCGTGCTGGCACCGGTCCGCCAGTTCCTGCGCATCCGGCGCATCGCCATGACGCTTGCGGAATGCGGTCACCTTGTCCTGCAGCGGCCGATAGTAGTCGTCCCACCACGCCGACGCGGGGAGCGGAAAGTGCCCCACGGTCTCGTAGCCGCAGGCCTCGGCGGCCTCCAGGAGTGCGGAGGTATCGCGGATTGCCGGATACTCGCGGCCCCAGAACGCAGTGCATTCGGCGGGTGGCTCGGGCTTCCGCCAGCACACTTCGGTCAGCGCGACGTGCCCGTTACGCTGCAGCACCTTGCGCCAGTCGCGCAGGCCCGTTTCGACCCCCACGTTGTTGATGGCGCCTTCGCACCAGATGAGTTCGAAGGAGCCGTCCGCGAAGTCGAGACTGTGCATGTCCGCAACCCGCGCTTCCAACCGGTCAGTGATGCCGAGCTCCCGTGCTTCGCGGTTCAGGGCGTCGATGAACGGCGGATGGTTGTCGATGGCAACGATGCGCGCTGGAGAACAGTCGGCCAGCACCAGAGTCTGGGCGCCCGTCCCACAGCCGATGTCGAGCACGCGCGTCCCCGGCCCGACTCCCGGCACGAGCCCGAGGGCGCGACGCGTGGACGTTGCGTTTCCCGGTCCCTGCCGGGGCAGCCCGCTGAACAGTTCGAAGAACAGCGCTGTGGCTCGCTCTAGCGCCATGACCCCTATTCTAGCGTGTCGCATGTCCCCTTGCCGCACCTATCCCAGCTTCAAACGCCCGATCAGTTCATGAAGACGGGTGAGTTCAGCAGCCAATGGTTCAAAAGGGCCATGGCTGACTGCTACAAGGAGGGCTCCTGCAACTTCACTATCATCGGTGGTGTCTTCGTGCTTCTCGGGAACGCCGAGTATTTTGAGCGCGGCAGGTACACGCGGCGGGATCGTCGCCAAGATACATGACGCGGATCGTGCCGCCGGGCGGGAAGTGGCCGGTCGCCCAATCCCCCGCCCAGCGGCCTGGGTGCCCGAATTTGCGGCCTGGCGGGGGATGCGAACCGGTGTTGCATAAACGGCACAGTGGCGAATTCAATTGGCGGACCGGGGTTGCCATCCCACGACGGATTTTAGATTTAGTTCGCGCGGAACTGATACGGGGACTTCGGCATGAACGTTTTGACCTCCGTGGCGCCCCTCCGGTATCCGGCCCGGGAGTTGTCCGGCCGGGAATGGACGCCGGCGCGCCTGCTGGCGGGCTGCCTGATTTCGCTCATGTGGCTGCCGGTGGGGTTCTACGCCGCCGGGGCGGCCGGGGCCGGCAATCCGCCATGGCTGGCGGACCTCGATGGATGGCTCTATCTGGCCGGCTTGGCGCCGAGCGGCGTTCCGCTGGTGTGGGCCTGCGGCCGGTTGCGGCGGATGGGCTATCCGGGTGCGGCGTGGATGGCCTTCGGCGTTCTGGCGCCGGCGACGGTCATGGGGTCGGTTTACGTGGCCCCGCTTGGCCCGTTGTGGGTCGCGGCCTGTGCCGCGGTAGCGAGCTTGCCGGCTTGGTTGCCCTACGGACTGGGATGTCTCGACCGCCGCACGCGGCGGCGGAATTCACGGCGCATCGCGTGATGAAGATGGCGGGAGCGTCCGGTTTCTCCGGGTAACGGCCTCTCTCGTCGAGCTCGTGGCGGATCGTCGGGCCCATGGCACGGCGAACGCGCCGAGAGACGCCCTTTTTGAAACGGGATATGGCGGCAAGTCGGACGGACTGCTCTCAAGCGCCGCCAGTGCCCGCCTCCTTGCCGCCTTTCGATTGCCTGCCGCAGTAGCTGACCGGGCGGAGGTTCGAAGCGAATTCACGCTCCTCCGGATCGATCGTCTCGATGAACCACCCGAATTGCGACTCCTCGTCTTCGTAGTCTTCCCAAAGGTTCGGGTGGCCATGGCGGTCCTTGCGTTGGACCATCCGTTTCGAGGTCAGGGCCTGGGTACGTGGAACTGCATGCCGAACCAGCGCCACCTGTCGTCCGGCGTGGGCATCGTGCAGTTGAAGCGCGCTCGG
>JAGWAU010000013.1 GCA_021296255.1 Alphaproteobacteria bacterium | reverse complement strand
ACAAATCCGTATCCAGCCGATATAGCGCGCCGAGTGGATCCTTCAGGTTCATGTCCATCGAGCCGCACCAGTATCGCCCCGCCGTGCGTTCGTGCAGCGCCACCCAGGGGGCCCCGGCCTCCAGCATCAGGTCCACGAAACCCTCGGGCCAGGGAAGCGGCGCTGCAGCAAGCTCTCGCCGCTGTCGCCCATGGCGCGATAGATGCCGATCGAGCGTCTTCCCGTGGCTTTGAGCGTCCGATAGTCGGCGCCGAGGTTGATCGCGAAGCCGCCCGAGCCCGCAGTCTTACGGCAGATCGAGCAGTAACAGCGCATGTAGGGTTGAGGCGGATATGACTCGACCGTGAAGGTCACGGCACGGCAGCGGCACGATCCTTCGAGCTGCATGGATCGATCCTCCTTTGGCGGAAGCGCAACCCGCTCCCATGTGGCGGGCGACAGACAACGCCGGAGCGCTTCCAGTCGAACGGGAACCGCTCTAGCATACCGACAGATGACCGCCGTAAGAGGAGGATACCGTGGCCGAAGCCGAAGTCGAATGCGTCTGGGAGGGACCCGACATCCTTGGCGAAGGGCCAATCTGGAACTGGAAGGAGAACACGCTCTACTGGGTCGACTGCGACAGGCCGGCGGTGCACCGTGTCGATCCGGCGACCGGCGACGTGACGACCTGGGACGTGCCGGAGACGATCGGCTCCATGGTGTTCCGCGAGAAAGGCGGGATCGTCGCGGGATTGTGGGAGAGGGGTTTCAGCTTCATCGACTTGGATACGGGCGATGTTACGCCGATCGCCAATCCCGACCCCGACAATCCGGTCACCCGCCTCAACGACGGCAAGTGCGACCGGGCGGGGCGTTACTGGAGCGGGACCATGGACACGACCTTCAACGACAGGCTGGGAAAGCTGGTGCGGCTCGACGCCGATCTCACCTGCACGGTGATGGACGAAGGCTTTTTCGTCACCAACGGAATCGCCTGGAGTCCCGACAACGAGACCATGTACTACTCCGACTCCCGAGGACGCGTGGTGTACGCCTACGATTTCGACATCGCGACGGGCGACATCGCCAACCGGCGGGAGTTCATCTCACGAGAGGGCAAGCAAGGACGCATCGACGGCGCCACCGTCGACACCGACGGCTGCTACTGGGCCGCACACATCGAAGGCTGGGAGGTCGCCCAATACGACCCGAGCGGAAAGCTGATGCGGACGATACAAATGCCGATCCGCTACCCGACCATGTGCACGTTCGGCGGGACCGACCTCGACGTCATCTACGTCACGTCTCTGTCCTGGGAGATCGAGCCGGGCGACAACGAGGCCTCCCCGCTGGCCGGCGCCCTGTTCGCCATCCAGGGGACGGGTGCCACCGGCATTCGCGAGGCGTTCTTCGCCGGCTGATCAAAGCGAGATCTCGCGGATCGGGTCGCCGCCGTCCCAGTTCCTGGACGCCTCTCGCACCCGGTCGAACGCCGCCCTGCGCGTCGGAGTCAGATGGGAGACCTCGACGACGGTGCCGGGGTGCGTCTCCGTCTCCAGGTAGACGAACCGTCCCAGCCGGCCGACCTGCGCGGTCTGTCCAATGGTGTATCCCCGCTTCAACAGGGGATCGAGGAGCCCGTCGATATCCTCCGGCCAATACGCCACATGCTGCAGCCCTTCACGTCCCGCATCGATGAAGTCCTTGAACATGGAGGGCGCATCGTTGCGCTGCTGGATCAACTCGATCTGCAGAGGGCCGGAGTTCGCAAGCGCGATGGAGACGTGCGGGTCGGAAGCCTGCCCCTTGTACCGAAAGCCGTGAAACGGAAACCGCTCGGTGTAGAACCACGGCCCTACGCCGATGACGTCAATCCAGTGCGTCATCGCCGCCTGGATGTCACGAACGATATAGCCGTTTTGACGGATCTCTCCAAAAAACCGACTCATTCGCCCCTCCCCGAGATGTCCAAGTCGTGATCGGTGCCTGCGGAAGCCCCGCGACCGCTCCCGTCGTGTCGGCCACGAAGGCGCCCGGCATACGGAGCGAATATGTGCTATGAAAACCAGATAATTCTACTCGCCATCGACATCTACGGCCATGACGCCGCCGATCGAGTGACCTCCATGTTCACGGATCTCACACCCGGGACCTTCGTGCGCCACCCCGAGCATCCGGAATGGGGCCTCGGGCAGGTTCAATCCGCTATCGGCAACCGCGTGACGGCGAACTTTGAGCACGCGGGCAAGAAGCTGATCAACACGGACGTGGTTTCGCTGACGGTCGTCCGGGCCGCCTCTCCCGCCGCGGGCGGTTCTCCGCCTTCATGACGTTCCATGCCTGCCGTTCGTCCGAATCACCGGAAATTTTCTGAATTGGTGATTTTACTTACACACACCGCAAGGTTCACATAGAATATAATGGCATAGAAACGAGAGCGTATGGCCGATTTGGCGAAATACAAGGGAGCCGGTATCGGTTCCCGTGACGCCGATGCAAAGCCTCGTGGTTTGAGAATGGACAGGAACGAAACTAGCATGCCTGATCGTCCGGCCCATCGCCCGGAGCCGGCCGTCTCGATTTGCACCAGGGCCCTGTGAGGAAATATGCCGGGATCGGAGAAGTTCAGTGGCAAGATGCAGAGCCCGGGTGCCCGGCGCGGCAAGGCCCGCCCCTTCCTGAAGGGCCGGCAGGTCGATCCCGAAGCTGTGCAGGAAATCCAGGCGCTGCTTGGCGGCACGCCTCGGCGGCGCGACCTCCTGATCGAGTACCTGCATCTCATCCAGGATCGCTACAACCGCCTCTCCCACCGCCACTTGGCGGCGCTCGCCCACGACCTGCGGCTGCCGATGGCGGAGGTATTCGAGACGGCCACCTTCTATGCGCATTGGGACGTGATCGACGACGACACCACCCTGCCCGAGATCACGGTCCGGGTTTGCGACAGCCTGACCTGCGAACTGTTTGGAGCGCCGCGCCTCATCGAGGAACTCAGACAGGGACTGGGTGAGGACGTGCGGGTCGTGCCCGGCCCGTGCATGGGACGATGCGAGGGCGCTCCCGTCGCCTGCGTGGGACACAACTACATGAAGCAGGCAACCGTCGAAACGATCAGCCGCGCGGTCGACAACGGCGAGACCGACGAGGCGATGGCCGCGTACATCGGATTCGACGACTACGTGGCACACGGCGGCTATTCGGCCCTTAAGGCGTGCATCGGTGGCGACAAATCCGTCGAAGACATCCTCGATTGCATCGAACAAAGCGGTCTTCGGGGTCTGGGCGGCGCCGGATTTCCCACGGCCCGCAAATGGCAGTTCGTCCGGCAGGAACCCCGGCCGCGGCTCATGGCCATCAATGCCGATGAAGGGGAACCCGGAACTTTCAAGGACCGACACTATCTCGAGACGGATCCCCATCGGTTCCTCGAAGGCATGCTGATTGCCGCCTGGGTCGTCGAAGCCGAAGACGTCTACATCTACTTGCGTGACGAGTATCCTGCCGTCCGCAAGCTGTTGATGGCCGAACTCGGCCGTATTCGCGCGGAAGGGCTGGCGGACGGCGTGACGATCCACGTTCGCCGGGGCGCGGGCGCCTATATCTGCGGCGAGGAATCGGCGATGCTGGAGAGTATCGAAGGCAAGCGCGGATTGCCCCGTCACAAACCGCCGTTTCCTTCCCAGGTCGGACTGTTCGGCCGCCCCACGCTGATCAACAACGCCGAGACGCTTTACTGGGTGCGCGACATTCTCGAGCGCGGGGCGCATTGGTACGCGGACCAGGGACGAAACGGCTGCAAGGGACCGAGGTCGTTCTCCGTTTCGGGCCGGGTCAAAGACCCCGGTGTCAAGTTCGCGCCGGCAGGCATCACCGCGCGCGAATTGATCGACGAATACTGCGGCGGGATGGCGGACGGCCATCTGTTCAAAGCTTACCTGCCGGGTGGGGCATCCGGCGGGATCTTGCCCGCGTCACTCGCCGACGTGCCGCTCGATTTCGGCACCCTCGAGGAACACGGAGGCTTGATCGGGTCCGCGGCCGTCGTCGTCTTGTCCCAGGCGGACAGCGTGAGGGCCAGCGCCCTCAATCTCATGAGGTTCTTCGAGGACGAGAGCTGCGGTCAATGCACGCCCTGCCGGGTCGGCACGGGAAAAGCCGTCAAGCTGATGCAGCAACCCGCGTGGGACACCCCGTTGCTCGAAGAGCTCGGGCAATGCATGGTGGACGCCTCGATTTGCGGGCTGGGTCAGGCGGCCCCCAACCCACTCAGGCACGTCCTCGAATTTTTTCCGGAGGAAGTCACATGACCGATGCGGTCACCTTCACCCTCGACGGCCAGGAAGTCACGGCCCGGCCCGGAGAGAGCATCTGGCAGGTTGCGGCACGGTACGACACGGACATTCCCCACCTCTGCTGGTCGACGGCGCCCCTTTATCGGGCGGATGGCAACTGCCGCGCCTGCATGATCGAGATCGAGGGTGAGCGCGTACTGGCCGCGTCGTGCATCCGCAAACCCGCCGAAGGCATGACCGTGAACACCGCGAGCGAGCGGGCGACGACGGCCCGCGCCATGGTCATGGAACTGCTGCTGGCGGACCAGCCACCACGGGAGTCGGCCCACGATCCGAAGTCGCGGCTGTGGCAGTGGGCCGATGAAATGGGCAAGCGGGAAAGCCGCTTCCCGGTCCGAACGGGCCCGACGGCCGACGTGAGCCACCCCGCAATGGCCGTCAATCTCGACGCCTGCATCCACTGCAATCTGTGCGTCCGAGCCTGCCGCGAGATGCAGGTCAACGACGTGATCGGCATGGCCTACCGGGGGCATCACGCCAAGATCGTCTTCGACTTCGACGACCCCATGGGGGAGAGTACCTGCGTGGGCTGCGGCGAATGCGTACAAGCCTGTCCCACCGGCGCGCTGATGCCCGCCGCGGAGGTCGGCAAGGAGGAAATCGACCGCCGGGTGGACAGTGTCTGCCCTTACTGCGGTGTCGGCTGCCAGATCACCTACAACATCAAGGATGACAAGATCCTATCCGTGGACGGCCGCGACGGGCCCGCCAATCATGGGCGGCTGTGCGTCAAGGGCCGCTATGGATTCGACTACGTCGCCCATCCCGGCCGCTTGACCGAGCCGCTCATCCGCAAGGAAGGTGTCGGCAAGGACACGTCCCTGGAAATCGACCCGATGAATCCGTTGACTCATTTTCGCGAAGCGACCTGGGAGGAGGCGCTCGATCTCGCCGCCTCGGGCTTGAAACGCATTCGCGACGAGCACGGCGGCCAGACCATGGCAGGCTTCGGCTCGGCCAAGGGATCGAACGAAGAAGCCTACCTCGTTCAGAAGCTGGTACGCGTGGGGTTCGGCACCAACAACGTCGACCACTGTACACGCCTCTGTCACGCCTCCTCGGTGGCGGCGCTGCTGGAGTGCGTCGGATCCGGTGCGGTCACCGCGCCCTTTACCGAAGCGACCAATGCGGACGTGATCGTCGTCACGGGCGCCAATCCCGCCGTCAACCATCCCGTCGCGGCCACGTTCTTCAAAAACGCGACCAAGAACGGCGTGAAACTGATCGTCATGGACCCGCGCGGCCAGGCCTTGTCGCGGCACGCGACCCACATGCTGCAATTCAAGAGCGGTTCGGACGTAGCGCTGCTCAACGCCATCATGCACGTGATCACGGAACAGGGGCTTTATGACGAGAACTACATCGCAGGCTTCACCGACGGGTTCGACGAACTCAAGGAGCATCTGAAGGCGTTCTCGCCCGAGGCGATGGCACCGATCTGCGGCATCGACCCCGACACGATTCGGACGGTCGCGGAGATCATCGGCAACGCCCGCTCGGTGATGATCTTCTGGGGCATGGGGATCTCGCAGCATGTCCACGGGACGGACAACGCGCGGTGCCTGATATCGCTCGCCCTGATGACGGGCCAGGTCGGGAGACCGGGCACCGGCCTTCATCCACTGCGCGGCCAGAACAACGTTCAGGGCGCCTCGGACGCGGGTCTCATCCCAATCGTCTACCCCGACTATCAAGCCGTCGACAGCCCGGAAGCCAAGGAAAGGTTCGAGGAGTTCTGGGATGCGGAACTCGATCCGCATCGGGGTCTCACGGTGGTCGAGATCGCCAACGCCGCCTACGACGGCGACATCAGGGCCCTTTACATCATGGGCGAAAACCCGGCCATGTCGGATCCCGACGTGAGTCACGCCCGCGAAGCGCTGGCCCGACTCGAACATCTCGTCGTTCAGGACATCTTCATGACCGAAACGGCGATGTTCGCCGACGTCGTCCTGCCGGCCTCGGCGTGGCCGGAGAAGGATGGAACGGTCACGAACACGAACCGACAGGTCCAGATGGGGCGCTCGGCGCTACCCATGCCCGGCGACGCGCGCCAGGACTGGTGGATCATCCAGGAAATCGCCCGTCGCATCGGACTCGACTGGAACTACACCGGCCCCGCGGATGTCTATGAGGAAATGCGGGAATGCATGAACAGCATCAAGGGGATTTCGTGGGAGCGACTGCGGCGGGATAGCGCCGTCACTTATCCGTGCGCTTCGGAGGACGATCCGGGGAAGCCGATCATCTTCGGTGACGGCTATCCGACGCCGTCCGGCCGCGGCAGGTTCGTGCCTGCCGGGATCATTCCGCCGGACGAGCAGCCCGACGAGAACTATCCGATGATCCTGACCACGGGGCGCGTCCTCGAACACTGGCATACCGGCGCCATAACCAGGCGAGCCAGCGTTCTCGACACGATCGAACCCGAGGCCGTCTGCCACATGGCTCCGCAGGATCTGCGGGGCGTGGGCGCCAAGGGAGGCGATCACGTGCGAGTCTCGACCCGACGCGGGACGATCGAGCTCGCGGCTCGCATCGACTCAGGCGTGCCGCCCGGGACCGTTTTCGTCCCCTTCGCCTTCGTGGAAGCCGCGGCAAACCTGCTGACCAACGCGGCGCTCGACCCGTTCGGCAAGATCCCCGAATTCAAGTACTGCGCGGCAAAGGTGGAAAAGCTCGAGGCGAACGTCGCGGCCGAGTAACGCCCGCGCTCGTCTTGCTCAACCGGAAGGCTCGTCGGCGAGGTAACGCTCGAATTCCGTGATATCGCGGTCGACGCTGGCGACCGCTTTCGCCTCGATCGTCCGGAAGCGATCCAACACCTCTTCGCCGAACGAGGTCACCGTGGCACCTCCGCCGCCCCGCCCCCCCGTGGCGGTTTCCACGAGCGGCTGCCGGAAGTATTTGTTCGTGGCGTCGATCAACTGCCAGGCACGCCGATAGGACATGCCCAGCTCACGCGCTGCCGCGGAGATCGATCCGGTCCGCCCCACCGCTTCGATCAGCGAGGCCTTGCCCGGTCCCAGCGGATAGACGGAACCGAACAAGATGCGTACCTGGGGCCGCTGCTTTTTAAGCTTTCGGGGCCGCGCCATGGCGCCCTCCTCACGGCGCCGATGAGAGAAAGGATTGCGAGTCGTGTCAAGGCCACGTTCAATAGAGCCTCCGCATCAATGACTGGCGGCGGCGGCATGCCATAGCTCGCATCCCCATCCACCCTGACAAGGCTTCACTGTTTCTTCGTTTCCGAATTACTGCGAGCCAGGCATGCCGCCGCCGCCAGGTCTTCGGGACTGTTGAGGTTGAAGAACGGATCGAACGGCTCGGTCGGGAACGATACCTCCACGAGGCGGTGGCGCGCCGTCCACGCATCAATCCTGCGTAGCTGCTCGTCGACCAAAGTCGAACGTAGATCGCCAGCGAGAGCCACGGGCCAGAGGCCGAAGACCGGATGGGTCCGCCCCGCCGACTTGGCGCACGCAAGCTCCGCCGCCGCCTCTTCCACGGCCGCCAGCAACCGATCGACGAGGTCGAGCGGAAAGAAGGGGGCGTCGGTGGCGAAGGTCGCGATCCAACGGGTAGCGGGCACCTGGTCGGCCGCCCAGTCCATACCGGTAAGAACGCCGGCGAGCGGGCCGTGAAAACCCTCCACCACGTCGGCCACCACAGGCAAGCCGAAGCCCGAGAATCGGGTGGGGTCGCCGTTGGCGTTGAGAAGGAGCGGTCCGACCTGCGGTCGTGCCCGCGCGATCACGCGGGAGAGAAGCGTTTCCCCGCCGACGGTCTTAAGACACTTGTCGCCGCCGCCCATGCGCCGCGACTGCCCGCCGGCGAGGAGGACGCCGACGACGTCAGACGACATCTTCCCGCAGGCTCGCCTTGCGCTGGACCCGAGCACTCTCCTCCGGCACTTGGTCGGGATCGGCATCGAAGACGATGCGCTCCTCCCCCGAGACGCAGAGAAACCGCTTGCCCTTGGCCCGCCCGATCAACGTCAGGTTCGCCCGGCGAGCGAGCTCGACCCCCCAGGCCGTGAACCCGGACCGGGAAATGAGGATTGGGATCCGCATCTGCACGCACTTTATGACCATCTCACTGGTCAGGCGGCCCGTCGTGTAGAAAATCTTGTTCTTCGGTCCCATGCCGTTAAGGAGCATGTAGCCGGCGATCTTGTCGATCGCGTTGTGCCGCCCAACGTCCTCCATATAGATCAGCGGCTGGTCCGCCTCGCACAGCACACATCCGTGGATGGCGCCTGCGCGAAGATAAATGCTCGGCTGCGTGTTGATCGCGCGGGACAGCCTGTAGATCCAAGAGGTTCGCACGACGGCGTCGGGCGGTAGAATGACCTCGTCGAACTTTTCCATTACGTCGCCGAACGCCGTGCCCTGGGCGCACCCGGAAGTCAGCGTCTTCCGCTTCAGCTTCTCCTCGAAATCGGTTTCCTCCTCCGTTCGAACCACGACGACGTCGATTTCGTCGTCGACGTCGATCCCGACGATCTCTTCCGTCGGCTGAAGCATGTTCTGATTCAACAGGTAACCGACCGCCAAGCACTCGGGATAGTCCCCGATGGTCATCATGGTGACCACTTCCCGGGAATTGAGAAAAAGCGTAAGCGGTCTCTCCACCGGCACGGACGCCTCCGTGTCCATGCCCGTGTGATCGGTGGCGCGGACGGTTTCGACGAGGCGCGGATTCTGCGGATCAGGCGTCACGATGAACCTGGACATGACATCACTATGCGCCGCCGGAACGCATCCGCCAAGGGAAACGCGTCTTGCCGGAGGGATCCGGTGGGCACAAAACTTCTTGAAACACTTGAAAAGTGTTATGTTTTAGGGAATATAACGACCATGGGGAACGGCACCATTCCAAGCGAGGCGGAAACGATCGAGAGCGATCGTCTCTGGCTGGTGGAGCAAGGCCAGTCGGCGGACGGCGGCCTCATTGATCCGTTCGGACGCCGCGTCACGTATTTGCGGGTCTCCGTCACGGACCGCTGCGATTTCCGCTGCGTCTACTGCATGGCGGAAGACATGAGCTTCCTGCCCAAAGCCGAAGTTCTCACCCTCGAGGAACTGGACCGGATCTGCACCGCGTTCGCGGAACGCGGTGTTCGCAAACTCCGAATCACGGGCGGGGAACCCCTGGTCCGCCGAGACGTCATGCAGTTGTTCCGGCGACTTGGCCGGCATCTGGACTCGGGTCTCTTGGACGAGCTCACTTTGACGACCAACGGCAGCCAGCTCGAGAAGCATGCCGCCGACCTGTTCGCGGCGGGTGTCCGCCGGATCAACGTATCGATCGACACGTTGGACCCCGGAAAGTTTCGCACGATCACGCGGCGGGGCGATCTCGCGCGGGTGCTGAAGGGTGTCCGTGCCGCTCAGGCGGCGGGGCACGAGATCAAGATCAACACCGTCGCGTTGCGGGGCGTGAACGACGACGAATTCGATACCATCATCCGATGGTGCGGCGACGAGGGACTCGACCTTACACTGATCGAAACAATGCCGATGGGCGAGATCGACGAGGACCGCACCGACCGGTATCTGCCGCTGTCGATGGTTCGCGCCGACCTGAGGAGTCGCTGGACGCTCGAGGAGACGGATTACCGGACCGGCGGCCCGTCCCGCTACGTGCGCATCCGCGAGACCGGCCGGCGTCTTGGGTTCATCACCCCGCTATCCCACAATTTCTGCGAACTGTGCAACCGCGTTCGTCTCACGTGTACGGGCACGTTGTACATGTGCCTTGGACAGCAGGATGCGGCGGATTTGCGCGCGTCGCTTCGGCTTGCCCCCGACGACGATACCCTGCTGCACGCCAGCATCGACGAAGCCATCGGCCGCAAGCCCAAAGGCCATGACTTCGTCATCGACCGGCGTCATCGGGACCCGGCCGTCCCTCGGCACATGAGTGTCACTGGCGGTTAGCCCCGCTATGCTGCCGGGCCGCAAAGGGCTCCTGTCGGCACTGTCCCGTCCATGAAGAAAACCAATATCGCCTTCGTAGCGACCGACACGGCACAGGCGAAAGGAGCGCGTGCCGCCCTCCAATCACGATATGCGCACGTGCCGCCCTCCAAGGCTGATGTCATCGTGGCCATCGGTGGCGACGGCTTCATGCTCGAGACGTTGCACAGGTTCATGAACCGAGGGGTGCCGATTTACGGCTTAAACCAGGGATCAGTTGGATTCCTGATGAACGAATTCAGCGACGGAGACCTGAAGGCACGGGTGGCGAAGGCAGAGACCGTGACGTTGCATCCACTGCGCATGACGGTCAAGACGGCGGACGGGAAGACGCGGCGCGCCATCGCCGTCAACGAAGTCTCCCTGCTCCGCGAGACTTATCAGGCGGCGAAGGTCCGAATTACGGTCGACAAGGTTGTCCGGCTCGACGAACTCATCTGCGATGGCGTTCTGATTTCGACACCGGCCGGCAGCACCGCCTACAACCTGTCCGCTCACGGTCCGATCCTGCCCCTTTCCGCCGAGGTACTTGCACTTACGCCGATCAGCGCCTTCCGTCCCCGGCGATGGCGCGGTGCGATCCTGCCCCGGAGCGCCAAGGTCCGGTTCGACGTCCTCGAAAACGGGAAACGGCCGGTGAGCGCGGTCGCGGATCACACGGAGGTTCGGGACGTCGTCTCCGTCGACGTGCGCGAAGACAGTATGCGAAGCCTGAAACTCCTATTCGACCCGGAACACGACCTCGAGGAACGCATTTTGAACGAGCAGTTCGCACCCTGAGTCTCGCGCGTTTGTGATTTTCCGAGGTCACCATCTGGTTATGGTGCCCGCGTCGTCTCGGGCCCGACCGTGTTTCAGTCGAGGAGAAGATGATGAACGATGGGTCACGGCTGCGCTCAGCGTGACACGCCCGGGCTGCTGCGGGAGTATGTCGAGTATTTCCTCAGCTCGTTGATCAGCCCTGACGGGCAGTAGGGTGCAGGTCCGCTCGGCCGAGTGACAAGGAATACCCGGGCGGGAAGGTGGTGTCGGACCCCACCTTTGCCGTTTGTCCGGTGCGAAATCGGTTTTCTGCTTTACCCTGGCTTCGCGGCTGCCATGAACCGGTTGCGCACTTCCATTCCGTCGATGGGAATGACCCCGATGCCATCGGGCATTCCGGGCTCGCATTTGACGACCAGGACATGGGGACCGTCCTCCTTGAGGAGGCGGGTCACGGTCGGTGCGATCTCGGTCTCCCGATGAACCGCCACGACGCTCTCTACGCCGGAGCCCCTGGCGACCTCTTCCAGCCGGAGATTGTCGGCCGTGAACGAGCGCTGAAACCCGGTGGAGCCATATGACTGATTGTCGATGATGACGAGCATGTAATTCTTGGGACGCACGAGTCCGATGGTCGCCAGCGTTCCCATGTTCATGGCGACCGATCCGTCGCCATCCAGTGCGACGACCATGCGATCCTGCGCCATCGCCACCCCCAAGCCGATAGACGAGGAGAGCCCCATCGATCCGAACATGTAGAAGTTCTCCGGCCGGTCCCGCAGCTTGAAGATCTCCTGGCTTGGATGCCCGATGTTGCATACGACGAGCTCGTCGCCGATCGCGTTCATGATCTCGCGGGTGGCTTCGTAGCGGCGCATCCTTTCCCCCTATCGGTGCTCGGGCACGTAGGTTTCCGCATCCTGCCAGAAACTGAACGGAAACAGGAACGCGATCGACTTCTCTTCGGCCAGGGCCCACTCGATCCCCTCGTCCACGCCGTCGAGATCCGAAGGATGCGCGATGGGCACACATTTGACGCCCGAGGCTTCCATGACGCCCTGCACGGCATCACCCATGGGAACTTGGGCCTCGATCCGCTCACCCGCGCTCCCGCGGTGGCTGACCAGCATGACGATCGGAATGCTGTAATAGTTCACGAGCGAGCACACCGCGTTGACGATGTTGCCATACCCCGAGTTCTGCATGACGATGGCCGGCCGGCGGCCCGCCAGGTAGGCGCCCGCGAGAACGCCGATGCCCTCTTCTTCCCGTGTGACCGGCGTGTAGGTCACCTCGGTATCGCCCTCGAGAATTTCGATGACCTCGCCGAGAAGGCTGCACGGCACGGAGACGAAGAAGTCGATGCCATGACTGCGTACACGCTCGTAGAGCTGTTCCGCAGGGTTGTTCGATGTCACGGCCGGTAGGGTGCTCATGTCGATCCAATCCGCACTGCTGTCGTGCCCGCATTCAATCGGAAGCGATGGAGTTGCGCAAATCGCCGGATGCGGGGCCACTCGGAATCGGAGTTCAGATCCGAACCCGGGTCCGGCTCCCTCTCCGGCGAGGGCGGGTCTGCGATGGGCTTCATCTTCGCCGGACTCCAGTCGGTGCCTGGGCGGCCGTCAAGTTGACTCGCATTCCCGGATATGCTTCGTAGGCTCGCGCTCTTCAGGCGTCGTCATCGACCGCGCCCCGCATGAATGGCGCGCGAAACAGATCATCCGTTCGGGCGAAAGAGCCGACAGAGGGCTGCACGGTGTCACTCACCTACGAAGACGTTCAGGAGATTCTCAAGATTATCGACCAGTCGTCGACCAGGGAGATCCATATTGAGGTCGACGACTTCAAGCTGATTGTCCGTAAGCACGATGCCGAAGGGCCCCCGGCGGTCACGACGACAGTCGCCCCGCCGGTAGCGGTGCCCGAACCGCCGACGGCGAGTCCCGCTTCGCAGCCCGCGACGACGGAACCCGCGACCGACACCGTCGGCTCTGCCGCACCAAGCGATACCGCCGTAGCACTCAATTCCCCGTTGTCCGGAACGTTCTACCGGGCACCGGCACCGGGCGCTGACCCCTTCATCGAGGAAGGCGACAAGGTAATGAGCGGCGACACCGTCTGCATTCTCGACGTGATGAAGGTGATGAACACGCTGAAAGCACCCTGTGACGGCGTGGTGTTGAGCATTCCTGTCGAAAACGCGGAAGCCGTGGGCGCGAGTCAGACCGTCATGTGGTTCGAGCCCAATTGATCGACGCTCGCAAGAGTCGAATGCTCCGCCGAGTCCTCATCGCCAATCGCGGCGAGATCGCCGTGCGGGTCATCCGAGCCTGCCGTGAGCTGGGTATCGAAACGGTGGCCGTCTACTCCGAGGCGGACTACGACTCGCTCCATGTCCATCTTGCGGACAAAGCGGTCTGTATCGGCCCGGCGCAAGCAACGCGAAGTTACCTCAACGCGGGATCACTGATCGGCGCCGCCATGTACGTGAAAGCCGACGGCATTCACCCGGGTTATGGCTTTCTCGCCGAGAATGCCGCGTTTTCCGATGAGTGCGTCGACGCAGGCATCAAGTTCGTCGGCCCCACGGGACATTCCATCCGACAGATGGCGGACAAGGCGGTGGCGCGTACCGTGGCGGCGGAGGCCGGCGTGCCGACGGTTCCCGGCTCCGACGGCAAGGCCATCGACTCCGGTGAATTGGCCGCGGTCGCCGAGAAGATCGGCTACCCCGTCCTGATTAAGGCGGCGGCGGGTGGCGGCGGGCGGGGCATGATGCTCGCCGAGACGCCGGCCCAACTTTCTCGCAACGCACTCTCGGCGCAGGCCGAGGCACAGGCAGCGTTCGGCGATTCGTCGATCTATCTGGAGAAATACATCGGGAACGCGCGTCACGTGGAAGTCCAGGTATTGGGCGACGGGCAAGGCAACGTTATACATGTAGGCGAGCGCGATTGCTCGATGCAACGGCGTCACCAGAAGCTGGTGGAGGAAGGCCCTTGCCCGGTCATCACGCGTGCCCTGAGACAGGACCTCCACGAGGCCTCAGCCGCCTTGGCGGCGAGCGTGGACTACGAAGGCGCGGGCACCGTCGAATTTCTCGTCGACCTCGACGAGCAAGCGTTCCACTTCATCGAAATGAATACGCGCATCCAGGTCGAGCACCCCGTCACCGAGATGCTGACCGGCGTCGATCTGGTTCGCGAGCAGCTCCTGATCGCGGGGGGCGAGGGTCTGTCACTGAAGCAGAAGGACGTGAAGTTGCGCGGCCATGCGATTGAATGCCGCATCAACGCGGAAGACGGCGCCCGTAATTTTATGCCGTCCCCCGGAATGCTCGCCGCATATGTCGCGCCCGGCGGGCCTGGTGTGCGGATCGATTCGCATTGTTATGCCGGCTATACGGTGCCGCCCTACTACGATTCCATGATCGCCAAGGTCATCGTCTGGGCCGCCAACCGCGCCGAGGCCATCGAAAAGATGCGTACGGCTCTGGCGGGTTACATCATCGACGGCATTCCGTCGACCATTCCCTTCCACCTTTCCCTGCTCGAATCCGAGGCCTTCAGGAAAGGCAAATTCAACACACAGTGGCTGGAAAAGAACATCGGACAGGTGATGCCACAGGAGAGCATGACGGCATGAGCAGAAAGCTCCGAATCTGGGAAACGGCGCTGCGAGACGCCCATCAGAGCCTTTGGGCGACCCGCATGACCAGCGATATGATGGAGCCCATCATCCCGACCATGGACGAGGCGGCCTACGGCGTGATGGGGGTCGCCGGTTCGGCCGTATTCGAGTCCTGCATCTACTACCTGGCGGAGGATCCCTGGGAACGCCTGCGGATGATCCAGCGGCGCGCTCCACGAACCCTCAAGAACGTCTATATCCGGAGCCTTAACGTTCTCGGTTGGGACCTGTTCGCAGACGACGTATTCCCGCTGACCATCGATGCGCTCGCGCGGTACGGCATCGGCTGCATCAACACGTTCGACGCGCTCAACGACACGCGCAACATGACCGTATCGATCAAGGCAACGAAGGACGCCGGGTTGCACGCCGTCGGCTCCATCGTATTCAGCGAGAGCCCGGTCCACACCGACGAGCACTTCGTCGAGAAGGCGAAAGAACTCGTCGTCCTCGGCGTGGACGCGGTCCAGATCAAGGATTCCGGCGCCCTGCTGACGCCGGACCGCGTCCGTACCCTCGTGCCCGCGGTGCGGGCGGCGATCGGCGACGGAATCGATCTTCATCTGCACACGCACTGCACCTCGGGGCTGGGACCTCTCGTCGCGCTCGAGTCCCTTCCCCTGGGCGTCGACGTCGTACATACGGCGATCTCGCCGATCGCGCATGCCACATCGAATCCGCCGACCGAGCTGATCGCCCACGAGGCGCGTAACCAGGGCATGGACCTGGACCTGGATTTCGACAAGGTCGACGCAATCGCGGAGCATTTCCGGCAGCAGGCGATCAAGCACGGCAAACCCATCGGTGCGCCCGTCGCCTACGACCCCGGGTTGTTCCGGCATCAGGTTCCCGGCGGCATGCGGAGCAACCTTGAGAAGCAGATGGAGGAGATCGGCCTCCACGACAAGCTTCCGGCGGTGCTCGAGGAAATCGTCCGCATGCGCGAGGAACTGGGCTGGCCCATCATGGTGAGCCCGATGTCCCAGTTCATTGGCGTCCAGGCGCTGCTGAACGTCGTCGAAGCGGAACGGTATACGACCGTTCAGACCGAGATTAAGCGCTACGTCCTGGGCTGGTACGGCGAACTGGCCGCGCCCGTCGATCCCAATGTCTTGGATCGGATCGCCGATGGCGAGGAGCCCATCACGGACCGGCCGGGTGCCCTGCTCGAGCCCATGGTGGAAGGTTTCCGGACCGAGCACGGCCCCTTCGAATCGGACGAAGATCTGATCCTCGCCATGCACTTCAAACCCAAGCTCCTCGATACCTGGCGCGAGGCCTGCAAGGTGCGCGAGGGGCGGCCCATGGCACGGACACCGGTCGCGACCCTGATCCAGGAGATCTCCCACCGGCCCGAGGTCAGCTATGTCTTCGTAGAAAAGGGCAACACCCGGCTCAGTCACGTCGCCTGAACGGCATGCCGGCCGCCGGCATGGAAATACTTGCGGACTCGCTGAACACCGACCTTCTTTACGCGGTTATCGCCTCGGTCCTGTCGGGCATGATTTTCGGCTTCGCCGGATTCGGCGCGGGCCTGATCATGTCACCGTTGTTCGCGGTCATTTTCAATCCAACGGATGCCATCGCGATCGTCACCATGACCAGTACTACGGCCGTTATCCTGTTGTGGCCGCAGATCAGACGGCGCGTGCAGGTTCGGGAATCATTGCCCGTCGCCCTTTGCGGCGCCGCGACGATCCCGTTCGGGACATACATCCTGCTCACGACCGACGTGGATCTCATGCGCCGCTCCATCGGCGGAATGGTGCTGCTTTTCGCCGTGATCATGTTGCTGGGTTGGACATACCGCGGGCCGCGCGGGTCCATCGCCGGCGGCCTGACAGGCATGCTCTCCGGCCTCGTCGCCGGATCAAGCGCGACATCCGGTCCGATCTACTCCCTGTACCTTCTGTCCGCACCCGTCGAAGCGGCGGTAACGCGGGCCAATATCCTGTTCGTTTCGGCGATATTCCCCATCAGCACGATCGTCTCCATGGCGGCACAGGGCGCCATCGGGCGCCAGACGCTGATCAGGTTCGCCCTGATCATGCTTCCATACGCGTCCGGAATCTGGGTCGGCGCCCGGTTTTTTCGAGCCGCCTCGGATCGTTTGTACCGGCGGGCCGCGCTTTGGTTCATCTTCGCCGTCGGCTTGGTGGTCCTGATCGTCTGAGCCGGTTTCCCCCGCCGTCGGAGTGCAGCGGGGCTCGGACCGCCATGGTACCCGTATGGACCCGGACTGTCGTGCCACTCGCGCCTGCTCGCGCTATTGTGGGGGTCTTCGAGGAAACGCCGTGGAGGACTCCGCGTGACATCGGAAATCCCGGAGGTCCGTCTCGATGACACGCGGATCTCCGCATTCGTAGACGAAGCCTGGGAACGGGAGATCATCCCCGAGCTCGAGACCTACATCGAGATTCCCGCCAAGTCCCCTGCCTTCGACGCCGACTGGCGGGCCAACGGCCATATCGACGAGGCGGTCGCGCACATCGAGGCGTGGTGTCGGACGCGCGAGATCGAGGATCTCGAAGTCGAGGTCGTCCGGCTCGAAGGCCGCACGCCCCTGATCTACATGGAACACCCCGGCATCGCGCCATATGCCGGCGGCGAGACGGTTCTGCTGTACGGTCATCTGGACAAGCAGCCTGAGATGTCGGGGTGGCGCGACGGCCTCGGACCCTGGAAGCCGGTTCGCGAAAACGACAAACTCTATGGCCGTGGCGGTGCGGACGACGGCTACGCCGCCTACGCGTCTTTGACCGCCATCGAGGCCCTCCACCGTTTCGACGGCAAGCACGGCCGCTGCGTGATCCTCATCGAGGGGTGCGAGGAGAGCGGCAGCTATGACCTCCCCTTCTACATCGATGCGCTCGCCGAGCGGATCGGAGCCCCGAACCTCGTCGTCTGCCTCGATTCCGGCTGCGGCAATTACGATCAGCTCTGGAGCACGACGTCCCTCAGGGGGCTGGTCTCCGGAACATTGCGCGTGGACATCCTCGACGAGGGTGTGCACAGCGGGGACGCGAGCGGCATCGTGGCCTCCAGTTTCCGGATCGCGCGCCAGCTTCTTTCGCGAATCGACGACGAAGGGTCGGGAGCCGTCCGGGTAGCATCGGCGAACGTGGAGATCCCACCCGAGCGGGTTACCCAGGCAGGGGTCGCCGCCCAGAACCTCGGTGACATGGTCTGGCGCAAGTTTCCCTTCGTCGACGGCGCGCGAGCGACCGGGTCCGACCTCGCCGAACTGATCCTCAACAGAACGTGGCGGCCAGCGCTCTCCGTTACCGGACAATCGGGGTTGCCGAATCTTGGAGATGCCGGAAACGTGCTGCGGCCGACGACGTCGCTGGCGTTATCCCTGCGCATCCCGCCGACTGCCAGAGCCTCGGAGATCGTGGTCGACCTCGAGAAGGCGCTGACCGAAGATCCACCCTACGGTGCCCGGATCACCGCCGAGTTCGACACTGTGGCCGACGGTTGGGACGCTCCGCCTTTGGCCGGCTGGCTCGAAGCCGCGACGGACGATGCGTCGATGACCTACTTCGGCAAGCCGGCCGTCTACATGGGTGAAGGCGGCACGATTCCCTTCATGGGGATGCTCGGCGAGAAATTCCCCGACGCGCAGTTTCTGATCACCGGATTGTTGGGGCCCGGCTCCAACGCGCACGGCCCCAACGAGTTCCTGCACATTCCGACCGGCAAGAAGCTCACCGCCTGCGTGGCCCACCTTCTCATGGCCCATGCGCTGCGGAGCAAAGCCGCGGCCGGGTCTCCGGGAGACGGCGCTTAGAGCCAAGCGACCACGGTATCGCCAACCGCTGTCGAGCGTTTCGATATCGGGCCGGTATCACCGCCTCGGTCGACCGACCCTGACCCGCCAAACGATCGAATCGGCATACCTCGATCCGCATCAGGGTTAAGACCGAACTCAAACGAGCCAAGCGGATGGATCCTCGATCAACTCCTTGAGACGGGCGAGGAAGCGCGCGCACGGCGCGCCGTCCACGACCCGGTGATCGAAGGACAGCACGAAGGTCACGCGGTCGCGCACGGCCACCTCGTCCCCGTCGACGACCGGCGTGCGGCGCACCCGCCTGGGGCGGATTGAGCACCGGCGTGAACCAGTCCACGCCCATGCCGCCGAGGTTGGTGACCGTGAAGGTCCCCCCCTCGAGGTCTTCGGGGCTCAGCCGCCTGTTACGCGCCTTTTCCGCCTGTTCCGCCACGGCTTTGGCGATCTCTCCGAGTCCCGCCTCGCCCGCGTCCTTGACGACGGGAACGGTCAGGCCCTCCTCGGTGTCGACGGCGACGTTGAGGTTGATGCGGGCGTACCGGTGGATGGCGCCGTCGACCAATGCCGCATTGAGCGCGGGATTGTCCTTGAGCGCCGCCGCCGTCGCCAGAAGGACGATGTCATTGATCGTGGGCTCGACCCCGAACTTCTCCCTCCAGGAGTCCCGATTGCGTCGCCGGACCTCCAGACAGGCCGAGAAATCAACCTCGATGCCTTCGGTCACCTGGGGCGCCCGCGCCCAATTCGCCGTCAGGCGTTCCGCCGCGACCTTGCGAAGCCCCGCGAGCGGGATGACCTCCACGCCTTCCGGCACCTCGTCTTCCTTCCTGGGCGCCGTACCGGACTCGATCGCCTTCTGCACGTCTTCCTTGGTCACGCGGCCGCCCGGCCCGGCACCCTCGAGCGCATCGGCGTCGATGCCGTGGCGCTCGGCGAGGCGGCGGGCCACGGGGGTCACCCTCTCCTTCGGCGGCACGTCCGCCACCGCGGGAGCAGGCACTTCCTCGGGCTCATCGGGAACCTCTTCGCCGGCCTCGCCGATCCACGCCAACGTCGCGCCGACCGGAAGTTCCTGATCGGTCCGCCCGACGATCTTCAGCAGGACGCCGCCGATGGGCGCCTCCACGTCTACGACGGCCTTGTCCGTCTCGACGGCGAGAATCTCGTCACCTTCCTCGATCGCGTCGCCTTCCGAGACCTTCCATTCGACGATGCGTCCGACTTCCATCGTGTGGCCGAACGCCGCCAAGCGAAATCGTGTCGCCATGTCTGCCGCCCGCGATCCGGTCAGGCCATGACGCGGCGGACGGCGTCGACGACGCTATCGACCTGGGGCACCACGCTGTCCGCGAGAGGCGGCGCGAAGGGCATCGGAACGTGCGGCATGCCGACACGCACCACGGGTGCCTGCAGATCCTTGAAGCAGTTCTCCGCGATCATCGCAGCGATTTCCGCGCCGGTTCCGGCGAACGACGAATCCTCTTCGCAGATGACCGCGCGGCCGGTCTTGCCCACCGAGGCACGGATCGTTTCCGTGTCGAGCGGCGACAGCGTGCGCGGATCGACGACCTCGATATCGTATCCGTCGTCCTCCAGGATCACGCCGGCCTTCAACGCCTTGCCCACCATCGGGCCGACCGCCACGACCGTCACGTCCTCGCCCTCGCGCTTCGTCTCCGCCTCGCCGAAGGGTATCAGATACTCCTCGTCCGGTACCTCACCCTCGGCGGTGTAGATGCGTTTGTATTCGAAGAACAGGACCGGATCGGGGCTGCGCACCGCCGTCTTGAGCAAGCCCTTGGCATCCTTCGGCGTCGAGGGTACGACGACCTGAAGCCCCGGTACGTGCATGAACCAGGACTCCATGATCTGGGAGTGCTGCGCCGCTATGTAACGGCCCAGACCGCAGGGCAGCCGGATCACGAGTGGGACACTGGCCTGACCGCCCGTCATGTAGCGCATTTTGGCGGCTTGATTGACGACCTCGTCCATGGCGCAGGTGATGAAGTCGAGATACATGATCTCTACCACCGGACGCATGCCCGCCATGGCCGCGCCGACGCCCACACCGACGATTCCAGCCTCGGCGATCGGAGTCTCGAAGATCCGGTCGGGGAACCGCTCGGCGATGCCCTCGGTCACCGTGTAAGGACCGCCGTGCGCCACGACGTCCTCACCGATCACGAAGACGCTCTCGTCGCGCTCCATTTCCTCGTGGATCGCGTCGTGAAGGGCATCGCGTATTGTCAGCGTGCTCATGCGTCTACCCTCCACTCCGTGTCCAACACATCGGTATGGGCCGCCTCGAGCGGCGGATAGGCGCTCTCATCCGCGAACTTGACGGCGGCGGCCACATCTTCCTTCGCCGCGGCCTGGATTTCCTCATCCTCCCGCTCGGTCAGCCATTGGCGCTCCGACATGTAGCCGCGGAAGATGTTGATCGGGTCTCGGTTGTTGCGCCACTCATCGACTTCTTCCCGAGTTCGGTACTCTTCGCGGTCACCCAAGCTGTGCCCGAAATAGCGGTAGGTCCTGGCCTCGATGAGCGTGGGTCCTTCGCCGCGACGCGCCCGGTCGATGGCTTCTTCCGCCGCCTCGTACACCTCGACGATGTTCTGGCCGTCCACGGACACGCCGGGGATGCCGTAGGAAGCCGCCATCGTGGCCACCGAGTCCACCACGGCGACGTTCTCGCGCCGCACCCACTGCTGGTATCCGTTGTTCTCGCAGACGTAGACGACCGGCAGTTTCCAAAGGGAACCCATGAGAATACCCTCGTGGAACGGCCCCCGCGCAGCGGCACCGTCGCCGAAGAAGCAGACCGACACTTGGTGCGTGCCGCGGATTTTCGTCGCCATGGCCGTCCCGGTGGCCGGGCCGATGCCGCCGGCGACGATACCGTTGGCGCCCAGGATGTTCTTGGAGAGATCGGCTACGTGCATGGACCCGCCCTTCCCCGAGCAGGTACCCGTCTCCTTGCCGAAAAGCTCCGCCATCATGTCGTCCATCAGAGCGCCCTTGGCCAGGCAGTGCCCGTGACTGCGGTGCGTGCCCAGGATGTAGTCGTCGTCACGGAGATGGGCGCAAATGCCCACGCCGACCGCCTCCTCGCCGCAATAAAGATGAAGCGTGCCGACCACGTTCCCGAGGCCGGTCTGGCGGTTCGCTTCCTCCTCGAACAGGCGAATGCGCCACATGTCCGAGTACATCCTTTTCGCGAGCTCGCCGTCGAGCGTCATGCCCAGTCCTCCCTGTCAGTATTGCGCCCCTTGGGACCGAGGTCGGCTTCCTTGCGGTCATTCCAGGCGGCGGCAACGAAATCACCTCGATACCTCGCAATTATGGGGACGGAACCCGCGCGATCAAGTGAGGAACTCCGTGTTTCCCGGTATGGCCGCATGGTATCCTCGCGGAACCATGAACGACGACGACATCCTGGCGCTTCCCCCGCGCGCGCTCAGCCAGTCCCAACGCCAATTCTATTTCGAGAACGGGTACCTTCTGATCGAAGGCCTGATCGAAGACCACTGGCTGTCCCGACTTCGCGCCGCCGTGGACGAGATCATCGAACGGTCCCGGTCGATGACGGACTCGGACGAGACGATCTGGCTCGAAAAGGGTCACGTTGCGGACGACCCGCGCCTCCTCCGGCTCAACTGCCCCGACGTGCACCATCCCGATTTCTGGACCTACGCGGCCGAGTCGGTCCTGCCCGACATCGCGGCCGACCTCGTCGGCCCCGACGTCCGGTTCAGCCACGCGCTACTGAACTTCAAATGGGCTCGCGTGGGCCAGGAAGTGAAGTGGCACCAGGACATCCAGTTCTACCCGCATACCAACTACTCGCCGCTCTCGATCGGGACGTTGCTGGAAGACGTGGGACCGGACCAGGGCCCCGTCCGCGCCGTCCCGGCCAGCCACAAGGGCGACGTGTACCGTCACTACACGGACGACAATGTCTGGACGGCCTGCATACAGGACCGGGACCTCGAGGACTTGCGGGTTGACGAAGTGCCCCTGCTCATGGGACCGGCGGGCTCGATTACGGTGCACAATTGTCGCACGGTGCATGGCTCCGATCCCAACCGCTCCAACCGCGGGCGGCCACTCCTGGTCAACACGTACACGGCAGCGGACGCCTTTCCGTACACCCACTTGCCCCAACGCAGCGCGAACACCGGAACGATCGTGCGCGGCGAGCCCGCCGCCTACGCCCGGCACGCCCCCCGCCCCTGCCCCATGCCGCCCGACTGGTCCGCGGGATTTTCCGTGAATAACGCCGCGACGGGGGACATCCGGGGCGATGCCGACGATCGGGCGGCGCGAGACCCGCTTCCGTAGATGCCCCGGACGAACCGAGTGGCTGAACACAAGACGGCCCTGGTGATCGGTGCAACCGGGATCATCGGCGGCAACCTCATACGGCATCTGGACACGCTCGAAGATTGGGACGTCATCGGGCTTTCGCGCGGCGCCCCCGACTACCCCTCCCGGATGGAACACATCTCCGTCGATCTACTCGATCCGGGTGATTGCGAGGCGAAGCTGGGCCGGCTCGGCCATGTGACGCATATCTTTTTCGCGGGCTACACGGACCGGCCGACCTGGGCCGAACAGGACCCGGCCAACACGGCGCTGCTGGTCAATCCCGTGCGGGTCGTCGAACCCGTCGCCAAAGAGTTGCACCACGTCTGCCAGGCCCAGGGCACCAAATACTACGGCGCCCACCTCGGTCCCTGGACCAACCCGGCGCGCGAGACCGATCCCACCCACATGGGCCCCAACTTCTACGTCAGCCAGCAGAAATTTCTGGAATCCGAGAGCGAGGGCAAGAGCTGGTCCTGGTCGAGCCTCCGGCCGCCGATCGTCTGCGGTTGGTCGCTGGGCAAGCCCTTCAACCTCGTCAATCTCATCGCCGCCTACGCCACCATCTCCAAGGAGCTCGGGCTGCCGCTGCGCTATCCGGGCGAGGAACGCGCCTATCGTACCGTCGTCCAGGCGGTGGACGTCGATCTACTGGTCCGGTTCATGACTTGGCTGGCGACGACACCCGAGTGCGCGGACCAGGGTTTCAACATCTCCAACGGCGACCTGTTCCGTTGGGAGGACCTGTGGCTCAGGATCGCCGCGTACTTCGACCTGGAGGCAGGGCCCGTTCAGACCATCAATCTGGCCCGGATGATGGGCGACAAGGGACCCTTGTGGGAGCGAATCGTCGCCAAATACGGACTCATGCCCTACAGGCTCGAAGACATCGCCCACTGGCCCTTTGGTGATTACATGCTGTCCACCGACTACGACATGATCTCCGACTACAACCGGATCCGCCGTCTCGGGTTCCACGAATTCGTCGACACGGGCGACATGTTTCTCCGTATGTTCGACGAATTGCGGGAGAAGCGCGTCATTCCTTGAAACGTTCGATCAAGAAGCCTGCGAAGGCCTGCGCCTTGGGCGTCGACCGGCAGGATGCGGTTTTTCGGCCGTCACCCTTAACTCCTTACTCGGACAGTCATCAGGACGCGATCACTTTGCGGCCCATCGCTCCCTGTTCTATCCTGTTGCTGAAAGTGCAAGAGAGGGCGAGGACACTGCATGTCGACCACACCGGAACACCGCACGGGAACCTGTGACTCGGACGACGTAACCATTCACTACCGACATTTCGGCAATCCCGGCGCGACGCCGATGCTGATCGTCCACGGCCTCTCTTATTTCTCGTATGACTGGATCGACATCGCCGCCGCGCTCGGTAGCGACCGCGAAGTCGCGGTCATGGACATGCGCGGCTTCGGCGACTCCACGTGGAGCTCTACCGGAAAGTACGGCCTCGACGATTTCGCCGGCGACATGCGCAATCTCCTGGATCACCTCGAGTGGCCGAAGGCCGTCGTCATGGGCCACTCCATGGGGGGGCGCAATTCCACCTACTTTACGGCCGGCCATCCGGACCAAGTCGAGAAGCTGGTGCTAGTCGATTCTTCGCCGGTCAACGCTCCGGCGGGCGGCAAGCGGGTCATGAACATCGTGGCCGACGTGGCCGACGTCTTCGCGGACGTCGACGCGGCCCTGGAGTACTTCGGCCAGGACCCGCACTCGCCGCGGGATTCCTCGGTCCGCACCCGCATGGACAACTACCTTAAACCTGTCGACGGCGGGTTCGTGATCAAGCGCGACACGGTGTTCCGCGAGAAGTTCCGCAAGCAACGCGAGACGGGAAAGCGAGAGCCGCTGGGTGCCGACATGTGGGAGCGGCTCGGCGCCATCCGGTGCCCCATCCTCGTCATTCGCGGGACCCGATCGGACATGTTCGCCGAGGAGACCGTGCCGAAGGTGAAGGAAGCGAACGCCAACGTGACGCTCGTAGAACTCGATACCGCGCACAACGTCGGCGGCGAGGATCCGGACGGGCTGATCCGCGCAGTGAAGGAATTCCTTTGAAGCGAGGGAGGGAGAGAGATGGCCGTCACTGACGCTGACCCGAAAGCCAGGCCCAAGAAGGCCAAGTTCACCGGCACGACGCTGACGACACCGACCACGCGCGGCGTGGACCATCTGGCGCTGGTTACCGATGACATGGCCGAGACCATGGAGTTCTACACCGAGGTCATGGGCATGCAACTCCTCCATGTCCGCCGGGTACCCTACGCCCCGGATCGTGGCCAGCCACCTTACGACGATCTACGCCACTACTTTTTCGGCATGGGTAACGATTCCCTGCTGGCCTTCTTCGAGTATCCGAAGGGGCTCGACCGCTCCGACCGGGATCTGCCGGGCGGTATGCAGCACCTCGCCTTCCACGTACCGCCGGACAAGCTGGACGGGATGGTCGAGCACGTGAAGAGCCACGGCATCGACGTCGTGGGTCCCGTGTCCCTCGGCGGCCGATTCTGGTCGGCGTATTTCTACGACAACAACGGTATCCGCCTGGAGTTGGCCACGAGCCTCGCCGGTAACGACATCAGCAACGTCGAGTCTGTGCTGCAGACCGAGGAAGAGGCCCGCGAAGAGCTGGAAACGCTGTTCGACGACGGGGAAGACGTCGAACGCTGGCTGAAGGCGATGCCCCTCGTCGATGAACCACTCGCCTAGCACGGCGATGCCTCACCCAGGCCTCGGCGAGGCCACCGGTCGTCTTCCGAGCCGCGTTCGTTGGGGCGACGGTCAAGCCTGATATCTCTTGCGGAGAGAGCGTGAACAACACCAACGGCGCGGAAGTCCTGATCGCGGGCGGCGGCCTCGGAGGACTCGCCACCGCGCTGGCATTGTCCCGACGGGGTATTCCGAGCCGCGTGTTGGAGCAATCGTCCAAGTTTCGCGAGATCGGCGCCGGCATCCATCTGGCCCCAAACGTGTTTCGCGCCTGCGATCGTCTCGGGGTCATGGAACAAATGAAGGAGAAGGCGGTGTTCGTCGATCATCTGTCGATGATGGACGGCCTCACTGGCCAGGAGATCACGCGGGTGCGGGTCAAGGACGCCTGCCAGGAGCGTTACGGCTATCCCTACGCCATCCAACATCGGGCCGACATGCTCGACGTGCTGGTCGAAGCCTGTCGGGCCTCGGAGCATATCGCGCTCGAGACATCGCGCCGGGTGGTGCAGGTTCGTGACGACGGCGAACAGGTGACCGTCGAGACTGAAGACGGCAGCAAATACCGAGGACGCGCGCTGATCGGCGCCGATGGCCTCTGGTCCGTCGTGCGTGCCTGTCTCTTCGGCGAAGAGATGCCACGGGTCTCGGGGCATGTTGCCTACCGGGCCGTGCTATCCATGGACCAAGTCCCCGAAGAGCTCAAGCAGAACGCCGCCCTCCTTTGGGCCGCTCCGCGCAACCATCTCATTCACTACCCGATCCGCGATTGGGAGCTGTTCAATGTCGTCGCCGTCTTCCACAGCGACACGTACGTCGAGGGATGGAACGAGCCCGGCGACCGTGATGAGCTGATGCGACATTTCGCCGACATCGGACCGCTACCGATGAGTCTCATCGAGAAGGTCGCGGACTGGCGCATGTGGGTGTTGTGCGACCGGGAACCCACGGACGTGTGGTCCCGGGGCCGGGTCACGCTGATCGGCGATGCCGCCCATCCGATGCTGCAGTACTTCGCGCAAGGTGCCGCCATGGCCATCGAGGACGGCCTTTGCGTGGCGGATAAAATCGCCGAGTCCGGCGGCGAGCTGGAAAGAGCCTTCAAAGCCTATCAGAAAGACCGCTACCTGAGGACTGGGCGGGTGCAGCTCATGGCGCGGTTTCTCGGTGACGTCTATCACGCGGACGGTGTCCGGCGGGATCTCCGAAACCAACTCCTCGGCGCCCGGACCCAGGAGAAAGCCCTGGAAGGACTGGACTGGCTTTACGGTGGGCCGTAGCGCGGAGTAAGCCTCAATGCGGCTCTCCGCGAGGCCGCCATGGCGTCAATCTCGGAATCCAGCGGGGCACGTATTCCCGGTAGCGCTGGTAGTCGCCGCCAAACCGCCGCGCGAGCCCCGGCTCCTCGCTTTTGGGGATGTACGCGGCGTTGATCAGGAAAAAGATCACGGCCCACGCCGCGATCCAGGCGGCATGCAACAGGAGGGCTTCCGACGCGAGCACCAGGGCAACGCCGATAATCATGGGGTTCCGGACGTACCTATAGGGTCCGGTCACCAGCAGTTTCACCGGCGGATCCCAGGGCGCGAGGGTTCCCCGCCCGCGGCGCGCGAAGTCCACGATGGTCCACCCTGCGAGTGCCAGCCCGACGGCACCGCAGAACATGCCAAACGCGAGGCCAAGCGCCGACGCTGCACCCGGTTCCGCCGCCCAGGACGTTCCGGAACCGGCCCAAAGCAACACGCCCGGCACGATCACCAGCGCCGTTCCCGGAAGAACGGTAATAGACATGAGCGCACGCCAGAACAGGGATCAACCTCCTATGAAGCCGATGACCTGCCGTGCCATCCTGCCTTCCGCCAAGTGGTCAAAGCCAAGGTTGACGTCGTCGAGGGTGATCATCGCGCTCATGAGTTTCTCGACCGGCAGCCGCCCGCGCTTGTACATGCGCAGGAACCGGGGGATGTCTCGCTTGGGCACACAGCTTCCCATGTAACAGCCGCGCACGGTCTTTTCACCCGAGACCAGATCGTAAGCATTGAAGGCAAACTCCTCGGCGGCCGAGGGCAGGCTCGCGGTCACCATCACGCCGCCCCGTCGTAACAGGTCGTAGGCCGTCTTCATGCCTCGCGTGACGCCGGACATCTCGAAGGCGAAGTCGACTCCCCCGTCGGTCAATTCTCGGACGGCTTCCGCGCAGTTCTCGTCGGAAGCCCGAAAGGAATGCGTCGCGCCGATTTCCCGGGCCAGCGACAGCTTCTCGTCGTGGACATCGACGGCGACGATCTTTTCGGCACCCGCCAGGGTGCCTCCGAGAATGGCTGAAAGGCCGACGCCGCCGAGACCCACGACAGCGATGGCGGCACCGGCCGGAACCCGCGCCGTGTTCACCACGGCACCCACGCCCGTCATCACGGCACAGCCGAACAGAGCCGATTCCGCCAAGGGCAGATCCGGGTCGATTACCACCAGGGAAAAGCGGGAGGCGACGGAGTATTCGGCAAAGCAGGACACGCCGCTGGTATGGAAGATCTCTCGCCCATCCCAACTCAACCGGGACGTCCCGTCCAGCATCGTTCCGTGCGATTTCGCGGCTTGCGACGCCGTGCACAACGCCGGATGACCGGTGAGACAGTCCCGGCACTCGCCGCAGGCGAGCACCGGCCCCAGCACGACGTGGTCTCCGACCTTGATCTCGCCGACACCCGGACCGACTTCGCGAACGATCCCGCCGCCTTCATGGCCAAGCACCGTCGGTAGCCTGCGGAGACGGTGGCCTTGCAGAGTGGAGAGATCGGAATGGCACAGTCCCGCGGCCACCATCTCGATCAGCACTTCGTCCGCGCGCGGCCCTTCGATATCGAGTTCCTCGATGGTCATGGGCCTGCTGTCGGCGAACGGCCGCGCACGGCCTTGTTCGTGCAGGACGGCGGCGCGCATCTTCATCACAAGCTCCTCTCACTCGACTCGATTTGCAATTTAGCCGATCTCGTGAACAATCGGAGCCACCGTTTCGCGGAAACTCGAATGCGAATCACATACCAGCCATGGACTCCAGTCTCACGCCAGAGCAAAACGACATCCGCGCCGCAGTGGCGAAACTGTGCGCGAAGTATGACGACGATTACTGGCTGAAGCTCGACCGGGAAGGCGGATTTCCAGAAGCGTTCGCCAAGGACGTGGCGGATGGCGGATGGCTCGGGATTTCGCTGCCGGAGGAGTATGGCGGATCCGGCCTCGGTGTCGTCGAAGCGGCGGTCATGATGCAGACCATTGCCGAATCGGGTGCATGCTTTTCGGGCGCTTCCGCCATTCACATGAACATTTTCAGTCCGAAACCCATCGCCAAGCATGGCACCGACGAGCAAAAGGAACGCATGCTGACTCCCTTGATCGGGGGCGAGGATCGGATCTGCTTCGGGGTCACCGAACCCAACGCGGGCCTCGATACGACCAAGATCGAGACGCGCGCCGAACGGTCGGGTAACCAGTACATCGTGAACGGCCGGAAGATTTGGACATCCGTCGCCCAGACAGCGACCAAAATCATGCTGTTGGCCCGTACGACGCCCATCGAAAAGTGTGCCAAACCCACCGACGGCATGTCGCTGTTCTATACCGACTTCGACCGCGACTACATCGAGGCCCAAGTGATCGACAAGATGGGCCGCAAGGCCGTCGATTCGAATTCGGTTTTCATCGATGGATTGCCGGTGCCGAGCCAAGATTTGATTGGAGATGAGGGCAAGGGATTCCGATATCTCCTCGACGGCCTCAATCCGGAACGCATCCTAGTGGCAGCGGAGGCCGTCGGTATCGGGCGCATCGCCATCCGACGGGCTGCGGAGTACGCCTGTGAACGCATCGTCTTCGACCGCCCCATTGGCCAGAATCAGGCCATCCAGCATCCCTTGGCGATGAGCTGGTGCGAGCTCGAAGCCGCGAATCTGTTGGCCTTCAAGGCGGCCCAGCTCTACGACGAAGGACGGGCCTGCGGCGCCGAAGCCAACGCCGCCAAGTATCTCGGCGCGGAGTCCGCGTTCCGCGCGTGCGAGCGGGCCGTGATGACCCACGGAGGCATGGGATATGCCAAGGAGTTCCACGTCGAACGCTACTTGCGCGAGATTTTCGTTGCCCGCATCGCCCCGGTGAGCCGCGAGATGATTCTCAATTACATCAGCGAGCGGGAACTGGGGCTGCCCAAGTCGTACTGACCCGTCCGTCGCAGCCTGCACAACTCCTGAGGGCATACCCGCCGCGGCCTTGGCGAAGGAGGGCGCGTGTGGTCTATAGTGGACGGCAGAATTCACGATACCCCCCTGCAGTGGTAGAGGAAAAGCATATGAAGTTCGGCACTTTTCACCTGATGGAACAGCCGTTTACCAAGTCGGAGGTCCAGGTCTACGCGGAGCATATCGAGCAGTTCAAGCTGGCGGACAGGCTCGGTTTCGACTCCGTATGGCTGACGGAGCACCACTTCTCCTCGGTTCCTTACGTGCCGGACGTCGACGGCGAGTACTGCGTCTGTGCCTCGCCCTACGCCATGGCCTGCGCTGTAGCCATGATCACCGAAAATGTCCGCATCGCGACGGCGGTCAAGATTCTACCGCTGGAACATCCACTGCTTACGGCGGAAGAGGTCGCGATGGCGGACATCCTGTCGGGCGGACGCATCGATTTCGGGGTCGGGCTCGGGTACAGGAAATATGAGTTCGAAGGATTGAGGGTTCCCATCGAGGAGAAGCTCGAGCGCTTCAACGAGGCTCTGGAGATCATTCTTGGCGTCTGGACGACGGATGAGTTCACCTATGAAGGAAAGTACTGGAATGTCCCGAGGCTCAGCCTCGTGCCCCGACCGATTCAAAAGCCTCACCCGCCGGTCTGGGTCGCTACGCGGCTGGGCACGCACGAAGTGATCGATTATGTCGCCAAGCACGGCTACCACATGCTGTCGGCGTGGGCGCCGCCGGATCAACTGGGACAGGCGCACAACCTCATGCGGGAGGCACGGGCGAGCCAAGGTCTCGACGATCTCGACTTTCCGTTCACGTGCGTGCGCCACGTGTTCGTCGCGGAGTCGGATGCCGAAGCCAAGCGTAAAGGCACCGACTACGTCGACTATTATATGAAGTCCACGGCCCAATTCCGCCCGATCGGTGATCACGAACGGGGCCAAATGATCTTCGGCGGCCCGGAAACATGCATCGAAAAGATCCAGGAACTCAACGAAATCGCCGGCATCAACAACCTCATCTGCTGGATGAATTTCGGCGGCCTGCCGCTCGACATGGTCAAAGCATCCATGAATCTGTTCGTCGAGGAGGTCATGCCCAGATGCCGTGAACTCGGAGCGATCCGGAAGGCAGCCGAGTAGCGGATCCGCCGGATCGAGGCAGCAGAACGATCGTCCGAAACCTCGCGCGTCATCAATTAAAAAATTTCCTTACTTCAATTAATTAGAGGCAAACCCGGCTTCTTCGGTTCGAAATTTTAGTAGGAACCAGGCACCATCCGTGTTATGGTTTACCTCCATCAAGGCCGACAAGCCGCTGGTATGGCGTGCCGACTGCCTCCTGATTGCAGCATGCAAACAGAGTTGTTGCGGCCGTTTCTTAAGTGGGTTTGGTGCGCCAGGCTTGCTGGCGGCGCTTATGGCTTTTGACATATGACCATGGTTCTGGACGGTATGGGACGGCCTGAACCACGATCGGGGTACGGACTAAGGAATGGATCACAGCACAGAATCTTCGAATCCCTTGGATCTCGTTTCGCATTCAGCAGACGATCCCGGGGATGTGTGGGGCGAAGACGAGGCTTCCACACCGGTTTATGAAAGCAGAGTGCGCCGTTGTCTGGCGTGTGGAGAGCAGTTCGAAAGCGCATGGTCCGGCGAGCGTATCTGCCGGAGCTGCAAGGCCAAGGCGTCCTGGCGCTCGGGCTGGCTCTAGTTCCTGGCGGCCGGTCCGTCGCTTTCCGAGACATTTTCCAGGATATCGCGCTCGCGCGTGGCGCTTGAGCGGCACCCTGTCACCGATGCAAGACGGCCGTAACGCGGATAATCCGCGACACGGCCGTATGGCTTTACGTAATGCATCGCCGGTTATTCGGCCGCCTCGGCCTCCGTACTCCCGCGAATTTGGAAACGGTCGACCAGCCCCGTGACCGTATCGCGGAATCCGCTATACTCAAGCTCGGTATAAGGCAGCATGGCGGGCCCCGACCAACCTTGGAGGCGCATCTCGTTGCCCTTGTTCTGGGCGCGCCGACGAACCTCGTCCCAAGCCACGTTGTCGAAGAAGTCCGTAACGGCATCGGAGAAATGCCCGTCGCGACCCAGCGAGAAGCCCAGGCAACTCACGATGGGCAGGCAGTAGACGCCGGCCACGGCGGTGTTGATCGCCACCGGCATGAGCGGCATGTTGTGGGACCCTCGCGCATCGCCGCCGACATAGTGCGCCTTGGCGAACGGCGAAACGAGTTCTTCGGGTGCCGGAAAGACACCTTGGTTGCGGATGATCGCGACAGGATCGTCCTTGCCGGTGTAGGTACCCGCGATGGAGTGCAGGCGCTGCGCGGAAACTGCCGCGGCTTTGGTGTCGTAGGTCCGAGAATAGATCGAGTCGATGCCGAAGCGTTCGTTGTCCCGGAGCAGCGCCGTGAGGTGGTAATAGTCTTCCGGCGCGTTGAGCTCGATGAGCGAGTCGCCGGCCGTGTTGTCCATGTCGATCACGTGGAACGTGAATCCCTTTATCATCTGCGGCAGCATCAATCCGGCGCAGAACATGGGATCGGCAAAGCCCAGAAACAACGGCAGGTTGTACGCACCGGGACCGCACTTGTCGGCGGCGAGCACCATGAACGACTCGGCTGGACGCGGTTTCTCCAGCGTGTGCTCGAATTCGATCTCGGCGACCGCCGGTCCGGCACCGCGGACATTTCCCGAGGGCGCATCGACGAGCAAATCCTGTCCGGCCCCATAGAGACCGTACTCCCGGGCGATGTCGGTCGCCCTAAGGAAGGTATTCCAGGCGAATTGATGGATGTCCGTGTCGTTCTCGCCACGGGTGTGGCTCATGATGATGGCGATGTCGTCTCCAGTGTGGGAGACGTATCCATCGACGATCAGGCCCCGATCGATTGCCCCGGCGACTTCCTCGCGGACCGCCTCCATCATCCGATCCGAGGGCTGCGTATGACCGCCAATGGAGCCCACGTCAGCCTTGATCACGGATAGCGTTACACGCATCGAGTCCTCCTTGTGATTTTGATGTTGGTTGGCGGGGTTATCTTTATTTTGCAAACGGCTATGAACAAACTACGCGATATCCGCCGGGCCCAGCGAATTCGTACCCCGCGCCTTGCGGCTTCATAGCACACCACAGGGGGGCGGGTCTCGCCTCGAGTCCCATTTTTGAGATCCGCTCCCAAACGTTCCTTCACCGCCCCGCGGCGCAGGACCCATCAGGACTCGACTGGTCCTTGGGCCTCCTGCCAAGCAGCGAATCCGCCCGCGATGTGAGCGACGTTCTCGAACCCCATATCCACCAAAGCCTTGGCGGCCAGCGCCGAGCGTCCGCCCGAGGCGCAGTAGAGCAGCAGCCGGGCACCGCTCGCGAGCTCCGGTTTGTGCAGAGGGCTTTCCGGATCCGCCATGAACTCGAGAAATCCGCGCGGCGCGTGCACCGCTCCCGCGACGGAGCCCGCCTGCCGAAGTTCGACCGTCTCGCGAACGTCCACGAAGACGACGTCAGAGTCCCCATGCATCACCATCGCGTCGGGGACGGAAACCGTGTAGACCGCGGCATTCGCTTCTGCGATCAGTTGCTTGATCCCCCGTGTCACCATTGTCCCGCTCCATCCTCCGCAAGGCCGAGCCGGCCGGAACGCTAGTCGTTCCGAACGGCGCGGACAGTATCGGTGGAATCCATCACTTCAGGCAATTCAGATATGTCGTAACCGTATTGCTCCTCAAGCCGCCCAGGCGACAGTTTTCCACTGGCTACGTCCAGGGCCAAGCGGCGCTTGCTGCGTCCCTCGGGCGGGCCATAGCCGCCAGCGCCCGGCGTCGTGATGCAGAGGGTGGCATCTGGCGGTATTTCCACCGTATGCGGCTTGACGGCGAGCCTTTCGCTACGGCCATCGTCGTGGACCAAGTGGAAGGAGCCGGTCACTCCTTCGCCGCCGCCGAAGAGACCCCAGGGCTTGTTCAGAATGCGCTCGCCCTGTCCACTGAAGACCGCCGTGTGGCCGATCGGGCGATAGGCGCGGCGAAGGGCAAGTCCCCCTCGCCATGTGCCGGCGCCGCCCGTGTCCGGCACCAATTCGTAACGTTCGATCAGAATGGGGTATTCCCGCTCGAGCGACTCGATCGGCAGGTTCGAGGTGTTGGTCGAATGGACCTGTACGCCGTCGGTTCCGTCCTTGTAGGAGCGGGCACCCGCTCCGCCGCCCATCGCTTCCATGTAGACGTAGAAGTTTCCGTTGGCGTCATCGCCCGAGAACGTGGCCAGGGTATTCGCCCCGTTGCCCGCGGCGATCACCCGGTCGGGCAATGCCGGCGCCAGTGCCCCCAGGATGACGTCGATCAGGCGCTGGCTGACCTGGGACCGCGCTGCCGTCGCCGCCGGGAAGACGGCATTGACCACGGAGCCTTCGGGAGCCTCGATGTGGATGGCATCGAGCATACCGTGGTTCGTCGGTCCGTCCGGGTCGACGAGCGCCTTGACGGCGTAGAGCACGCTTGCTTCGAGCGCGGACCGGCTGACGTTGATGTTGCCGCGCACCTGGGGCGCCGATCCCGAGAAATCGAAATGGATCTCGTCTCCCATAACGTCAATGCGCACGGCAATGGGAATGTCCCGCGTGCCGAGACCGTCGTCATCCATGACGTCGTCGAAGGTGTAGGTGCCGTCGGGCACTTCGGTTAAGGCGGCGCGGGTCCGCGTGGCGACGGCGTCGATGATGGCATCCGTTCCGGCCCGGAACCGTTCGAGGGACCAGCGTTCGAGCAGCTCGTGACTGCGCCGCTCGCCCAGCCGGTTGGCGGCAACCTGCGCCAGATAGTCGCCGCGGCGCTCCTCGGGCACGCGAACGTTCAGCAGGATGAGATCGAACAGATCGTCGACGATCTCGCCAGCACGGACCAACCGCACGGGCGGGATCCGCAACCCTTCCTGGTAGACCTCCGTCATACCGCCCGCCATGCTGCCAGGGGCCATGCCTCCGATATCCGCGTGATGGGCGATGTTGGCGACGAAGCAGGCAGGCCGCTCACCGACGAACACCGGCGCCACGAAGGCCACGTCCGGCAGGTGCGAACCCCGGCCGACGAAGGGGTCGTTGGAGACGATCATGTCGCCCGGCCGCAAGGGGTCGTCGCGGCTCCGCTCGAGAACGACCTCCACGAGACCGAGCATGGATGCCAAGTGAAGCGGCAGGCTTTCACCCTGAACCACGACACGCCCCTCGGTGTCGAAGATCGCCGTCGAATGGTCGCGGCGCTCCTTGATATTGGTCGAGTAGGCGCTTTTCATCAGCGCTACGTACATCTCGTCGACGATGCTGCCGAGCGCGTTACGCAGCAGCTCGACCTGGATGGCGGTCAGTTCCATGACGGGCTACCCTCCGCGAGGGTGATCACCATGTTCCCCCAGTCGTCGACCCGGCCGTGATCACCCGGAAAGACCAGCAGGGTCGAGTCGAGCTGCTCAACCACCGCCGGCCCCTCGATGACCTGATCGCGTCCCAGTTCTTCCCGCCGGTACAGCGGGGCCGTGATACGTTCCGCGCCCCCGAAGACGACGTCCCGCGACGCATGCGGCTTGCCTTCGGTCGACACGACCCAGACCGCCGGGGCCGGCTGATCGAGGTTCGCCATCCCCTTGAGCTTGAGATTGACGAATTCCACGGGCTCGTCCGGCGACGCGAACCCATAATTGAACTCGTGCGCGGCATGAAAGGCCTGGACGAGGCGTTCGCAGGCCGCCGCATCGAATTCCTCCCCGTCGCTCGCGACGCCGATCTCGAAGTTCTGGCCGCGGTAGCGCATGTCGACAGACCACGATAGCGACCTTTTGTCCGGAGGCACGCCTTCCTCGTCGAGCCAGCTCCCCGAACGCACCAGGAGCTCTCCACGCGCCGAATTCAGGGTGGGCGGCGCATCCGGACCCGCAACCACCAGCGCGGATTTCACGAAATCGCTCGCCATGTCGCAGTTGAGCAGGCCTTCGGCGCACAGGATGCCGGGATGCGGCGGGACGATGACCCGGGAGATATCGAGCTGGCGGGCGACGTCAACGGCGAACAGAGGACCCGCGCCGCCGAAGGCATAGAGGGCGAATTCGGACGGATCGTGACCCCGCTCCACGGAGATCGCACGAATGGCTTTGACCACCGTTGCCGCCGACACCCGGACGATCCCAAGAGCCGTTTCCCCCAATTCCAGATCCAGGCATGCCGCCAATCGCCGAACCGCCTCGACAGCAAGGGGCTTGGCGATGGGCATGCCCCCACCCAGCAAGGCGTCCCCATTGAGGCGCCCCAGCACAACATTGGCGTCCGTCACCGTGGCCTGGCCGCCGCCGAGTGCATAACAAGCCGGCCCCGGATCTGCCCCTGCGCTCATGGGACCCACCTTCAACAGGTCATCCGAGTCGATCCAGGCGATGGAGCCGCCGCCCGCGCCGACCGCGTTCACGTCGATCGCAGGCAGCCTCAGCGGAAAGCCGGCGATCTCATGTTCGTACACCTCGCCGGGGATCCCACCCTTCATTAGGCTAACATCCGTGCTCGTCCCGCCGACATCGAGCGTGATGATATCCTCGAAGCCCGCAGCGGCGGACCGGACCGCGGCACCGGACACACCGGCAGCCGGCCCCGACAATGACGCGCGAATGGGCAGCCGCCGCGCCATCCCAAGCGACATCAATCCACCCGCGCTTTGGCTGACCTTCGGGTCAGCCCGTACGCCGATGCCTTCGAGACCCGCCGTGAACCGATTCAGGTATGCATTCATGACGGTAAGCAGGGCACCGTTGAGGACTGCGGTCGAGAACCGCTCGTACTCTCGGAATTCCGGATAGACGGACGTCGAGGAGAGGACGTGAACGGCCGGCGGCAGCGCCGCTCTCAGGAGCGCCACGGCCCGTTCCTCGTGTTCCGGCCAAACGTAAGAATTGAGGAAGCACACCACGACACACTCCACCTCCGCATCGACCAGCGTGCGGGCCAGATCCCTCAGTCCGGCCTCGTCGAGGGGGAGGTGTACCGTCCCATCGGCGCGGCGCCGCTCACGTACCTCGAAGCGAAGCTGACGGGGCACGATGGGCGATGGGTAATCGAGATGGATGTCGTACATGCGGGGCCGGACCTGACGCCCGATCTCGATCAAGTCGCGGAAGCCTTCCGTGGTCACGACGGCGACACGGCCGCAGCGACGCTGGATCAGGGCGTTGGTGCCCACCGTGGTGCCGTGGGAGAGCCGCATGACATCCCGCGCATTCAGATCATTCTCGGCCAGTGCCCGGGCGACACCCTCGACGATCGCGCGATCGGGCTCACCCGGCGTGCTGGGCAGTTTGAAATGAATGAATCGATTTGCCTCCGGCACATTGACGGCGACATCCGTGAACGTGCCCCCGACGTCGATGCCGACGTGAATGTCCATTCGGAGACGACCGGTCCGCCGCCTTACGCGCCCGGCACCAAGGCGCTGCAGGTTCCGACGATCGCCTTCTCGCCGTCGCCGCGCTCGACCCAGACGTCGCAAACCACGCGCACCTTGTCGCTTTCCACTTCTTTGCCCTTGATCACGCCGTGCGCCGTGGCGAAGTCGTTCGACCAGACGGGACGACGGAAGGTCAGCGCGACTCTGCCGCCGACGATCCAGCCTTCCTCGAAGCAGCAACGCATCATGCGGAAGATCAGCGCGGCGACCTGTGGGCCGACGGCAACGGCGCGGGGCAGGCCCTCCCGTTGGGCGGCCGCATCATCATTATGGATGGTCTTGATATCGCCCATGGCGAACATCTCGTTGCGGAACCGGCGGGCGAAGACCGGCAGTTCGGTGCCGACGGGCGTATCCTTGCCGATGATAGCCATCGCTCAGATTTTTTCCTGCTTGATGCCGCTGTCCTGTCCAGCGCCCTTCCGCGGAGCCGTGCGCTCGACGACGTCGAGCGCGTGCACGCGCGTCGTCCGGAACACGAGCTCACCCCCCGCATCGCGGCCCTCGGCCTCGTAGCTCATGAATTCGCGGTCGCGGTCAATCCACTTGTCGAGAATGCGGCCGGTTATCGTGATCTTCTCCCCGGGCCGGATGGGCTTCAGATTCTCGAAGTCCCATCTGTAGAACACGCCGCGGATGTTGTAGGTGCGCGACAGAAGCCAGCGCGGCGGCCGGTACTGAATCTGCGGCGGCGCGATGACGCCGTTCCATTCCGAATCCAGGGCAAACCACGGATGGAAGTCTTCATCGATGGCACACTGTTTTTCGATGTCGTTCCCGCCGACCACCCACTCGAGCGACCCGAGATCCTTGCCGACCTCGATCTCGTCATAGGTCGTCCGCTTACCGTGCTCGTCGAACTCCACACGCGTTCGAGCTTCTTCCGACATCATCCTCCCCTACCCGCCCGTCGCTCCCGCGACACGTATGGGACCGGACATAAGGCGGTCAAGTTCGAAAGTCCGGCGGAAGCGATTCATCCGCGAATTCGACCCCGATCTCACCCGCCGGAGCCTTGTCTTGTGCCCGAACCGTCATTTACACACAGCGTAACATGTGCGAACCGTGGACGACGGCATACGAAGGAGGACGCCCCTGATGGCTGATCTGTCGGACCAAGTCGTATTCATCACCGGCGCAACCTCGGGTATCGGCCGTGCGGTCGGACAGAAATTCGCAGCCGTAGGCGCCCGCGTCATCCTCAATGGCCGCCGGAAGGAGCGGTTGGAGCAAATTCAGGCAGAGATCGGCGACCGTTGCCACGTTGCGCCTTTCGACGTCTCGGACCGGGCCGCGGTGGAATCTGCATTCGCGAACCTACCGGCCGAATTCTCGGAGATTACCGTACTCGTCAACAACGCCGGCAATGCCCTCGGGGCCGACGTGGCCCAACAGGCATCCCTCGACGATTGGGAACGCATGGTCGACATCAACTGCAAAGGCGTCATGTATTGCACGCACGCGGCACTCCCTGGGATGCTTGCCCGCGACCGCGGCCACATCATCAACGTCGGTTCCTCAACGGCCAATCACAAAGGGCCGGCGGGATCATCCGTCTACGCGGGAACCAAGTCCTTCGTCCACTACTTCACCTATAACCTGCGTTCCGACCTGCTCGGCAGCCACGTGCACGTGACCTTGCTGGTCCCTGGTAACGTTGAGTCCGAGTTCGCCTACGTGCAGATGCGGGACGAGGAGAAGGGCCGGGCCCACTACACCGGCTTCGAGACGGTGAAGCCTTCGGACATGGCGGAAGTCGTCCACGCCGTGGTCACGCTGCCGCCGAACCTGAACGTCAACGAGATCGAAGTCATGCCCATCATGCAGGCGTTCGGGCCGCGGCTGTTCCACAGAGAAGCGTCTTGAGGACGTGGACCACCGGCAACGTAAAGTGCCGTAATCCGGCAGAGCCATTGAATTCATCGGGAGAACGCCATGAAACCGAACCTCACACATCAGGACAAGGTGATCATCACCATCGCCACCACGGGCGGCCTGCACGGACGGGAAGCCAACCCGGCCCTGCCCGAACAGCCGGACGAGATCGTGAGCGACTTCTACGATTGCTACAACGCCGGCGCCTCGGTCGCGCACATCCACGTGCGGGACAAGGAAGGAAGGACATCCGCCGATCTCGACATCTATAACGACGTGGTCGACGGCGTCATGGGCCGCTGTTCCAGCATGATCACCCAGGTCGGCAGCGGCATCGGCATCTGGTTCGACGAAAAGGGGACCGGCCACAACTTCTCGCTCGAGGAGCGGATGAACCTCCTAGAACTGGCGCCCCAGCCGGACATGTTGACCGTGAACTGCGGGACCTTCCATTTCGACCACAAGGGCGACGAATTCCTCTTCTCCAACTCCAAGGCGTGGAACACGGAGTTCGTCGAAGGCTGCAAGTACCGGGGAATCCACAACGAGCTCGAGGTCTACGATCTCTCTCACATCGCCAACATGCTCGATCTCAAGAAGAAGGGCGTTCTGGAGGATCCCATGCACTTCAGTTTCGTAATGGGCATCCAGGGCGGCATCCCGGCCTCGCCGGCGAACCTGCTGGCCATGCTCGACGCGGTTCCCGAGGGATCGAGCTGGCAGATCGTCTCCGTCGGCAAGCACCAGTTGCCGTTGTCGACCATGGCGGTCGCCATGGGCGGCAACATACGCGTCGGCATGGAGGACAACGTCTACTACGGTCCCGGTGAACTCGCGAAGTCGAACGCCCAGCTGGTGGAACGTGCCGCGCGCATCTGCCGCGAGCTCGGCCGCGAGGTGGCGACGCCGGAGGAAGCGCGCGAGATGCTGGGCATACCTCAGCAGAAACAGGCCGCATCGGCGGATGCCTGAGTCGCGGTGCAGAGCGCATTTCCGATTACAACCTTTGGTTGAAGTTTGTCGACGCTCTTGCCGCGCAGCTCAAGGCCGCCGCGCCCGTCAGCCGATTTTCTTCAGATCCAGCGACTCGACGGGTCCGGTGACGATGTCGTTCCGGCCACAGGCGTCAACCCCGCGCAGCAGGAAGAGCGGCGCGTTGGCGAGGTCGAAGTCGTACCGGTTCGACGGGCTCTCCACGACGTTCGAGCGGTCGTAATGGGAGGTCGCGGGCATGACCCGCATCGCGAACCCGGCGCGGCGCTTGCCGGACAGGTTGGGCTGCGAGCTGTGCACCAGGAACATGTGGTGGATCGAGAATTGTCCTGACTCGAGTACGTTGTCGCGGGCAGTCGAAGCATCGAATTCCCTATTGTCAATCTCGACGTTGACCGCCAGATCCGTGCGCGAGGAGAACTCAAACGGCAGCTCGCCCAGCTTGTGGGATCCCGGGATGTAGCGCATGCAGCCGTTCTCGGCCGTGGAATCATCGACGGCAATCCAGACCGCGACGGACGCCAGCGGCCGCATCGGCCAGCCCGATGTGCCGTCCTGGTGCCAGGGGATCTCCAGGCCGGTGCGCGCCGGTTTGCAGAAGATTCGACTCGCCCACAAGATGATGTCGGGACCGATGAGGGACTCGACCGCATCGAGGATCTCGGGGCGATGGCAGATGGCCATGAAGCCGTCGCTCAGGCTCGTGTCCTTCTGTCCGGCCCAGGGCAAATGCGGACTGAACAGGAAATCCGGCGGTATCTGCGGTGTTTCGGCGATGACCCGATCCGTCAGCGCGCGAAGGTCGCCCATCAGGTCGTCGGGGAGCCGGTAGCCGGGCACGACCAGCCCCTCTTCTTCGAATGTCTGCTTTTCCTCGTGGGTCAGCATGACTTTATCCCGCGGACACGACTCACGCTACCCTCCCACGATGAAAGCGGGACGGTCACGAGTCAATTCCGTTCCCGCCCGTCGGTTTCGCCGAAGCGCCGCAAAGCGTAGTCTGTGATGGACAGGACAGGGAGGACGCGCATGGCGGAATTCGATCTCGTGGTCCGGGGTGGCACGGTGGTGACGGCCTCCGACACCTGGGTTTGCGACGTGGGCGTCAGGAACGGCAAGATCGCCGCACTGGGCGACGGGTTGCGCGATGCTGCGCGAACCGTCGACGCGACCGGTAAGTACGTCCTGCCCGGCGGGATCGACGCCCACGTTCACATCGAGCAGGACTCCCCGGAGACGGGCGCACGGCCCGGCACGGACTTCTACACGACCACGGTTTCCGCGGCCTGCGGCGGGACGACGACCCTGATTCCCTTCGCGCGGCAGATCAAGGGCGAATCGCTGCGCGCCGCCGTCGAAGCGTATCGCCGGAAGCCCATCGGCAAGGCGGTCATCGACTACGCCATCCACCTGATCGTCGCCGATCCCACGCCCCAGGTGCTCGGCCAGGAAGTGCCGTCGCTGATCGAGGAGGGTTACACCTCGATCAAGGTCTACATGACCTACAAGGCCCTGATGCTGAGCGACCATGAGATCCTGGAAGTCATGTCAGTCGCGCGCCGTCACGGCGCCATGATGATGATTCACGCCGAGAACGCGGACTGCATCCTCTGGCTGACCGGGAAGCTGTTGGAGAGCGGCCGCGTGGCGCCGAAGTTCAAGGGTATCGCGCACCAGCCGCCGGTGGAACGCGAGGCGGCACATCGGGCGATCACCCTGGGCGAGATCGCCGACGTGCCGATCCTGATCGTCCATGTCGCCACCGGCGAGGCGGCGGAGATGATCCGGTGGGCGCGGAGCCGCGGCCTCAAGGTGTACGGCGAAACCTGTCCCCAATACCTGTTCCTGAACGAGAACGATCTCGACAAAGACGGTATGGAGGGCGCCAAGTGCATCTGCGCGCCGCCGCCCGGGACGCCCGAGAACCAAGCCGCCCTATGGCACGCCATGGAGACCGGCGTTTTCCACGTCTATTCGTCGGATCACGCGGCATTCCGCTATGACGACCCCCAGGGCAAGCTGGTGCACGGACCGAACCCGCCGTTCAACCGGATCACCAACGGCGTACCCGGAGTGGAGACGCGCCTGCCGCTGCTGTTCTCCCGCGCCGTGACGGCGGGCGGCATCGACCTCAACCAAGTGGTTGCCGTCTCCGCCACGAATCCCGCCAAGATCTATGGCCTCTACCCGCGCAAGGGCACGATCGGCATCGGGTCGGACGCGGATTTCGCGGTGTGGGATGCCGATCGTCGAACGACCATTTCCATCGCCGGCCTGCACGACGGCATGGACTACACGCCCTATGACGGACTCGATGTCCAGGGGTGGCCCGAAGTGACCGTGGCACGCGGTGAAATCATCTGGCGCGATGGAGAGTTCGTGGGCGAGGCCGGCCGGGGCGAGTTCCTGCCCTGCGACCGGCCCAATCCGGTCAATGACCGGAGTTTCCTCGACGACGCGGGCGTGCCGCAGGGTTAGCCGATGGCGGCGACCGCCGTCGTCAATGCACGTCTCGTCGACGGGACGGACATTGACGTCCGCCACGGCTGGAGCCTAGTCGTCGAGCGGGGGCGGATCAGCCGGTCCGGGGAGGGTGCCTCGCTCCAGACCACCCCGAACATGGAAGTCATCGACGCTGAGGGCCGCATGGTCATGCCCGGACTGATCGATGCGCACACCCACCTGACCTATCACGCCAAGGAATATGCGCTCATCCTTCAGCAGATGAACGAGAGCCTGGAGTTCAACGTTCTCAAGGCCGCGGAGAACGCGGCTCCGGTCCTGGAGACAGGTTGCACGGCGGTAGGCGACGGCGCCTGCCGGGGCCGCATCGGCACAGCAGTTCGGGATGCGATGGCCAAGGGCGTGATCAGGGGGCCCAAAGTCGTGGCGGCGGGCCAGATGCTGTCGGGGTCGGGCGGTATCGGAGATCACACCGGCGCCTGGGGTTACCACGAGAACGAGACCTATCTCGGCGTCACGGTGAACGGCTCCGAGGAAGTACGGACCGCCGTGCGCAAGCAGATCCGATCCGGTGTCGATTGGGTCAAGGTGACCGCCAGCGGGACACCGGGCAACCCGTGGATCGACGGGGACACGCAGGACCTTTCATTCGAGGAGATCGACGCGGCCGTGAAGGAAGTGGCGAAGTTCGGCAAGTCGGTGCACGCGCACGATGCCGACGGGATCAAGGACGCGGTCCGCGCCGGCGTTATCTCCCTTCACTCCGGGGAATTCGCGGATGGCGAAGGCCTCGATCTGATGGCCGAGGCGGGTTGCGTGTTCGTGCCGACCATTTCCTGGCTGCACTTCCGCGCGAACGAGGATTACGCTCGGGCGTTCCTCCGATCGGGCGGCACGGAACCCTCGGACGTGCAGACGTTCATCGACCGCTGCCGGGTGGCCTACGAAGCCTGCGCGGACACCGTCCAGCGTGCCCGATGCGCGGGAACCCCGATCGGCGTCGGCTCCGACGCGGCACACGTCTTCCCGCCTTACGACCTCGTCTCCGAAATGGAATATCTGCAGGATCTGGGACTGTCCGCAATGGAGGTCATCCAGGCGGCGACCCGGATCTCGGCTCGCGCGATTGGCCGAGGCGGGTCGTGGGGCACGCTGGAGGTGGGAAAGGCGGCCGATCTGCTGATCGTTCACGGCGATCCGTCCCGGGACGTCCGTGTCCTCAGAGACAAGGATCGGATTGTCCTGATCATGCAGGACGGGCGGGTATGCAAGAATACGTTGCCGACGGCCGGGGCGTAACGTGTCGTGAGAGCCGATCGGGAAGGGCCGACATGAGTGTCATGCTGATCACTGGAGCCAGCCGCGGCATCGGCGCGGCGATCGCACGCCTCGCCGGACGGCGGGGTTGGGACGTCGCGGTGAACTACAGCCGGTCGAAGGACAAGGCTGAGGCCGTCGCGGAGGACGTCCGGGTGGCGGGCCGGCGCGCGATCACCGTACAGGCCGACGTGGGCGTCGAAGAAGACGTCCTGCGCATGTTCCAGGAGCTCGACGACGGCCTAGGCACGCCTGGGGCGGTGGTCAACAACGCAGGAGTCGACTACGACACGTTGATCGCGGATTTCGAACTGGAAAGATTCAGGGGGACGTTCGCCGTGAACGTCTTCGGACCAGCACTCGTCTCGAGGGAGGCCATCGGCCGCATGTCGACCCGTCTGGGCGGTCACGGCGGCGTGATCGTCAATGTCTCGTCGATTTCCTCCCGGACCGGGGGCTGGCCGCGCGACGTTCCCTATGCCGCGAGCAAGGGCGCCCTCGATTCATTCACGTTGGGCCTCGCCAAGGAAGTGGGGCCCGAAGGCATCCGCGTGGTCTCGGTGCGGCCGGGAGCGACGCGTACGGAGATCTGGGAGGGCAATCAGGTCGATCTTGCGGTGGCGGCCGAGGCCGTCAACCGGGATGCACCTTTGCGGCGGCTGGGTGAGCCCGAGGAGGTAGCGAATCTCGTGGTGTGGGCGTGCTCCGACGAGGCAAGCTACGTCACCGCGACGTGCCTAGACGTTGCCGGCGGGCGCTAGTCAAAACGGATTGCATGGCGTATGGAATCGGGACAAAGGGCGGGAGGATCCCATGGCAGAAATCGGCACCAAGGTCATTTTCGAGGATGACGAGATCAAGGTGTGGAATCTCATTCTCGACCCGGGCGAGGCCTCGGGCATGCACACGCACAACCACGATTATTTCTACTACGTGGTCGAGGGCTCCGAACTCGAGATCCATCGCGAGGACGGTACGGTGGATACCGTGGCGATGACGCCGGGAGATGTCGTGGGCGGCAAGGAAGGCTCCAGGCACGACGCCCGCAATATCGGCGACACCCGATTCCGCAACGTCCTCGTCGAGGTCAAAGGGAATTGATCAGCGCGGGATGCCTTCGCCCCTACCCGTAGGCGAAGGCATCGATCTCGATCCGCCACTCCGGTGCCGCCAATCCGGCGACGATCAGCAGCGTACCCGCCGGCTTGACCTCCCCGAATACGCGATCTCGCGCGGCTCGAAATCCGGGAATATCGTCGCGACTCAGAAGATAGGTTCGCGTCGACACGATGTTCTCGACGTCCAGGTCGGCGGCACGCAAGACGCCCCGAACGTTGCAAAAGGCCTGCTCGGCCTGCTGCTCGAAGTCTCTTGGCACCGTTCCGTCAGATGCCACACCGACCTGCCCAGCGACGTAGACGATCTTCTCGGCCTCCGTGATCTCGACGCCTTGGCTGTAGTTCCCGAATGGCGGGGCCAGGTCGGGCGGGTTGAAATAGCGGTTCATGAACTGTCTCCCTTGTGCAGCGTTTCCGAAGGTGGTGGGGTTGCATCAAGCAACCGGAACCGTAGCAGCACCCGAATTGCCATGCCCGCATGAAACCCAAGCCCCTTGCCATGCGCCTCCCGTTCATCACTCCCCTTCCCGCCGCCGCCGGCACCGTCAGCGTCGCCGTGGTGGTCCTTGCGCTCTCGATTTGTGCGGCAGCGCAGGATCGTGCCGTCGACTCCGCGACGAACGTCGAGGAATCGGTTCGCCAAATCCTTTCGGCGGACGTCAATGGACGACGCCAGGCGTTGCGGAGCTTGCAGGAGCGGGGAAATGCCAACGTCGTGCCGGCGCTGATCCAGATCCTCCGCTATTTCCGGGACCACGATCGATCCCTCGCCAACACCTTGGAAGCCTTGACGGACGAAACTCTGGGCGGTGACTGGCACGCCTGGATCCTGTGGCAGGAAGCACACCCTGAGATCGTGCCGTTCGAGGGGTACGACGCCTTCAAGGCCGATCTCTTCGCTCTGATCGACCCGAGTTTCCGCCTGTTCCTGAAACGAGGCGTGAATCACGAAATTCGCCTCGAAGAGATCGTCTGGGGCGGGGTACGGAAGGACGGGATCCCGGCGCTGAACGACCCGAAGCATGTCTCGCCGGAGGCGGCGACCTACATTACCGACGACGAACTGGTGTTCGGCGTGGAAATCGCTGGGGATGCGCGGGCCTACCCGCTGCGCATTCTCGACTGGCACGAGATGTTCAACGACATCATCGGCGGCGTGCCCGTCGCCCTGGCCTACTGCACCTTGTGCGGTTCGGGCATCCTGTTCGAGACCCGTGTGCACGGACGGCCGGACCGCTTCGTCTTCGGCTCGTCCGGGTTTCTCTACCGCTCGAACAAGCTGATGTACGACCGGGAGACCCACTCGCTGTGGAACCAGTTCACCGGCCGGCCGGTGGTCGGGCCGCTCACCGGCTCGGGCATCGAACTCAAGGTGCGTCCGATTGCCATCACGACCTGGAAGCGCTGGCTGGCCCGTCACCCCGACACCAGGGTGTTGTCTCTGGATACAGGATATTCGCGCGACTACACGCCCGGACGTCCCTACGCCAGCTACTTCGCGAGCCCCCACCTGATGTTCCCGGCACTGGTCAAGGACACGCGGCTCAAGCCGAAGGACTATGTCTTCGCGTTGCGCAGCGGCATCCACGAGAAGGCCTGGCCCCTTTCGGAATTCGAGGGTGGGCGCGTGATCAACGACCGCATCGGGACGCTCGACATCGTGCTCATCGGAGACGCGGCATCGCGCACCGTGCGGGCCTATGACGCCCGCGGGCGCGACTTCACGGCGGGGTCTCGAGGCTTCGATACGCTGGAGTCTGGCGGTCAGAGTTGGCTGGTCGAGGAGGAGTCTCTTGTCGGCAACGATGGCCAGACCTTGGCCAGATTGCCGGGCCACATCGCCTACTGGTTCGCCTGGAGTGGGTACAAGGGCAAGGCCCCGCTCTACGAACGGTAGATCATGAGCGCAGCCACACCGAACTTCACACGACGAGAGCGGAGTCGCGGTTGGCCAGCGCTCGCACGATGCTGAAGGCCGCCAGCATGGAGGTCTTGGGGTTGTCCGGAAACGGCTTGGCCGCGATCTCGAACCGGAAGCTGCCGGAGGCACCCTCCACCGCCACGTCGTGGACGTTCGACGAAATGCTCGGATCCGCGCAGAGCTCCACCTCGGTCTTCTCGAACCCGATCCCGGCCAGCGCCACCGTCGCCGCAACATTGGCGTTCTTGGCGTAGTCCCGCGCCGCGTCACGGGCCGAGCCGGTGTAGAACACGATCGGCTCGACCACGTCCTCGAGGTCGCAGACCTCCTCGGCGGGCGATCCGCGCCAGGCCGCGGGCGGTTTGCGCGAGCGGTAGCGCACCCGGGAGAGTCCGGCCGTCTTCGCCGCCGACAGGGCGTCCATACCGCCGACGGCCCCGGCGGGGGCGAATACCTGAACGTCGTTGGCCGACGCCGTCGTCCGTAGACGTTCCCACAAAGCGCCATCCGCCAGGGCACCGACCGAAGCGATCATTAAGTCGCACCCGCCCGCCAACACGGCCTCGCCGAATTCGCCGACCGCCGATTGGCTGGCGCATTCCGCGACGACGTCGGGATCGAATGCCAGCAGCGCCCCGATGGTGTCCACGACGGCGATCGAGTCATCGACAGCCGAACGCGTCGGCGCGACGTAGGCCGGACGCACCAGGACCGCCCGGACTCCCGAATCGGGCACCAGCTCGGGCAGATGTGCGGCTACCGTGCGGGCGATGCCGCCGTAGCCGATCAAGGCAATGTTCGTTCCGGTCACGGCGTCCAGGGCGCGGGCGCGCGGGGTTCGCGGTCGGTCACGACGTCAACCAGCACGGGCTCGTCAAGGGAAAGCGCACGTTCGAGGGCCGGTCGGATTTCGCCGGGCCGCTCGACCCGGATGCCCTCGACACCGAACGCGCGGGCGACGTCGGCGAAGTTCGTGTCGTTGAAGCGGTTGAGGTCGTCCGGATTGCCGGGCGTATCCCCGTAGATGTCCCGGACCTTGTCGACCCCCTGGCCGAAGCCCGAGTTGTTGTTGACGACAACTACGACCGGGAGGCCGCGGCGCTGCGCGGTTTCCAGTTCCGGCACGTGGTAGTAGACGCCGCCGTCACCGGTGAAGCAGACGACGGGCCGGTCGGGTGCCCCGGCCTTGGCTCCGAGCGCGGCCGGCAATGACCAGCCCAGCGATCCGGCGGCGCGCAGGTAGGTCTGGCCCGGGTGCCTCAATTCCAGCACGGTGCTCGTCCAGATGCCCGAATAGCCGGTGTCGGCCACCAGGATGGCATCTTCGGGCAGCACCTCGCTCAACTCGTGACAGAGACGCTCCACGCGCATCGGCACCGCATCCGACGCCCGATGCTCCGCCATGGAGTCGCGCCATTCATCGAAGCGGGCGCCCACATCCCTGGCCCAGTCAATGCGGTCCCCCGTGCCATCGACGGCCACTGCTAGATCATTCAGCGCCATCCCCGGATCACCGACGATTCCGCTGACGCCAGAATAGCTGCGCCCCACCTCGCGGCCGTCGACGTCAATTTGGATCACCGCCGTACCGGGGGCCGGAACGGTCCAGTCGTTGGACACCTGATCACCCGCGTGGCAACCCACGTAGATGACGAGATCGGCCTCGTGGACGAGTTGGTTGGTGACCGGCGCGGAATAGGTACCGACCACGCCGACGTGGAGCGCATGGGTCGTGGGCACGATGCCGCGGCCGCCGAGGGACGTGGCGATGGGAATCGACAGTGTTTCCGCCAGCGACTGCACCGAGGCATGCGCAGCGGCCTGCACGGCACCCGCTCCCGCCACCAGGACTGGCTTCCTGGCCTTGGCGAGGCGCGCCGCGGCCGCCTCGATTTCCGCAGGATCCGGCCGCAGGCGCCGGACGGGATGCGATCCATACGCGGCGTTCGGCAAGTCGGCGCCCGGCAGCGTTGCGTTCTCGATCTCCTGGCCACCGAGGCCGTTGAGATCAAGATGCACCGGACGGGGCGTGCCGTCCGTCGCCTCGCGGAAGGCCTGCTCGAGATAGCGCGGCAGCTCGTCGATCACGTCGACATCGGCATGCATCTTGGTTACGGGTGCGTAAAGGGGCGCGTGCTCGACCTCCTGATAGGCGTTGCGGTCCCGGGCGAAGGCCGGCTTGCGACCCGTGATCGCAAGGACCGGCGCCCGATGCAGCCAGGCATCCTGCAGGCCCGCGGCAAGGTTGGCGGCGCCGACCGATTGCGCCATGCAGACGCCCACGCGGCCGGTCACCCGCGCGTAGGCGTCGGCCATATAGGCCGCCGCTTTTTCCGAGTGTGCCAGCACGCGGGTGATCCCGACCCACTCCATCTCGACGAGGGTGCGCCTCAAGATCGCGTCCATGAAGAAGACGTGGGTCACGCCGAAGTGCTTGAGAGCTTCCGCGATATAGCGAGCGCCGGTGATCTCGTTGCTGGCCATGAGGTTACGCGTTCTTCCAGCTGAAGTCGTCCGGGCCGCTGAGATCGAAACCGATGTGCTTGGCCGAGCGCCCGCTCCAGTCCCAATCGCGTCCGAACGGTCCCGTGATGATATTGCGCAGGGCGTGACCGACGGTGACGATCCCGGGGACGACTTCCGGCCGCGGCGGGTTATGGATGCGACAGGCCTCGCCCTCCGGTACGAGGAACTTGCGGAACGGGCCGCCGAGACCCTCGATCAAGCCCGCGACCTGCACCCTCCATTCCTCCTCGTCCTGACTGGCGTCGATCGGCACGTATTCTATTCCGTCGAGGCTTTTCCTCAGGTCACGCATCGCGCCGAACACGCTGCCCGAGCGCCCGCTGAAGATGATCTCCAGCGCCTCCCGCTGCGCGGCATCGGCGCGCTCGTCGATGAGAAGGCCAATCTCACGGTTCCTGTCGAAGAGCTCTCCCTCGAAATGAACGATCAGGATGACGGTGAGCCCGACGAGATCAACGTCTCCGTGGCGCCCTTCCCGGATGATGTAGGTCAGCACCCCCTGGCAGTAGCCAAGGGTGGGATTCTCCCCGAACAGGCAGGGACAACCGATCGCGCAATTGCAGAGATCCCACCAATCACCCTTGATCCGCCAGGGCGTGGTACTGTCGCCGGATTGCTTGGTCACGGTGCATCTCCCCTTTCTTGATCCTCTCCCGCCGGTACACGAACGCGTCCTTCAGACTCTAGGGCGGTTCCAGTCAAACTGGAACCAGCCGCGGTTGGAACCTCCGGCGCGCCCGAGCGAGCGCCGATACGCTTGTTCGCCGCCGTCTCGAAAAATAAACTCAGGCCGTGCCGACACCAGAAGAGATCGCGCGATACCGTGAAAGGGGACAAATGACGCCCGCATTCCGGATGTCCGCGGCCGGAATGACGGCGGCCCGCAGCGTGGCCGTCGCCGTATCGAGGCCATGAGCATCGACGCCTTCATCGGCCGCGGAGCCGGTAAAGTGAGCAAGCCCAACGCCGTGGAGGGAATGACCGTCATTCCGACGGGGGCGGCGCTCGGCGCCGAGATCCGGGGCCTCGACCTGTCGAACCCGCTTCCCCGGGAGACGGCCGTCGCGGTCCGTCGGACGCTGCTGGATCATTGCGTGATCTTCTTTCGAGGGCAGGACCTCGGCGACGAGGATCAAGTCCGGTTCACCAATTACTTTGGAAAGGCCGAGGTCCACGTGCGCGACATGCCGGACAGGCCCGTGAAGGAGATCCTCTTCGTCTCCAACATCAGGAAGAACGGCCAAGAAATCGGAGCCCTCGGCGACGGCGAGATTGGCTTTCACTCGGACCTCGCCTACATGCCGAAGCCCGGCACCATCTCGGCCCTCTATGCCGTGGAGATCCCCGACACCGGCGGCGAGACACGCTGGGGCAGCGGCTACGCAGCTTACGACGCGCTCGACGCCGCGATGAAGGAACGGTTGAAAGGCCTCAGGGCGACCCACCGCCATCCGGACACCCCGCTCAATCCGCCGCAGATCATCGATCATCCTATCGTGTGCACCCATCCCGAGACCGGGCGGAAGACGCTCTACGTGACGCCGCTGTTCACCCGCTCCGTGGTGGGACTCGACGAAAGCGAGAGCCGGGAGTTGGTCGAATTCCTCACCGACCACGTCGCGCGCCCGGAGTTCATTTGGACACACCGATGGCGGGTGGGCGACCTCGTGATGTGGGACAACAGGCCGACCATGCACGGCCGCGGAAAATTCCCGCCGGATCAGCGGCGTCTCATGAAACGCACCCAGGTATTCAACGACACCGCGCCGGTGGAATGAGGCACGAGGCCATGACGGAAGGGATCGGGGTCTTGGCGATCATGAGACGGCATCCATCGCACCGACGGAGATCCAGATGGTCTTGGTTTGAACGTACTGGTCCAAGGCTTCCACGCCGTTCTCGCGCGCCATGGACCCCGACCGCTTGTAGCCGCCGAAGGGCGTCTTGACGTCGCCTTCCGTGAACCCGTTCACGGCGACCGTACCGCACGGCAGGCGGCGGGCCATGTGGATGGCGCGATCGATGTCCCGGGTGAACACCGTGGCGTGCAGGCCGTAGTCGGTGTCGTTGGCGACGGCGAGGGCCTCGTCGAAATTCCTGACCGGCAGGACGCCGAGGACCGGCCCGAAGATCTCCTCGCGCGAGATGGTCATGTCGGGGGTCAGGCCGTCGAACACCGTGGGCCGCACGAAATAGCCCGGCGCATCCAGGGTCGCGCCACCGGCCACAAGGCGCGCGCCCTCGGCCCGACCCTTTTCGATGTAACCCATGACGACGTCCCGGTGCTCGGACGTGATCATGGCGCCGATCTCGGTCTCGGGATCCAGGGGATCACCGACCTTGTAAGCATTGGCGCGGGCCGTCACGCGCTCGACGTATTCCCCTGCTCGCCTGGCGTCGACGATCTGCCGCATGTTCGCCGAGCAGTTCTGACCCGCGTTCCAGAAGGCCGAAAGCGCCGCGTGCTCGATGAGGTCATCGTCGAGGTCGGCGTCGTCCAGCACGATGAACGGGCTCTTCCCGCCCATCTCGAGACCCACGGACTTGAGATTGCTCTCACCCGCGTAGCGCATGAAATAACCGCCGACCTCGGTCGATCCGGTGAAGGAGATGACGTCGATGTCGCCGTGCCGCCCCAGCGCCTGGCCCGTGGTCTCGCCGAGGCCCGGCAGGGCGTTGATCACGCCGGGAGGCACGCCCGCCTCCGTCGCCAGTTCGGCGAGGTAGATCGTCGTCAGCGGCGTCTGCTCGGCCGGCTTGAGGATGACGGAACAGCCGGCCGCCAGCGCGGTCGCCACCTTCCACACGGCCATCAGGAACGGGAAGTTCCAGGGCAGGACCGCCGCGGCGACACCGGCGGGCTCCTTGACGATGAGGGCCAGGGCATCCTCGCCCGTCGTCGCGACCTTGCCGAAGGTCTTGTCGGCGAGTTCCGCGTACCATTGGAAGTAGCTGACGGCCTCGCCGCCGATCTCGTCCATCGCATCGCTGATCGTCTTGCCGACGTCGGTGCTTTCCATCACCGCGATTTCCGCGGCATGGGCGCGCACGAGGTCGGCGAGCTTGAGCAGCACTTCCTTGCGGTGTTCGGGGGCCGCGCGCGACCATGCGCCGCCGTCGAAGGCGCGGCGGGCCGCTCGGACGGCCCGGTCGACGTCCTCGCCGCCGCAGTGCGCGACATCGGCGATGTGCTCGCCGGTCGCCGGATTGACGGTCGCGAAGGTCTGGCCCGACGCGGCCGGATGGTACTCGCCGTCGATGAAGGCCCGGGTCCGGATGGGCAGCTTCCCGGCAATCTCGGCGATCTCCGATTTGGACAGTTCGGTCATCGACGCCTCCTCCTCTCCTGTGTCTCCATCCTGTCTACACGAGCGGGCCGCACGCTCTCAACCGAGGGGGATGTCGTTCGAACGGTTTGCTGCGGGCGGCTGGACTCGAACCAGCACGGGCTTGCGCCCTACGGCTTAGTGATCTTCCCCCACTGGAATGGTCCACCCTTAGGTTATGGAATGAGGAGGACCGACAATGGCAAGGAGGCGCTACGAGCAGGAGGAGATCGTCAACCTGCACACGGTGTGCATTCGTGCTGAGCCTCAATGCAAAAGTTATGAAAATTATTGTATAGGCGTGAGCCATGACCGAGGCATCGCCGGATGTCGCGTTCTCTAATGACGAGGCCATCCCTGTGGGATGGTTGGCCAATCGCTTTGACCGTCTGGAATCGCGCTCTGACGGACGCTTTGACTCGGTAGAAGGTCGCTTGATCGCGCTCGAGACCAAGGCAGCCCGGGTTGCCGGGGCAGCGTGTATTGCTGTTGTGGGCATCTCATTTTTTTGGGTGGCTGCTCCATCCGATATTGCAAACGCTTGCGGCGCGAGCGTTCAACTAGGACGCCCTAGGCGCCCGTATGGCGCCGCTGACGGCCTTTCCCTCTAGGCGCCTCTCGTCGCGCTCATGGGTGATTGCTCGCGCGTTTCATGCTCAGATGAACGAGAGACTCCGTTTTGATGACAAGCTGGGCGTTCGGGGGGTGTCCGCACCCCCCGGCAGCTATCCAGAGGGAAGCGGTATGTGGACCTGGGTTAAGCGGCACACCTTCGAGATAGCGATATTCGGAGTTGCGTTCGCCTGTCTCGTGGCGGCGCTCGCTTCCGCATCCGAGGATCGGAGCAAGCACATTCGGCCGTTTGAGTGCACGGAGGACACCGTATGGTTCATGGGCTTCCGGGGCGCGGATGACCATCTGGTGAAGCACGCTGTGCCGCTTGATGAGATTCGGGAGATCATCGTCTGGCCGAACAGTTCGCGCCATGCCTTGATCGTAACGCGCATCGCGTCAGTGGCGGTCTTTCCCGTCACGGCGGCGCGAGTTCTGAATTGCGTGAACCGGTTGGGATGGTACCGGCGCCGGGATGGGGAATAGAGCCGAATTGGTGCCTATCGTTTCCCGCGCCGCCAGTCCCACTTAATACGTCAGCCTTCTCGCACGTGCCGTCTGAGGTCCTAGTTCCGCCTACTTGCAGGCATCCTCGTTCACCCGGAGATATTCGTCGACAAACTGTCGGAACCTTGTGCCATGCCCGTTAGGATGTAGCTCGAGTCTGAAGTCTGGCCTGTATATCCATCTATCCAAGTCGGAGTTAGAAAGGTCGTCTGGGTGGCGAGATCCGTAACTACCTTGTGGTACTCGATTCCTATGCTGAAGCCCTGCCCTACGACGTTCGCGCTAATAATTGGGAAGGGTCTTGCCTAGCTGAGGGCGTCGGTGGCAAAAGACCAGAGGAATCTCCTATTTGCAGGTGCCGTAATACTGACTTGGTGTGATCTCTCCGATCACGGAAAGCATCGCATGTCGGCTGTGCACGGCGCTGCCAGTCATGTGAATGGTGATGGTCTGCGGCGCACTTGTTTTCAGCACTTCCAGCAAGGTGATGCCCTGGTCTCCTGTGATTACTTGAACGGGTACACGTTGCGCCCGACAGCGAACGCATGACTCGTTCCATCGACCACGAATTCGTAGCGTAAGGGGTCGTCGCGGGAGACCCGGCCTGCATTTGGCGACACATGCCGATCGAACACGCACAAGAAACGTTGCACTGGTCGTTCCGATGCCGCTGAACCACTGTCACTCAAGAGGGGACTCAGGGCGAGGGCCCACCCGAGCGCCGCAGCCAAGAGCGCCAATCGAGACATTCAACCAACCAGCGGCGGCGGTCGCCCGGAATGCGCCACCACACCTCCCTCTGCGTAATCTGGTCGTCCTTGGCGTATATCGACACCCATGACTCCACGGGGCGAACACAAACGATATCCGATTTTCGTATAGAGCATGGTCTCTACATGATCGATCGAGCGCCATTCACCCGTGATGGACACAAACGTCTTCCCACAAGTGGAAGCTCAAAGGTTCCGCCCCCGCCGTCCCTGCCAGCGCCACGGCAAGGGCGAGCGCGATGAGCATTCGTTTCATATGTCTCCCCCGGTTTCGTGGACGACCCGCACATTCTGTCAATGAGCGTGTCAAAGCATGGTGTTGACATATTGCTGACACGAACCTGACTGACGGTCTCGTGCTTTCCCGCCGAATCCTTCTAAGTCATTGATTTTAAATGGTGCGGGCGGCTGGACTCGAACCAGCACGGGCTTGCGCCCTACGGATTTTAAGTCCGTTGCGTCTACCATTCCGCCACGCCCGCAACCGGTCCCGATCTGCGTCTTCTCCTTGCCGGCGAGGAATCTCCGCTCCGGAACAGCTCAGAGCAGATCGAGAAATTTCTCCAGGGCAACGATGTTGGGAGAAACCGCTCAATGCTCCTCCAGCGCCTCAAGACGGCGAAGGTCCGGCCAGAGGTAACAGATCTCTTCGAGCTGCCGGCCGCCGAGGCCGATATCGCGCGACGACAGCTCTACCCCGCCCAGGTGCTCATAGAATTCGCGCGCCGGGTTGCGGGCCAGCACCCAGACACACATCGACGTGAAGCCCGCCTGGACCATGTCGTCGGCGCTCGCCGACAGCAGGCGCCGGCCGAGGCCGCACCGCTGGTAGGCATCGAGCAGGTAGAGCGTGTAAATCTCGCCGCGCCGTGAAAACCCTTCCTCCCGCGCCGGCCCGAAGGCGGAGAAGCCTATGACACGGGATCCGCCCTCGGCCACGACGGCGCCGCAGCCCAGCCTCGACTCGCAGAGCGCGTTCCACCAATAGCCCGTCTGCTTGAGTTCGTCGAGGGCCGCGAGCACCTGTCTCGGAATGAGGCCCTTGTAGGTCGTGCGCCAGGAGCTGACGTAAACGTGGGCGATGGCCGAGGCATCGGCGGGACTGGCGCGGCGCAACGCGATGGCGGTACTGCCCATCAGACCGCCTCCAGCTCCTCTTCGGGCTCAGCACCCAGACGACGGATCATCGCCTTGATCTCATCGACGGCAGCATCGATGCGGCCGGCGTCGGTCGAGCGAACCACCAGCGTGGTGCCGAAGCGGCCCGAGCGGTAGAACGGGTAGCTGCCGATATCGATGTCCGGAAACCGCTTCTGGATGCCGGCGAGCGGCGCCGCGACGACCCCCTCGGACAAATGCGCCACGATCCCCCGCGAGTGCACGGGCGCGCCGCCAGCGATCCGCGGTCCCAGCGCATCGACCATGGCTTTGGCCACCGAAGGCACGCCCGCCATAACGAAGACGTTCTCCATCTGGAAGCCGGGGGCTGCGGAGACGGCATTCTTGATCAGCTTGCCGCCCACGGGGACGCGCGCCATGCGGAGACGCGCCTCATCGGCCTTGCCGCCAGCACGGGCCTGCATGGCCTCCGCTGCCTCTTCGTTGACCTCGAGCGGGACATCGAACGCCCTAGCCACGCACTCGGCCGTGATGTCGTCATGCGTCGGCCCGATGCCGCCGGTCGTGAGCACGTAATCGAATTTCCGCCGGCATTCGTTGATGGCGGCGATGATGGCGTCCGGATCATCCGGGACGACCCGGGCCTCGCGCAACCGGACTCCGAAGTCGTTCAACCGCTCGGCGATATAGGCGAGGTTCCGATCCTGCACGCGACCCGAAAGAATCTCGTTGCCGATAATGACGGCGCAGGCGGTTGTCCCGGTTTCGGTCTCGGCCACGGCGCGTTTTCCCCGATCACACGACGCGAGGAGCAATCCTCAACCCTCGGCGCCGCCCGTGCAAGAGGGCCTTGACCGTGGAGCCGTTTGAAGTCCAGCACCGGCACCACTACTCTTGAGCCATGCGGTTTCCCAATCCCCTCGTCAAGGGCACCCTGATCAAGCGCTACAAGCGGTTCCTGACCGACGTGGAACTCGAATCGGGCGACGTGGTCACGGCCCATTGCGCGAATCCCGGCTCGATGCTGGGCCTCACGGATCCGGGTCTCGAAGTATGGCTGTCGCCGGCCGCCAACCCGGAACGCAAGCTCCGCTACACCTGGGAGATGGTGCACGACGGCCGGGCGCTCGTCGGGATCAACACGGCACACCCGAACGGCCTCGTCGCCGAGGCCATTGAAGCGGGGACCATCACCGAATTGCAGGGCTACGGGTCGCAGCGGCGCGAGGTCAAGTACGGCAGGAACTCGCGCATCGACATCCTTCTCAAAGGGGACGGGCCCGCCTGCTACGTCGAGGTCAAGAACGTTCACTTGAGCCGCGTGCCCGGAACCGCCGAGTTTCCCGATTCGGTCACGGCCCGGGGCGCCAAGCACCTAGTGGAGATGACCGACATGGTGGCCCAGGGTCACCGCGCGATCATGGTGTACCTGATCCAGCGGGGCGATTGCGACCATCTCTCGATCGCCGCCGACATCGATCCCAACTACGACGAAGGGCTGACCCGGGCGCTGGAGAGCGGCGTTGAGGCCGTCGCCTATTCCTGTAAACTCACGCTGGAGGCGATCACTGTGGAGAACGCCGTGCCCCTCGCGCGGCCATAGCCCGGGAGAACCGCAGGTTTTATGACCGGCACCACCACCCAGACGCAAGTACTCCCGCGCCGGACGGCCGAAGTGAAGCGTCACGGCCCCGAGGCGTTCGAGGGCATGCGCAAGGCCGGCCGCCTGGCAGCGGAGACCCTCGACTACATCACTCCGTTCGTAGTTCCCGAGGTCACCACCGGGAAACTCGACCAACTGTGCGGCGAATTCGTGCTCGACCACGGCGCCGTGTCGGCACCGCTCCACTACCGCGGGTTCCCAAAGTCGATCTGCACGTCGCTCAACCACGTCGTCTGTCACGGCATCCCTGGAGAGCGCCTCCTCAAGGACGGCGACATCATGAACCTCGACGTGACCGTGATCGTCGACGGCTGGCATGGGGACTCGAGCCGCATGTTCACGGTCGGCAAGGTCGGCCGGAAGGCCCAGCGCCTGTGCGACGTCACCTACGACTCCATGATGCTCGGCATCGGGGCCGTCCGCCCCGGAGCGACCACGGGGGACATCGGTCACGCCATCCAGACCCATGCGGAGTCGCACCGGTGCTCGGTGGTGCGGGATTTCTGCGGCCACGGCATCGGCCGGGTCTTCCACGATTCGCCGAACATCCTGCATTTCGGTGAACCCCGCACAGGTGTCCAACTGAAGGCCGGCATGTTCTTCACCGTCGAGCCGATGATCAACCTCGGCAAATGGCAGGTGAAACTGCTCTCCGACGGCTGGACGGCGGTGACCAAGGACCGCTCGCTGTCGGCCCAGTTCGAGCACACCATCGGTGTGACAGAGACCGGGTGCGAGATCTTCACGCAATCGCCCAAGAGCTTCCACCACCCGCCTTACGACACGGACGGTGGCGGATAAGCCGCACTATCACGAGCACCGCCAGCGCCTGCGCGCGCGGTTCATGGACGCGGGCGCGGACGCCCTTCCAGACTACGAGCTTCTGGAGCTCCTCTTGTTCCTGGCCATCCCGCGGCGGGACGTGAAGCCCGTCGCGAAAAGACTGATCGACACCTTCGGCAGCTTCGCCGAGGTGATCTCCGCGGAGCCCGCGCGCCTCTCGGAAGTCGAGGGAATCGGCGAGGCCGCGGTGGTCACCCTGAAGACGGTCCAGGCTTCGGCCCAACGCCTGACACGGGGGCCGGTCGGAGACCGCGCGACCATCGGTTCCTGGGACACGCTGGTCGATTACTGCCGGACCGTCATGGCGTTCAAGACGACGGAACAGTTCCGCGTTCTTTATCTCGACCGCAAGAACGGGCTGATCGCGGACGAGGTCCAAGGGCACGGCACGGTCGACCATACGCCCGTCTACGCCCGTGAAGTGGTGAAGCGGGCGCTCGAGGTCGCGGCCTCGGCGGTGATCCTGGTCCACAATCACCCGAGCGGCGATCCCACGCCGTCGAAGGCCGACATCGAGATCACCCGACACGTGGCGGACGCGGCCGGCAAGCTCGGCATCGCGGTGCATGACCACGTCATCGTCGCCAAGAGGGGCCACGCCAGCTTCCGCGAGCTGGGACTCCTGTAGAGGATGGGAGCTTGGATGTTCAAAGACCGCATCGTCCTGATCACCAACGTGGAACATTTCGTGGGCCGGCCCGTCGCGGCCGAGCTCGCCGCCCAGGAGGCAACGGTGGTCTGCCACGACAAGAGCTTCGCGAATGCCGCAACGGCGGAAAGATTCGCCGCGGCCAATCCAAAGCTCACCGTCATCCGGGCTCAGACGCCGGCCCAGATCGTCGCGACCGCGACCGCGACCGAGGGCCGGGTCGACGTGGTCATCTGCAACGATGCCGGCGCCGCGGTCCGCGCGCCCGTCGAGACGGCGAGCCCGGACGACATGCGTTCGGCGCTCGACGAAATGGTGGTCTTTCCGTTCGAGATGGCCAGTGCCGTCGTACCACAGATGAAGGAGCGGAAGCGGGGCAAGATCCTGTTCATCACCTCGGCGACGCCGTTGCGGGGACTGCCGAATTACTCGATGTATGTGACGGCGCGCGGCGCCACCAATGCGCTCACCGTGTCGCTCGCTCAGGAACTCGGCCGAGACAACATCCAGGTCAACGCGATCGCGCCCAACTATGTCGAGAGCCCGACCTATTTCCCGCCCGAACTGGTCGACGATCCGGAAGCCCTGGCCAAGATGACGCGGAACATCCCGCTGAAGCGCCTCGGCAAGCCTGAAGAGGTGGCCGCGCTGGTGGCGTTTTACGCCTCGCACAAAAGCGATTTCATCACCGGCCACGTCATGCCTTTCGCCGGCGGCTGGGCTTGAGGGCCGCGTAGGCCTCGTAGGTCTTCGAGCCGGGAACAGACTTGACGTGCTTTCAGGCGGCCAGGGCATCGGCGCGGCTTTTGCCCTCGTTCGCGGGGTCCGCCCTGAAATCCGTGATGAAATTGTTGAACCGGGCGGCAGGGATCCGGGGCAGGCGTTTCTCGGTGCGCATGAGCTCCAGTAATCGGTTGCCGAGATCCGCGTAGGTTATGCGCTTGCCCGCCTGAAGCTGCGTGCGGCGCCAGTCGTTGAGCCAGTACCACTGCCCCGACTTGTCCTTCAGCGACAGCGCGCGCGCATGGACGAGGCCGCGCAGGAAGGCTTTGGTCCTCTTGTCGTCGACATAGGCCCGGACGATCGTTTCGGCCGCGAGCCTGTCGCGGTCTTCGCCGGATCTCCGACCAAGCACCGGTCTGCCGGTCGGAACAGTTCCCGTTCGAAGAAAGTCGCGGATGAGCGTCTCGAGCTCGAGCTTGCGCCGGCCGCCGACGGCGATGCCGAGTCGGTGCGCGAAGGCCTTGAGGTCCGCGGCATAGAAATAGCCGTCGTCGAATTCCTCGACCGACATGGAGGGACGAAGCTTGGCCATTCCAGTCTCCCGCGACTTGACAGGGTTCCGCCGCTGACCTACTGCGAAGAGACGATTCCCCCGAACCGCCACCGGCACGCCGACCCATGATCGACGATTCACCGACCTTCACCCCACTGTCGCCGGCCATCGGCATGGAAGTCCATGGCATCGACATGTCGCGGCCCGCGCCGCCCGACATCATAGCCCGCCTCAACGAGGCGCTGAGCCACAACTCGATCCTCCTGTTCCGCGATCAGGATCTTGCGCCGGAGCGGCACATTGCGTTCAGCCGATATTTCGGAGAGCTCGAGCCGCACGTCGCGGATCAGTACAACATGCCGGGACAACCGGAAATCTTCATCGTGTCGAATGTCGTGGAGAACGGGCGCGAGATCGGCGCGCGCGGTGGGGCCAGGCATTGGCACTCCGACTATTCATATCGCGAGCGCCCTTCGCTCGGCTCCCTGTTCCATTGCCTGGAATGCCCGCCCGAAGGGGGACAGACCCAGTTCGCCAGCATGTACACGGCCTACGAGGCGCTGCCCGACGAAAAGAAAGAACTCCTCGCGGGGGTGCGGGCGGTCCACGACTACAACTACTACTGGACCAACTACACGCCTCACCGCGAGCCCTTGACCGAGGAGCAGAGGCGCCAGGTCCCGCCCGTGGCGCACCCGGCGTTGCGTACGCATCCGGTCAGCGGCCGCCGGGCGCTCTACCTCGCCCACCAGGTGGTCTCCCACTTCGAGGGCATGGAATTCGAGGAAAGCCAGGAGATCATCGAGGAGATCGTCTCCTTCGCGACGGAAGCGCGGTTCGTCTACACCCACGAGTGGCGGCCCGGCGACGTGATCTTCTGGGACAACCGCTCTTCCATGCACCGCGTTCTGCCCTTCGACGAAGAGCGGCATCGCCGCCGCATGCACCGGACCACGCTGAAAGGCGACCGCCCCTATCTGGCGCCGTTGCCCGACGAGGCCGGCAAGGCGGCATGAGCGAACAACGTCTCACGGTCATCACCGGCGCGGCGCGCGGGATCGGCGAGACGACGTCCCGGCGGTTCTCCAAGGGTGGCGACAAAGTCGTCATCGGCGACGTGCTGGACGACGCCGGCGCCGACACCGTGGCCTCGATCGAAGCAGGTGGCGGCAACGCCGCCTACTACCCACTCGACGTGACCGACGAGGACTCGGTCAACGGCTTCGTCGAGCAGATCGAGCGGGACCACGGCCCGATCGACGTGTTCATCAACAACGCCGGTATCATGCAGGATGGCCTCACCATCGAAGAGCTGCCGATGGAGGAGCACGACCGCGTCTGGGACGTCGACTACCGCGGCGTCTATCTCTGCTGCCGGGCCATCGTACCTCGCATGAAGGAGCGGAAACGAGGCGTCATAGGCAACGTTGCCTCCATGTTCGGCATCGCGCCCTACATGGTGACGGCGTATTCCCCCGCCAAGACCGCCGTGATTTCCCTCACGGAGATTCTGGCGGCCGAGTGCGGGCCGCACAACGTGCGGGTGAATTCCGTCTCGCCGGGCTATGTGCACACGCCCATGATGCAAGGCCGCTTCGATACGGGAATCCGCAGCAAGGAAAGAATGGAGCGGGATTCCGCGCTCGGCGCCATGACCGAGATGCTGGACGTGGCAGAGGCGTTCTGGTTCCTGTGCTCGGACAAGGCCAAGGCGATCACCGGCGTCAATCTACCGGTCGACTGCGGCGTCCTCGTCGCGAATTCCTACAACGCCTTTCCACGTTAGCTGCGCCGGGATACGTGCTTACGTCCGCGATGCAGGCGCGTATCAAGACGGACCGCCACAACCCCGACATCACGACCGGCCGGAACACCTCGCCGAAACTGGTGACGCCTGAAAACACTGGAGACGCCCCAAGGTTCCCGTACTCGGTAGGGGCCGGCGTCATCACCAGGTTTCCCCGCCGACCGACCACGGATTCCTTGCCAGTGTCACCCGGAAGGCCTAACTAGAACAGGAAGGACACGTTTCGCCCGATGATCCCCCGCTACTCCCGCCCGGAGATGGCCGCGATCTGGGAGCCCGAGGCCCGGTTCCGGATCTGGCTCGACATCGAAATCCTGGCCTGCGAGGCCCAGGCCGACCTCGGCGTCATCCCGCGGGAGGCGGCCCGGGAGATCCGGAAGCGCGGGGCCTTCGAGATCGAGCGGATCGACGAGTTGGAGAAGGAGACACGCCACGACGTGATCGCCTTCCTGACCAACGTTGCGGAGCATATCGGCGAACCTTCGCGGTTCGTGCACCAGGGAATGACGTCTTCGGACGTGCTGGACACCTGTCTCTCCGTCCAGCTCGCGCGCGCCGCCGATATTCTCATCACCGACATCGATGGATTGCTCGATGCGCTCGAGCGCCGGGCCCATGAGCATAGGGAGACGGTGTGCATCGGCCGCAGTCACGGCATCCATGCCGAACCGACCACCTTCGGCCTGAAGCTCGCAGGATTTTACGCCGAGTTCCGGCGCAATCGGGAGCGGATGGAGACGGCACGGCGCGAGGTGGCGACGTGCAAGCTCTCGGGGTCGGTGGGCACGTTCGCCAATGTCGACCCGCGGGTCGAGGCCTACGTCGCGGAAAACCTCGGATTGGCGCCGGAACCCGTGTCGACGCAGATCATTCCGCGCGACCGCCATGCCGCGTTCTTCGCGGCGCTCGGCGTCGTCGCGAGCTCCGTGGAGCGGTTGGCGACGGAGGTCCGGCATTTGCAGCGGACCGAGGTGCGCGAGGCCCAGGAGTTCTTCTCGGAAGGCCAGAAGGGCTCCTCCTCGATGCCGCACAAGAAGAACCCCATCCTGACCGAGAACCTGACTGGCCTCGCCCGCCTGGTCCGAGGCGCCGTGACCCCCGCGCTCGAGAACGTGGCGCTGTGGCACGAGCGCGACATCTCACACTCGTCCGTGGAGCGGATGATCGGCCCCGATGCCACGGTCACGCTGGATTTCGCGCTGGCGCGCCTGACCTCCGTCGTCGACCGACTGATCGTCCATCCGGAGAACATGCGGCGCAATCTCGAGGCGCTCGGCGGGGTGATCCATTCGCAGCGCGTACTGCTGGCGCTCACGCAGGCAGATGTCAGCCGCGAGGACGCCTACGCCGCGGTTCAGGACAACGCGATGAAGGCCGTCGAGAGCGGCACCGGATTCCTCGAGTTGCTGAAGAGGGACAAACGGGTGACGGACGCGCTCAGCGACGGCGAGCTCGAGGCGCTGTTCGACGTCGGGTATCACACCAAGCACGTGGATACGATCTTCAAGCGCGTGTTCGAAGAGTAGCCGGGAAGGAGCACGAGTTGATCCAACCAAGCTCTCCCTCCGCCGGACGGCGGGAGAGGCGACGAAAGGAAAGCCCTAAGAACCTTCCTCGACGATCTGGCGCTCCGCCTCGTCCATGAGGTCGGCCATCTGGCGCCGGACGCGATGCTCGGAGAGATCGATGCCCCTGCTCTGAAGATCCTCCCAAATCTTTTCGAACACGTCCTCTTCACCCGGGCGCTCGAAGTCCGCCTTGACGACCTCGCGCGCATAGGCCTCCGCCTCATCGCCATCGATCCCGAGATGCTCTGCCACCCACAACCCGAGCAGCTTGTTGCGCCGCGCCATGATCTTGAAGGCGGTCTCCTGGTCGCGGCTGAACTTGGCCTCGGCGGCCTTTTCCCGATCGTTGAATGCCGTCATGATCTCCCTGCCTTCCCCCGGTGCTCGCCGCTATGACATAGCGACCGGACAAGGGTAAATCAACCTGTCCCACGCTTGGCGGCGTCCGATTGCGGCAAGCAAACCAAATGCCGCGAGGGCCGCTGCCCGTTCTCTCGTCCCGTACCGAACGATTGGGGGCCGAGAGCCCGAATTGGGCGCGCTGTTGACAGGTTTCGAAACCGCTTCCTATGATTTTTCGACGCCTGCGGGCGGATCATCCTGCGTTCCGGCACTTCGTTCTTCTTGTCAGATCGTGCTGCTCGGCACTCACCCGACGCGAGGGAGAAAACCCGATGATCGAAATGACTCTCGACATGGCATTGACCGCGCTGCGGGCGGTGCAGGAAAAAGCCAAGAGCCTGAACGCGCCACCCATCACCGTTTCGGTCGTCGACGAAGCGGGTCGCCTTGTTCTGACGGCGCGGGCGGACGGGGCAGGGATTTTCAATACCAATACCTCCCAGGGCAAGGCAGTGGCGGCAGTGGCTTTCAAGCGCCCCTCCAAGGATCTGGTCGAGCTGCTTCAAACGCAGCCCGCTTATTGGAACGCACTGCCGAGTCTCCTTCCCAGCCAAGTGTTGCCGAGTACCGGCGCCGTACCGGTCGAGCGTGACGGGCGCGTCATAGGTGCCATCGGATGCGGCGGCGGAAGCGCCGACGAAGACCACGAGTGCGCGGTGGCGGGCAAGGCAGCGGTCGAGGCCGCCGATACCGCGTGACTGTTGGAGCTACAATGCAGCGGCCGGGGATCCGCGGAGGTCTGGTAAGGTTCTTGGTTTCATATCTGGACGATATGGGCCCGGGCGTCGGGGCAAGGAGGAGCCGGTGACCGAAGAAGCGGGATACGGAAAGGTCGGCGTGCTCCGGCGCGAGAACGCCGAACTCACGCATGTGGAGTTCGGTACACCGATGGGTGAACTCCTGAGGCGGTACTGGCAGCCGGTGGCCCTGTCCGAGGAGCTCACCGACATGCCCCGGGCAATCCGTATCCTCGGCGAGGATCTGGTCGTCTTTCGGGACGGGAACGGACGAGTGGGCGTGCTTGACCAGCACTGCGCCCACCGGGGGACGTCTCTGGAATACGGCAGGATCGAACCTGAAGGAATCCGTTGTTGCTATCACGGCTGGCTGTACGACGTGGAAGGGCGCTGTCTGCAGCAGCCCGGAGAACCTCCGGACGGCACGAGCAAGGACCGGGTGCGGCAGTCGTGGTATCCGACCAGGGAATTCGGTGGGCTGGTGTTCGCCTACATGGGGCCGATCGACCTCATGCCGGAGTTTCCCGCCTATGACATCCTCAGTGACGAAGGCTTGATCCTCACTGCCTACCGCAATATCAGCCGCGGCGCCGTGGCCGAATGCAACTGGCTGCAGATCCAGGAAAACGCCATGGATCCGGTGCATACGGCCTTTCTGCATTCCACCATCAGCGGGGCTCATTTCACCGACCTCTTCAAGGCGCTGCCGCAGCTCGATTTCGAAGAGACGCCCACTGGAATGACGTACATCAGAACGTCGACGCTGCCGAACGGCTTCACCTACCGGCGGGTGCAGGAAGTGTTCGTGCCCAACGCGCGGTCGGTGGCCGACCCATACCTTCCCGGAAACAAGGCGCAGAGTGAAAAGTCCAGACTGATCGGCTGGTGGGTGCCCGTGGACAATACCCACACCATCGGGTTTCACATCGAGGCTTTGCGCGTCGTAAATGGGGCTCCGGTGCCGTCGGTCCTGGCCCAGGCACCGGAAGGGCGCTCCAGCGGGACCCAAGCGGCGCGGCGAAGCTACGAGGATATGCAGCGGGAGCCCGATGACCAGGAAGCCCAGGTCAGTCAGAGGCCGATCGCCGTGCACGATCTGGAGCACTTGGCCTCGACGGACCGAGGTGTTGTCATGTTTCGCCGCCTCCTGAAGGAGGCGGTCGCGGCCGTGCAGAAAGGAGATGATCCCATGGGCATCGTCAGAGATCCTGGGAATCGCACGGTAACCGTATCCGCCGGCAATACGCTCATTGCGCGGTAGGGGAGGAGGGAACCGATGACGGGAAAACTCTCGAAACAGGTTCTCGTCATGACGGGCGGGGGCATGGGATTCGGTGAGCACATGTCCAAGGCCGTGGCCAAGGAAGGCGCCATCGTCGTCGTCGCCGACATCCTGCTTCCCGAAGCGGAGCGCGTCGCCGGAGAAATCAACGCCCGCGGCGGGGCGGCCGTTGCGCTCGAAACCGACGTGACCGACGAGACCCAGGTTCAGTCCTTGATGGACGAGACCGTCGACCGATTCGGCCGCATCGACATCCTCGTCAACAATGCCGGGATTTCGGGTCCAAGCTGTGACTTCGTCGACATCGAGACGCCCGATTGGGATGGGGTCGTCAACGTCAACATCAACGGCGTCTTCTACTGCTGCCGAAGCGTGCTGCCCCACATGATCGCGCAAGGGGCGGGGCACATCGTCAACATTTCATCAATGACCGCGCGCGTCGGCTTCACGCACTTGCGCAGCATCCCGTACACGACGACCAAATTCGCGGTGGAGGGGATGAATTGGACCCTCTCCGTCATGATGAAGGAGCATGGTATCCGGGTGAACGCCATATGTCCCGCACTCGCCGTGACCAACTTCCAAGCCAAGTCGCCCAAGGAATACTTCGTGGGCGCTCGATGCTGGACACCCGATCACATGGTGGGGCCGTTGCTCTACACTCTCACGGAATTGGAGGGCACGGGGCACTCCATTGAGGTCATCGCCTGGCACGAAGAACGCGGAACGGTCGACAAATATGCCTATATCCACGACTGATGCCGACGGCGTCTATCGGCTCATAGCGACGGAAACGGCCGGAGTCCTTCGCCTCATATAGTGAGTTAGCGCGAGTCCTCGTCGGTGCTGCCCGTCGTCACCTGTTCCGCCGCCAATGCGGGTGGTCCGGCCAACAGGTATTGAAGAGCCCACACTCCGATCAGGATGACCAGCCCGATCGCGTCGCTACGCAACTCCGGCGAGATCAGGAGAACGGCCGCTACTCCGAGCAGGATGCGTTCGAACCACTTGAGGACGCGCCGCCAGTACCCGGTGACGACACCGGCCAGTCCGAGTGTTCCGAGCCCGGCACTGACCGTGACCCACAGGATTTCGCCCCAGGTCCCGTTGAACAACAGCGCCTCGTTGGAGACGAAGGCAAAGGGTACGATGAAGGCGACTAGGCTCAGGCGGAATCCGGTCAGGCCCGTGCTCCAGAGATTGGCTTTGGCAACCCCTCCAGCGGCATAGGCGGCCATACCCACGGGCGGCGTCACCATCGAGAGAATCGCGAAATAGAAGACGAACATATGCGCCGCCATGGTGGAGATGCCGAGTTCGATCAGCGCCGGCGCCATAAGCACCGCGACCATGAGATAGGCCGCTGCCGTCGGCATTCCCATGCCCATAATGAGGCATGCGATAGCGACGAAGAGCAGCGCGATCAATAGCGACGTGGCCGACCAATCAACCAGCAAAGTAGTCAGTTTGAGCCCGAGGCCCGTGAACACGATGAGGCCAACAACGCTACCGGCAACGGCCGATGGCACGGCAATAACGATCGATTGTTTGGCGGTTGTTTCCAACGCCTGCCACCAGTCCTTCGGCCCCATCCTGGTCACCGCACTGAGCAGGCTAACGATGGCTACCGCCACGGTGGCCCTGATGCCAACCGTTCCGAGGGAATAGCCGCTGAAGATCAGGTACACCAGATAACCCAAGGGGATGATCAAGTGGAGGCGTTTGAGAATTCCCTTCCAGATCTCGGGGCTCGCGGCTTGAGGATCACCTTTCATCCCCCGCTTGCGGGACTCCCGGTCGACGCTGATGAAGAGCGAAACGTAGAACAGGACGGCCGGCAGCGCGGCGGCCACGACGACATCTTTGTAGGGGGCGCCCATCACCTGGGCCATGATGAACGCTGCGGCTCCCATGACGGGAGGCATGAGCTGGCCGCCCGTCGACGCCACCGCTTCAATGGCACCTGCGACGTGGCCGGGAAACCCGGTTCGCTTCATCAGCGGAATCGTGAACGTTCCCGTGATGAGGACGTTTCCGACGGCGCTGCCGGATATGGTACCGAACAGCGAACTGCTGACGATCGCTGCCTTGGCCGGCCCACCACGCGCCCGGCCGGTGATCGCGTAAGCGAAGTCGGTAAACAGTCGGCCCCCGCCGGAACGATCCAGAAACGCCCCGAACATGATGAAGTAAAACACCATCTCGGCGGACACGCCGGTGATCATCCCGAACAAGCCGTCGGGCGGGTTCGAAAGGATCTCCAGCTCGATGAAGTGTGCAAAGGTGATTCCGCGGTGCGCGAATATCCCGGGCATGTATTGGCCCGCGAAGGCGTAGATGATGAAACCGACCGCGACCAACGAAAGGCTGATACCGACGAGGCGTCGCGAACCCTCCAGGACCAGGAGGACGGCCAAGACTCCGACCACGTAGTCGGCAGGCTCGACCGAGTCCACATAGGCGGTGCGCTCGATCAGTCGCGTGTGCTGCGACAGCATGTAGACGCCGACGGCGATCGACAACAGCGCCAGGGCGACGTCATCCCAGCCGATCCTCGGGTTCGGAGTCTTGCGGAAGCCGGGGCGCAGCAGGAACGTGAGCGCCGCGGCCCAGAACACGTGGACCGGCCGCAGGATCAGATTATCGACCGGGCCGAAAAACGCGACCCAGATCTGGAAGACGGCCCAGGCGACAGCAAACGCGGACACCCAGGCCGCCGGCATCAAGTCTCGCTTGTGGTCGCTCATAGCCAACCACCAACCGGAGGCCCAATGTCAGCCTTCACTACTAATCCGATTTGATGTGACTAGGGTGTGGTGATCCTCTTCGAAGCCAACCACCCAGTCCCCGCGAATCGGCGTTCGCATGGTCGATGCGCCTCCCTACTTGAAATCATGTCACATTTGGAGTGAATCCGGGAAGTCAAGCGGCCAAACTCTGAATTGTTCGACCGACTCAGTTCGAGGAAGGCGGGCCGACCCATTTGGCTCCGTCTCAATATTCTTGTCATACTGTGGAGGTCGGTGTCGCCCAACGGAAAGGAGGCACCATGCTTTCGGCGGAAGACAATGACCTGCTGACGCAAACGGATGCGGGTACGCCGATGGGCGCCTATTTCCGGCGTTTCTGGCAGCCCGTGGCCTTATCGGAGGAGTTGGCCGAGCCCGATGGATCGCCCGTGCGGGTGACCATCATGGGCGAGGAGCTGGTTGCCTTCCGCGACACGGAGGGCCGCATCGGTCTGCTCGACCGGCGGTGCCCGCACCGGGGAGCCGATCTGTTTTTCGGGCGCAACGAGGAATGCGGTCTGCGCTGTGTTTACCATGGCTGGAAATTCGACGCCTCCGGCAAGGCGATCGACTTGCCCAACGTGGAGCCGGGTGTGCCCCTTCACGACAATGTTCGGGTGACCTCATATCCGACGTGCGAATACGGCGAGATCGTCTGGGCCTGGCTCGGCCCCCCGGAAGACATCCCTGAGATGCCCAAACTGGAATTCGGGTTGATGCCGCCGGAACGGCGCTTCGTCACCAAACAGCTCGCAGAGTGCAATTGGGCCCAGGTCATTGAAGGCGATCTCGACGCCTGCCATTTCTCGTTCCTGCACATGCCGGCGCCGTCGGTTACCTCCCCGGACAATCCGTACGCGCCGGCCGACATCCAACGTTTGCAGGTGATCCGCAAGAATCCAATCCCGAAGATCCACATCTTGGACCACGACACGGGCTTCGTCGTCGGCTGGGCGCGCGATGCCGAAGAAGAGGGCACCTACTGGCGGACGACGCAGTTCATGCTGCCCGCCCACGGCACCGGGCCTTCGGCATTGCCCGGCGAGACCTACTTCGGCTTTACCGTCGCGCCGATCACCGACCGCGCATGCTGGATCTTTGCCTATGCCTGGAACACGGACCGCGATATTGGGCCGGAGGAGCGCGCCAAGCTGGGCAAGGGTCACGCCATCATTGCCGAACGCGGCCCGGGCTACGTGCCGGTACGCAACCGGTCGAACGACTTCCAGATCGACCGACTTGTGCAAAAGAACCAAACCTTCACCGGGGTGAAGGGTCTGGCAGAGCAGGACCTGATGGTCCAGCAGAGCCAGGGCTTCATCGCAGACCGCACGGCCGAGAATCTCACTGCGACCGATGCCGCGGTGGTCAAGTTCCGGCGTACGCTTGTGGATGCCGCCCGGGCCTTGGCAGAGGGCCAAGATCCAGCGGCGGCGCGGCTCGCTGACGCCTACCACAGGCGCCCGGGAAGTCATTACGCCGCGGACGGCCTCCCTCTAGAGGAGGTCCTGGTCGAAAGGTTCGGCCATCCACGTGGCCAGATGTCTGTTCCGGATTAAAACTGAGTAATTGCGGTGTCGAACAAGGGCGCTGCCCTCGCTTTCTATCCAACTCCGACATCAGCGAGACCTTTACCGATCTGTTAATGCGGAATACGCAGGCTGGCACGCGTTAACGAATCGGGTAACTCGTACAATTCGCACTGTTTCGACGGCGCGTGAGAAAATTCAAACAATTCGGAATCAGTTACCCCGTACCAGTCGATTTCCCAGGATCAATCATTTGATCAGACCTGTAGCTAGACGTTCATGGCCTTGAGTCCGATCATGGCCAACTCTTCATCCTCCTTGCCGGAAAAATAGCCGCCAACGCCGATACCGCCCATGACATTGGTGTGGAAGTCGTCCTGGTCGTGGATGCTCGAGCGGACGACCACACCGCCAATGCCGGGCGTTAGCTGGAGGTCGCCGCCTAATTCGCGGATCCCGAGGTCGCGCGCCCTGTTGATTTCAGCGAAACGAGCGCTGTTCATGCCCGTGATCGCCGCCGTGTAGGCCTTGCGGATGGCGTGTCGGCGTGTGAACAGCCGAAGCCGATCCATCTCCTGGTAGTTGATGAGCATGCCGTGGTTGTCGACGATGGCCATGGCAACGGGAAGCTCCGACTTTTTCTGTGCTTCGTCGAGCATAGCAGCCATGGCGGCCTGACATTGGGCGAGGGTGATGAAGGGCATCTGTTCCATATCTGGTCTGGCCTCCTGAGGGTTGGAATTCTGTCCTGCGCAAGAGTTATCGTGTCACAAACGGCTGGGAAGACACTTTCTGCAACGGGAGGAAGGGAGCCTGGACCATCTCGGCCGGTTGAATACAGAGATGCTGCCCTTTGCCGAGCGGCTCGGTTTTCACATCTTAGAAGCGGACCTCGACCGGGTAAGCGGTTCGCTCGATCAGTCGTGTGTGTTGCGACAGGGAAAAGGCCCCGACGGCTATAGGGGCAGTAGCGCTAGCGCACATCTCAGGCGACCTCCCGCCCCCCCCCCCCCCCCGCTGGTACCAAGCATCCTTTATGGGCGCTCACGCCTCTACCACTTGGCCCAAGTGGACTAGCGGTAAAGCGTGAACACGCGTTACGGGCATACCCGGAATTTTGGCGACAAGCCCCGCGGTATCTCCGGAAATCCGGATCAGCCCATAGACCTCTCTACTTCATCCAGCCTCGCTCCTTGTAGTACCGAGCCGCGCCAGGATGCAGTGGTACGCTAAGCTTTTCCTGCTTCCAAGCGGTCTCGGGATCGAACGGCTTCAGGCCGGCATGGCCCTTGTCCAGCGCCGCTTTGTTCTCCAACAGCGCTTTGGTGACCGTGTAGACCACCTCTTCGTCCAAGTCGGCCCGCACGATGAGGATCGTCGGTGAACCCACACTAGGCACGTCCTTGTCCAGTCCCTTGAATGTCCCGGCAGGAATGGTGACGGGGGCCAGGCCGGTCTTGGAGAGCTCGTCGATCACGTCGTTCTTGAGCGGCAGGAACCGAACGTCGACGTTGGTGGAAAGCTCTACGACCGTCGGATGGCCGACCATGATGCTATGGCTGTAGGCATCGGCTTTGCCTTCGCGGATGATGCCGGGCACCGAGGGCCGCGGCACAGGCTTTGCCGACCCGCCAGCTTCCTCCAGACTGTCGTAGCTCATGCCGTAGGCGCCCAGGATCATCCGCGTCACGAGCTCGCCCGTGCCACCGCGCTGCGCCGTCAGGAGTCGTAGCGGATATTTCTTCTCCTTGACCTCGTCTATCGACATGAGGCCGCTTTTCTTGTCGACGATGAAGGCCATCCAAAGTTCGTCGAAACCGCCGGCGATGGCCCTGACGTTGTTCAGCGGCTCGTCGTAAGTCTCGATTCCCTTGGTCGCCCAGTAACCCGTCACGGTCTGGGCCAGCCCGAATTCCGCATCGCCCTTGTTGACGAGTTTCGGATTACCAACCGAGCCCGCGATGGGCAGCACATCGATGGTAGATCCCTTGGGGAGCGCCTTGCGCATCACCGAAGCGAATGTGGCGCCGTAGATGTACCAGCCGCCGCCGATTCCGGCCGTGGCGATCCGCAGATGAACCGGATCCTTGAGGGCCGCGCTGCTCGTGGATGCGGATAGGCCAACCACACCCAGAACGAGTAACGCTGAGATACCAATTCGCGTAATGAAATGTCTCACGGCAAGTCCTCCTTGTTGTCGGCCTCCGATGAGTCGAACGAACAGATTTTCTTCGCCTTGGTACCACTCACTCCGCTATTGGAAATGACCACGGACACATCTGCTCCGCCGTACGGCCGAGGGGATCCCACTCCTGCAGATTGTCCCATATGTCTTCGGCAACGGACTGGGCGCGTTGCGTAATTTCCGACATGTCGACGCCATCGATCTTGCGGTCTTCCATTCGGGCGATCCCGTCCACGAAGACCGTCTCAACGTCATCTGAAATCCCGCATTCGACCAGGCTTTTGATGGGGTCCTTGATCGGACCCCAGCGAAGGTTGTTGCGCCCTATCGTGTCGATGATGAGGATGTCCGCCTTGGCGCCCGGCGCCAGCCGTCCGAGATCGTCCCGCTGAATCGCCCGGGCGCCCCCGAGTGTCGCGGCCTCGAACGCTTCGGCCGCGGTGCCCGCCAGGAAGCTTCCGCTGATGACCTTGCCGAAGTACGACGCCATGCGCATCTGCATGATCATGTCGCGGGGATAGGTATCGGTGCCCAGGGCGATGTTGATTCCAGCCTTTTGGTATCGGTCCCATTCGAGGTAGCGCGCCCGCCGCACGAGGTTGACGGGGCAGTGGGCGATGGAAGTTCCCGTCTCGGCCAGGATGTCGAGATCGCGTCCCGCCGCATAGTTCATCAGCCGGTTCTCGCCCACGAAATTGCCGTGGCCGATGGACGTGCCCGGGCCGAGAACGCCGGCTTTCTCCAGGAATTCGATCGGCGTCAGGCCATGTTCATGGACCATCTGGTAGAACTCCAGAACGCTGTAGGACGCGTGGATCTGAATGGGCACTCCGAGGTCGTCCGACGCCTTTCGTGTGTCGCGGATCATCTCGAAGCTACAGATATCGGCTGATTCGGGGCATAGTAGCCCTCGGATTCGGCCATCGCAGGTGCCTTCGATTTTCCGAATGTAGTCCTTGGCGATCTCGAACAGCTTCATACCGGCGGGTTCATCGATTACCCGTTTTAGATGTCCACCGTCACCGCCAACCCTACGCCCGGAATTGTAC
>JAGWAU010000054.1 GCA_021296255.1 Alphaproteobacteria bacterium | reverse complement strand
CGAAGACGGCACCTACGAGATCCGGGCCTACGGGCCCGAAATCCGCGCGGACATGGAGTGGTGGCGATCGCCCTACGCGGAACTCGCCGGGATTCTCAAGGAAGCGCGGGATCACGTCCGCGATCCAGCGCGGCGTCTTCACCTCGTCAGCCCGGTGTCCGTCGAAATCTCGGCGGACCGCGCGGAGGCCCTGTCGCATTTCCAGATCACCCGTACCGACCCGGACGGCGTGAGCAGCATCTATGTCGCCGGCCGTTACGTCGACTCCCTGGTCAAGGCAAACGGCCGCTGGCTCTACGATTGCCATCGGGCGGTTCTGGATACCCGCATGCTGGATTCGTTCACACACCTGCCCCTCTGACATGTTCGACTTGGTGTCGGGGTCGGACCCCATTCCCACTACAGGTGGAGTCCTGCCAGTGCGGACCCCACGTCGTTGCACGAAGTCGGCGCCGCAATCCGGTGTTCCGTGACCCTCTCCGGGAGGGGAAATCAAAAATCGGCCCCGCGCTCCTTCACACGCGGGTGGCGAGGGAAAATCCGCCGAAGCTCTATATAGGCTCGAAACGGTCCCGTTTGATCTTCGCCAAATCCTGACCTTCGATCCGAATGAGACGGGTCGGGTTTTCGCGGCGCGGGGTATGCACATCGCCGACGCGGTACAGCTTCGTGTCACCGGCGTGGAGCTCGTAGGTCCGCACCGGCCTTACCTTGCCCGGTTCCTCGCCACGGGGCGGCTCGAGGACCTCGAAGTCGGTCATCTCCGTGACGCCGGCGACCTGTCCATAGATCGCCCAGGCGGGTCCGTGATCGTGGGGTGGCGGGTTGGCGCCGCCGCCGTAGACGTGGGCGATGATGCAGAAGCCGTGGTCCGGATCCTCATAGAGGATGTTGCGCGGCGAATCGGCCTCGGGCCCGAGGTGGGTTTCGACGAACTCTTCGTCCTTGAGGGCGCGTCCGACGAATTGCCGGAGCCGCTCAAGCCCGGCGGGGTCGGGATCCGCGGTCAGCGCGTCCCGGCAGTCGGCAGCGAGTTCATCGATCGTATACGCCATTACTCAATGCTCCCACCGAATACGGACCATCCGCGCACCAATTATCGCAGCAACGCGGTGTCACGAACATCCGAAAACCGGAGTAGCATCGCTTTGCCCGTTTACCTGTAACGACGCTGCACGATGTGACTCGAGCCCTGCCAGCCAGCGGAGCAATTGTCGCCGCGTTGGTCTTGATCGCGGCGACCGTCAGGTCCGCCGAACCGACCGCGCACACGATCTACGTGGTGTCCAACGGCTGGCACTCCAATGTCGTATTCGAACGCCGGCACGTGCCGGCGGGCCTCATTCCCGAGACAGCCGACTTCCCTGACGCCGAGTATCTGGAGTTCGGCTGGGGAGACGCCGAATATTACCCGGCGAAGAAGACGACGCTCGGCATGACGCTGCGTGCGGCCTTCAAACCGACCCCCGCCGTCGTTCACATGGCGGGATCGTTCCGCGAGCCGGCCCGTCGCCATCCGACGGCGGAGGTTGTCGCGCTGCGGGTCAGCGAAACCGGACTCGCCCAACTCATCGAGTACATCCATGCCTCCTTCGAGCGCGCGGGTCGGCGGAAGGCCGAGATCAAGGCCGATGGCCTCTTCGCCGACAGCCTGTTCTATCCGGCGGTCGGGCGGTTCCACCTCGGCAACACCTGCAACATGTGGACGGCGAGGGCGCTCAACGCGGCGGGCCTGGAAGTGGACAGCACCGCGGCCACGCGCGCCGAGGAGCTGATGCGTCAACTGCGGCCGCTGACTGAGGCGCCTTGACCGGGCCGCTATCGCACGGCAGATAAGCGCCACCATGGACGGGGATCACATGACGGCAGAAGAGGCGCTCACCGACGACCCGGATGCGGACACCAGGCGAGCGCCCCGACTTTTCACGCCGCTCACGCTGCGCGGGGTCGCACTCAAGAATCGGATCGTTATCTCGCCGATGCAGCAGTACGCGGCAGGGTGCGACGGCCTGCCCACCGACTACCATCTCGCCCATTATGGACGTCTGGCCATGGGCGGGGCGGGTCTGGTCTTCACGGAGGCGCTGTGCATCTCGCCGGAAGGCCGCCTCACATACAGCGACCTCGGGAGCTGGGACGACGCGTGCGTCGAGCCGTTGGCGCGAATCGCCGACACCATGCGGAAGCAGGGCGCCATGCCCGGCGCCCAGATCCTGCACGCCGGGCGCAAGGCGTCGGTACAGCGGCCTTGGGACGGGTTCGAACCCCTCTCCGGGATAGACATCGGCGAACGGGGCGAGGCGCCCTGGGAGACCGTCGGCCCCTCGGCGCTTCCCGCCAATCCCGGGTGGCCGACGCCGCGCGAGATGACCCGGTCCGACATAGGCGCCGCGCTGGCGGAACACGCGGCGGCGGCGCGACGCTGCCGGGAGGCGGGCTTTGATGTCCTGGATATCCACGCGGCGCACGGCTATCTGATCCACACCTTCCTGTCTCCGGTCAGCAACCGGCGATCGGACGATTACGGGGGAAGCCTCGAGGGGCGAATGCGTTTTGCCCTGGAGGTCGCCGATGCCGTCCGCTCCGAGTGGCCGGACGACAAGCCGCTGTTCTACCGGATCTCGTGCATCGACGATGAGGACGGCGGCTGGACACTCGACGAATCGGTGGAACTGGCCCGGGCTCTCGGCAAGCGGGGCGTGGACGTGATGGATTGCTCATCCCGCGGGCTCGGTCTGCGGGGCACCCCGGTGGTGGTCCCCCGCGAGCAGGGGTTCCAGGTTCCCTTCGCCGAGCGCCTGAAACGGGACACCGGCCTTGCCGCCATGACCGTCGGCCTGATCATGGAACCGGCATACGCGGAAAGCGTCGTCGCCGAAGGCCGTGCGGATCTCGTCGCGATCGGCCGCGAAGCTCTCAACGACCCGAACTGGCCGGTGCACGCGGCCCGCGCCCTGATCGGTCCGAAGTCCTACGAGAGCGTGTGGCAGCCTCGTTACGGCTGGTGGTTGTCGAAGCGTGAGAAATCGCTCGAAGCGGCGCGGAGGGAGCGGAGCGGCAAATCGGGGAAGGAGAGCCTTCTTTGACCGCCTCTTCTATTCCTCCCCTCTCGATCCCCCTTCGCCAAGGCCATGGGGTGCTGGAGGACGTCCCGTCGAAAGTGCGTCAGGCGCGGAGGAGGGCGATGTGTTTCTCGTGTTCGCCCAATACTCCTCGCAGTCCTTCTCGACGATAAACGTTCCATCGAGATTGCTCCGGCACGGCGCCATGGGGACGAAGCGGGTCTCGTAGCTGAGAATCCAGGCACCGCCGCCCAACAAGACGAGCAGTATCAGGGCGATAAGGATGCGCATGAGAGGAGTTTAACCCCTCGGGTACCCCAGGGGTTACACCGAGTCAGGCGCACGGGCGACGGATCCGTCGGCTCGGCACCCCGTCGCTAGGCACTCCGAAGATTTCCGGAGAACCGAATGGACCACCGCCAGCGGAACCCTCGGCGGCGGCGGGACAACTATTCGACGAGGTTCAGGTTCTCGGCGGACGACTTGCCGTCGCGGCCGGGCTGAAGCTCGTAGGAGACCTTCTGGCCTTCGTGCAGGGTGTTGAGGCCCGCACGCTCGACGGCCGAGATGTGGACGAACGCGTCCTTGCCGCCTTCCTCAGGCTCGATGAAGCCGTAACCCTTGGCAGGGTTGAACCATTTAACTGTTCCGGTAGGCATGGTAAGTCCTCAGCCATTAGAGAGTGTCCGTGCTGCACACCGTGTGTCGGCTCGGTCTTGTCAGGTCTCACAATGTCAGGGGAGAGCAAGGCTAACAGGATTGACGGCCGTTCAGATAACACATGTCGAATGCGAAGCGTGGCTCGCATATAAGATTGCCGCCGCGCGCAAGTCAACAAGGATCGCGCGTCCCGAAGGGCGGGAAATCGTGCGTTGCGTGACTAGCCGGGACTAGCCGAGATATGCCGAGACGGCGCTGGTGCGCTAACATCCTTCCTGGGAAGAGCGGAACGAGACGCAGCGGGAGGCAATCATGGCTTTTTCAGGAGTCCTCAGGCCCGGTCACGTGCAGATCCGGGTGACGGATATCGATGCCGCGACGAACCACTATCGGGACGTGCTCGGCCTGAACGAGGCCGGCACGGACTCGGAGGGCCGGGCGTATCTCAAGGCCTGGGACGAACACGACCACCACAGCGTCGTCCTGCGGGAGGCCGACAGCCCCGGCATGGATCATCTGGCCTGGAAGGTCCTCGACACCGACACCATGAGGAGCCTGGGCAGGAAGATCGCCGACTCGGGCATCGACGTGGAGAATGTTCCGGCCGGCGAGCAGCCCGGAATCGGCGAGCGCCTTCGTTTCACCGCGCCCACGGGCCACGTCTTCGATCTCTACGCCGAGATCGAGCAGCCCGGCAACGGCCTCTCGGTCGAAAACCCCGAGGTCTGGCCCGACGGGCTGCACGGCATGCACCCGACGCGCTTCGATCACGTGCTGCTCTACGGCGACGATCTCGACGGCTCGGTCAAGCTGTTCCGCGAGATCCTCGGGTTCAGTCTGGCGGAGCAGGTGGTGACCCAGGACAGGTCGCTGATGATCGGGGCCTTCCTAACCTGCAGCAACAAGGCCCACGACATCGCCTTCATCCGTTCGGAAGGGAAGGGCCAGTTCCATCACGCCTCGTTCTATCTCGAGTCGTGGCACGACATCATGCTGGCCGCCGATATCATCAGCCGAAACGGGGTCGAGCTCGACATCGGGCCGACGCGTCACGGCATTACCCGCGGCGGCACGGTCTACTTCTTCGATCCCTCGGGGAACCGGAACGAGGTGTTTTGCGGCGGCTATCAGTACTACCCCGACAACCCCGTCCTCACGTGGACCGACAATGAGCTCGGCAAGGCGATCTTCTATTACGACCGCAAGCTGAACGAGAACTTCCTGGGCGTGACGACGTAGGGGAAGGAAGCACACACGACCCCCAGTCCCCCAGGCAGGGACGGCTCGAGCGGGAAGGAAAATCGGCGGAGGCGGGACGAGTTGGTTGAGGCAAGGGAATGACCGGGATCCGCGAACTCGTGAAGCCGGACCGGGTGCACCGCAGCGTCTATCTGGACGAATCCATTTTCGAGATGGAGATGGAGCGCATATACGGCCGCGCCTGGATCTACGTGGGCCATGCGTCGCAGGTCCCGGAGCCCGGCGATTTCCTGACCACCCGGATCGGGCGGCAGCCCGTCGTGCTGTCGCGTCACGAGGACGGTGAGATCTACGTCCTCTTCAACCGTTGCGGTCACCGGGGTGCCGTGGTGTGCAACGAGGCGCACGGCAACGCTCGGCATTTCCGCTGCTGCTATCACGGGTGGACGTTCCATTTGAACGGGCTGATAAAGGCCGTTCCGCTCCAAGCCGGGTACTCTCGGGACGTCGACTTCGACGACCCTTCGCTCGGCATGGTCCGGGTGCCGCGGACGGATACGCACCGTGGGTTCGTGTTCGCGAGCCTGGCGCCGGACGGGCCGACGCTCGCCGAGTACCTGGGCCCGATGACCCGGAAAATCGACGACATTTGCGACCGGTCACCGGCCGGCGAGGTCGAGGTCACCGGCGGGGTCCACCGTTACGAGTTCCCGGGCAACTGGAAAGCGCAGATGGAGAACCTGAACGACCTCTATCACGTACCCCATTCGCACGAGTCGACCACCTCGGGCGGCCGCCAGTTCCGGCGGACGGGCACGGCCACGGGTTCGCGGCTGACCCGGAAGGACGGCTCACCGATCTCGTTCTGGGACCGGACGGGCGTATGGGCCTTCGACGGCGGGCACAGCTACTGCGGACGCATGCCGGACGCCGGTCCCGTCTCCCGGGAGGAGCACCCGGACTATGTGGCGGCGCTGGAGGCGCGGCTCGGACCCGAGCGCGCGGCGGAGGTCCTCGACGCGGACTGGCACAACGCCATCATCTACCCGAACCTGGGCCTGCAATCCATGGCCCAGCACATCCGCGTGATCCGGCCGATCTCCGTCGATCGTACCGAAGTATTAGTCTATCCGATGAAGCTGAGGGACGCCCCGGACGTGTTGAACCGGACGGTCATCCGCTATTTGAACGTCACGCACGCCGCGGCATCGCTGATCCAGACCGACGATCTCGAGGCCTTCGGCCGGCTGCAACGCGGTCTTCCGGCGGACGGCTCGGAATGGGTGTTCCTCGGCCGGGGCCTGGGTGCGGAGCAACCGCTCGAGGACGACTTCGGATACCGGTCCGAAGGCACCCATGAACTCCCGCTGCGCAACCAGTACCGGGAATGGCTCAGCTACATGGGCGAGGGCGCCAACTGACCATGGCCGTGGCGGAGTCCATCCGGGACCGGGCGTCGACGCCGTTGTCTTCCGAGGCCGCGGCGGATTTCCTGTTCATGGAGGCGCGCCTGCTCGACGAAAGGCGGTTCGAGGAGTGGCGGGAGCTGTTCACGGACGACGGATACTACTGGGTTCCGGCCCGGCCCGATCAGCCGAATCCGCTCGACGAGGTCTCCATCTTCTATGACGACAAGGACCTGATGGAGACGCGGATCAAGCGTCTCCGTCACCCCCGCGTTCACGCGCAGATTCCGCACACGCGGACGGCCCATCTGGTGACGAACGTCCTGCTGGAGCCCGACGTCCCGCCGGAGGCCGAGGCGCTCGTCTCCTCGAAGCTGCTGGTCGCCACGTACCGCCAGGATCAGCAGGACGTGTACGCCGGGGACTGCCGTCATGCGCTGAGACGGGAAGGGGGGCTCTGGCGCATCGTTTGGAAGAAGGTGGTGCTGATCAACTGCGACGCCATGCTGAAATCGCTATTCATACCGTTCTGAACCGTCGAAGGGGGGATGACATGCCGGACGATCTCGAGATCTACGCGAGACAGGGCCTGGGAACGCGCATGGGGTTCGGAGAACAGCCGGCGCTCTTGATCATCGACTTCAGCAACGGGTTCAACGACCCCGAGTCGCTGGGCGGGGGCAACATCCAGGCGGCGATCGACCACACCGAGACCCTGTTGGGGGCCGCGCGTCATCACGGTATCCCGGTCGCTTTCACCACCCACTGTTATGCCGGGGACGGCAGCGAGGACGGCGTGTTCAACCTGAAGATCTCGGGACTCGCCGAGAAACTGACGCGTGATACCGAGGCTACCGAAGTGGTCGATCAACTGGCCCCGAGGCCGGGCGAAAAGGTCATCGAGAAACAGTACCCGTCCGGGTTCTTCCAGACGGACCTGTCCGGCTGGCTCGCCATGCGCCGGGTCGATACCGCGATCGTCGCGGGGTGCACGACGTCGGGTTGCGTGCGGGCCACCGTCGTCGATGCGATGGGTCATGGTTTCCGGCCGATCGTGCCGAGGGAGTGCGTGGGTGACCGCGCCCAGGCACCCCACGAGGCGAACCTGTTCGACATGGAACAGAAATACGCCGACGTGATGTCCCTGGACGAGGTGCTGGAGGAACTCGACAAGCTCAACCCCGGCCAAAAGCCGGCCGAGTAGACCCCGTTCCGGCGCGACCCCGGGGCACCGGGTTCCGGTCGGGCCGCGACTTCGCCGCCTGGCTCGGCTTGGTGCCCCGGCACAGCGGCACCGACGGACGGGCGCGCCTGCTCCTTCCTCCGGCCAGGGAAACGTCGCTCCAGAATTGAAGCTCGTAGTAGGCCGGACCCGGGAAGTGGTTTCGGACATGCCGGATGATCCGGTTCACGACGGCAGCGGTCGCGATCTGGTTCTTCGAAGGCCTCGATCCGCGTGTGCTCGATCGGCATTGAAGATTGACTCCCGATTGGTCAATGTTCCACGCCGATCAACACAGCGAGGCCACACGGTGTATCGACTTCGCTTACGGTATGCTTACGTTTGGCGAATAGGCGGCGAATCTGAAAAAGATAAACTCCTATATCCTATTGAAATAAAGTGGTTTTTTGGTTTCGAGGGCTCGCAACCAGCGTTGTCTACGCCTGGATGAAGTATGGTTGTGAGGGTCTCGGCCGCCAGCCCCGGAAACCATCGTCATACCAAGCTGGCTGCCCGGCTCCGCTACGCTCCGCCGAACCCCCAGCTTGGCCGAGAAACCCGCAATGCACTAACATTCCAACCGGACCAGTCGCCGGGGGCAGGTCACCTGGCCGTGCAGGACTTCTGCCTGCCTCAGCAGATTCACAATCTCCTCAGGCTTGTAACGCTTCCTTGCCATCCTCGGCCCTCCTCTTTCCATAACTTAAGGGTGGACCAATTCGATGGGGGAGGATCACAGAACGACACCCGGGATATGGCAGCGCTGGCGCGATCGCTTCTTCCCTGCCAGACAGAAGGAAGACGACTGACCGCGCCCCGCCCCGCAGGCGCAGGGCTCAGGGTCTCACGCTGCCCGGCTCCGGTTGGGTCAACTGCGCAGCCGTGGAAACGACGGGCCCCAACCAGGGCTCAGGCGCTGAACCGGAGCCCCAAACCGGCCTCTCTCGTCGAACTGAGCGCGGACCGCCGTGTCGTGGCACGGCGAGCTCGCCGGGAATCGCCCCCGTGCTGCGCCCAATGCCCGGAAATCGCGCCGCCGGCGCCTGACGCTATACTCGGCCCCGGCCTGACCATACATCCGGGATTGGAGAGCCATGACGATCACCGTGTACGAACTGGACGGAATCGACGACGTCCGGTTCAGCCCGTTTTGCTGGCGCACGCTTCTGGCGCTCAGGCACAAGGGGTTTGACGACTTCGAGCGCGTTCCGGTGTCGTTCCGCGACCGCACCCCGATCGCGTTCAGCAACCAGGAACGCGTGCCGGTCCTGGCCGACGGCGACCATTGGGTCAACGACTCCTGGGACATCGCCTGCTACCTGGAGGACGCCTATCCCGGCCGCCCGACGCTGTTCGGCAGCGACATGGGGAGGGCTGAGGCGCTGTTCATCAACGCCTGGACCCAGCAGATCCAGACCGGCCTGTTCAACATAGTTCTTTGGGATGCGTTTCAGACCGTCGATCCGGCGGACCGCGAGTGGTGGCGGGCGGCCCGCCAGAAACTCTTCGGGCCCATCGAGGCCTACAGGGAGGGGAGCGAGGAGAAGCTCGCCTCCTGGCGCGACAGCCTGGAGCCCTTGCGGGCGACCCTTCGCGTCCAGGCCTGTCTCTCGGGCGATGCGCCGGCCTACGCCGACTACATCCTCTTCAGCGCCTTCCAGTACACCCGGTGCATCGGCCGGGACGACGTGATCGAGAAAGACGACCCGATCCGGCAGTGGTGCGAGCGCATGATGGACTTGTTCGACAGCTACGCTCGCGCCGCGCCGGCGCTCGGAAGTTAGGAACCGAGCCTTAATTCTCGTCGATCTGAGCGTGGATTGCCATGTCATGGCACGGCGAGCGCGCCGAGAATCGCCCTCTTCATGGCGTCCATGACATGGCCGCGCGGTCGCAGTGTTTCCCTTCGTCGAGTCTTTACGAATTGCCCTCTGGTAAAGATGTGATTACAGTTCTTCCGAACTAGCCATGTTGGGAGGGACGCCCCATGCCGCGAGTGAGCGCCAAGCGCCAGATTACGCTGCCGGTCGATCAGTGCAGAGAGGTCGGGATCGGACCTGGGGACGAATACCGCAGCTTCGTCGCCGATGGCCGCATCACCATCGTGCGTAAAGAGGCTGGCGCGGCCAGGGGAATGCTGCGCCACGTCTCCGGCGACCCCTCCGTCAGCGATGAGGAGTCCCTGCGGGATGCGCTTGACGAGCCGGCGCCTTGATCGCCGTCGATACCAGCATCCTGCTCCGATATCTGCTGCACGACGACGCGCTCCAGGCGGCGCGCGCGGATGTCGTCTTCGAGTCCTCGGAGACCGTCCTGATCACGGATGTCGTGCTGGTGGAGACCGTGTGGACGCTCTCAGGGCGCAAGTACCAGTTGGGCAGGGACCAGCTCGCGGCGATTCTCGAGCGGCTGTTCGTCGAGCCGAACATCCGTTTCGAGGACGACCAGGTCGTCTGGCGGGCTTTGCAGGCGTACAAGAGCGCCGCGGCGGCAGACGAAACCGGCTCTACGAAGGGCGCTGGTTTCGCCGATGCGTTGATCGTGTTCAAGGCGCAACGGGCCGCGTCTGACATGGGCGAGACGTTGACCGGCATCTACACCTTCGATACGGCGATGCAGAAACTTCCGCATGCCGTGTCACCTTGAAGGGACACCGACAAAGGTCCCGCGCATCGAACAACGAGACGGCTGACGGAAGGCCCTAGGCTCTCCTTCGGAATACTGACGGCACCCGAGAGTCCCCGTTCAATGCCCGAAGATACCCATCCAACCCGCACGCGGCACGGCGTCGAATCCTACCGGGGCGGCCTCATTTCGGTGCCGATGGCTGAGCCGCCGGCATAGACCATTTCCATCGGCAAGTCGTACCGGTCGGCGACGGAAATCTCCGGGAGGGTTCGCAGCGCCGCCGTGTCCTGAGAGGCGGTGAGGGCCGCAACGAAAGCATCGGGAATGTCGTCCCAGGCGTGGAAACTCTTTCGCAATCTGCAGGACCTCAGCACCAGCCGTGGGCCGGAGGGTTTGCAGCAGCAAAACGCGTTCACAGAACCCTTCCCTGGACTTCTTGCGGGCAGTCATGGGCGTGCACCCGGCCAACGCCCAGAAGCACATCTCGGGATGCACCTCACGATTGCCGTGGATCGAAGCTGGCAAGGCAAGGGGCTCGGGTCGGATCTCGCGATCGACGCGCTCAGCCGCGCCCGCAGTGTCGCCGGCGAAGTCGGTCTCAAACTGGTGGTCCTGGATGTAATCGAGGACGGTGGGAAAGAGGCCTTCATGCGCCGCATGGAGTTTTACCGGCGTCTGGGTTTTCGGAGCTTTAAGGATCGTCCGGAACGGATGTTCATCACCATCGACACGATACGGGCCATGTTCGACGACGGATAGTCGGGATGTGTTTCGTGCCGCGCGCAACCTTTCAGCGGCCACGTTGTCCGGCCGCCGCGCGCCCAGGCGCACCGCCCATTCGAGCGGCGCCTTGCTCCTGGTGAGTACAGCACGGGCGCCGTGGATCAGCAGGGTGCGGAGGCAGGTGTCTCCGCGAGCATGCGCACCCGTCCGCCGGTGCCGCTGTGCCGGGGCGCCAAGCCCAGCTAGGCGGCGAACTCGCGCCCCGACCTGAAGGCGGAGGGGTATCTTTGAACTCGCACCGGGGTCGCGCCATGGGATAAGGTCCGTGCCATGGCGACATCGTTCGAAGAGCTCCTCGCTCCCGTCACGCCCGGCGAGTTTTTCGGCGAATACTACGGGCAGAAGCCGCTCCACATCCCCGGCGAACCGCACAAGTTCGCGGAGGTGATGTCGTGGGACGGCCTCAACCAGGCCCTGGCGATCAATGCCTTCTGGACGAAGGACAATCTCAGGCTCTACCAGGACATCGCTGCGGTCCCGGCGGAGAAATACTGCCGTTCCGTGCCGGGGCTCGGTACGCGCGTCTTGCGGCCGGATCCCGAACTGGTCAAGTCCCACCTGTCCCGCGGAGCATCCCTGGTCCTCAATTCCATCGACACCCTGACCCCGGGCATCCAGTCGGTCGCGGACGTGCTCGAACGCGCGCTGCTCGGCTACACCCAGCTCAACCTCTACTGCTCGTTCGCGGAACACAAGGCATTCGACAGTCATTTCGACACGCACGAAGTGTTCGCCCTTCACACGGAAGGCGAGAAAACGTGGAACGTCTACGAAGGGCGCCTCGACAACCCGATTCACCATCCGACGTTCCTCGAACTGACGGCGGAACAACACCGGCGCAACAGGCGCGATCTGCTGATGGAGGTCCACATGACTCCGGGAGACCTCCTCTACATCCCCCGAGGCCAGTATCACGACGCGCTGGCGTCGAGCGACGCCTCGCTTCACCTGACCTTCGGGGTGATACCTCTCCGCGGTATCGACATCTTCGAACTGCTCGAAGACGAGGCAGTGACGGACAGCCTGTTTCGGCAGGACCTGCCCCGATACGACGCCAACGGCGCCGCCGATGACCTGCGCGAGCGGCTCGCAGATCTTGCCGGCCGCATCAAGAAGCTGATGCAGGAGCCGAATTTCCTCGATGCCACGATCCAGTTGCAGCGGCGCCGTCGTGGAACCCGCGGAGCGTATGCGTTGCCGGAACGCCCGGTGACGAATGAATTCGTGCTGACGGCCAAGGGCCTGAGGGTCGTCCGGCGCGACGACCGGTATTACCTGCGCGCCGGCGAGGCCGGGGTCCCCATTCCACCGGGCGCGCAGGACTTCGTCAGCTGGGTGCTCGAGCATCCCAAGTTCCTCGACAGCGAGGCGCATGCCCTGTTCTCCCATCTGGGTCCGGACCGGGTCGACGAACTGTTGGGTCAGCTTCAAAACATGGAAGTCATCGCGCCCGCGGATCAGCGGTGATGCTGCAAACCGAATCGGGTTGATGGCTCTGCGGAGCGCATCCGATCCCGGGGACACGCCGTTCGACGGTCGGCTTCTGTCGCCGGTCATCGGGCTGGAGATCCGGGGACTGCGCCTGGACGGGCCATTGACGAAGGCGGTCGTCGCGGGACTCAAAGCGGCTTTCCTGCGCCACCACGTGCTGGTCATCCGCGGCCAGGACCTCACGCCGGAGCAGCAGATCGCGTTCGCCGAGGCGATGGGCGAGCCGGACATCTATCCTTTCGTGGCCGGTATCGACGGATATCCCGTGATTACGCCGGTCATCAAGGAGCCGGAGGAGACTCAGAATTTCGGTGGCGTCTGGCATACGGACACGGCGTACCTGAAATGCCCGCCCGCCGCGACCATGCTTCTCGCCCGGGAAATCCCGCCGACCGGCGGCGATACGCTGTTCGCCAGTCAGGTGGCAGCGTATGACGCCTTATCGGACGGGATGAAGGCCCTGCTCGCGCCGCTCCGTGGGCTCAACACGTCGGCCAAGGCCAACCAGATCCGGACAAACGTGAGCGAGAAACGCAAGTGCGAGTCCCTGGAGGCCGAGCATCCGGTCGTGCGCACCCATCCGGAGACGGGCGCCAAAGCGCTCTACGTCAATACGGGGCATACGGTGAAGTTCGACGGCATGACGGAAGCGGAGAGCGCCCCGCTCCTGGAGTTCCTGTTCGCCCACCAGGTTCAACCGGACTTTACCTGTCGGGTTCGCTGGGAGCAGGGCACCCTGGTCATCTGGGACAATCGGGCGTCTCAGCATTTCCCGCTGAACGATTACCAGGGCTATCGCCGGGAGATGCATCGCATCACGCTCAAGGGCGACGCGCCGTTCTAAGGCCGATCCGCAACGATCTCACTCCCGGTCTCCCCTTCGAGGCGGGAAGAGCGCGCACGGGGCGCCGTCACTTCCTTCGATGCATCAAAGCCGACATACTCCGGCACGGTCGGTCTCCTCAGCGCATCGACCAAAGGCAGGGGGTTTCGAGTTGCGAGTGGGAATCGAAGTCGGCGGCACGTTCACGGATCTCGTCGCCATCGATCGGGGGCGCGTCACCGTCGCCAAAGTGCCGAGCACGCCGGCGCGCCCCGACGAAGGCGCGCTTTCGTCGCTCGCTGCCGCGGACATCCGGCTCGACGCGATCGAAGACCTGGTTCACGGCTCGACGGTGGCGACCAATGCCATCCTCGAGCGCAAGGGCGCCAAGGTCGCCTTCTTCGTGACCGCCGGCTTCCGCGATCTGTTGCTGCTTCAACGCCACGACCGCAAGCGGATCTACGACTTGTTCTACCAGAAACCAGAGCCGGTGGTCGGACGGGGAGACACGTTCGAGATCAGGGAACGCATCGGTGCGGACGGCGGGATCATCACGCCCCTGGATATCGAAGCCGCGAAGCAGGTCGTGGGGTCGGCCCTAGCCGGCGGCGCCTACGATGCCGTCGCGATCTGCTTCCTCAACTCGTACGCCAATCCGGATCACGAGGAACGGATTGCCGGCCTGATCCGTGAGAGGCATCCGGACGTCTTCGTGACGTATTCGGCCGAGGTGACCCGGGAGTTCCGCGAATACGAGAGGGCGACCACGACCGCGCTGTCGGCCTACGTGCAGCCGGTCATCGATTCCTATATTTCGCGGCTGGAGGCGGAGCTGGGGTCGCGCGGCTTCAAGCGGAACTTCTCGATCATGCAGTCGAACGGCGGCCGTCTTCCGACGGACGGCGTCCGCCGCAGCGCCATCACCTGTCTCTATTCGGGGCCGGCGGCGGGGGTGATGGGAGCCGTTCGGCAAGCCGGTATCTCCGGCTTCGACGACATCATCACCCTCGACATGGGAGGTACCAGCACCGACGTGTGCCTGGTGCGCGGCGGCAAGCCGGACCTTTCAACCGAGACGGAAATCAACGGGTTGCCGGTGCGTACACCGGTGATCGACATCGCGACGATCGGGGCGGGGGGCGGTTCCATCATCTGGGTCGACGACGGGGGCATGCTGCGCGTCGGACCCGAGTCCACGGGTGCCGATCCCGGGCCGGCCTGCTACGGCCGGGGCGGAACGCTGCCGGCCGTTACGGACGCGCATCTGTTGCGCGGCACGCTGAAGGCGGAAGCCTTCGTCGGCGGGCGCATGTCCCTCGACCACGGCAAATCGAGGTCGGCGCTGACACCCCTGGCGGAGCGGTTCGGCAGGAGCCTGGAGGAGATGGCCGACGCCGCCCTGCGCGTGGCCGACGCGAACATCGTCCGCGCCATTCAGCTCGTCTCGACCGAGCGCGGGTGCGATCCCAGGGATTACGTCCTCGTCCCCTTCGGCGGCGCCGGCCCGCTTCATGCGGCGCGCGTCGCCGAGGAGCTGGAGATCGGGACCGTCGTGGTGCCGCCCAACGCCGGCGTTCTCTCGGCCTTCGGATTGCTGGCCGCGGACTTCCTGCGCTACGACAGCTACACCCGTCACCTGATCGTCGAGGGAGACGTCGCCGACGAGGTTCGCGAAATTTTCGCGGCCATGAAGGGCCGCGCCGTCGAGGCGTTCGCGGAGCTCGGCCTTACCGATGCGCTGGCGTTCACTTTCACCCTGGAGATGCGTTTCGTCGGCCAGGCGTTCGAGATCCCGGTGACGCTCGATGAAACGGCGCTGAAGGACCTGGGAGTGGAGACCCTGCTCGAGCTGTTCGTCGCGGCGCACCACCAGATGTTCGCCTTCGGCGATGCGGGGCGCCAGCGGGTCGAGATCGTGTCGTTCCGCCTGGGTGTCTCGGCGCCCCCCGGACCCGTCCCGACCTTGGCCGAGGGGCACGGCATGGAGCTCTTCACGACGGAAGGCGAGATTTTCGACCGGGGTGAGCGGACCGGGTGCATCGTGATGAGCCGTTCGGCCTGCGAGCCGGAATCGGAGATCGCGGGTCCCGCGCTTGTTGCGGACGAAACGTCTACGATCTATGTACCGGGAGGTTGGACCGGCGGCCCGGACGAACACGACAACCTCGTCATCCGAAGGATCGGATAAGCAGATGAACCTGGACCCCATCGATCAGGCGGTGATCAGCCAGGGGCTGGTGGCCTCGGCCCGGGAAATGGGCGTGAAGCTGATCCGTTCGGCCTACTCGACGATCCTGCGCGAGGCGAGCGACGGTTCGGCCGCACTGCTGGACCGGCACGGGAACGTGGTGGCGCAGGCGGAGCTGATCCCGATGCAGCTCGGACCCCTCGGCGCCACCTTCAGGCCCTGCGCGGAAACCGTCCCGCCCGATGAACTCGAAGAGGGCGATTTCTACATCAACAACAGCCCGTTCGAGGGCGGTCAGCACCTGCCGGACGTGTTCATCTTCTCGCCGATCTTCTTCGACCGGACATTGGTGGGGTTCAGCGCGAGCGTGGCCCATCACCTGGACCTCGGCGGCGGCGCGCCCGGCATGAACCCGGATGCCACCGACGTCCATCAGGAAGGGCTCATCCTCCCGCCGTCGCGCTACAACATGGAGCGCGACTGGAACGGCGGCCCGTTCGAGCGCCTGATCGCGGCCAATATCCGCGTGCCGGAACTGACCATCGGGGACTTCAACGCGCAATTCGCGGCCAACGCCATCGGCGGCGAGCGGGTGAAGCAGCTCTGCGCGCGTTATGGCGCGGGAACCATCATGTCCGTCATGGACTCCCATCTCACCTATTCCGAGCGGCGCATGCGCGCGGCCATCGCGGAGATTCCGGACGGCGTCTATCACGGCGAGGACGCCGTCGACGACGACGGGATCAACTCGAAGCCGCTGCCCATCAAGGCGGCCGTAACGGTCGACGGCGACGATGTCGCGGTCGATTTCGCAGGGACCGCCGACCAGGTGCTGCTCAACCTGAACTGCCCCTTCGCTTCGACGGTCTCGGCCGCCTTGGCGGCGGTCAAGGCGGTGGCCAGCTCGCCCGACATCCCGTTCAACCAGGGTCTGGCGAAGCCGATAACGGTGACGGCCCCTTACGGCAGCCTGCTCAATCCCAAGCCGCCGGCACCGGTGCGGGCGCGCATGATCCCCGCCTTCCGGGCCTTCGACGCGGTCGTGAAGGCGTTGGCCAAGGCTGTTCCGGACAAGGTCATCGCCACCGGGTTCGACACGACCCATTCCATCTGCATGAGCCGGCTGGTGGACGGCAACTACAGCATCTATCTTGAGATCTATGGCGGGGGCTACGGCGCGGGGCCGGGCTCCGACGGCAGCGACGGCATCGACGGCCCGCTGTCCAACTGCAGCAACATCCCCGTCGAGTCCCTGGACCAGCAGTACGATTTCTTCCGTGTCACCGAATATGCGCTGCGGCCCGACTCCGGGGGGCGCGGGAAATTCCGGGGCGGGAGCGGGTTGCGCCGCAGGTTCGAAATCCTCGCGGACGACGTCACGCTGGGCCACTACTCGGACCGCTACCGCATCGCGCCAGACGGCGCCTTCGGCGGCGAACCGGGCGACCTGACGCGCACGCGGATCATCCGGGAGACCGGGGGCGAGATCCCGGTCGCCTCCAAGACCAGTCTCAAGCTCAACCGCGGGGATATCCTGGTCACCGAAACCAGCGGCGGCGGTGGCTACGGCGATCCGGCGGAGCGGCCGGCCGAGCGCCTGCGGCAGGACTTCGAGTCGGGACTGGTGACTCCGCCGGCGGCGCACGCCGCGGAATAGCCCGCGCATCCAATCGCGATGCCCGATGCCGGATCGCGGCCTCCGACCGGACGCGTATCATACGACCCCCTGAAGGGCCGGGGCCCCGGCGAGGGCCTGCCCCTACCGGACAGCTACTGGGCGGCGACCGCCGGCCCGCAGCCCGACGACGACGGCGTTTTCGACCAGGACCGCGAGGCGGACGTCGTCATCATCGGCGGCGGATACACCGGCCTGAGCTGCGCCTATCACCTTTCCAGGAACCACGGCGCCGACGTCGTCGTCCTGGAGGCGAACGTGCCCGGCTGGGGCTGCAGCGGCCGCAACGGCGGCAACATCCGTCCCGGCATCGGGCGGGTTCCGTTGCGGGACTGGCGCCGGCGTTGGGGTGTGGACGGCGCCAAGGCGCTGTTCGACGAGCAGCTTTCGGCTCTCGGCACGGTCCGATCCCTGATCGAGGACGGCGGCATCGATTGCGACCTGCAGGATACCGGCCTGCTGCGCGTGGCGCACCGCCCCGCCAGCATCGGCGGGTTGGCGGAAGACCACAAGCTGCTCGACGAAGCCTTCGGTTACGGCGCGGAACTCCTCGACGCCGGGGACATCGAGAAGCACTACTTCAGGAGCGACGAAGCCTTTGCGGCCCTGCGGTTTCCCGACGGGTTCGCGGTTCATCCCTTGAAACTCGCCCAGGGGGTCCTGCGTCTGGCGCGCGGCGCGGGCGTTTCGGTGCACCGGGCGAGTCCGGTCACCGGCTGGCGCTCCGACGGTTCCGGATACGCGGTCATGACCCCACGGGCGCTGGTGCGCGCCAAGCACGTGGTCGTCGCCACCAACGGCTACACCGGCGACTCCCTGCATCCGGCCCTGAGGGCACGGACGCTGCCGGTCCTTTCCAACGTCATCGTGACCCGTCCGATGACGGCGGACGAGAAGGGGGAGACCGATTTCCGCTCGACCGCGCCGGTCGCGGACACGCGGCACGCGCTGTTCTACTACCGGCGCCTGCCGGACGACCGCATCATGATGGGAGGCCGCGGCCCCATCGACGAGCGCACGGTCGACCACCCGAGATGGAAGGAGCGGTTGCTCGGGGCGTTGCGGAACAAGTTTCCGCCGCTCTCGGGACTGACGATCGACTACTACTGGGCCGGCTGGGTCTGTCTCCCCTTCGACGCGGTGCCCCATGTCCATCATCTGGACGAGCATCCGAACGTCTGGTTCTCGCTCGGATACTGCGGGACCGGCGTGGCCCCGGCCCTGCATTTCGGTTCCTTGCTCGCCGACCGGATTGGCGGTGATGCGAGAATTCCCGCAGCATTGGGGCGCCCGATGCCCGAGTTCCCTCTTGCCGCCTTCAGGCGACTTGGCCAGCGCGTCATGTTCGCGTGGTACCGGTTTCGGGACGGTTAGAGCCCATGGCGGCGACTCGGCATCGAAAATACCGGCCAGCGCTTTGATTCCAGGACAAACATTACCGTCACAAAGCACCGAAAAACTGGATCGGCCCCGCGCACATGTGTCATTATGCGGCGCCTTCGTTGCCTGGCATGGTACGTACGGCGCGGAAAGAGCTTGGGCCGTTCGCGTATCGGTCAGTCGACGATGCGGCATTCCTCGGCGGCGGTCTTCGCCGCCATCAGTGGGATACATCTCTCGACAATCGTCCAACTAATCAAGGGGAGGACAGCTATGCAAAGACGTTCACTCTTCGTGGCGGCGGCCGTCGCGGCGATCATGGCGATCGGCGCGGGTGCCGCCGACGCCCAGAAGATGCTCAAGCTCGGCTCCGTGGGCCGGCCGGGGGTCCCGCTTGGCGACGCCATGGCCGACGGCTTGGTTCCCGCGACCGCGAAAGCTTCCGGAGGGCAACTCACAATCGAAGGGCACTATCGCGGCTCGATTTGCGGCGAGCAGAAGTGCGGCGAGCAGGCGAACCAGGGCCTGATAGCGATTTGGTCAAGCTCGACGGCCAACTTCGGTAGTTTCGGTACGGCTCTGTCGATCTTCGATCTTCCGTACCTGTTCAGCAGTTTGGATTGGGCAAACAAGATCTCGGATAGCTGGTTGGGCGAGGCCCAAAGCAAAGAGGCCGAGAAAACGACCCAGCACAAGGTCTTCGAAGTGTTTTCCTCGGGCGGGTTCCGCCAACTGGGCAACGCCGCACGGCCGGTGCACGAGCCCAAGGACATGAAGGGTATCAAATTCCGCGTGACCAAGCGCCCGATCGAGTACACCCTGATCAAGACCTGGGGCGCGATCCCGGTGCCGTACGACTGGCTGCAACTCTATCAAGGCC
>JAGWAU010000099.1 GCA_021296255.1 Alphaproteobacteria bacterium | reverse complement strand
AGGCCCAAAAACCTCAACAGAAGCGGTCAATCGATGTGCTAGCAAAACCGGACAAATCCACTTGCTAGCGACAGGGCGGCCTGCCCCCGGGAACTGGTCCAGGGTTATTGAGAGGGTCCGGCTAACCCGGACTTGCCCCCGATTTTGGACCACCGGCTCCGAGAAAGTCCCGGCTCTGGACCCGGCGACGATTGAACGCGTCGTGCACATGACGCTGCACGAGCAGCCGCCTGCGGGCACCCCTTGGTCGGCGCGCAAGCTCGCCACGGCGGTCGGGATCAGCCCGTCGAGCGCGTGCAGCGCATCTGGGCCGCACATGGACCGAAACCGCATCTGACCAGGAGCTTCAATCGCCCAGTTCGCCGAGAATCTCGTCCAACGGGGCGACCGGACCCGGGGTTGGCGGCGTCAGCACGCCGGACCGCACGGCGTCGGCCAGGAAGGCGTCGTCGTTCATGCTCTCGTCGGATGGCGCGAAATTCAAGCCCTTCTCGCATTTGGTACGGGTCTTGGTCATTGGTTCTCCCCTTCTCTCGGTGCTGTCATCCTACCTTCCGGTCGTGAGAACGAACCACGATCCGGGATATGTCCGTGGCCAGGCTCTCGCTTCCGTCCGTGGTCGATGCGTCGGCCGCTAACATCATGCCTGGCCAGGGCGGTTCCGGAGTGCCGATCTGAATACCGTGCTCGAACGCAGTAGTAGGTTCGGCAGACAGCATGCGATACGCGCATCATCGGATACCGCGTCCCGGCGAGAGGACATCGGTGGATCGACCCAGCGCGATGCAGATGCAAACGCTTCAGTTCGTCCACCTGAGGGACAGGCACTCACCTTTTGATCTGCAACCGCGTTGACCGGACCGAACCATCCGGGAGCGACACAGCAGCTTGCGATTGCCTGAAACACTTGGCCAGATCGCGTCGACCGGACATTCATAGTCTTTCAATTGGTTGGGCTTCGACTTTCAAATGATCGACGGCAAACAATGTCGACGGCGACGGGACTGGCGATCGAGTCGAGGCCTTCACGCAACGCCATGTCTGCGGCATCACCCACATCGAGTAGCGGAGCTCATCGGCGCGGCGGCTCTGTAGAACGGCTTCGGAGAATCACTCATTTATCTCCGCGATACATGCGGAGGTACTTGCTAATGCGGAGATTGGGCACTAAGTTCACCGCATAATGTGCGGAGTAAATTGATGTTCATCTGGCAACGCCCCGAATGGCCGCAGTTCCGGCAGGATGAGGCGCGGCTCGGTCGGGTCCTCGCGGACACACGACACGCCCAGGGGAAGCTGCTCGGCCGCATGGAAGCCCTGGGCTTCGACATGCGCAGCGAAGCCACCTTGCGCATGCTCACTGAGGATGTCGTGAAGACCAGCGAGATCGAGGGTGAAATCCTCGCACCCGACCAGGTGCGCTCGTCCCTCGCAACCCGCCTCGGTCTCGACGCGGGCGGCCTGCAGGCACCGGATCGCAATGTCGATGGTGTCGTCGAGATGACGCTTGATGCCACCAGGAACTACGCTGCGCACCTGACCGAAGAGCGGCTGTTCTCGTGGCACGCCGCCCTGTTCCCGACAGGCTATAGCGGCATGCGCCGGATCCATGTTGGTGAATGGCGCGACGACACGGACGGACCAATGGAGGTCGTCTCGGGCCCGATCGGCCGCCAGCGCTTCCACTACAGCGCTCCGCCGGCCGGGCGCCTCGGGGATGAGATGTCCGCGTTCCTCGAGTGGTTCCAGGGCGCGCGGTCCATGGAACCCGTGCTCGCCGCCGGCCTGGCCCATCTCTGGTTCGTCTCGATCCATCCGTTCGAAGACGGCAACGGGCGCATCGCGCGGGCGATCGCCGACATGGCTCTGGCCCGCTCGGAAGACAGCCCGGAACGATTCTACAGCATGTCCGCTCAGATCCGCCTGGAGCGCAACGCCTACTACGACATCCTCAAGGCAACCCAGAAGGGCGGCCTGAACATCACCGACTGGCAGATCTGGTTTCTTGAGTGCCTCGGGCGCGCGATCGTAAGCGCCCGGAATACTCTTGCTGCCGTCCTTGCAAAGGCCAGCTTCTGGGAAGCCCACGCCTCCGACGTGTTTAATGAGCGCCAGGTTAGGATCTTGAATCGGCTGCTGGACGGTTTCGAGGGCAAGCTCACCTCGTCGAAATGGGCGCGGATGAACCGCTGTTCCCAGGACACGGCGAACCGGGACATCCGCGCTCTGATCGACCGCGGCGTCCTCGTCCGCGGCCCGGCCGGCGGTCGCAGCACCAGCTACGAACTGGTAACCGCACGTATTCGCGACTCCAAGCGACAACTGTGAAGTGGTAAGGGACGATGACGCAAACGATCTATCCGATGGTGTCGTCACTTCCAGTCCGTCGTCGAGTGGCCCTGCCGGATCGCTCTTCGAAGGACAGGTCGGTGCACACTACCTGCTCACGATGCTGGCGGCGCCATTACAACGCTATCCGCCCACATGGCAGCTTGGGATATCGGCCGCCAGCGCCGGAATCGATCGTCACGCCAAGCTGGCTGTCCGGCTCCACTCCGCTACGCCGGCCACCCAGCTTGGCGGAGAAACCGGCAACGCACCAACATTCAAGCCGGAGAAGGCGGCGTAGCGCATCGAAGGCAGGATCGAGCTTCCATCTCCCCTCACTCCGCCTAGCGCAATGGTGTCTGGGAAAGTTGACGCTATAGAACCGCAAGGATAGTCAGGAGGGCGTGGACTTTATTGCCCAGTCGTCGCACGATTTGGGGAGATCAGGAAGACGATCCCCTGACGGACGGTTTCGGTTCCGTGTACCTTGAAGACTTCGCCGACAATGCTTGGGAGGGCGGCACATGATAGCTTGGATTGCGGCAAGCCGTGACGAGGTTTCCTCTCCCGAACTGGCAGCCTGCCTCGACGCCGTCCGAGGGCCGTCGGGCGATGTGGGGAACGTCATGCGCGTTCACTCGCTCAGACCGCACACGATGATGGGCCACCAGGCCCTTTACATGAGCGTGTTGCATCACGATGCCAACCAGCTCCCCATGTGGTTTCAGGAGGTGATCGCGTCCTGGGTGAGCATCCTCAACCGATGCGACTACAGCCTCGCCAACCACTTCGCCAATGCGCGCCATCTCCTCGGTGATGACGACCGGGCCGACGCGATCCTGGCGGCCCTGAAAGCAGGCCGTCCCGAGGATGCGTTCGAGGCGGGTGAGCTCGCCATGCTGTGCTACGCCGGGAAGCTGACCCGCGAGCCGGGCGCGATGGTCGAGACCGACGTGGCGGCCATGCGCGCGGAGGGAGTCGACGACGGCTGCATCCTCGAGGTCAACCAAATCTGCGGCTATTTCAACTATGTGAACCGGGTGCTCAACGGGCTGGGTGTGACGCTGGAGGATGACGTGGTGGGGTTCTACGTCACGCCGGAAGAAGCCGAGAGCCGCCGGCACGCGCCCGGCGGCGACTGATTGCGGGCCGCCCCGGAGCGAATCATCAACATACCTTCGCGAAGCGCAGGAGGTCCGTCGCTCAGTCGGCGGACGCCAGGGTGTTGATCGGCGTGGAACATTGACCCTCCTGTTGGGCCAATTCAACGATTTCTTTCCGGGCCATACCTTCGGGCGGACCGTCGCAGCGATTGCCTGGCTTGTCGTGCCGGGGTGCACATTGTTCTTGCGGACGTTCATCCGGGGCTCGCTTCTCGGTCCGTTGACAGGTTTTCCTCACCCATCAGCTTCCAAGAATCAGTCCCGATGGACAACCTATCGAGAGATCACAACTAGAGGCGATCCGCCTCTCAAACCCCAACTCTGAATGAGCGTTGCCGCCGCTGACATGTCTCGATTACGCATGGTCGTTTTCCTCTTCGCGGGCGCAGCTATCGGGCCGTACAATTGTATTCGGGTCGAACGATCTCCAAGTCATCGAGAAAGGCTTCAACATCATCCGCTGTCCGCCTACCGGAGCAATCTCGGAAATCAATCAATGTGTCGTAGAGTTCTTACGCCATTGTTGATGGTATATTCTCTCGCTCGTCCAGAAAGCTGAGAGAGGCAAAGATTCAGGTTCGATCCGGGGCGTATCGGCGGCGCTACTCTCGGCGGACATGCAGCCACCCACCGCGTGTGCCAA
>JAGWAU010000012.1 GCA_021296255.1 Alphaproteobacteria bacterium | reverse complement strand
GACGAAGGCGTGAGCAAGGATGTAGAAGGTAGCCGGGTTGAGCATCACGACCCTTCCCCCCGACGGCTTCGATCCCCGACACACGACTCTCTCGATCTACTCGACTGTCCAACAACCTCTGTCCGGCTTAGGACCAGATTCCCGGAGGCGTCCAATTCGGAGTGCCAGCCGAGAGGCACCAGGGTCGTGGACTCCCTCTCGACGATCACAGCCGGGCCGTCAACGCAAGTGTCGGTCGTGAACGCTGCCCGGTCGATGAAGCGCATTCGCAAGGTCCGGCCTTTCCAGATCACGGCGTCCTCGACCTCCGGGACCGGCCGGACTCCGGACTTCAGAGGGCTTCGAAGTTCCGGCTTTTCCCGGTACTTCATGGCACGGGCGCGAAAGCTGACGAATTCCGCAGCGTCCTCCGGAAAGGCATGGCCGTATTTCTCCCGGTGCACATGATCGAAGGCATCTTTCAACATGGTGAGCGCCGGTCCATTCAATTCGGTCTCGCCGAGCGGAACGTTGAGGTCGTGCCCTTGGCCCACGTAGCGCATATCCGCCGAGTAGCTCACGGACAGCCCACGAGGCTCAAGCCCCATCCGTGCGTAGTCCTCGTCTGCGTTTCGCCGCAGCGTGGCGAGGATCTCGCGGATCCTGTCCGGCGACGCGCCGCGGACCGGCATCGGCTCCGTAAGGACGTAGTCGCGGCGGAAATCGGCGGTCAACAAGCCATAGGCCGAGAACAGACCCGCGTGCGGAGGCACGATGACCGCGTCGACCCCGAGGTCTTCCGCGACTAGGGCCGCGTGCAGCGGACCGCCGCCACCGAACGCGCACATCGTGTAGTCGCGGGGATCGTAGCCCCGTTCCACCGAGACCAGCCGCATGGCCCGCGTCACGCTCGACAGGTTGATCTGGAAGACGCTTTCGGCCAATTCCTCGGGTGTCAGGCCGAGTTCCTCGCACAAGGGAACGGCGACGTCCCGGGATGCCCGGACGTCCAACGTCATGTCACCGCCCAGAAACGTATCGGGACGAATGAACCCCATGATCACCAGTGCGTCGGTAACCGTGAAGCACAGTCCGCCCTTTCCGTAACACGCCGGTCCGGGCTCGGCGCCGGCACTTTGGGGACCCACCCGCAACATGCCGCCATCGTCGAGCCAGGCGATGCTACCGCCACCCGCGCCGATGGTGCCGATATCGATCATGGGAAAAGCGATCGGGAGCCCGTCGACGGCCATCTCGGTCGTTATGCTGGGCTGCCCGTTCGTAATCAGGGCCACGTCCGTGCTCGTACCGCCGATGTCTAACGTGAACAGGTTTCCGGACCGGCGGCGCATCCCGACATGCATCGCGCCGGTCACGCCTGCGGCGGGACCGGACAGGAACATCTGGGCCGCATGGCGCTTGGCCGTTCCGCCCGGAAGCGTTCCGCCGCTCGACTGCATCACGAGGAAACTCGCATCAGTCGAGTCAATTTCGGCCTCGATCCGATCAATGTAGTTGGAGACGACGGGTTTGAGATAAGCCGACAACAACGTCGTGCTCGTCCGCTCGTACTCTCGGAACTCCGGCAGCACGTCGGACGAAATTGTGACGACCAGATTCGGAAATCCTTTCTCGAGGAACTCGGCGACCTCGACTTCGTGTTTCGGGTTCTTGTACGAATGGAGAAAGCACACGGCGATCGAGCGCACGCCGTTCGCTCCAACTAGGTTCTTGACTTCATCGTACACGCCCGTCAGATCCATGGGGATGAGCACATCGCCCGTATGCGTGATCCGTTCGGGAATTTCTATGACAAGGTCTCGGGTCACGACGGGAACCGGTTTCCGATACCGGGGGGAGTAAACATCGGTCTTGTTCTGGCGTTGAATGTAGATGTTGTCCCGAAAGCCGTCCGTGGTCAGGAGCGCCGTCTTCGCTCCTTTTCGTTCGAGAATCGTGTTCGTGGCTACGGTCGAGCCATGAATCACCTCTGACACTCTGTTCTCCGAAAGCAAGGAGAGGGCCCGCGCCACTGCCCGGGATGGATCCGATGGCGTGCTGGGGATCTTGAAGGTGCCGACCTCGCCGTCGTCGGAGACCGCGATAACATCCGTGAACGTGCCGCCGATGTCGATGCCTACCCGCAACGGTTCAAAGCCCCAATGCGATGGCGGCGTAACCGATCATCGCCTCGAACAAGGCGTCGACGCCCACGCGATCCTCGGTCGTGTGGTTGAACTCGTACTCGCATGGCGAGTATCCGACCGTCGGCAGTCCGAGGGTGCCCCCGAGATAGCCCGCATGGGTTGGCACCGTCCAAGTGGTGAATCCCGGGGTCTGCCCGACCGCCTCGAGCGCTCGCTTCACGCGCTGGACGAAGGGATCGGTCTCCGGCATCAGGAAAGCCCCGCAGGAGGCGCCGACCGTCCGCTCAACGCCCGTGTAGGACGTCACTGTCAGAGGCTTCTCGACAATTTGGAACTTGAAGTCGGGATTCGCGCTCGCCGCTTCGTGACAGGCCCGTTCCAGTTCCTGAGTGACATCCTCCTTGGCGCGCCCTGGCAAGAATCGCCAGTTGATGGAGGCAGTATAGGCGGACGGTGTGATCGACGATTGTGGCGACGTTGTGGTGACGCCAGTGGGGGCCATCCGCTCCCTGCCAAGAACCGGAGATGCTGGCAGGTCCCTAGCAACCTGCCGCAGGACTTCCACCAGCGTGCGCGACTCGTAGATCGGGTTGATGGCATGCTCGACCTCTCTCAGGTGGCGGGACACCCCCTTCAAGGTCACGTCCAATTCCACCTTGCCCATGTGCCCAAGCGCAATGTCGAGGCTTGTCGCGGAGCCCGTCACGGCCATGTCCACGTTCCAGCCTAACCGCGGAAGCGTCTCTTCGCAAAGGACCCTGATCCCCAACGGGAACGACTGCTCGTCATGCACGACACCACTGACGATCACGTCTCCGGGCATGTCCGGCTTCATGGATTCGAGTAGCCTCGCCGCGTGAACTTGCGCCGCCAGCGCGCCCTTGACGTCGCTCGCTCCCCGCCCCCAGATGCAGCCGTCTCGGATCTCGGCCGCAAAGGGATCGGAACGCCATTGCCCCTCGTGGCCGGGGAAGTGGGTTTCGACGCGAACCTGATCGAGATGCCCGGTCAGGAGTAGATTGCCGTCCAAGGCCGCGCCCGGGACGCGGGCACAAACGTTACCGAAGGCGTCAAGAATCACCGACTCGAAGCCTAGCCTTTCCAACTCGGCACGGAAGACCTCGGCCACCGCCCCCTCGCATCCGGTCTCGCTGGGAACGCGGATCAGACGGCGGCAGAAATCGACGACGTCGCCCCGTATGGCCTCCGCCGCATCCCGTAGTTCGCCGGCACTTACCAATGCCACTACCCGCTGTCGCTGACCAGAAACAAGGGCTCGAGTCCGTCCTCCACGCGCCGAACGTTTGCCGTGACGAGGCGCAGGTTGAGATCGATTGTCTCCCGGGTGGTGGCCCCGATGTGTGGCGTCACGACAACATTGTCCCGCTGCCACAACGGCTCATCCATATTTATGGGTTCGTCCCAGCCGACATCGGTTCCATAGCCGGACAAGGCGCCTGAAAATATCGCCGCCTCCAGAGCCTCCCGTCGCACAATTCCTCCTCGCGCGATGTTGATCAGACGGGCTGCCGGTCCCATGGCACGAATTTCCGCTTCACCGATCAGGTCGTGGGTCGCCTCTGTCCAAGGCACGCACAGAACAACATAGTCAGATCCGCGGAGCGCGGCATGGAGATCCTCCGGCGGATACAGTCGGGACACGCTGGCCGATTTCGCCGCCCCCGTCCGGGAGGGGTAGTCCACAGCAACTACGTCACCGCCCAAGGCCCGCAAACGCACCGCTAGCGCCATACCGACGTTGCCCAGACCGACGACGCAATAGCGCTTGCCGAACACCTCGTCGCACAGCGGCGTCGCGATGCTTCTCTCGCAAAGCGCCCGCCACGTCATTGTGGCCTGCTTCGCGAGGCCGAAGATCAAGAACAGTCCGATCTCCGCGACGGCGACTGAATTGGCCTGGGGCAATGTTGCCACCCAGATCCCTCTTCGGTGGGCCGCTTCGACGTCCATGACCTCCTTACCGACGCCGAATTGTTGAATCAGCCTGAGGCTGGGGGCCGCATCCATCGCCTCGCCGTCAATGAAGTTCGGGGGAAGGCCTAGGCCGCTGCAAATGACGACTTCGGAGGGCCCCAGCATCTCGTGAAGCCGAGGCTTCGCGGTACCGTCGAAGAAGGTGACGGCGTGTTGTCCGGTCAAACCTGCCTTCAGCGCCTCGTTGACATGCGCGGCACGGCAGACGACCCCCACGTTCGCCATGTCGTTCTCACCGGGGGGAGATAGGGTCCGACCTTATCTCCCTCGCTCACATCCGGGCCCGATCAGCTACCTCGTCTTTTCCACTTCGTCGAGGAGTTCCTGTCCCCAATCTTTCTCGAACTCGGTGTAAATGATCTCGGCGGCATTCTTGCGGAATGCAGCGAGATCTAGCCCGTCCTCGGGTCCGACGACCTCGACGCCGAGATCGGCAGTAATGGTCTTCAGGATTTGGCCCTCTTCGTCGTTCGTCAGCCCCTTGTTGTAGGCCGCTGCAGCCCTACCGGCCTCGAGCAACGCCTTTTGCAATTCGGGCGCCATACCGTCGAACAGTTCTTTGTTCATGAAGGCCGGCTGCATGAGGAAGTTGTGGCTCGTGAGCATGACGCATTTCAGTCCTGTCTCGGCGAACTTGGACGCTACGAAACTGCTGGGCGTGACGTCGACACCGTCGACGACCCCGGCCTGGAGCGCCCCGTAGGTTTCAGGGAAGTCTATGGGCGTTGGCGACAGGCCGTTGGCCCGGGAATTGAACGACTGGATACGCGCCGGAGGCACCCGCATCTTCAATTTCCCGAAATCGGCGGGCGCCTTCCCACATTCCCGCAGCCACAATTGTCGGGTGCCGAAGAACGAACTGAAAAGCCGCTTCAGGCCACCCTTCTCGATGTCATCCCAGATCATCTTCCCGCCGGCGCCCTCGATGAAGCGTTCGGCGTGCTCCACGGTGTCGAACATGTAGGCAGCATCCATGATGCTCGCCGTGTTGGCGTAGTCCTGCGCGATGGACGCTGGGGCGTACGCGATGATCGGCGTCCCGAGCTTGGCCGAGTCGATCGATGCCTTGAGGCCGCCGAGCTGCCCGCTCGGCACGACCTCGATGCTGATGCGGCCACCGGACAACTCCTTCGCCTTCTCAGCGAAATGCAAGGCCATCATGTGCGACGAATGTGTCGGCGGATTGACGTGGCTGAATTTCAACTCCACTTCGGCCGCAAGTCCCGGTCCGGGCGCGAGGCCAAACGATACAAACAGGAAGGCCAAGCTGGAGAGACACGCGATCAGCCGCCACCGATGGTGTATCGGTTTCCGAAATGTCGTCGTCATGGGAGATCCTCCGTATCGAGAATATCGGACTTCAAGGAGATGCGGTGCACCCGCGCATGTTCCACACAGACCATCCACAATGCGAAGTTCTCTATTACTGCTCGTTATAATACAGATGCGCGGTACAAAACCCAAACCGAGGTAACTAGGGGGCGGCGTTGAGAAACGTGCTTGTCACCGGCTCGAGCGGCTTCGTCGGCCTGCCATTAGCGAACCGATTGGTCGCGGAAGGGGTCATGGTCGTCGGTTGCGATCCCGTACCCGGGCCCAACGGGCATGATTTCGAATCGGTCCGCGGAGATCTCCAAGACGTGCACCAGATTTACCGCCTGCTCGACAGTCACGAGATCGACACGGTGATTCATTCTGGTGCTGTCTCCGGCAGCATGCTGTTGCGCGACGACCCATATCGGGTGGCCCAACTGAATATGTTCGGAACCACCCACCTGATGGAAGCGGCGCGGGTCACGGAAGTGCCGAAGTTTGTCTATATCTCCTCGCTCTCCGCCTACGGAAATACCCCACCGGGTCCCGTCGACGTGGACGCGCCGATGCGGCCGGGCAGCGTCTACAGCGCTACGAAGGGCGCGGGCGACCTTCTCGTCATGGCCTACCGGAGCCAATTCGACATGAACGCGGTCAGCCTCCGGATCGGCGGCCTTTACGGTCCGGGACGAAGGACATGGTGCGTGATCAAGACCATGGTGGAGAATGCGGTGGCGGGCCGACCGACTCGCTTCGACTGGGGTGCCGACCAATCGCGGGCACACCTCTACATCGACGAAACCGTCGAGGCGATTGTGCGTGTCGCGCGGGCGCCGGAATGTTCGCCTCAGGCGATCTACAACGTCACGCGGCCCGATCTCGTGTCTCTGCCCCGAATCGCGGAAATCGTCGCGGAACAGATGCCCGGTACAGAGATAACCCTCGAAGCAGGCGGTAGCGAGTTGATGTACCGGCGCGAACCCTTCGACATCCAAGGTATGGAGAGGGATTTCGGCTTCTCCCCAAAGATCGATATCGAACGAGGGATCGCCCGCTATCTCGCGTGGGAAGAGGCACGGACAACGGCATGACGCGGCACGATGCGCTTCCCTGAAGCCGCGGACGTTGACGGAGCTCCAACGGGGGTCATATGCCGAGAACGGCTTCCTGCTGCTGGAAGGGTTCATCAGCGAGACTTGGCTGTCCAGACTCCGGGCCGCCATCCTTCAAACGATCGACGAGAGCCGATCGATGACAGAGCCCGCCTGGGGCCTTTTGGCTGGAGAGCAGTCACACGACGGAATGGCTGCGCCTACTGCGCCTCGACCGCCCGGACGTGCACCACGTCGCCTTTTGGGCCATCGCCACCGAGTCGCCTCTACCTGAGATCGCGTCGGACCTGCTCGATGGTCAGGCTATGAAATGGCATTGGGACATCCCGTTCTATCCCCATACCAATTATTCGGTTCTTTCGCTCGGAACATTCCTGGAAGATATTGGTCCGGCGAAAAATCCGTACACGTCGTTACGGGAAGCCACGGGAAGGATATCTACTCCCACTACGGCGCGGACGGCAGCCGGGCCGCAGGCATACAGGGACGGGACCTCGCCGGCCTACGCACCGATACCGTCCAGGCGCTGCCGGGACCGCCGGGCACTGTGACCGCGCACAGCGCCCGGCTCGTGCATGCGTCGGACGCCAACCGGTCCGACCGAGGCCGACGCATTCTCGTCAACGTGTACACGACCGCCGACGCGCTGCCGTACGGCAACCCTGCGCAGCGTAGCGCGAACACGGGAACCATCGTGCGTGGCATACCGGCGAGGCACGCCCGCCTGGACCTGGAGCCTTGCCAGCTCCTGCCCGAATTCTCCGGCGGGTTCACGGCAGAAAACGCGGCCTTTTCGGGCAGCGGCTCGGACGAGGCTAACGCGCTTGAATGATCAGATTGCCAACACCGTCGACACGCGCTTCCCAGTCCGGCGGCACCACGGTCGTCGCTCCTTCCTCCTCGACGATCGCCGGACCCCAAAACCGCGCCTCAGCGGGAAGCGACGTCCGGGCGTAGATTGGCGTCTCCCTCGCCGTACCGGCGATGACCACGTCCCGACGTTCGATCTCGGCCTCGCCGAGTTGACGTGCGCTGTTGTCGAGGCGTGGAAAGACGAGCTTAGGCGTCCGCCCGGTCACGACCGCCCTGAGCGTCACGATCTGCGGGGAGCGGTCTGTTGGCAGGTAGGACCAGGCATCGAGGTAGCGCCCGGTGAACGCCCGTTCCAAAGCTTTTCGATCCAAGTTGTCCGGGTCGACGGTGATGTCCAGTTCGTGAGCTTGACCCTCGTAGCGCAGCCCGATCGAGTAGTGGATCTCGCGATCCGCTTCGGGAACGCTTTCGGACGCCAACAATGCGTGCGCCTGCCTTCCCATTTGGAATAGGCGGGCGGCAACTACCGACAGATCGGCCTTTTCGAGCAAAGCGAGATGAGTGCGCGCGATTTCGTGCCGAAGGTCCGAGGTAAGCAGTCCCAGTGCGGATAGATTACCGGGGCAGTTAGGTGCCACGACGCGCTCGATACCGACCTCCCGGGCGACGGCGCAACCGTGCATCGGGCCGGCACCCCCGAAGGCGATTAGAGTGAAGGCACGGGGGTCCTCGCCCCGCTCGACCGAAATTTCTCGGATTGCCCCGCACATGTTTGACTCGGCGACGCGAACGATTCCTTCCGCCACGAATCGGAGATCCGTGGTGCCGAGTTTCTCCGCTAGAGACGAAATCGCCGCTTCCGCCAAGTCCCGCCGAAGGGTTACGGCACCGCCGAGCCGGGTCTCCGGACTCAGTCGATTCAGCACCACGTTTGCGTCGGTTACGGTGGGCTCTTTGCCGCCCCGACCGTAGCATGCCGGGCCGGGAACGGCGCCGGCACTCCTGGGGCCGACGGCGAAGCGACCATCAGTGTCCACCCAGGCGATACTGCCGCCACCCGCACCGACAGTAATGATGTCGAGTTGCGGTATCCGGAGCGGTAATCCACTGACGATCCGCTGCGCTGCTGAGGCGGGCCTGCGGTTCTTGACCAGACAGACATCCGTACTAGTGCCGCCCATGTCGCACGTGATGAAATCATCGAGCCCGAGCTGCTCCGAAAGAAAGAGACCCGCCGCGACACCTCCCGCCGGTCCGGAAAGCACGGCGGTGACGGGAAATCGGGCTGTCCGAGACGCGGCGGACACGCCCCCGTTGTTTGTCATGATGAGCAAGTCCCGGCAGAAGCCGTTCTTGCGCAGCTCCTCGCTCAACCGGTCGAGATACCGCTCGACAACCGGACCGAGATAGGCGTTGAACGCCGTGGCTGTGAACCGTTCGAATTCGCGGACTTGCGGAAACACCTCGGCTGAACCGCAAACGAACCGGTCCGGCAGCGCGTCCTTGAGCCACGCGACGACGTGCCGTTCGTGCGCGTCGTTTTCATAGGAGTGGAGGAAACAGACAGCGATCGATTCGGCCTCGCGCTCCTGGACCGCAGCGGCGATGGCCCGCAGGTCGTCTTCGCCCGGCGGCTTCAGCGATTTGCCGAGGTGGGACATCCGCTCATCGACTTCAAAACGCCATGATCGACGGATCAGCGGTGGTGACTTGCGGAACCGCGGATCGAATAGCCCACCCGTAAAGCGCTGGCCGGTGCCGATGGCCAACACGTCCCGGAAACCCTTGGTAAAGATGCCCATTGTCGGCGCGCCCTTGCGCTCGATGGCCGCGTTGGTCGCGACCGTCGTGCCATGAAGTCCACGGCTTACGCGGGGCAGGTCGACGTCGAGAGCCCTGAGGCCGTCGCCGAACCCTTCTGCCTGATTAGCCGGCGTGGACGGTACCTTCGCCACTCTGATTTCGCCCGTATCTTCGTCGAAGACAACGATATCCGTGAACGTGCCACCGACGTCTACCCCGAACGTCAGCACGGCGCCGCTCCAAAGGGTGCGTTTGGGGAACTGAACCACTCAACGTGAGCGTTAACGGCCATCAGGATCAAAGAACGCTGGTACAGGACGCAGCCAAACGCGGTCGCCGTGGCCGACGGCCAGCACCTTCCGAGCCATGGGGCCAACGCCGATACGATCCGGCTCCGCGTTATGGAAAACGCGCGTCCGACCGCGTAATGGTGGACGAAGGGGACTGACACACTCGAGCACTTGGCCATCGGCAACCTGCAACCGCGCCGCCGCATCCGGCGCGATCACCCAATGGCGCTCACCATCCTCCACGGAGTCGGCATCCCGGGCGACAACAGCCAGTACGACGCGCTTATCCTTCAAAGCACACCGCTTGTCCGCCGTTGCCGCCTCGTCGACAACGCCGTCCAGGATCACGACGCCGTAGTCTTTCTCCGCACTGGCTACAGTGATGAATCCTTCTTCGAGGTCTTCTAGAACCTGAAGGGGGTGGCGCTCCAGAGGATCCCCGTAGCCCCCACCGCCCCATTTGTCGAACTGGACGATGTCGCCCGCACGGATGGGATAGCGCGTCGCCTTGCCGGTTCCCGTTTCGCCGCCGGGCCACAACAATTGGCCGTTCCGCTCGATGCGGCAGGTGCTGGCTACCCCGCCGTAGCCTCCGAGCACTCCATAGTTGGAAATTAGTCCCGGTTCGGACAGATCGCTGACGGTACCGCGATCGGTGAGCACCCGCCAACTGCGGCGCATGGCAAGACCGCCGCGGAACTTTCCTGCCCCCCCGCTGTCAGGCCGCAACGCGATCTCTTCCGCCATCAACGGGACCTGATGCTCCCAGATCTCCGCCGAGCTCACCCGAGGAAAGTCGCCGCGTTCGAATCCCGCGACCGCATCGCCCCCGTCCCGGTCTGACACCGCACCTGTACCGCCGATGGGCACGTCATAGAACACGTACTCGCACCCCCGGACGGAATCCCATACCGGCATATACTGATGCGACGGGGAGACGTAGTCACCGACCGCCGACTCGGGCCGGATCGCGCCGAGCGCACCCATGACCAGGGCAATCACCCGGTAACCGAGGTCGAGCGAGCCGCACATGGCGCTGGGGTGGGGCGCCTCGAAAATAGTGCCCGGCTCGGTCACGACGCGGACGGGCCGGAAAGTCCCACCGTTGATCCGCGAGTGAGGGTCGAGAAAAGCCTTTATGGCCGTGATCGCCGCGCATGCGGCCGTGGCGGGAGCACCGTTCATCGGACCGGGGACCGCGGGCGCGCTGTCCGAAAAATCCACGGTCATTGGCGTATCGGACTTGTGATCCACGATGATGGTCGCACGGAGCGCAACCCAGCCAGGCTCGACACCGTTCGAATCGAGATTGAGCTCGTAAGCGAACTCACCCTCGGGGATCCCGTGGATGGCTCGCCGCATCCGAGACTCCGCCCGGCGGCGCGCCATCTCGCACACTCGCTCGACGGTCTCGAGACCGAACCTCCCCAGAACCTCCCGAAGCCGAACGTCGGCCGTACGCAAGGCCCCCATCACCGCCATGAAGTCCCCGCGCCGCTCCTCCGGGATACGCACGTTGTCGAAGAACAGCTTCAGAAACGATCGGTTGGGCTCGCCGCCATCATAGACCTTGACCGCCGGAATTCGTAATCCTTCCTGGTACACCTCCCGGGCGTCGGGAGTGATGCTGCCAGCCGCCATACCACCCACGTCCGGGTAGTGAACGCGCACGACCACCCAGAACACGAGACGGTCCCGCAAGAAGAACGGAGCGATGTGGGCGACATCGTTGACGTGGGTCCCCAACTCGTAGGGATCGTTCAACAGAAAGATGTCGCCCGGCATGACGTTCCCGCCGTAACGCTTCCGAACGGCGGGAACGCAATACATGGTGGGCACGATGTGCACCGGGTTGTCTTCCGACAGCGCGACCAAGTCGCCGTCAGGGGCAAGCAGGCCGCACGAAAAGTCGTGGGTCTCCCAAATGTTGGGACCGAAGGCCGTGCGTATGATGGCCACTCGCATCTCGCCGATGAAGCTGTCGAGCGCGTTCTGGACGATCTCGGCGGTGATGAGATCGACATCGGCACCGCTCATGACTGCCCCTCGGCATCGCCGTCCCAGGGGTGATGTTCGTACCAATGGCGGGCGATATCTTCCCGCCGGCAAATCCATACGTCGTCGTGACCATGGATGTAGTCGAGCACACGGGCGAGAGCACCGGCGCGCCCTGCCCGACCGATAATTCGATTGTGGAGCCCGATGGACATCATCTTCGGCTGGCACCCGCCCTCCTTGTAAAGCATGTCGAAGGCGTGTCTGGCGTAGGTGACGAAATCCTCGCCGGTGGCAAATCCTCCCGGCCGGACAAACTTGCCGTCATTGACGTCGCTCGAGTAGGGGATGACCAGATGGGGCTTGCCTTCGATGGTCGTCCAGTAGGGAAGCTCGTCGTTGTAGGCATCGGAGTCGTAGAGGAAGCCACCCTCCTCGACCACCAGTCGTCGGGTGTTGACGCTCGGGCCGGTGCGGCAATACCACCCGAGCGGCCGCGACCCCATGAGCTTCTCCAGTGACTCCACGGCTTTCCGAATATGCTCCCGTTCCTCGTCCTCGCTCAGCAGCCAGTGCTTCACCCAGCGCCAGCCGTGCGAGCAGACGTCGTAACCCGACTCGACAATGGCTGCCGCGGCCTCGGGATTCCGTTCGAGCGCAAGAGCGCAGCCGAATACAGTGACCGGGAGGTCGCGTTCCGAGAACAGACGCATGAGTCGCCAAAACCCGGCGCGGCTCCCGAACTCGTAGACCGACTCGGTTGCCAGATCTCGGGTCCCTTGAGGTACGGCGCCGGGGCTCTCGGCGAGCTCGGACTCCGAGAACCCGTCGCCGTCGCCGATCGAGTACTCCGCCCCCTCCTCGTAGTTGAGGACGATCTGAATGGCGACTCGGGCGCCTCCGGGCCACTTCGGATCCGGCGGCGTCCGGCCATAACCGACGAGATCGCGGATCAGGGTCATCGCTTCTGAACCGTCCGCAGCCGGAAACTTACGGCCAGTCGGAAGCGCTGACACCCGTCACATCCCAATAGCCGAGCGGATGAGGCAGGAAGCCGTCAACGGCGGGGCGGTAACCCACGAGCGCATCGGTAGCGTAGAGCGGCAGGTACGGCAGGTCTTCCCTCAGAATACCTTGGACCTCCCGATAGAGACGAGCCTGCTCCATTTCATCGACGGTGACCCGGGCTCGCATCACCAAGCGGTCGAGGTCGGGATTGCTGTAGTGCGCCGGATTGAAGGACCCATCGGTCATGAACTCGCGCCGGAACAGGATGTCCGGATGGGCGCGCGGGCCCATGCCTTGAAATGCTGCCTGCCAGTCGGTATCCAGGTAGATGAGCGGCCACCACGGGGGATCGTCGTAACCGCGAATGTCAAGGGTGACGCCGATCCGCGACAAGTCCGAGGCCACGGCTTCCGCGACTTTGGGGACGGGCGCGACGTTGGTGGTCACCGCGCGCACGGTCAGGCCGTCCGCGTAGCCCGCTTCCCTCACCAGGCCGCGCGCCTTTGCGAGATCCAGCGGAATCGGGTCTACCTCCGGAGCCCAGGGGCTTCCCGCCGCGTAGGCCGCGTTGAAGACATGTGCGAACCCTCCAAAAAACGTATCGACGATGGCCTCGCGGTCGACGGCATGGGCAACGGCTTGCCGCATACGCGCGTCGTCGAAGGGCGGCACCCCACAGTTGAAAGCGAGACTCAATTTCCTTGTAGAGGCGGTGGAGGCACTCTCCAGCAGTCCGCGCCCACGGAGATCTTCCACAGCCTTCGCCGGAACGGACTCGACGATGTCGACCTCGCCCCGTTCGATCAGATCGAGTCGCTCGGCTGAGTCCGGCGCCCAGGTGACGACGATTTCATCCGCCAGGGGCAAGTTCGGTTCCCAGTACCCGTCGAACCGTGTCATCGTGAGATGGCTGCCGCGCACCCAATCAGTAACCCGGAACGGTCCTGCCCCCACCGGCTGCGTCTGGCTATCGTCGGCGACATGGGTCCTTCCTGCAAGGTGATACAGCAGCGCCGGAAACGGTTCCGGATATCGGAATTCAATGGTGTCCCCGGCGGTCGCGCGAATACTCTCGACCCCGGCATAGTCCGCAGCCAGCAGCGAGCCGACGCGTGAATCGAACAACCGGTTGAAGTTCCGGGCAACGGCATCGGCGGTGACCGGCCGCCCGCTGTGGAAGGTCGCGCCCTCCTGCAGCCTGAAGGTAAAGACACGTTGATCGTCCTTGATGGTCCACGATGCCGCGAGCGCTGGCCGGAATTGCATACGGTCGTCAAGACGAACGAGGCTAGGGCATGCAATCTTCAATACTGGGGTTGCGCTGCTCGAATCGGCTAACCGGCTGTTTGCGTCAAGGCTCAGCATCTCGTGATTGGAACTGAGGCGCAGGCGCTTCATCGTGGCTCCAGATCAATGGTCCGACACGTCGTCCTACTCACGCGCTGACCCCGCTCACCGCGGCGGAAGCCATGGCCTCACGCTGACGCGGACTGCCCCACCTTGAACAGGCGGGAGGGGTTACGGACCACCATGGTCCGGATTTCGTCGTCCGCGAATCCTGCACTCCGAATGGTCAACAAGAATTCGCGCAGACCTTCCACCGGTGGCGGCAAGACCGCGATGCCGAGGTCGCCGGACAGGATAGCGTGGTCCGGGCCGGCGGCCCGAATTCTGGCGGCTGTTTCGCTGAGCGACACCGCGGATGGTGAATTAATCTGCGCTTCGACATTCGCACCGACGGCGTGCGTCGCATGCGTCAGGCCGAAGAAAAAGAACTCGGCGTAGGCTCCGGTCGCGACGATATCCCGGATCATGTCCTCCGGGTGGTCGACCGCCGGCACGATGATTCGGCCGACGCCTCGGGATACAGCTTCCTCACACAAGCGTGCAGCCTCGTCGGCCGAGACGAACCCGGTGTTGAGAACAATGTCCCGCCTCGCAATTAGGTCAAGTACCTCCTTGGTCGCGTCCTGAAGCTCTCCGCTCAAGGGTACGTGAAAGCAATCCTCGATGTAGGCAGGACTCCGTCCCTCCGAAATTGCGACGTTCCGAGTGTGATGCGTGGGAAGGGAAACGAAGCGGGCACCCGTTCCCGGCCCGTACCCGTAGTCGAGCGCGATCTTGACCACGTAGGGAGAAACTCCACCAGCGCATGGTTCGAGAATTGGCCCACCAAACACATCGACGCCCAGATGCCCCAATTCCCGCATCACCAGCGCTGCATATCCCGAACTGTTGCCGAAGTTGTCCATCAAGCCGATGCCCCTCATGCGGGCCGCAGCCGCCTGCCGGGTCGCTTCAAAGACACTGATCGTACGCGCGTTGATATGAGGACAGACATGGACGTGACAGTCCACTGCGTCCTTGAGGAACTCAATACCCGGTAAGGAGAGGGTCGATACGCCTCCCACGTCGGTAGCCGGTTCGGCCGGCCCGCGCGGCTGTGCCGCATCTGGACGATCAGGCGGCTGGCTCACCATCGACCGAGAATTCCTCGACCTTGTCGTCGTGGACGCACGGCAGCCCCTTGACAACGCCGCACTCGGGCAACGGGTCCGCATAGCTCCACGCCAAGTTCTCTGTCACGTTCTCGCCGACTTCCACCGACCAATAGCTACCCGTCCCATTATATGGGCAGGCGGTCTCCGACGGAGACAGAACCAGATGGTCGATCGCCACGTCTTCCGCCGGTATGTAATAGCGGGCACGAAGGCCGGCCTTGAAGAGCAGCACTGGTTGGGAGGTATCCGCAAGCGTCACTCCCCCGTGCTTCACGCAGGCGGAACGGCGAACTCGCGAGTACGTCGATCCGTACGCAGGGGTCCCGGAGATGCACGAAGACCTCCTCGTACCGGCGTTCCATCTTGTTCCAGTAAAACGCGATGCGATCCTTGAGTTCCAGCGCCTCGTCGTAAGGCCTCTCGTAGCTCCGCATCGCGTCGTCTTCCGACCGCCCACCAGCCTTCAACGTCCAGCACGAAGCATCCCCCCTCGAATGGGCAGTTGTCAACGGCGGCTGGAATTTGCACCGGTGCGGGCCAGGTTCCCATGTGCTGTTCAGCACGATTTCGGCGAAACCGTATGAATGGCGCATGCCACCGACCAAACCTGCGAAATGCAGGGCCCTCGCCGCTGGTCTCGGTCTAGCAGGTTGCTGAAAATCTCGCTGGAGTGATTCTCGATCTCGTGATTCCCTGATCCCGGCGCACCGGAGGGCTCCATGCATGTTGATCGGCGCGTAAATTGGACGCCGATTAGCACGGTAACTCTTTGATTTCATTGGAACGGGTGGGGTCAATGTTAGACGCCGAACAACACACTTGGCGCAAGAATCACACCCGCCTCCACGGCACGACCGAATCCTTACCGTTGTTGTGCTCAGGAGTAGCCTGGAGTTTACAAAAAAGTGGTACCGGTATGGTACCTGGAGAAAACTCAGCTTCTGCGCTTGAAGTGGATATCCACTATATCATATTGATATATAAGGAATATTTGAGATGGATTTGGTTGCGGGGCAGGATTTGAACCTGTAGCCTTCAGGTACTGAGACTGACGTGTCCACGATGGGGGGATGTCAGGCCCAGCGGCTTGGCGTCGGTCGCGGCCTCGCGGATGACTTCAAGGCACAGGAGCGCCGCCGCGGCCGCCCTTTCGCCGCCGTCCGCGTTTCCTCGCACGTGAAGTGCCCGCATGTCCTCGATGCGCTCCAGAGCCTCCACCATGGCCGGCGAAACGAGCCACGCCTTGCGGCGCTCATGCACGACCATGTACTCGACGTGCATGACGTCCTGGTCGGGCGCGGACATGCCCATCTCGTGCAGGGCCACGTTGAACCAGTGGGTTCCAGCCAGCATGCAGCCCTCGATGACGGCCTCGTAGTCGGTGGTCGTGAGCTTCTCCATCGAGCGCGTGATGCGCTCGGCGAAGTCACGATGACGTTCGGGGGTCATGACACGCTCCCCTCCGATGCCACGAAGTCTCGGGTGATGGCCAGGACCTTCCCGTAGGCCTCGGCGCAGGAGTCCACGATCTCGGGCGTCACCTCCTTGCCGAGGCGAATGCAGGGGTCGCGGTAGCTCTCCAGCGCGTGCAGCGCGTCGATCGCTTCCTGCAGCTTTTCGGGCATGGGGTTGTCGAACTCGCTCATCTGCGGGTGGATGATGTCGGCCCCCCGCTTGACCACACGCTCCCATTCCCCGGCCTCGGTCCGGCGCATATAGATGTCGTTGACCTGAGATGCGAGTTCGGGCTCCTCCGCGGTCACTCCCGCCGCATGCAGAGCCGCGTTCATGGCTTGGTTGCCCGCGTCGAGCGCCATCCAGTACCAGAGTTCGAAGTCGGCTTCGCGGTCGAGGCGCCTGTGAACCGCGTCCATGCGCGCGACCTTCTGCATGTGGGAGGTAATGTCCATGGCCGGGCCTCCGATCCGATCTGTCGGTGACTTTAACCCGGAATCCCCGTTTCGCTTACCCGTGACGCGACGGTCCTTGAAACATCGGCGCCGACGGCGCAGGCTTTGGGAATGACGGGAGGGGGAGGGGATGGCACCAATCGGTGAACCCGTGCGGCGGGTCGAGGATGAACGGTTTCTCACCGGTCGCGGCTGCTACGTCGACGATATCCGGATCGAGGGCCAAGCCGCGGCCGTGTTCGTTCGCTCGCCGCACGCGCACGCCGACGTGTTGGAGATTGACCGGACGGGCGCGGAGAAGGCGCCCGGCGTCTTGGCGGTGTTCACCGGCGCCGACCTCGTCGCCGACGGCATCGGCCCGATCCCTTGCGCCGTGACGATCGAGAGCCGGGACGGACAGACATGCTTCGTACCGCCGCGCTGGCCGCTCGCCCGGGATCGGGTGCGTCACGTCGGCGATCCGGTGGCCCTGGTCGTCGCCGAAACGGAGGGTCAGGCGCGGGACGCGACGGACTTGGTGCGGGTCGATTATGCGCCCTTGCCGGCCAATACGGATACGGTCCGCGCCATGGACGCGGGTACCCCTCCGCTCTGGGAAGAAGCGCCGCGGAACGTCTGTATCGATTGGGAAACCGGGGACGCCGCGGCCACCGAGGCGGCGTTCGCGGACGCGGCGCACGTGACTGAGATCGCGGGACTGATCAACAACCGCCTCGCCATCGCCTCGATGGAAGGCCGCGCGGCGGCGGGCGAGTTCGATTCGGCCACGGGCCGGTACACGCTGCACGTCACCTGCCCCTTCGTTCACAATCTGCGCAAGCAACTTGCCGAGCAGGTCCTGCACGTTGCCGAGGCCGACCTGCGTGTGGTTGCGCCCGACATCGGCGCCGGCTTCGGCATGAAGAATTACGCCTATCCCGAGTACCCGCTGGTCCTGTGGGCGGCCAGGCGGCTCGGCCGACCCGTCAACTGGACGAGCAGCCGCAGCGAGTCCTTCATGAGCGACGATCAGGCCCGCGATCACGTGAGTGACGCCCGGATGGCGTTCGGTGCCGACGGACGGATCCTCGGATTGCGCATCCGAACGATCGCCACGCACGGGGCCTATATCGTCGGCGCGTCACCCATGCTGCCGACCACGGCCAATGCCTCGGCGGCCTCCGGCGTCTACCACATCCCGGCGGCTCACCTGGAGGTCAAGACCGTCTTCACGAACAAAACGCCGACGGGTTCCTATCGTGGCGTGGGGCGCTCCGAGGCGACGTATGTCATCGAGCGGCTGCTGGACGCCGCGGCGGATGATATGGGGATCGACGCCGCGGAGTTGCGCCGCCGCAATCTCATCCCGGCCGCCGCCTTGCCCTACACCACTCCCTTCGGTTTCACGTTCGATTCGGGCGACTTCCCGGCCACCCTGGAGGGCGCTTTGGCGGATGCCGACTACGCTGGATTCGATGCGCGCCGGGCCGACTCGGAGTCGCGCGGCACGCTCCGCGGCGTCGGCATCGGCTACTACATCGACGATACGCTGGGACCGGCGGAGGAAGGCGCGGACATCAAGTTCACGGAAAACGACTCCGTCACGCTCCTGCTCGGTACCTTCGACAACGGTCAGGGCCTCGAGACCACGCTGCGCCAGATCGTCTCGGATCAGCTTGGCGTGCCCCTCGACCGCATCGGCTTCGAGCAAGGGGATACGGACCGGATTGCGATCGGCGGCGGCCACGGCGGCTCCCGGTCGACGGAGATGGGGGGGTCGGCCTTGCGTGCCGCCGGCGAGCGCGTAATCGAGAAGGGTCGGTTGATCGCCGCTCATGAGCTGGAGGCTGCGCCCGCGGACATTGAATTCGCGGAAGGACGCTTTGTCGTGGCCGGAACCGACCGGGCACTCGGTCTCTTCGAGGTGGCCGTCATCGCCCGTGATCCGGAGCGGCGTCCCGCGGGTCTCGAGGAGGACCTCGACACGCACGAAAGGTACCGGCGCCGCGCTTCCGCCTGGCCCAACGGTTGTCACGTGGCCGAGGTCGAGATCGATCCCGGAACGGGGGCCGTCTCGGTGGTGCGCTACACGGTCCTCGACGACTTCGGGACCATCATCAATCCGCTCATCGTCCGGGGCATGGTGCAGGGCGGCGTGGCCCAAGGCGCGGGCCAGGCCCTGCTCGAAGACATGATCTATGAGCGTGAGACGGGGCAACCGGTGACGGGGTCGCTGATGGATTATGCGCTGCCCAAGGCCGACGACATGTGCGACATCGCGATCTCGTTCAACGAGGTCCCGACAAGGACCAATCCGCTCGGGGTCAAGGGTTGTGGGGAGGCCGGCACCATCGGGGCTCATCCGGCGATCATGAATGCGGTGATCGATGCCCTGGCGGCATACGGCGTGAGAGAGCTCGACTGTCCCGCGACGCCGCAGCGCGTGTGGCGGGCCATTCATGGAAGCGACGCATGACGGCTCTCGCCGCCGTACGGGCGGAGACGCTCGATCCGGTCGACTTGGCGTTGATCCAGAACCGGTTCGACGACATCGGCCGGCACATGGGTCGGGTCATGATGCGCACGGCGTGGAGCCCGTTCTTCAGCGAATGCTACGATTTCGCCTGCTTCCTCACGGATGCCAGGGCCGAACTGGTCTCACAGTCGGACGGTATCCCTATTCAGGCCGGCTGCGGCGGTTTCGTCGTCGAGGCCATCCTCGACGCCTTCCCCGAGGAGATCGAGGACGGAGACGTCTTCCTCGCCAACGATCCTTACGAAGCGGGCGGCAATCACCTGCCCGACTGGGTGGCCATCCGGCCCGTCTTCGTCCAGGGAGAGCTGGTGGCCTTCAGCTGCATCCGGGCGCACCAGTCGGACATCGGGGGCGGCTCCGCCGGCTCGTACTTTGCGGAGGCAACCGAGATCTGGCACGAGGGCATCCGGCTGCCGCCCCTGAAGCTGGTGCGTCGGGGCGAGCTGCTGGACGATTTGTGGGAATTCCTCATGCTCAACACCCGTACCCCGCGCCTGCTCGACGGCGACCTGCGGGCCATGCTCGGCTCGACCCGGATCGGGGCGGAGCGGGTTTCCGCCTTGATCGAGGAGTTCGGCGTCGAGACGGGAAAGGAGTACACCGCCGGGCTCCTGGATTATGGCGAGCGCATGTTCCGGGCCGCCGTTCGCGAGCTTCCCGACGGCCGCTACGAGGCGGAAGAGCTCAGCCACAACGACTGCTTCGAGGACATCGAGATTCCCGTCCGTGTGGCCATGACCATTGCCGGCGATCACCTGACGGTGGACTTCACGGGAACCCATCCGCAGGTACGCGGTTTCAAGAACGCGTCCCTCGTCACCACCCACGCCTGCGTGTACCTCGGCCTGTTTTCGTTTCTCGACCCGGCGTTGCCCCACAACGGCGGGGCCTTCCGCGCGGTTACCCTCATCGCGCCGCGCGGCACCGTCGTCAATCCGCGACCGCCGGCGCCCATGACCCAGAGCACGCAGTCCGTGGCCCACGAGATCGTCCACGCGACCTGGAAGGCGTTGGCCCAGGCCGACCCGGCGAACGCCTGTGCCGGATGGGGGAAGGGGATACACGGGGTGACGGCAGGCCGAGTCGACTCGGAGGACCCCTACGTGATGATTCACTGGTGCACGATGCCGGGCGCCGGAGCGGTTCGGGGCCGGGACGGTTTTGATCAGCTCGGTCACGTCATCACCCTCGGCGGGCTTCTCCTGCACAACGTCGAGTCCTATGAGCAGCGCTATCCCATGCGTTTCCTGCGCCAGGAGTACCGCCGCGATTCGGGTGGTCCCGGGCGGTTCCGCGGCGGCACGGGCATCCACTACGACGTCGCCGTCGAGGAAGAGGCGATCTATTCCTTCCGGGGCGAGGGGCTCGTCTATCCGTCGGGATACGGCGTCAACGGCGGCGGCACGGGCCGCGAGGCGGAAATGGAGATCGTGCCCGCCGATGGCGATCCGGAAGTCGCGCCGCCCTACGGCAACCGTACTTACGGCCCCGCGCGCCTCGTCGCGCGGTCCTCCGGGGGTGGCGGCTGGGGCGACCCCCTGAAGCGTGATCCCGCGCGCGTGCTCAGTGATGTCCGCTGCGGCTTCGTCAGCCGGGACGGTGCATTGCGCAGTTACGGCGTGGTGCTGACCGGCGACGGCAAGGCGGTGGACGAGACGGCGACGGAACGGGAGCGAGCCCTGCGGGACTGACGCCGGACGCCGGAAAGCGACCCGTAAGTACTCAGGCCGTCCGGGAACTGCGTCACTGCTCACCCCCTCATGCGCAGGCTCCTGGGATCGTAGGGAGCGGTGAGGCTCGCCTGGGCGGGGACGCGCTCACCGGCGATCTCGATGTCCCAGGCGCCCGTGTGGACGAAGTCGGCCTCGACCGGTTCGCCGCCGTTCCTCACGAAGCCCATGGAAACCATCTTGCCGATGGAATAGCCGTAACCGGACGACGTCAGGTGTCCCACGACCTTGCCCTCTCGCCGGACCGGTTCGCGAACGATGGGCCAGTGCTCGGTCTCGTCCATGGTAAACACGACCAGGCGCTTGCGGACGCCGTCATCACGCTGGCGCAACAGGGCGTCCCGCCCGATGAACGGAACCTGCTTGTCGAAGCGCACGGCAAATCCGAGTCCGGCTTCGAGCGGTGTTTCCACCGGCGTGATGTCGTGGCCCCAGGCCCGGAAACCTTTCTCCATACGTAAGGTATTGGAAGCGTACGCGCCCGCGTGCGCGAGGCCCAGGTCCTCGCCCTCTGCGACCATGGCGTCGTAAACCGCGGCGGCGCTTTCGGTCGGGACGAACAGCTCCCAGCCGAGTTCGCCCGCGTAGGAAACGCGCAGTGCCCAGGCATGTCCGGGACCGATCCAGACCTCCTGCGCCGAGAGGTACGGAAAAGCCTCGTCCGACAGGTCGTTCTCGGTGATACGTGACAACAGCTCACGGGCATTGGGTCCGGTCAACGCGAGCCCCGCGTAGGCACTCGTGACATCGGTGATCGAGACCTTCCGGTCGCCGGCGAGGCGCGTTATGTGGTCGTAGTCGCGGACTCCTTCGTTGGCGCCGGTGATGACGAGGAATCGGTCGCCGGCGAGGCGCGTGACCGTGAGGTCGGATTCGAACCCGCCGTTCGAGTTGAGCATGGCGGTGTAGATCAAGCGGCCGTCGGGGCCCGAGAGGTCGTTGGCGCACGCCGTCTGCAGCAGTTGTTCGGCGTCCGGGCCTTCGACCAGGATCTTCGCCATCGGCGTGCGCTCGAACAAGGCCACGGCCTCGCGCGCCGCCCGGTGCTCTTCCGCCACGGCGTCGAACCAGCCGGGCCGCTTGTAGGTCGGCGGATCGTCGACGTCCCGGCCGTTGGGCGCGAACCAGTTGGGACGTTCCCAGCCGGCCGCCTGCCCGAAGCGCGCGCCCGCCGCCTCGAAACGGGAATGGAAGGCGGAGAGCCGCAAATTGCGCGCGTACTTGTGCTCCCGCCGTGGCAGGTTGGGATCGAACAGCCAGCTCGGCAGCTCCCTGGCGCGCTCCGCCAGCCAGGCCGTGTTCCCGAAAACACGCGGAAAGCGGCGCATGTCGAACGCCGTGATGTCGATGGTGGGCTCGCCGCCGACGATCCACTCGGCCAGTGCCTTGGCCGCGCCGCCCGACTGGCCGATGCCCGATGAATTCATTCCGGTCAGGGCGTAGAGGCCCGTCACGTCGGGCGCCGGGCCCATGAGGAACGCGCCGTCGGGCGTGAAGCTCTCGGGTCCGGTGAACAGCAGCTTGATGCCGGCGGTTTCCAATACCGGGTAGCGGTTGATGGCATTGGTGACGTGGGGTTCGAGATGATCCCAGTCCTCTGGCAGGCTGGCGAACGAGAAGTCGTCCGGCAGTTGCGCCTTGGGGAGGGGCTTGGCGTCCGGCTCGAAGAACCCGATGAGAAAACCGCCGACCTCTTCCCGCGAATAGATGTAGGCGTCGGGATCGCGCGAGATCGGCAGACGGTCGTCGACGCCGTCGATTGCGTTGGTGATGAGATAGCTGTGCTCCACCGCGTGCAGCGGCACGGAAACGCCGGCCAGGCGGCCGATGTCGCGGGACCACGCGCCGCCGGCCAGCACCGCGGTCTCGCAGGCGATCCGGCCCTGGTCCGTCTGCACGGCGGCGACTCGCCGCGTGTGTCCCGCGCGCTGGGTCTCGATGCCCGTGACGCGCGTGTTCTCGAAGACCCCTACGCCCCTGTTCCGCGCCGCCTTCGAGACGGCCTGGGCGACGTCCGCCGGGTTGACGCGGTAGGCCTCGGGCACGTGAAGCGCGCCGAGGATGTCGTCGTTGCGCACGAACGGGTTGAGCTGAGCGACCTGCTCCGGCGGCACCACGTCGGCCTCTCCGCCGATCGATCCGAAGAGCGCGGCCTGCCTGCGATAGTCGGTCAGGCGGTGTTCGGTCTGGGCCAGCGACATGGCGCCGCAGTGCTTGAGGCCGATGTCCTGTCCCGTCTCCGCGGAGGCCGAGGTGTAGAGCGAGACGCTGTCGCGCATCATCTGCGTGAGTTCGAGGGAGCCGCGGATGATCACCACGTCGCCCGCGGCGTGCCAAGTGGTGCCGGAGGACACCGTGTTGCGCTCGACGAGGACGATGTCTGTCCATCCGAGCTCGGCCAGGCGATAGGCGATTGAGCCACCGGCGACGCCGCCGCCGATGACCACGGCGCGGGCTTGGTCGGGTAGGGCCATGGCTGTGCCGTGCTCCCGGGTTTATTCGGCGGCGTCGGCCGCAGCGGCGAGGTAGCCGCGGCGCGAGTCGGCCGCGCGGGCCTTCGACGAACGCTTGGCCGGATCGCCGTAACCTCCGCCTCCCGGGGTGCGCACGACCATGCCGTCGCCGGGTCTCAGATACACGCGGTCGATCTTGGTCCTGTGCGGCGCCTGCCAATACTCGCCGCCGGTGTGGAACGCGTGATCGGCAGTGGCACCGGGTTCTCCGCCCTCGAGGCCATAGGGGCCGATCGTGCCCCGGTCGCCGAGAAACGTGAGGTAGCCCTCGCCCTCGCGGAGCTGCAGCGCTGCTTCGACGCCGAGCCCGCCGCGAAATTCACCATCGCCGGCGGAGCCTTCGCGTAATCCGTACTTCGTGTAAAGGAACGGAACGGACTGCTCGGTGATCTCGATCGAACCGTTGCGCGAACCACCGACGGCCGGACAGCCGTTGTTGAGGCCGTCGCCGTCGGGATTGCCGCCCATCCCGCCGCCGACCAGCAACAGGGTCGCGTACTCCCCGTAACCCGGATGCGTACCGCCCAAACAGACGTTCGAGCCGGTCGCGAAGTAGCCTGCCGGCACGCGGCCCGGCACGGCCTGGGCGAGCGCGCCGAGCGTCGTACTGACGATCATGTTGCACGACTCGGTGGTCGTGCCGGAAACCGGCCGCGGCTCCCGCGGATTGAGCATCGACCCCTCGGGGATTATCCAGTTGAAGGGTTCGAAGCACCCGGAATTGATCGGAACGTCCCAAAACACGTGCTTCACGGCGATCATGGTGCCGGTCACGGTATTGCTGTAGGGGCTGTTGAACGGACCGCGGCATTCGGGCGAACTGCCGGAGAGGTCGAAGGTGATGTCCGTGTCCTTGACGATCATCTTGACGTCGATCTTCAACCGGCCCTCGTCGAGCCCGTCGGAATCCATATAGTCGACGAACTGATACGTGCCGTCGGGGATTTCGGCGATGCGTTCGCGCATCAGCTTCTCCGACCGGTCCTTCAACTCGTCGATGCAGGCGAAAATGGTGTCCTCGTCGAAGCGATCGAAGAACTCGTGCAGGCGCTTGTTGCCCATTTCCAGCGAGTTGAGCTGTGCCGCCATGTCTCCGCGGCGGTCGTCCGCCACGCGCATGTTGTGGAACATCACGTCGGCGAGGATCTGATTGAACTCGCCGCCGTCGTAAATCTTGACGGGCGGAATGCGGAACCCTTCCTGGTAGACGTCCGTCGCTGTCGTCGTGAAGCCGCCGGGGGTCATGCTGCCGACGTCCGGCCAATGGCCTGTATTCGCCAGCAACGCCTTGAGCTCGCCGTCGCGGAAGAAGGGGCGGACGAACTTGACGTCCATGGTGTGGGTGCCGCCCCGATAGGGATCGTTGACGATGAACACGTCGCCCGGCTTCATGGTTTCCGGCGGGTGATCCTGCAGTACGTGCTGCACGGTGTGCTGCATGACGATGATGAAGATGGGCAGGCCCGTCTGTCCCTGGACGATCACCTCGCCCGTTCTGGGGTGAAAGATGCCGCTGGCGCGGTCCCAGGCATCGGAGATGATGGGCGAGAAGGCTGAAGTGGACAGCACGGTGTCCATCTCGTCCGCGATCTGTTCCAGCGCGCCGCGGATGACGGCGAGGGTCGTCGGGTCGATGTTTCGCATGTCCTGCCTCAGGTGTTCGCCTCGATTAGCAAGTTCCCCGTCGGATGCACCGTGGCGGAGAAGCCGGGCTCGATCAGTGTGGTGGAGTCGGGCTGCGTAAGCAACGCTGGTCCGTCGACGCGGAACTCCGCTGGCAGTTCGCCGCGCCGGTATTTGGCCGCGTCGACCCAGCCACCGCCGAAGTAAGCCCGTGTGGTCCTGGCGGTCGGGCTTGTATCCGTGGGCGCGGAGACGAGGTCGGCGACGGAGGGAACGTCCTCGGTACTGGCAACCGTCACCCGGGTACTGATGATTTTGATGCCCGCGTGCGGCAGCAGGTTGGCGAACCGTTCGTGATAGGCGGCCTCGAAGGCCTCGCTGATCGAGTCCGTCGACAACGCCTCGTCATCGGGGAAGATCACCTGGATGACGTAGGCTTGACCGGCGTAGCACATGTCCGCACCGAGGGTGGCCGTGATCCGGTCGGCGGGTACGCCTTCCGCCTTGAGCAACGTGCGCCCCTTCCGGACCTCTTCATCGAAGATCGTGCCGAGGGCAGCGGGATCGAGGGTGTCGAGCGCGACGTTCACCGTGCGCAGGTAGTCGTGTCGCAGGCGCCCGAGAACGCATCCGAGCGCCGAGGTCAGTCCTGGATATGCAGGAATGATGGCCGAACGGAAACCGACCTCGCGGGTGATCCGGTTCACGTGAACCGGACCGGCGCCGCCGAAGGCGATCACCGAGAATTCGCGCGGGTCGAGACCCTTGCCGAGGAGATTCCGCCGCACGTGGCCCGCCATCTTGGCGCCGGTGACCGTGAGGATGGCTTCCGCGGCGTCCTCTACCGCCAGATTGAGCGGTCCTGCGATCTTTTCCTGGATCGCCGCGCGCGCGAGTTCGACGTCCATACCGACACCTTCGTCCCGCCCGATGGCCTCACCGGGATCGAGGTATCCGAGCACCAAGCTTGCATCCGTCACCGTCGGCTCGGTCCCGCCGTGTCCGACACAGGCCGGTCCGGGGTCGGCGCCCGCGCTCTCCGGGCCGACCTCGATAATGCCGGAGGAATCGATGCGGGCGATGCTGCCGCCGCCCGCGCCGATGGCGTCGACGTCGAGCATGGGCAGGCTCAGCGGAATGCGGAAATCCAGATACTTTTCGTTGGCGATCACGGGCTGGCCTCCGCGAATGATGCACGCGTCGAAGCTGGTGCCGCCCATGTCGCAGCACACCACGTCGCCGATATCCATGTCCACGGCAATGGCCGCCCCCGCGGTCACGCCCGCGGCGGGTCCGGAAAGGATGGTGTTGGAGGCCAGCCGTGCCGCCACGGATGCCGTCATCACGCCACCGTTCAACTGGACGACGAGGAACTCCCTGACGTAGCCGCCTTCGTTCAGCCGGTCCCCCAGACTCGTGAGATACCGTGAGATAAGGGGCTGGACGTAGCCGCTGACGGTAGCGGTGCTGGTCCGCTCGAACTCGCGGACTACTGGCAGGACCTCGGAACTCGTAACGACGAAGTCGTTGGGCCAGACCTCCCGCGCGGCCCGTCCGGCTGCCGCTTCGTTCCCGGTGTTGGCGTAAGCGTGCATGAACGAGATGACCAGGGCCTCGCAGCCTTCCTCGGCGAGCGCACTGGCGACGGCGCGCACTTCCTCGGGATCGAGGGGTGTCAGGATTTCTCCCTGGGCGCTCACGCGTTCGTCCACTTCGCGGCGGTCCTGACGGTCGATGAGAGGCTGGAAATCGCCGAACAGGCCGTACACCTGCCGGCGGTCGCGGCGCCCCAACTCGAGGACATCCCGGAAGCCCTTGGTCGTGATCAGGCCGCAGCGGGCACCCTTGCGTTCGATCACGGCGTTGGTCGCTACGGTCGTGCCGTGGATTAGCAGATCGATCTCCTTCAGCGGGACATCCAGGATATCGATCCCGTGCATCAGGCCGTCCGCCTGGTTGGACGGCGTCGACGGTACCTTGGCGACGCGTAGTTCGCCTGCCTCGGTATCCACGAAGACCAGATCAGTGTTGGTGCCGCCGACATCGACGCCGATCAGGTGGGCCATGCGTAAGTTCCCGCGAGGATGGAGGTGACCGTGTGAGAGGCCGGTTCCTTAACACAGCGGCCAAGCTGACGCGAACTGTCCGGCGTGTCGGCAACGAGCGGAGCTGTCCGGTGGCGGTGCTGACGAGCAGCCGCTTCCTTGCCTACGCCGCGACTGCGGTCCCGGCATTGACCAACCCGTCGATCTCCACCTCCGGCAAACCGGCCTCCCTCAATACTTCCACCGTGTGCTCGCCGAGCCTCGGCGGCGGCAGCCGAACGTCGCCGGGCGACTCGGAGAACTCGGTCGGGATGCCCGGTAGGCGCAGTGTGCCCTCGGTGGGGTGTTCCATCATGTGCCAATAGCCGGTCTCCGCGAGGTGGGGGTCGTCCGCCAGATCCTCGATCGAGTTCACGGCCATCACCGGGATCTGCGCCTCGTCCAGGATCTCCATCCATTCGGCCGTGGTCCGGGTCGCGACGATCCTGGCGAGTTCGCCATAGAGATCCTCGACGTGATTCACCCGTTCGTCCAGGGTACTGAAACGCGGGTCTTCCAGGAGTTCCTCGCGTCCCACCAGCTTGAAAAAGGTTTCCCACTGCCGATCCGAGTAAGGCATCGCGGCGACGTAGCCGTCCTTCGACTTGTACGGGCGTCTGCCCTGCGACAGCACACGGCCGTAACCGGCGGGGCCCAGGGGTGGCTCGAAGGTCATGCCCATCCAATGCTCCGGTAGCAGGAAGTTGACCATGGTCTCGAACATCGGAACTTCTACGCGCTGGCCTCGCCCGGTTCGTTCCCTGTGGAATAGCGCCATGGCCACCGCGTTGGCTGCCGACATGGCCACGATCTTGTCGCAGATCACATTCGCGACGTAGGCCGGGCGATCGCCCACCTCGGCTTGCAGCATGGCAAGGCCCGAGGCCGCCTGAATCATGTCGTCGTAGGCCGGCTTGTCCCCGTAAGGGCCGTCCTCACGGTAGCCGTAGGCGCCGCAATAGATGAGGCGAGGATTGATCTCGCGTAGATCTTCGTAAGCAAGGCCGAGGCTGCGCACGCCTCTGGGGCGCATGTTGTGGAAGAAGACGTCTGCCGATTCCACGACCTTGAACATGGCCGCGTGGCCTTCCTTCGCCTTGAGGTCAAGCACGAGGCTGCGCTTGTTGCGGTTGCTGTTCAGAAACACCGGCCCCATGCCATCCGAGTGCTTGGGCCCCAAACCGCGCATGGGATCGCCGCCGGGGGACTCGACCTTGATGACGTCGGCGCCCATATCGCCGAGGATCTGGGTGGCGAACGGTCCGAGAAGGATGGTGGTCAAGTCGATGACCCGCACGCCGTCAAGGGGACCGCTCATCTCCGACGTCCCGCCTGCTCCGGCCAGCACTGGTTGAATCGCCGTTCCATATGAAACTCCTCGACCGACTCCGCTCTACGGTTGGGCGCGACAAATTTAGGCAAGCACCTCGCGAGCGGCAACCGACGGTGACTCCGGGGTGATTCGCGGTCCTGGGGCTCTCGACTATGATCCGGTACCGGGATTTCACCTGATGATGGAGAGCGGGAACATGGAACGAGTCGGCTACATCGGTTTGGGTGTCATGGGGACACCCATGTCGAGCAATCTGCTGAAGAAGGGGTTCGAGGTTACGGTGTTCGACATCGACCAGTCCAAGGTTCCACCCCTCGTCGAGCTCGGTGCCTCGAGTGCGGGAAGCGTGGCTGAGGTATCGGAGAACAGCGACATCGTCATCACGATGCTGCCCGGCTCGCCGCAGGTCACGGACGTCGTGTCCGGGTCCGGAGGCATCATCGAGAGTGGCCGTCCGGGGATGATCGTGCTCGATACGAGCACGATCTATCCCAAGGACACCGATGCGCTCGCGGAGGCGGCCGAGGCCGCGGGCATGATTTTCGTGGATGCGGCCGTGGGCGGTCTCCCGCCTCAGGCGATCTCCGGCACATCGCTGTTCATGGTTGGTGGTGAGGCTGAAGACGTGGAGCGTGTCCGGCCGCTTCTCGAGGCGATGGGGGATACCATCATCCATTGCGGTCCGGCGGGCACGGGGATTCGCTGTAAGGTCGTGAACAACTTCCTTACGATGATCACCGCGAAGGCCAATGCCGAAGCCTTCTCCATGGCGATGAAGGCCGGTTTGCCCGCCGACACCATCTGGCAGGTGGTCACCGGCACGACCGCGACCAATGGCTGCCTGACCACAGGCTGGCTGTCGAAGATGTTCTCGGGCGATCTCGAACCGGGGTTCGCCATGCGGCTCGCCCGCAAGGATCTCTCGCTCGGCATCCGCTTGGCGGATGAGCTCGGGGTGGACACGCCCCTTGCCGACCTGGCGCTTGATCACTACGACGAGCTGTTGGGGTCGAAGTACGCCGACAAGGACTTCTCGGCCATCGTCAGCGCTGCTTGCGAAGCCGTGGGTGTGGAGGACCCGGTCCTCGATCGGCGTCGACCGTGAATTGAGGTCGGCCCGAGGTCCCGCCCCGTACGCTATTTCGCGATGGAGCAGGAACCCCCGCCGAGGACACAGAACTTGGCGCAGTGGGGGTGGTTGAGGGCCACGTCGCCGGTGGCTTCGGCGAGCGTTTCGCCGAACTCGAAGCCCGTGTCATAGGGTAGGAGCGTGCAGGGCAGCACGACCGGTCTGTCGGCACCCTTGCGCTTTACCACCATGCGCGACGTCGCGCACATCACGTTGTCCGGATCGACGCCCAAGATCTCCCAGCAGGCCTCGGTGATCTCGGGGACGTCGATGGTCTCGTCCATCTCGGGAAAGAGAACGAGCTCCGCTTGGTCCCAGGCGTCCACGCGGATATCCTCGACCGTGAACAATTTGGCGTAGCCGGCCCGCAAGCTGTCTTCGGGTTCCGCCCACAGGGTCCGCCCCGCCACGCTGATGTGGAACCCATGTTCGGATAGCCATTTGAGACCTGGTAGCGTGCGCTCCCAGCTATACGCTCCCCGTTCCAGCTCGTGGAGGGCCGGCGTGTAGTGATCGAGCGATACGCGGATCTTGAGTTTGCGACCGTACGTCCCGTTCAGTCTCAATAGCTCGTCCCGGCGCTTCGTCATCGGCCGCATGCCGTTGGTCAGGACCAGCACTTCCAACCCTTGGAATAGGCACGCCTCCATGCAGTCGATGATTTCCGGATTCATGAACGGCTCGCCGCCCGTGAAGCCGATCTCGCGGGTTGCCCAGTCGTCACGCCGGATCTCGTCGAGGTAGGTCCGGACCTCCTCCGCCGTGATATGGACGAGCCGGTCGTTGGTCGGGCTCGACTCGATGTAGCAGTTGACGCACGTGAGGTTGCAGAGCGTGCCCGTGTTGAACCACAGCGTCTCCAGTCTTTTCAGCGCGACCTTCGCTCGCGCCGATCCGTCGGCGGTGACCTCCGGATCGTGGAATTTGGCCGGATCGAGTGGCGGAACTTCTTTCTCTGCGGCGTCAATCGACATGAACTCTCCAATCCGATGCTTCGGCTGTCGCGACGTACTGCAGTGTGCCGCACCGGTAGGTGGGTGCGCGGGGACGATATAGCAATTCCGGACGCGTGGCACCTCCGTGCCGGCGCCGGCGGGGGACGTACGTTCCAACAAGTGTGACAGCTTAGGGTCATGTCTATTGGATTTACTTCACGATTGCGTCAACGTCCCAGGTCGGGCGTCGAAGATTTCGGTCCCGGACGGCTGCCATACATCCTCTCCGAGGTCATCCTCATGGGACCGACCCCGCTCTTACCTCAAGGTCCGCTTCCTGCATCCATTTGAACGAAGTCAACCACCTGCCAGATCCCTTTTCCGACGACACTGATCGAGACCATCAGCAGGAACACCCGGAACACCACATCGAACCGGGCACCGGGTAGTGCTCGGAAGAACCGCGCCCCGAGCCAGCCGCCCGCGATCACGACGGGTGCCAATACGATCGTCTCGGCAATCATCTGCGGGGTGATCAGCCCCGCGAACGACGTGACGACGACCCGTCCCACGATCGACACCGTGCTCAAGGTGAACCCTGTCGCGCGGAGTTCATGTGCGGTCGGGCAGGCGTGCCGGAGATATGCTGCCGTCAGGTAGTTGGCGCCGGCGCCAACGGCGCCCGCTATACATCCCGAACAGGTCGCCAGTGCCCCGGCGATCCAAGGCGAGCGGATGTCGGTGCGTGCGGACACCTTATTCATGATGTCGGTGAAACTGATCGCCACGATGATGGAGATCACGACGCCGAGCACGAGTGTGAGCCAGGCGGAGCTCAGCTCCCGGAAGACCCAGACGCCGCCGATAACGCCGGGGATCAGGAAGATCAGAATCACCTTGGCGACGCCCCAGTCCGCGTACCGCAGGCCGTGTCCGATGAACTGCGCGTGGCTGATGCTCGAGCAGGTGAGCAACAGCAGCACTGCGTGATGCGGCTCGAGGATGTATGAGCCGAGCAGTATGGCCGGCACGCCCGAGCCAAACCCGAACGTTCCGCGCACGAAGAACGAACCGAAATAGATCAGGCCGATGATGCCGATCGCTCTCCAGGAGATATCCGCGAAGGGCGTCGTGCCGGGAGACAGGAATTCGAACACGGACAAGGTGGTCCTGGTCGGTTTGCCGGGTCGGGTGTCCTGCCGCAATATAACAGGGCGGCTGTCGGCGAAACGCCGGCCCCGCCAGGAACGAAGGAACGAGCGATGCCCATCGACGGTTTGACCGAATCCGGTGCCCGGGAAGGCTTATCGACGTTGCGGCCGGCCGTCGCGGGCACGCGACACATGGCGGTGGCCGGTCACTATCTCGCGGCCCACGCCGCCTTCGACGTGCTTGAGGCCGGCGGCAATGCGATCGATGCCGGATGCGCCGGCGGGATCGCCCTCGGCGTGCTGCAGAGCGAGCTGGTCAACGTGGCCGGCGTGGCGCCGATCATCATGTATCTCGCGAAATCATGCGAGGTCGTCACGATCAGCGGCCTCGGCACTTGGCCCGGGGCCACGGACCCGGATCTGTTCCGACGCAGACACGCCTCCCGCGTTCCCGAGGGCATCCTGCGGACCGTGGTGCCGGCCGCGCCCGACGCTTGGATCACGGCACTCGAGCGGTACGGCACGATGCGCTTCGCCGAGGTTGCGGCGGCCGCCATCCGGTTCGCCTCCGAAGGGTTCGTCATGTACCCGCTCATGTCGGACCTGATCCGCGCCAATGAGGCGAAATACCGGCGCTGGTCTTCCAATGCGGAAATCTACCTACCCGGCGGCAAGCCGCCGGCCGTGGGCGACCTGTTCGTCCAGAGCGATCTCGGGCGCACGCTGCAGTACATGGCGGACGAGGAGACCGCGGCCGCGGGTCGGGGGCGCGAGGCGGGACTTCAAGCCGCGCGCGACGCCTTCTATCGGGGTGATATCGCGGCCACCATCGTGAAGTTCCACGAGAAGAACGGTGGCTGGATGCGGGCGGGCGACCTCGCGGACTTCCGGGTCGGTATCGAGCCTCCAGTCTCGGTGGACTACGACGGCACGAGGCTCTACGCCTGCGGTCCCTGGTGCCAGGGTCCCGCGCTCCTCCAGGCGCTGCGATTGCTCGACGGTTTCGATCTCGGCGCCATGGGTCACAACTCCCCGGCCTACGTCCACACGCTGATCGAGGCCATCAAGCTCGCCTTTGCCGACCGCCACCACTACTACGGCGACCCCCGTTTCGTGAACGTACCCATGGAGGGACTGCTGTCGGATGACTATACCCGGCGCCGCCGCGAGTTGATCCGGCCCGAAGAGGCTTGGCCCGACATGCCTCCGGGCGGAGATCCGTCGGCCATGTCGGCCGTGGGACCGCGCCACGCCGGCGTTCACATCCCGGTAGACGCCGCGGGGATGCCGGCACTCGATACGTCCTACGTTTGCGTTACCGATCGCCACGGCAACGTGTTCTCCGCCACTCCCAGCGATACGTCCAGCGACACGCCGGTCGTGCCGGGTACCGGCCTCTGCCCGTCCTCGCGCGGGTCTCAGTCGTGGGCCGACCCGGACCACGCATCGTCCGTCGCACCGGGCAAGCGGCCGCGCCTGACGCCGAACCCGGCGCTCGCCGTCCGCGAGGGCGACTTCATCCTGCCCTTCGGTACGCCGGGCGGGGACGTCCAGGTACAGGCGATGCTGCAGTGTTTCCTCAATGTCGTGCGGTGGGGGATGAACCCGCAACAGGCCATCGAGGCGCCCCGGTTCGCGACGTACAGCTTCCCCGACTCGTTCGAGCCCCACGGCAGCCAGCCGGCCAAGGTGAAGCTGGAGAGCCGCATCGACGAGGCCACCGCGAGCACGTTGGAGTCCTACGGTCACGACGTGGACTGGTGGCCGGATTGGACCTGGCGGGCGGGTGCCGTCTGCATGATCCGCAAGGACCTGGAGACGGGTATCCACACCGGCGGGGCGGACGCCCGACGCCCGGCCTACGCCGTCGGATGGTGATCGTCGGTGGCGGACCTGTCGGATGCGAGGCTATGTTCGGTCCAACGGTACACGTCGGGGATATCTGAGATGAACGGCGGCACGGTGCGAGTCGGCGTGATCGGTGCGGGCGACATCAGTCACTATCACCTCGGTGGTCTGCAGGCCGCCGGGGGCGCGGACATTCGGGTCATCTGCGGGCGCCGTGCGGAGCGGGTCACGCCGGTGGCGGAACAGTACGGAATTCCTGGAGTCGAGACCGACTACCGGGCCGTATTGGAGCGGGACGATATCGATGCGGTATTGATCCTGACCCCGGAGAATTTACACGAGGAGATCGGAGTGGCGGCCGCGGAGGCGGGTAAGGCCATGATGGTCCAGAAGCCGGTAGCGCACAGCATCGGATCTTGCGAGCGTCTCATAGCAGCGGCCGACCGGGCGGGCGTGAGCCTTCAAGTGAGTTACATGCACCGCTACTTCGAAGAGGTCGTTTACGTCCGCGACCTCATCAAGTCCGGGAGGTTCGGCCCCATCCACACCGTGCGCGTGCGGAACGCGACTTCGGGTCCGATCTGGGCTTGGTATTACGATCCGACTGTGGTCAGCGGTGGCGTCGTCTTCTCACTGGCGAGTCACGGCATCGATCTGATTCAGCATCTCTTCGGTCCCATCGACGACGTTTCGGGTCGGACGGCGTGCATGATGCGTGAGCGTACGCTGCCCCACGGCGAGGTCGTGACCGGCGTCGAGCTGGAGGATGTCGCCTTCGCAACCTATCGCCTGAAGAACGGGATTCTCGTGGATCACGAGATCACCGGCTGCGAGCAGAAGGGGACCGACCGGTTTCTGGTCGAGATCTACGGCGAGAAGGGGACGGTGCTGCTGCGCGGGCAACGCGGCCCCTTGGCGATCTACGCCCCCGACGTCATCGGGATTTCGGACTGGCACGTGCCGGAGCTCGACGATCGCCCCTTCGGGGCCCGCCACCACGCCCACTGGCTCGATATCGTCCGGGGAGCCGTGCCGGACGACGCTTCCGCTTGGGACGCTCTCGCGGGCCTCCACGTCATCGAGGCCATATACGAAGCGGCGGAGTCCGGCGGCCGCGTCAGGGTCTCCTACTTCGAGAAGGCGGGCTATGACCGTTAGGGACGGCGTGTCCTCGATGGTTGCGGCAACGGCGAAGGTGGGGCGCGACACGGAGCCGCACGACACGATTGTCACCGGACAATTCCGAGGAGACCGCCGTGGCCAGTGATGTGGGATTCATCGGGTTGGGGCAGATGGGCTTGCCCATGGTCACGAATCTCTCCAAAGCCGGTTTCTCCGTGTCCGCGTACGACCTGAAGGCCGAAATCCGTGCGCAGGCCGAGGCGCTGGGAGGCGTCATCGTCGCCGCGTCGCCGTCCGACGTTGCCGCGCAGGTGCCCGTCGTGTTTACGTGCTTGCCTTCCGCAAGCGCCGTCCAAGCCGCTTATACGGGCGATGACGGAGTCGTATTCGGCGGGTCGGCCGGGCTGGTGACCTGTGACTGCTCCACCATGGCTCCGGAGATTTCACGGTCGCTGGCGCGACAGCTGGCCGGACACGGAATCCATCACCTGGAAGCCCCGATCTTCGGCATCCCGCTGCAGGCCCACGAGAGGGACGTCTATTTTGCGGTTTCAGGTGGGGAGGCATACGTGGGGGCGGTTGCTCCGTTCCTGGGGGCGATGGGTCGCGGCTACCGGTACGTCGGTGGCACGGGCGTCGCCCACACGATGAAAATCCTTCAGAACGGTATCGGCATGGGGCATGCCGCACTCACGGCTGAGGTGCTGGTGACCTGCGAGCGACTGGGGCTCGACACGGACTCGTTCATCAGTCTGGTCATGGAAGCCAGGGCTCTCGGTCTTTCCGTGTTCTTCGAGCGCTACGCCGAGGCTCTCGTAACTGGCGAGAAGACGAATGCGGGCCTGTTGCCCGTTTCCGCCAAAGACGCGAAGTTGGCCAGGGATCTGGCTCACCATGTTGGGCTGCCGGCGCCGATCCTTGAGGAGACCGCCGCGGTGTTTCAGGAGGCGATGGACAAAGGCTGGGCTGACGAAGAGTTGACGATCATGTCGCGGATCGCCAGAGGACGGAGACTGGACGAGAGCACGTGAGGCCTGATCCGGATCGGTTGGTTGCCGCTGCCCGGTACCGGAGCTACCTTAAGCCGCAACGAGGCTCGCATTCACGGAAAACGGTCATGAGTACACGGACCGAAAGTTCGCCACCTGTCGAATCGATTCTGCTCCGCGCGGACTCGGACGGGATCGCGCGACTGACTCTCAATCGGCCCGAGCAATACAACTCTCTGTCCGAAGACATGCTGGGGTCCCTGCAGGGTCAGCTCGATGCCATCGCCGAGGACAAGTCGGTGCGCGTCGTCGTGCTCGCGGCTGCTGGCAAAGCGTTTTGTGCGGGGCACGATCTCAAGGAGATGCGGGCGCGGCCCGAGCGGGACTACTACGAATTCCTGTTCAAGAAATGTAGCCGAATGATGTTGAGCATGGTGCGGCTGCCACAACCGGTCATCGCGCGGGTGCACGGCATCGCCACCGCGGCTGGCTGCCAGCTGGTGGCCAATGCGGATCTCGCCGTCGCCGCATCGGACGCCCGCTTCGGCACCTCCGGAATCAACGTCGGCCTTTTCTGCATGACTCCCGGTGTCGCCGTGGCCCGGGACGTGCAGCGCAAGAAGGCGTTCGAGATGCTGTTCACCGGCGACCTCTTGTCCGCCGAGGAGGCCCGGAAGGCCGGCCTCGTGAACCGTGTGGCGCCGCCCGATGAACTCGACGATGCATTGGAGGGGTTGTGCCGTTCCATCCTCGGCAAGTCACGGGCGGCCGTCGAGGCCGGAAAGCGCGTGTTCTACGAACAGCTCGAGATGGACCTGGAGTCGGCGTACATGCGCGCGAGCGAAGAGATGGCGCGCAATATGATGTTCCATGACGCCGGCGAGGGCATCGACGCGTTCATCGGCAAACGCAAGCCTGTCTGGACCCACGAGTAGGCGCCGGCACTCGATTCCGAATACCGTTCTCTCCTCCCGGCCGCGCAGGCGGGAGGGCGTGTTCCCCATGTTTGGTGCGTGGCCGTCACCGTGTGCTATGTCCCGGCCATGAACGCAGACCCCTCAGGGGCGGGCCGTCTGCTCCCAAGCTTTCTGCTGACGTGCTCCATGCTGTTCTGGGGCGCCAACGCCGTGATCAGCCGCGCGGGCAGCTTTTACGTCCCCACGACCGGTCTCGCGTTCTGGGCCTGGGTCATGGCGTTCACGTTGTTGACGCCTTGGGCCGTCCGGCCCGTCATCCGCCAACGGCGCGCCATCCTCCGGCACTGGAGGATCATCACGGTGCTGGGGGTCCTGGGGATCGGGCTGTTTCCGCAGTTCCTATACGGCGCGCTCGGGCTGACGAAATCGATCAATGTCTCCCTCATCAACACGGCCACGCCGGCCTGGATCGTGGCGCTCTCGTGGCTCTGCTTCCGGGATCCGGTATCCTGGCGGATGGTGCTGGGAATGGTCTCCGGATTTCTCGGCGTGGCCGTCGTGGTCACCCAAGGGCGCCTCTCAACGCTGCTGCAGGTCGAATTCGTCCTCGGCGATGTCGTCATGCTGATCGGCATCGTCGTCTGGGCCGTTTACTCGATTCTGCTGCGCTATCGGCCTTCGGACATCGATTCCCTCGCGTTGCTCTGGGCCATGATTCCGCCGGCGTTCCTCGTCAGCGGGGCGATCTATTTCTCGGGCGTCTTCTCTCCCTGGCGTTTCGATCCGGTCGCCGACAACCTCGTCTTTCTCGCCTATTGCGGAGTGTTTCCCACGGTGCTCGCCTACGCCTGCTTCAATGCGGGCGCCAAGGCGTTGGGTGCGCGGGGGGCCGGGCAGTTCCTGTTCCTGCCGCCGCTCTTCACGGCGATCCTCGCCGTGATCTTTCTTGATGAAACGTTCGAGCCGTTCCACCTCATCAGCCTGCTGCTGATTTTCGTCGGACTTTACTTCGCCAACGCCGCTGAAGGAGACAAGACATGATCGTCGTCGGCCGGACCGGACCCCGGCAGGGGCGGTTCGACTGTCGCGGGGACCGGTCTTTATCCGGAAAACACGGGTGACGTGCCGGGTTGCGGCTACGTCACCCCGAGTAGACCGGATCGAAGCCGCAATCGGACTATTGTGCGGCCTTTGCCGCCTCCTCGATCCAGGCGCTGAATTGCTTCTCGTTCTTCGCGACCCATTCTTCCGCGTGTCGGCGGACGTCCGGGAACGACTTCTCGCCCTTGTAGATCAGGTAGTTCTGCGCATCGACGTCAGCGAGCGGGATGTTGACGAGGTCGAAGAAACGCTCGGCTGCCGGATTCTTGGAGAGGAAATCGTTGTTGGCGGTGATTCTGATGTTGATGACATACCAGCCGACGTTACGACCGTCGGGCAGGCTCGTGCTGACGCCCTCCTTCATCAACTTGGCGGGTATCGCCACCTCGGGAACCTCCAGCCACTCGACATCCTCGCCGGGCACCAGCAACCGATTGAGCCACAGCGGCGTGTACGTGTAGTACAGGATCCGTTCCCCCGCCCTGTAGCGGGCCACGGCATCGGCGTGAATGGGAACCCAGTCACCCGAATCATGGGTCACCGTGTCCCTGAGGCCATAGGCATCCATCTGGTGCTCGATGATGAGTTCGCACCCCCATCCCGGCGGGCAACCTGCGAGGTTCGCCTTGCCGTCGCCATCGGAGTCGAAGAGCTTGGCGATCTCCGGATCTTTCAACTGCTCGATGTTCGTGATGCCGAACTCCTCGGCCGTGCGCTTGTCGATGAGATACCCCTGACCGGCACCGGAGATCAGGACACCGAGCGTGGTCAGCTTTTCATCCCCGCCGGCGGCTTGGATGAATGCATCGTGTTGGGGCTCCCAGTTCTCGGCATAGAAGTCGAGGTCCCCTTGGGCGATAGCCAAGTACGCGGGTGGCCCGAGCATGAGCTTCATCTCTTCGACCTCGTAGCCGAGCCGCTCGAGGCCGATGCTGACAACCTCCATCTGAAAACGACTTTCGAGATCGGTGCCCTGGACAGGCCGGACCGTCACCCCTTTACCCGGCATGCCGGCGGCATAACCGGGCTGATGCAGGGCTCCGACGCCGGTGAGCAAGCCCCCGATCGCCAGTCCCAGAATCGCTCCCAGTGCGACACGTCTTGGACTTTGCATTTAAGCCTCCCTTTCTTGCTCAAATGTTGAATACGCGCCGTTCTTCGATGGGGGCTTCCGCCAAGCCGCGTTTGCACCTGCGATTCTTCTGTCGATCACATGGGGCTCCGCCGTATCCACTCATCGCAGCGCGGTCCGTCCATTATTGGAGAGATTGCGACCCACTGACAAGGCGAGTCCGACGGGCCCCCGCTCGGTCCAGCGAACCGTTTCCGTGCCCGGCCTTCCAACGGCCTGGGTCACACGATCCAGAATCATCGCGAGCACGATGATGCCGACACCGCCCACCGTCGCGAGTCCCATGTCCAGGCGCCCGATGCCGCGCAGCACCAGCATGCCCAGTCCGTCGACCGCAATCATCGATGCAATCACTACCATCGAAAGGGCCATCATCAGGGTTTGATTGACGCCCAACATGATCGAGCGGATGGCGAGCGGAAGCTGGACCTTGAGAAGTATTTGAAGCGGCGAGGAGCCGAACGCGCGGGCCGCTTCAACGACCTCTTCCGGCACCTGGCGGATTCCCAGGTTGGTCAATCGGATGACGGGAGGTAGGGCAAAAACGATTGTCACGGCCACGCCGGCGACGTTGCCAATGCCGATCAGCATCACGATCGGCACGAGATAAACGAACCCCGGACATGTCTGCATGGCGTCCAGGATTGGCCGGGTGAAGGCGTCGACCCGATTGCTGCGCGCGGCCCAGATGCCGAGCGGAATCCCGATAGCGACACAGAACAGGACCGAGGTGACGATCAGGGCGATGGTCGTCATCGTCGCCTTCCAGACCCCGATGAAGCCGAGAAATGTCATTCCCAGCACGGTGAACACCGCCACCCTCAGGCCTGCGATCTGCCACGCAATCAAGAGCAGCAAGATCAGGAAAATGAGCGGTGGGAAAACGATGAGAAATGCCTCCACCCCATCGAGGGTATGTGCAATAGGCCAGCGGATGGCGCGAAAGAACGGGCGGAAGTACAGGGTGAACCAGTCGATGCCGTTCTGTACCCATATGTCGACCGGAAAGCTGTACTTCTCAAACGGATCGAGCATCGTTTTGGCCCTCCCCTGTGTGCATTCGCTTCAAAGCTTCACGCGATCGCACCGCAATGTTCGATTTCGGGCGGCTCCGGTTTGAGCGCCCGATCCTGATTGGAAAGACACTCAATCGTCCGGCGGCACCGCTTTGGTCGCTGTCATTGTGCAGGTCGCTTGGTTCCGGCTAACCGACAACCTCTCTGATCGGGGATTCGGTGCCGAGCACGTGATCGAGGATCCAGTTCCAGATGTAGTGCACGTTGGGTTCTTGATCCGAAATCCGACCCGGACGGTAGAGCCGTGAGCTCAAGCCGATCTGCTGGGACTCGGCGACATGGATGTCCTCGCGAACGCCTGTGTCCAGTCGGTTGTAATAGCTGTTGGTGCAGATCTCATCGAAATCGGCCCTCGCCAATGTCTCCTTTGTGAACAGGAAACCGCCGCGCAACCTCGTTCGGTCGACTCCCAGCGGATAGATCTCCATGAAAAACGCACAGTCCCTGGTCGTTGCGATGCTCAAGTTTGTGTAGAGCACCGTGTACTGCGTTCCCCTGGCTGCTGCCCCGGTCAGCGTCGGGATGAACGGAAACGCTTCGTCCCCCGGAAGTACCGCGCGCGTCCCTTCGTGCTCCTCGACCAGACGGCAATATTGGCCCTGGGTCTCCTCCGTCCAATGCTTCACCTTGAGCTTGTCGAGGGTCGTACGATGGACGGTAGGAACGTGAAAATCCTCGGAGGCGCCTTCCAGCCACACTTTCCAATTGGCGGCAATTTCGAATTCCAGGTACTTGACGCAGCGCATCTCTTCCATGTCGTACGACGTGAGATGACCGTCGAGATCACCTACCCAGTCGAGGAGTCCCATGGTGTCCGTGGCGAAGGTGACGAACATGAATCCGTTCCAGGTTTCAAGGCGAACCGGGACGAGGCCGTAGTCGTCCCGATCAAAGCCCTCCGTGTTCGCCATGCCTCTCGCACCGACGAGGTTCCCCGCGAGGTCGTAGGTCCAACCATGATAGGGACACATGAATGTTTCTCGGTTCCCGGTGCCGCTGACCACTTGCGAGCCGCGATGGCGGCACGTGTTGGCGAAGGCCCGGATCATGCCATCTTTGCCGCGCGCCAGAAGAAGTGGGATTCCGACCAATTCCACCGCCCGATAGTCTCCGGGGTTTGGAATGGTCTCCGCGCGCCCAACCGTGTTCCAGGACCTCAGGAAGACGCGATCGATTTCGCGCCGGTAGAACGGCTCCGAGGTGTAGCACCAGAACGGCAGGGTTTCCGCCTCGAGGATGGGCCGGCGCACTTTCTCGTAATGTGCGGGGTCGAAGACGTCGATACCACTTGGTTCCATCTTGCGCCTCTAAGGGATTTCGCTGTTTGCCCGGCCATCGCTGTCGATGGCCTCACCCTTCGGAAATACATGCCAAGTGCAGATGACGCGAATTGGCGCTATGGGACTCCGTACACGACTGGAAAAAGCTCGCTGTCCAAGGGATCGCCTGAATTCAGCTCGGGGTTCTCGAGAAATCCCCCCTCGTCGGTCGCCGAAAATTCATAGTAGGCCTCCCTGCCGACAAAGCGGACGGCATAGCCGCGCCGTGGCACGCTGGCGACGTTACCCCGCGCGCCGTGCACTGACATGGCATGGAAGGCCACGGCGTCTCCCGGTTGCATGTCCCATGACACGATGTCGTAGCGGTCACGCTCGGCTTCGAAATCGATCAATGGCTCGAACGCCGGGTTCTGGTTGGGATACGGCTGCAAAATGGCGCCATGTTCGTCAGGCATGAACGTCTGGAACCAACGGTTCCATTTGTGGGAACCCCGGATGAACTCCAGGGCGCCGTTGTCATTCGTTACGGGGTCGAGCGCGATCCACAAGGTTATCACCGGCCAGCCCCTGACAGGCCAGTACGGTTGATCATTGTGCCAGCCTGTGACCGTCGCGCTACCCGGGTCCTTGACGAAGATCTGGTCGTACAACAAGTTGACCTTGTCGGTGCGCATCAGTGCGGCGGCGATACCCGGGGCCGGGGACTGTCTGCAAAATCGCTCGAAATCCAGGTCCGTTCTCCACACGAGACGCCGCATAAAGAAGTCTGTGGGAGTCTGGAGCGCGCGCGCTATCGCTGCTCGCAGCAGATTCTGCCATTCCTCATTGATTGCACCGGCCAGCAATATCGCGCCGTCCTGCTCGAACGCCGATGCTTGCTCGTCGCGAACCTTGAATTGTTCGACCGTGGCCACCAAACCGTTCCCTGGAGTTGGATGTGTTCAAGCCAACCGGATCGGAGCAGGTCCATTAAACCACCGATTTCGGTCCGACTCAAACGACGGGCATGGGCACCAGAACCCGCGGTTTGGCCTTCTCAAAAGCGTCGCGAGCGGCGTGCAACGTCATCGCACCGAGATGGCGGGAAGGATGGCCGCGAGGTAGACTTTCGGATCGGCGGGAACCTAAGTGCTGTCGCTCGTTCACGGGATGCAAGGGCGTGTCTTTGTCGTATCTGCCAAGCTTCGTATCGCCACACCATCGATGCGGTGAAAGAGGGGCCGGGACCCTCGCCATGAGACTTGGCACCTGCACCCTTTGGGCAAACGCATGATGGAAACGTCGAAGGCGATCGAGACCTTGGCAGGAGGGTCGTTCGAAGCGCCAAGCGGCACGTCTCGCCATGCCGAGGCTGACGGCAAGATCGTCGGCACCAACATATGGAAGATCTACGGCGCGGATCCACGATCGGCGCTCGACGCCATCACGCAAGAGGGGCTCGACAAGGAGACCGTCTTCGAGCGCTTCGATTGTGTGGTCGGTGTCGCCGACGTCTCGTTTTCTGTCAAAGCCGGCGAGATCTTCTGCATCATGGGCCTGTCGGGCAGCGGGAAATCTACGTTGGTGCGCCACATCAACCGGCTCATCCAGCCGACGGCGGGTCGGATCCTGGTGGACGGCGAGGATATCGCAAAGAAGAACGCTGACGAGCTCCGCGCTCTCCGCGCGGAAAAGATTGGCATGGTGTTCCAGAACATGGCGCTGTTCCCACACCGCAGCGTGCGCAACAACGTCGCCTACGGTCTCGAGATTCGGGGCATCTCCAAAAAGGAACGATTCGCCGTCGCGGATGAAAAACTCGGGCTCGTGCAGCTCGCTGGCTGGGGAGAGCGCTACCCCGTCGAGCTTTCGGGAGGCATGCAGCAGCGCGTGGGCCTTGCGCGGGCTCTTGCAGCGGACCCCGATATCCTTTTGATGGATGAGCCGTTCAGCGCCCTCGATCCCCTCATTCGCCGCCAACTTCAGGACGAGTTCATTCAGCTTGCCGGTGTCCTGAAGAAGACCACGGTGTTCATCACCCACGATTTGGATGAAGCCATGCGGCTGGGAGACCGTATTGCCATCATGAAAGACGGCCGTTTCGTGCAGGTTGGCACACCGGAGGACATCGTCATGGAGCCCGTCGACGACTACGTCGCGGAATTCGTCAAAGGCATCTCCAAACTCAAGCTCGTACACGCACACGCGGTAATGCGGCCGGTGGAAGCGTATGTCGCGGGAGCGGCGGACGTGCCTCTCGACCAATGTCCCACGGCGCGCGCGGATGATGATCTCAACACTCTCATCGATATTGCGGGTGACGGAAGAAAACCGGTCGTATTGGTGGATGGTGACGGCGGCAGGGTCGGCGTCGTCACCATGCAAGATCTGTTGCGGGGTATTCAGGGCGCAAAATAGGCGTACTTTCCAGCACCGCGTTCTGAACCGTGGACCTGGATAGATGATATTGGTCGGCCGCTACCGCTCTCCTTTCACCCGCCGTGTCGCCATCACCATGCGCATCCTGGGTCTCGGGTACGAGCATCGACCTGTCAAGCCGTGGCCGAGCAACGAGGAGCTCCTGCCTATGAACCCTCTGGGGCGCGTGCCGATCCTGATCCTCGATGACGGAGAGATGCTGTGGGAAAGTGGATTCATACTGGAGTATCTGGATGAGCTCGTGGGACCGGAGCGTGCGCTGACGCCGCCGTCGGGCCCCGAACGACTTGCCGTCCGGAAGATCGTCCATTGGACGATGGGGACTCAGGAGAAGGTGGTTCTCGCCAACCACGAGCGCTACCGCCGCCCGGACGGTTACGTCGAACAGGCCTGGATCGACCGCTGTGAAGGTCAGGTGGCGGCCGGCCTCGCCGAACTCGACAAGTTCGAGCCCAATCCATGGCTCGCCGGGACCGACATCACCCAGGCCGACGTCACGCTGGGGGTCCTGTGCGGCCATGTCGCCTTGACGTGCCCCGGCCTCATGCCCGCGGGGCGCTATCCCAACCTTGATGCGCTCTCCGCCGCTTGTGCCCAACTCCCCGCTTTCGCCGACACCGCTCCGGACTTCTAGTCTCGGCCACCATGGCGAATGCCGCTTGCATCGCTCCCGGCGCGGCCTGAGTCGCTATGCTACCGTGCAGGGCACTCGCGAGCCTCGGAGGCATGGCCGGCATGCATTTCGTTAGAAACGCCTGGTACGTGGCCGGATGGGCCAAGGAATTCGATCACGAACTGCGCCACGCGAAGATTCTCGGCGAGGATCTCGTCATGTTCCGCGCGTCAAATGGGGAGGTGGCGGTGCTGCATGATCGTTGTCCCCACAAGCACCTCCCGCTGTCGAAGGGCCGCCTCATCGGAGATCAGATCGAGTGTGGTTACCACGGCTCGGTATTTGGGGCCGATGGCAAGTGCACGCGCGTCCCGGGTCAACCGCGGGTGCCGCCCTCGGCCTGCGTTCGGGCTTTTCCCGTCCATGAACGTCATGACATCGTCTGGGTGTGGATGGGCGACCCCGAGAAAGTCGATCCCGATGACGTTTTCGATCTGGATCAACTCGGCGACCCCGAGTGGGATGCTCATCAGGGCGATGCACTCTACATCGAGTCCAACTACTTGAACGTGGCCGAGAATCTCATTGATCCAGCCCACGTGACCTTCGTTCATCCGACGACGCTGGGCAGCGACGCCCACTCGGAGGTTCCGGTTCGGTGCGACGCATCGGCGGATCCCATCTACACCTGGCGATGGATCCGCAACGCGCCACCCAATCCGTTTTTCCAGAACTACGCAGACTTCAAAGGCAACGTCGACCGGTGGCAATATCTCTATCTCTACCTGCCCAGCACCGCGGTGATTGACTTCGGCAGCGCTGATGCGAAGCCCGGGTCAACCGAAGACCGCCGGGACGAGGGCATCCGCCTGTTTGCCGTGCATCTCCTCACACCCGTGTCGGAGCGTGAAACTATCGATCGATGGATGCACATACGCAACACGCATGTGGGCGATGAGGCAGTGGCCCGCGTGGTCGACGAGATGTTCCGGACCGCTTTCGCCGAAGACAAGATCGTTCTGGAAGCGATCCAGCTGGAAGAGGAGAAGCCGGGCGCGGAACCGACGCTTCAACTCGCGATCGATCAAGGGTCGATCGCGTATCGTGCCCGCATCAAGGAACTGGCTGAGGCGGAACTGGCCCGGCACTGAGCCATTCTCAAGATTTGACCCGGACGCGGCCAAGCTGGAATAAAGAGGTCACGTGAGGAAAGCCGTCGGCATCAAACAACGGAGAGATCATGGCGGACAGGATTTATCCGGCCTCGATGGAAGAGGCGATTCCCGACCCCAAGCGGGTCAAGGAAGTGCGCAGGGAGCTCGAGTCAAAGGGCGTCAAGTACTTGCTGATCAATTGGATCGATCTGCTCGGGCAGCCCAAGACCAAGCCGACGCCCCTGAGCGAGCTGGAAGAATGGTGCGAAGGGCGGGGTCCGCAGTTTGCCGTCCATTCGGTTTCCATGGTGCCGGAGAGGGGCCCGGCGGATCCCGACCAGATTCCCATTCCCGACCTCGACAGCCTGGTCATCTGCCCGTGGGACGGGTCCTGCGCCTGGATGTTCGCCGATCTCTACCTGGAGGGTGAACCGTACGACGTCTGCCCGCGTCTTGCCCTGAAGCGCCAGGTTCAGATGGCGGCCGATGCCGGTTACCGGTTCATGGCAGGACTCGAGCCGGAATTCATCGTCATGAAATATGACGAGTTCGGACAGCCGGTGAAGGCGTTCGACACTGATCCTCATCCCTCGACGGGTGGCGTCCGCCCCGCGCGTCAGGCCTGGGGCTATGACACCGAAGCGTCGATCGATTCGCTGCCCTACGTCCGCGAAATCATCGACATCCTCCTCGAGTTGGACTGGGACCTGCACGATACGGTCGCCGAAGGTGCCTACTCCCAGTTCGAGCTGGACTTCGGTTACACCGATCTCGTCGCGTCCGCCGACCGCCTGACGCTGCTGCGTATGATCCTGAAGGAAATTGCCAAGAAACATGGCATGTTCGTCACGTTCATGCCCAAGCCGACTCAGGGCGACTGGCGTAACGGGGCGCACATCAATTTCAGCGCCCAGGACGTCGAGAAGCCGGGTGTCAACCTGTTCGGCGAGCGAGGCGGACCCTGGAAGGACGTCGTCTGGAATGCCGTCGCCGGCATCATGAAGCACGGCGAGGCGCTGACGGCGATGACTTGCCCGACGGTCAACTCCTACACGGGGTTTATCGGAACGGCCCGGGGCTTCGAGGGCGGTGTGCTGACCTGGGCGCCGACGCATGTGTCCTACGGCATGAACAACCGTTCGGCCATGTTGCGCATGCCGCAGAATCGCAAGGCGATCGAGAACCGGGCCTGCGACATGACCATGAACTTCTACTTCGGCTTGACCATGACGGCCGCATGCGCCCTGGAGGGCATGGAGCAGAAGCTGGAGCCGCTCGGGCCGCCGACCAACGAGACGCTGTACGACGTGCCGGAGAAGAAGTGGAAGAAGTACGGCATCCGGCCGCTGCCCAAGACGCTGAAGCACGCGATCGAGGCGTTCGACAAGGATCCGCTGGCGAAGCGGATTCTGGGTGCGACCATGCACGACTGCTACAGTCGCTACAAGCACGACGAGTGGGATCGCTTCCACGAATACATCACCGAATGGGAGGTCCAGGAATACCTGAGATTCTTCTAGTGCGGTACGGAGCCGTCCGATGAGCCACCATGAGGTCTTCGAGGCGGGTGACATCGTTCTGCAGAACGACATCACGCTGCGGGACGCCGGGGTCGCTTACAAGACCTACGGTACCCTGAACGGCGAGGGAACCAACGCCATCGTCTACCCGACGCGCTACGGCGGCACTCACGTCGACAATGAGTTTCTTATCGGCGAGGGGATGGCGCTCGATCCGTCGAAGTATTTCATCGTCGTGCCCAACAAGTTCGGCAACGGAATGTCCTCGTCGCCGTCGAACACGCCTGCGCCGTTCAACGGTCCGAGGTTTCCGCGCGTGACCATCTACGACAACGTCATCCAGCAGCACCGGCTGGTGACGGAAGTGCTCGGCGTGAAGAGGATCGCGCTGGCCGTCGGTTGGTCGATGGGCGCACTGCAGGCTTACCAGTGGGCCTGTCTCTTCCCCGACATGGTGGAACGGTTGGCCCCGCTTGCGGGCGCCGCTCGGTGTGCCAGGCACAATTTTGTCTTTCTCGAAGGGGTGAAGGCGGCATTGACGGCGGATGTGGCGTTCGAGAACGGCTGGTACGAGAAGCCGCCGCTGACCGGCTTGCGCGCCATGGGTCGCGTATGGGCGGGCTGGGCGCTCTGCCAAACGTGGTACCGCAAGGAGATGTACAAGTCGCTCGGCTATTCCTCCCTCGACGATTTCCTCATTGCCTATTGGGAGGGAATGTTTCTCCAGCGGGAGCCGAACGATCTCCTCGCCATGATCGACACTTGGCAGCAGGCGGACCTCAGCGCCAACGACACCTTCGACGGCGATTTCGAAAAGGCGCTCGGCGCCATCACCGCCAGGACTTACGTAATGCCCGGCCAGACCGACATGTATTTCCCGCCGGAAGACGGTGAGTACGAAGCCGAACACATTCCGAATGCCGAGTTTCGTCCCATTCCATCGTTGTGGGGACATTACGCGGGCGGCGGCAAGGACCCCACCGGCGCCGACACCAGGTTCATCGACGATTCGCTGAAGGAGCTGTTGGCCACTTAAGCGCTCCACCAAGTATCTCTGAAGCCAGGGAGCCGGCCCCATCGATCTCATTTCCCTGATCCAGGAAGGCTCGACATCGTTCCTGTATCTGGCCGCCATCGGCTTGGTATTGGGATCGCTTCACGGCCTCGAGCCGGGTCACTCCAAGACCATGATGGGCGCATTCATCGTCGCGGTCCGCGGAACGCCATTGCAGGCACTCCTGCTCGGCGTCTCCGCCGCGTTCTCGCACAGCATTATCGTCTGGGTGCTGGCGGTGCTGGCTCTAACCTACGGGGACGAGATGATCGGCGAGAAGCTGGAGCCGTATTTCATCGCGGGCTCCGGCGCGATCGTCATGGTCGTCGGCCTTTACATGCTCTGGCGGGCCTGCGGCCGTGCCGGTGCCCGCGCGCGCGGCAGACACCATCACGGCCACCATCGTCACCACGACCACCACAGCCACCAGCATCATGATCATGACGACGACGCTCACGCCCTCGCACATGCCCGCGAGATCGAGACCCGGTTCGCCAACGGCAAGGCAACCAATCTGCAGACCATCGGTTTCGGGTTGGTCGGCGGGTTGATTCCGTGCCCGGCCGCGATCACCGTGCTGCTGCTCTGTCTCGGGATCGGGCAGTTCTGGCTCGGCGTCGGCATGGTCGCGTCGTTCTCGATCGGCCTTGCGGTCACGCTGGTCGCGGTCGGCATGACTGCGGTCCTCGGACTCCGCTACGCATCGAAGCGATTTTCGAGAGCAGGCCGGTTCCTTGCGTCAACCCCCTACGTGTCCGGTGCGCTGATCCTGCTCATCGGAACCTATATGGCTTATTCCGGCTGGTTTCACCTGGCGCCCGTACGTGGTGCCTAGCGGTCAGCCACGAGGCGGGCGTGCAGCACCGGGATATGCTGGTGGACCGTCTACGCCGCATCATCGCGGAGTTGATTTCACGCCGGAGTATGCCGCCTGGACATGGTGGCTGACGGCGCGCCTCCCGCACGCCGCGCCCGCGAACGCTGCGACGCCGCACCCGGCAGCAGAGCCCCGATGTGCCCCCTATTCGTGAAAAATCCGGCTAAGGCTGCGCCTCTCAGTCCCGGAAACTCGGATCGATACGGTCGAGCAGACGGAGGAGGGCGGGCCATTCCCGTTCTTCGGGTGGCACGACCTGTTTCTCGTATTGCCCGGCGACCCGCTTTCCGACCTCATCTGACATCAGGATCATCCGCCCCCCGGATTGCATGATCTCGAGTTGGAGGCGGCAGGCATCCTCGAGGAAATAGGCCAGCGAAAACGCCTCGGCCACGGTTCTGCCTGCCGTCAGCTGACCATGGTTGCGCATCAGCATCACCTGTTTGTCGCCGAGATCCGCGACCAGCCGGGCGCTTTGTTCGTCGTCGAAGGCCATGCTCTCGTAGGTGTGGTAGGCGACCCGGTCGTAGAACTGAAGCGCTCCCTGCGTGAGGGGCAGAAGCCCTTCCTCGAGACACGACACGGCGGTCGCGGCGTGCGAGTGACAGTGCAGCACGCAGGCGACGTCGGGACGGGCCCGATGCACGGCACCGTGGATGACGACGAAGCCCGGCCGGTTGACCGGGTAGTCCGTCGGCTCGGCGGGATTGCCGTCGTCGTCGACTTTGACCAGGCTCGAGGCCGTAATCTCGGAATACATCAATCCGTACGGGTTCAGGAGATACAGGTTCCGAGCGCCCGGCACGCGCGCGGTGATATGGGAATAGACGAGATCGTCCATGCCGAAGTGGGCGATCAGGCGGTAACACGCGGCGAGATCGATCCGCATGTCCCACTCGCTGAGTTCATCCGGCCGGCCTGGCGCCTTCCGGATCGGCGTGATCGTCGTCATGGTCGGCTCACGTGGTGTCGCCCGGAACTGGGGTATCCGGATGCCAGTTTAGCACGCAGGAAGTATCTATTTTGCCCGAAAGGGGCCGATCCTCTACCTTGAATATGAACTAGGAGAGGTGTCGGGCGTATCCATCGGGGCCGCGTCCCAAGTCACATAAAGCAGTATTATGCGCCGGGGGGCTCCGACCGGCGCGGCCTGAACCTCGACTACCCGGCGCGGGCCATCGCTCGCGCCAGTGAGGGGACCAGGGAATGTCAATTCAGGCGACCGAAACCAAGCGGCCCTACGGCGGCTACCACGTACGCAACGTGCCCGAGGACGACTGGGAGCTGGCGCATACCGGGCCGGATACGCCACTCGGTGAATATTTCAGGCGGCACTGGAATCCGGTCGCCTTGTCGTCGCAGGTCCGGGACTTGCCCGTTGCCGTCCGTATCATGGGCGAGGATCTCGTCGTCTTCCGCGACAAGTCTGACAATGTGGGCGTCCTCCATCGGCACTGCAGTCACCGGGGCACGTCCCTCGAGTACGGCATCCCGAGCGAGCGCGGCATCCGTTGCTGTTATCACGGCTGGCTGTTCGACGTCGACGGCCGGATTCTGGAAACGCCGGGTGAGCCACCCGACTCCAAGCTGAAGGACAGTTTCGTCCACGGCGCCTACCCGGCGATGGAGTACAAGGGCCTGATCTTTGCTTACATGGGTCCGCCCGGCGAAAAGCCGGATTTCCCCGTCTACGATGTGTTCGAGTTGCCGGGCAACAAACTCGTACCGTATTCGACGCACACGCCCTGCAACTGGTTGCAGGTGCATGAGAACGGTATCGACCCTGTGCACGCGGTGTTCCTACACGGCCGCGTGGGGGAACAGCATTTCAACGAGGCGTGGCTCGAGATGCCGACCCTCGAATTCCGCGAGTCCGACAAGGGGGCGTACTACATCACGGCCCGACGGCTCGACGGCATGATCTGGGTGCGCAGCGCGGAAATGGTGTTTCCGAACTTCGCCCAAACCGGCGCCCTTTGGGAATACGGCCATCGCGAGAAGTATTTCGGGCGAGTTAGCTTGAGCCGCTGGACCGTGCCGGAAGACGATACCGGAACTTGGTTTTTTGGCTGGCGCCACTTCAACGACATCGTCGATCCGGAGCACTTGGGCGACGAGTCCCTCTGCGGACATGACAGCGTCGATTTCGTCGGCCAGACGGGTAATCGAAGGTACGAAGAGGCCCAGCGCAATCCGGGCGACTGGGAAGCCCAAATGAGCCAACGCCCGATCGCCAACCATAGGATGGAGCATCTTGGTGCGTCGGACGTGGGAGTGGCCATGATACGTCGCATGTTCACGCGAGCGATCGAAGGCAAGTTGCAGCATCCCGGCTTTCCGGGTGGTCGTGTCGCCGATGGCGGCCCCATTCCGACGGTGTCGCACGACACGGTGCTGTACGTGCCGCCCAAAGACGGCGTCGACGACCGGAAGTTGTTGGCGGACGTTGGGCGTCGGGTCCTCGACGCCATTCTCTCGGGGCATGAGGTCCCCTCCGCCGAGAGGATTTCACACATCGAAGCCCGGTTGCGGGAGATCTCGGAAATCCCCGAAACCTGACACGTTCGATCGGGACGCCTTGAGCGCGACTTAAGCGGTGCGTCGTTTGGTACGTGGTGGATAAGATGGAGAAAAGGAGGCCGAGCAGCGCATGAAAGCCAATTGGACACTCGTGCTTCTGCCGCCGATGCTCTTCTGCTTTCTGCTTCTCGGAGGCACGCAGTTCCTGTTTATCCGCGCGGGCTTCTTCGAGGACCTCGGCATCGGTCTGATCGGCGACGAGCTGGTCTTCAGCAACTACGTCACGGTCTTCACCGATCCCTTTTATCTCGACGCCCTGATCCTGAACATCAAGGTGTCGTCGGTGGTCGTGATTTGCGGTCTCCTCTGCGCCTATCCGGTCGCCTACGTCATCGCGAGGATGCAGTCCGAGCAATGGGCCATGATCTTGCTCGCGGCCATCGTCGTGTCGTCATTCGTGACCATCGTCATCAAGGTGCTCGGGTTGATCATCATTTTCGGGAGCGACGGGGCCCTGAACCGCACGCTGCTGGCGCTCGGACTGGTCGACGAGCCGTTGAAGATCGTCGGCAACGCATACGGCGTCGTGGTGGGTCTCATGCACTACGTGCTGGGCTTCATGGTGCTCATGCTGTTCAGCGTCATCCAGACCATTCCGAGATCCCTGGAGGAGGCGGCGCTCATTCACGGTGCCTCTCCTTATCGCATGTTCATGCGCGTCGTATTCCCGTTGAGTCTGCCCGGCGTGGCGACGAGCGCGCTGATCGTCTTCAACCTGTGCATGGGGGCGTTCGTGTCGGCGGCCCTGCTCGGCGGAGGCAGGGTCTTGACTTTGCCCGTCGTCATAGAGCGGGCGATCGTGCTGGATACCGAATACGCCATGGGCGGTACCTTGTCCGCGATCCTTCTTATCTCGGTCGTCCTCATCAACATCCTGTCGATTTGGCTGCTGAACCGGTTCCGCAAGGCCAGGCTGGTGATCACATGAGACGCCGGAAACTCCTCCCGAAGGTGTTGGTGGGATCGGTCGTGGGACTGGTCTACCTCTTTCTGCTGGCGCCGGTCATCGTGGTTGCCGGTGCGTCGTTCGACGGCGGCAAATCGGTGGCGGGCCGCGCGTTCCTGCAGTTCCCGCCAAGCGACCTGACGCTTTACTGGTACGAGAACATTCAGCCGCGGCTCTGGGAGGCGTTGGGGGTCAGCGTCTCGGTCGCGGCGGTCGCGGCCACCGTCGGGACCGTTCTCGGAGTGCCGGCGGCACTCGGCATCGTGCGCAGCAACCTCCCCGGCAAGACCCTGATCGCGACACTGTTCCGCGCGCCGCTTCAGATACCGTTCATCGTCATCGGAATCGCCTTCCTGCAGACCTATTACTTCTTTGCGGACGCCGTCGGCTTCGGGTTGCAGGGGACGTTCGCGGGCCTTGCCTTGGGCCATGTCTTCGTGGCGACGCCGTACGTCGTGGGTTCGGTCGGCGCCGCGCTGCAGAGATTCGACGTTCGTTTGGAGGAGGCGGCATTGAGCCTCGGCGCGAATCGCTTGACGACCTTCCGGCGCGTCACGCTGCCCATCATCATGCCCGGCATTTACGCCGGCGCACTGTTCGCCTTCATGGTCTCCTTCGGCGACGTCCCGATCTCGCTTTTCCTCGCGAGCGCGACCTACACGACGCTGCCACTGGAGATCTTTCATGGAATGGAGTTCGACTTCGACGCGGCCGTGCTGGCGATCTCTACGGTCGTCCTGCTGGGGTCTCTCGTCGTTCTGTACTTCATTCAGAGAATCGTTGGCCTGGACGTTCTGTTGCGTTCCGGGGGCAACGGGTAGGGCGCGTTCCACGGGGACGCACATTCAACGAAGGGAGGACTGACATGAAGCAAGCTTTGAAACACGTGACCGCGGGTGCGCTGGCGGCCGCTGTCGTTCTGGCGCTGGGCGCGGGCTCCGCAGCCGCCGCCGGAAAGTTCGAGGGCGTGACCCTGACGGTCGGGACCTTCGGCGGGAGCTGGAAGGATCGCCTGTGCAGCGTCTTCTGCCCCAAGTTCGAGGCCGAGGGCGGCAAGGTGGAATGGGTTCTCGGCAATCCCAAACTTCTGTTGTCGAAAATGGTCGCGGCGCGGGGGCAGGAGCCGCCCATGGACGTGATCGAGATCGTCGATACGACGCCGGGTACTATGAAGGGCGGATTCGTCCAGAAGTACGATCCGGCGAACGTTCCGAACCTGAAGAATCTCAGTCCCGCGTTTTACGACGAATACAGGGTCGCCAACTGGATCACCGAGGAAGGCTTCCTGTTCGACATCGAGAAGTTCGAGGAGCTCGGGCTGCCGAGACCGACGAGGTACAAGGATCTACTCCATCCCAAGCTTTCGGGCCGGGTGGCGTTTCCCGATATCGATGTCAATGCTGTGTACGGCGGTATCGTGGGATTTGCTGCCGAGGCCGGAGGGGACGAACACAACATCGATCCCGGGCTCGATCTCATCAAGAAGCTCAACGTTCATTCGTTCTGGAAATCGGGGACCACGGTCACTCAACTCCACAAGGCGGGCGACGTTTACGCCACCATCGCTCACGCGGGTTGGGCTGTAAGGCTCAATGACGGTGGGGTGAAGGTCGGCATGGTCCATCCACCGGTGAAGGACAAGAAGGGATACGCCGGAATCGGATATGCGGGCGTTACAACGGGATCCAAGAACAAGGAGGCGGCCGAGTTCTACCTCAACGTCCTGATTTCCGACGAGATGCAGGAACTCCTGCACGTGAAGAACGGCATCGTACCGCCGAACAAGAACGTTCAGAAGAAGTACTCCGATCCGGCGAAGCTGAAGCTGGACGCTACGGGTACGCCGTTCCTGATGATGAAACCGTCGGAGATCGACAACCTGTACCAGCTCGATTGGTCGGCCTTCGACGTAAAAGGATGGACCCGGAAGTGGAACCGGACGGTCGCCAAGTAGCCGATTCGAACGGATTCCACGATTGGTAACGGGCAAAGAATCGGAAACTGGCCACATACGAAACAAAACTGCCGGGATGATCGCTCCGAATCGTTTTTCAGCAGCCTGCTAAATCGAAGGCTCGAACCGGCTGATGGCGGTTTCGCGCTGGTTGAGTATCTCGCTGGCGACCTTCGTGCCCGACGAGACGTCCAGCATGTATTCGTAGAGCTCGTCGCCCACTTCGGTGATGGTCCGGCCGTCCTCGATGATCGGACAGACGTCGTAGTCGATGTTGATCGGCATTTTCACCACGGTTTTCGGGTTGCCCGACACCTTGATGGTGGGTGACACGTAGTTGCCGATGATGTTGCCGACGCCCGTGGAGAAGGCGATCAGTTGACAGCCCGACGCGGCAAAGGCGGTCATGGATTCGACGGCCGGAGCCGGTGTCGCCATGAAGTGCATGCCCTTGTGGACAGGCGATTCGCCATAGTCGAGCACTCCGACGAGCGGCCGAGTTCCCGCCTTCGACATGGCGCCGAGCGCCTTTTCCTCGATGGTGCTGAGGCCGCCCTTGATGTTGTCGGCGACCGGGTTGGCTCCCCGGATATCCAGGCCGCGCTCCATCGACGCCTTTTCGTGTCCCAACACGCGGTCCAGGAACGCCTGTTTGACGGAATCGTCCACCGCCCGTTCGGCGAACAGGTCTTCGGCGCCCAGGAATTCGGACGTTTCCGAGATGATGACCGTGCCGCCGTCATCGACGAGGCGATCGGCCGCGCGTCCGATGGCGGGATTGGAGGCAAGTCCCGACGTAGTGTCCGAGCCGCCGCACTCCACGCCCAGTGTCAGCGTGGAGGCAGGCAAGTCCTTACGCCGGAGGCTTGAGGCCTCGGCGACCAGCGCGGCTGCCTTCTCCGTCCCTTCCGCCGTCGCCGCGATGGAACCGCCGGTCTGTTGCAGGATCACGGTCTCGACCGGCTTGCCGGTATTGGCGATGCGGTCGGCGATTTGGCCCGTGCTGTACTCCTCGAGGCCGATGACCAGTGCGCCTGCCAAGTTCGGATTCCGTCCCATGCCGCCCAACGTATCGAAGGCGATCTCGAGATCACGGCCGAACTGCCCGCGAACGAACAGCGTGGTGATGGGAATGGTTCCGTCCACCGCGCCGCAGATGGCGCGCGTGATCGGGTTGATGTTGTCCATGACGGAAATGACGCCGATCCAGTTGCGGATTCCCACTTGTCCGTCGGGACGTTCGTAACCGAGAAAGTTCATCGCTCCGCTCCTACGCTGACTTGTCGCCGCGGCCGCGCCGCGACTCGATGTTGTGGACGTGGGCGTGTTGTCCCGTCGGAATGACTTCCGTCGCCAGGCCGATTACCTGACCGTATTTGATCACCTCGCCTCCGACGCCGATGTCGGCGATGGCGACCTTGTGGCCGAAGGGGATGTCCCTGCCGAGCTTCACGGCACCGGACCCTTCCCCTTGAAGCAGGCAGTCGTCTCCGGACGAACCGTCGTCGATGAGCGTGGCGACGTTATCGCTCTCGTTGAGCAAGATGGCGCGGGTCATGGTCGATCGTCTGTCCTCCCTGTCCTGTCGGCGTCTGTCCGCCGTGCACCCGCATAGTGAACGATCCGATGGCGTCTGCGCTAGGGCGGATCGCAATCGACATCCCGTCCTGCCGTCATCACCTGGGATTTATCCCTATGGAAACGGTAGATAGCCACTTTCTCTTAGACGCTTCGGAAAAATCGGCGTATATCACACCACGACACCTTGCTAGTCCCTGAGAAGATGGTTTCAGAAAGCGGGTCAACCGAACCCACTGCCGTCGAGTCGATTTCGTCGCGTTTCGACCTGAGGCTTGGCGCAAATCTCTATTATTTCTGGGAAAAGAAGTGGTTCTTCATCGCGTTGCTCGTGGGCTTCGTGCTGTTGAGCTTCGATCCTCCGGAAGGGCTGACGCGTGCCGGCCAGATCGTTCTGACCATGTCGATCATGGCGACGATCCTGTTTGTCACGGAACCCATTCCTCTGCCGGGCGTCGCCCTCCTCATCATCATCGGCGAGGTCCTGCTCATGGGCCTCGAGTCGACAGAGGTCGCCAAGAGCCTGATGAACGACTCCGTGCTGTTCATCATGGGATCGTTGATGCTGGCCGTGGCCGTGGTGCGGCAGCGCCTCGACAAGCGCATCGCCTGGCTCATCGTGCGTATGACCGGTACGAAGACGACCCGGGTGTGCTTCGGGATCTCGATCGTCTCGGGCGTGCTCGCGTCGTTCATCGGCGAGCACACCGTCGCGGCCATGATGCTGCCCGTCGGGATCCTGCTCGTGACGCTGACCTCGGACGACCCCAAGGAGGTTCGTTCGCTCGCCGCGGTGATCTTGTTCTCCATTTCCTATGGATGTTCCGTCGCCGGCATTGGAACGCCGTCGGGCGGCGCCCGCAACGCCATCATGATCGGGTACTGGAAAGAGTTCTTCTACGATCCGACCAACCCGGAGACGTTCGTCTACCTGATGGATTACGCGAAATGGATGCTCTACGCGTATCCCATGTTCCTCATTCAGGTTCCGATCGTCACCTTCATCCTGTTCGTCACCTTCCGGCCCGAGCATCGCGACCTGTCGCGCGCCATCGTCCGGCTGCGCGCCCAGGTCGCGGAAGAAGGTCCGATGAAGGCGGGCGAATGGGTGAGCATCGGCCTCTTCTTCCTGGTGTTGCTGGGCTGGATCTTATTCTCCCAGGATCTGGGCATGGGCACGGTCGCCGTGTCCGGCGCCGTGGCGTTCCTGATCGCGGGGCTGGTGCGCTGGGAAGACATCAACAACGGCGTGAACTGGGGCGTGGTGCTTCTCTACGCCGCGGCGATCTCGTTGGGCGTTCAGATGAAGGATACGGGGGCCGCCGCCTGGGTCGCGCAATCCTTCCTGGATGCTTTGGCGCCCATCGGCGGCGGCGAAGGGATCGGACTCTGGGCGGCCGTATCCGTGCTCACGACGGCCATCACCAACATGATGTCCAACGGCGCGGCCGTCGCCGTGCTCGGGCCGATCGTCCTCAACATGGCCGATCTCGCCGGCGAGAGCCCGATCGTCGTCGGGTTCGTCTGCGCGGTGTCCTCCGCTTTCGCCTACCTGACCGTGGTCGGAACCCCCGCCTGTACGATCGTCTACTCCTCGGGATTCCTCAAGACGACCGATTTTCTCGTTGTCGGCTGGAAAATGGTAATCGCATCCACGATAATCATGTTGACGGCGGCAGCCGTGTATTGGCCTCTGGTCGGCACCTGACGGCGGAGCCAGGGGGGATGAGATGACTCAACGGACGCCGGATACCGAGGAGCCCGCCGAGCCCGGCGCCGTGTCGGCGCCCGAGGAGAAGCGGTTTCGAATCCTCGTCTGCATAGACGGATCCGAAGAATCCTATCGCGGCCTGCGCTACGCCGCGCGTCTCGGAGGCGGCGTCGACGCGGATATCTGCCTGCTCTACGTGCGCCCCGTTGACCAAGGCCTCCGCTCGGGGGGGCTGCAAGTGCGCGTCGCCCGCGAGAACATGCTGAACTGGGGTCTGGAGCTTCCGGGCATCAAGCACCTGGAGAAGGGCCGCGACATGCTCATGCGGCTCGCCAGCATGGAGGGGGACTGGGACGAGGAGACCATACATCGGGACGTGCAAGGCGATCCTCTGGGCGACAACGCGACGGTCTACACCAACGCCCAGGGCAAACGACTGATCCTCAAGTTGAAGGTCGCATCGGATATCGCCTCGGGCATCCTCGAACAGTGGGATCAGTTCAAATACGATCTGATCGTATTGGGCGCGTCCGCGAACTGGGCGCCCGCGCCGCTCTCCCTCTGGGACCCCGCAGTCGCCGAGAAGGTTGCCCTCTACGCGCCCTGCTCCGTGCTCGTCGCGAGAGAACTCGAGGAGGGGCACGGGCACTTGATTTGTACCGATGGTTCCGAGCGGGCGCAGCGGGCCGTCGAGATCGACGCGAACATAGCCGCGCGATGCAACTGCTCCATCTCGCTGATGTCCGTGGCGCTCGATCAGGAGAGTTTGCCCGAGGCCCAACGGAACGTCGCCGAAGCCCGCAAGCTCATCGAGTCCATGGGGTTCGAGGTCAAGGACAGTTATACCCCCGTGGGCAGCCCGATCGATGAGATCATCGAACAAGGGCAGCACTTTTCGTTGATCGTGCTGTCGGACACCGGGAAGTCCGCATTGAAACGTTTTTTCCTGGGCAGCGTGGCCGTCAAGGTGCTGGAAAAAGCGAACCATTCCGTCATGATCGTCCGGGAAACGGAGTCCTGACGCGTCCACTGCGGAGGAGGGGAGCGATGGCCGGGGGCGCAACATTCGGTAATCCGGCTCCGGGATACGAGAAGCATCCCGACCATTACGTCGAAGCCCGGTTGAGTCCCAAGTGGGTGCGCGCCGTTTTCGGCGGTGAAACGATCGCGGACAGCCGGCGGACGTTGATCGTCCGCGAACGCCGGCACACTCCCGTCTACTATTTCCCGAAGGAAGATGTCCGGATGGACTTGGCCGAACGCACAGACAGCCGGACTTACTGCCCGTTCAAGGGAGACGCCTCATACTGGACGTTGAAGGTCGGTGACCGGGCGGAAGACGATGCCATGTGGAGCTACGAGACGCCTTACGACGAGGTGCTGGATATCAAGGATTGCATCGCGTTTTACTGGGACAAGGTGGATCGCTGGTACGAGGAGGACGAGGAGGTCTTTGTGCACGCCAGAGATCCCTGCGTGCGCATCGACGTTCTCAAGAGTTCGCGGTCCGTCCGCGTGAATTGCAAAGGGCTGACGCTTGCGGATACGTCGCGGCCCGTAATGCTCTTCGAAACCGGCCTTCGTACCCGCTACTACATCCCGGCCGAAGACGTGATGATGGATCATCTCATTCCGTCTTCGTCGGCGACGGCCTGTCCCTACAAGGGGGCGGCCAGATACTGGTCGCTGGACATCGGCGGAGAAGTGATCGAGGACCTGGCGTGGAGTTATGCGGAACCGTTGCCCGAGTGCGGCGCCATCAAGGGGCTGCTGTGCTTCTACGATGACAAGGTCGCCGACGTCATCGTGGACGGAAAGCCGATCTCCTGATCCTCTGAATGCGGCGCAGCCGCACGGGGTCCGCTATCACCGCCGGCTCTCCCGATAGGGCTCGAGATCGCCAATCACGGCCGCGCGACGCCCACGAACACGTCGCAAACCCGATCGATTTGCCCTTGTGAGAGCTCCGCGCACATCGGCAGGCTGAGGATCCGGCCTGCGACCGCTTCCGTTACGGGCAGTGAGCCGGCCTTGTATCCCAGTTCCGACATGGATGGCTGCAGGTGGAGAGGGGTCGGATAGTGGATGCCGAAGCCGATCCCGTTCGACGCAAGCGCTTCCGTGGTTTCCTCTCGATTGTCCACTTGAACGACGTATAGATGATAAACGGGTTCCGTGTTGTCGGGAGGCTCGATCACCTGGAATCCGGCCGGCTTGAGCCGGCTGTCGTACGCCTCCGCGTTTTCGCGACGCCGGGACGTCCACTCTTCGAGATATCGCAGCTTGACGCCGAGAATGGCTGCCTGCATGGCGTCCATACGTCGGTTGTAGCCGACGATATCGTGGAGATACTTCGTCTCTCGGCCATGGTCGAGAAGCTTCTTGACGCGAGAGATGGTGTTCTCGTCCTCACTCACCACCATTCCGGCGTCGCCGCATGCTCCCAGGTTCTTGCCGGGGTAGAAACTGAAGGAACCGGCCCGCCCGAAGGTGCCGACGGCTTGGCCTTCAAACTTCGCGAGGTGTGCCTGGGCGCAGTCTTCGACGATAACCACGTCGTTCTCGTTCGCGATCTCCCGTAGTTCGTCCATGGCGCAAGGCGTTCCGTACAGATGGACTGGAACGATCGCTTTGGTTCGCTGCGTGACGGCCTGCCGGACGAGGCGCGGGTCCATGTTGTAGGTGCCGGGCTCGATGTCCACGAACACCGGCGTGGCGCCCAGATGAAGGATGGACTCCGCGGTGGCGACGAAGGTGTACGAGGTGGTGATCACTTCGTCGCCGGGACCGACGCCCGCCGCTTCCAGCGCCAGGGAAAGGGCGGCCGTTCCGTTGCTGCAGCCGGCCGCGTGTGCCGCGCCGTGCTCCGAGGCGAAGGCCGTCTCGAATACCTGCACGTGCGGGCCTTGAACATAAGCCCGGGAATCAAAGACGTCTCGGAGCGCCCGCAGGATTTCGGGGCGCAACTTCTGGTGTTGGGCTTCGACGTTGACGATCGGTATCCGTGGTGAGGCGGCGTTCATTCCTGCCACCGCCAAGCTTCGACTCGCTGAACGACGGATTTCTCCTGTCCGATTTCGACTACCGAGTGATTTGTTCCATGGCTTCCGCAATCGCCTTGTCGATTTTGTAGGACGCCCATACCGTTTGATGGCACGCATAATCCACGTCCTTCCAAATCGCGGTGGACAGGAATACGAATGCCATTGCCGCCAGGGAATAAATTGCCACTTTGGATAGCAATACGATCATTGTGATATCCCATTGTGGAGATTGGTCCGATCGTGTCCTGGTGCGTGGTGTAGGAGTTCTTGAAGCCTCGCCGGCTGTGGTTAACCGGTTTGACGAACCGGTCGGACCATCGAAACCACATGTTTAGTCCGGGAATGGGGGAGCAGACAACTTGTACGCGATTGCCGCGGCGAACCGGGGCTCACCCAGGTCTCCGAGCCACCACGTGGCCGATGGAGCGTGCGGGAATCGAAATACGCCCGACCGGCCGCCGTGAAGCATGGCTCCGGGCACCTCGAAACCCGTTGGGTTCAGCGTGAATCCTGTTCCGAGGGCTTTGATCAGCGCCTCCTTCAGACTCCATAGCCGAAAGAAACGGTGCACCTTCCGCGCTCCTTCGACGGCTGACAGTGACTGTCGTTCCGCAAGGCCGTAAACCATCTTGCCGATGCCATCGAGGTCGCGCCGCGCCACGCGCTCTTCCACGTCGACGCCGACATAAGAGTGGTCTGCCAACGCGATCAGTCCGTGCTTTCCGCTGTGGCTTACGTTGAAACCGATGGACGCCGGAGTTCCCTTCACCCTGGCGAACGGCTTGCCGTGTTCCTGATAGCCGAATGACAGTCCTCCGTTGGAGCAGCCCAAGCGCTCGGCCAGGTTGAGGCGAAGGGCAGCCCGGCACAGGGCAAATTGACGTCGTGGGCGTTCCGCCACAAAGCCGCACCAGCGCTGTTTTTCTTCGTCGTCGAGCAGGGCGTGGGCACGAGCCTCGCGCTCGCTGTCGGGTGAGAGGTCGACGTGGAGGACGATTACTCCGTTGGATTCGCGCCAAGGACTCCACCAGCGTTCATCCGGTCTAATCAAGGTCCGGCGCGCTCTGGCTTGGTGATCGTGATTTCTCGCATGTAGACGGCCATTCCCCGCATCTGAGACCACTGGTTCGGATAGCCGAGCGATACTTCTTGGAAAGGTACGCCATCAAGCGAATGGAGTCCTCGGATAGGCAGATGTCCGTATATCACTGCGCAGGCGTTGAATCGTCGGTGCCATCCACGCGTCAACCGGGTGCCGCACCACGGCGTGAAGCGCGGGACGCGAGGCAACACGGCGAGTTCCTCTTCGAGCGGAAAGTGATTGATCAGTACCTTCGGTAGTTCGGCGGGACATGAGGCGAGCCTCGCCGAAGCATCCTGGCAGCGTGAAGCGCACCAGGAGGCACGATCTGGATACGGGTCCGGGTGCAAGAGGAACTCGTCGGCGGCGACCGTGTTTGTTGTGGCGGCCCATCGCAGCACCTGGTCAGCCGGGACATGCCGGGGCCGGAAGCTATAGTCGTAGAGCAGGAACAGCGGTGCGATCACGACCGGCCCTGCGGAATGCGGGAAGACCGGATATGGATCCTCGGGCGTTAACACGCCGTGGCTGCGCGCAATTTCAATGAGGTGCCGATATAGGGCGACGCCTCGCAATCCGTCGGAGGCGCTTGGAAGCGTCCAGAGCTCGTGGTTGCCTGGTGTCCAGACGATCTGACGAAATCTTCCGGTCAGCTTCCGGAAGCACCGATCGAGCAGACATGCACCCTCGCAGACGTCACCCGCGAGAATGAGCCAGTCGTCAGGACAAGCAGGTATACTGTCCAACGCTTCCCAGTTCGTGCGATGGGACAGATGGAGGTCCGAAAGCGCCCACAAACGCATCACGTCATTCTACCGGAATCGGATGCTTGCCAGGCGTTGGAGATTGGGCGGACCTCCACACCGTGGATTCAGGGCTTGGATCCTGGCGCAGGTCGGTAGAGGTATATGGCTCCCACCAAATTGGACTGGCTTTCCCGAGCGCCGTACCGGCGTGGGCCGGAAATCTGAAAACATGCGGTTCACTGCCCTTGCTTGCGGGCCGATCACCTTCATATACTCCGCGCCGCCGAAAAGCGGACAAGTCTCCCAGCCACAGGAGGTGCAATGGCGACCCGCTTGCCGAAGGGTTACAAGCCGTCCGATGACGAACCGTTCATGAATGCTCGGCAGCGCGAGTATTTTCGACGTAAACTGTTGAGCTGGAAGGAGGAATTGGTTCGGGAATCCACCCAGACGTTGCAGCACCTGCAGGAGGACAGCTTGCAGGAGCCCGATCTCGCGGATCGGGCCTCCGTGGAATCGGAACGCTCGCTCGAATTGAGAACTCGGGATCGAGAACGCAAGCTTCTGAGCAAGATCGACAACGCTTTGGAACGGCTGCAAGACGGCAGCTACGGCTACTGCGAGGATACCGGAGAGCCGATCAGCCTGTCCCGGCTTGACGCACGGCCGATCGCGACGCTGAGCATCGAGGCTCAGGAGCGTCATGAAAAACGTGAACGAACGTATCGCGACGACTGACGCCTCCTCATAACCCTGTCGACGTCGCCTGGGATTTCAGTTCCTGCAAAGCCGGCCGACGCGCACGCACTTCTCCATGAGAACACTCGCGCCGTGTTCGAGAACTGACGGCCATCGCGGCGGGCGCCTTGCCGTTTGAGCGGGCACCCGCATGGATGCTCTTGAGACGGTGCTTCGCACAGTGCGGGTATGACCGACGCGTGCGGGCGAGATAATGCTCTCGACCTTCCATATTCGGAATCCGGGGATTGTGGTTCCCTTTGGACGAAAGGGGAACAAATGGGAATTCATGTCATCGAAACAATACGTTAAATTTCCTCTTGTAAATGAGAACGAAACAGGTACATTTGAACGAACCATGGCCGGGGCAGCCAAAGTCGACGGGTGGGAAGCGGCGCGCCGCGGTGAGGCTCAGGTGGCATTGCAAGCGGATATCCCCTGTGGAATAAGAGAGGAACGACAATGACCGGATCATCACTTCGCGTCGTGGATGGCGGAATGGACAAGGAAAAGGCACTGGAAGCGGCGCTGAGCCAGATCGAACGGGCTTTCGGCAAGGGCTCGGTCATGAAGCTCGGGCAGCGTGAGCAAGCCGTCGAGATCGATGTGATCCCGACCGGCTCATTGGCCCTCGACATTGCCCTTGGCATTGGCGGCTTACCGCGCGGCCGGGTGGTGGAAATCTACGGACCCGAAAGCTCCGGCAAGACGACGTTGGCGCTTCACGTGGTGGCCGAGGCGCAAAAGCGCGGCGGCATCTGCGCCTTCATCGATGCCGAGCATGCGCTCGACCCTGTGTATGCCCGCAAGCTGGGGGTGAACGTCGAAGACCTGCTGATCTCCCAGCCCGACACCGGCGAGCAGGCGCTCGAGATCGCCGATACGCTCGTGCGCTCCGGTGCGGTGGATGCTCTCGTGGTCGACTCGGTTGCGGCGCTCGTGCCGCGGGCGGAGCTCGAGGGCGAGATGGGGGACACGCACGTCGGCCTCCAGGCCCGGTTGATGAGCCAGGCGCTTCGCAAACTGACGTCCTCGATCTCACGGTCCAACTGCATGGTGGTCTTCATCAATCAGATCCGCATGAAGATCGGCGTGATGTTCGGCAGTCCGGAAACGACGACGGGCGGCAACGCGCTCAAGTTCTATTCGTCGGTGCGCCTCGACATCCGGCGGATCGGCGCGATCAAGGACCGCGACGAGGTGGTTGGCAATCAAACCCGCGTGAAGGTGGTCAAGAACAAGCTCGCACCGCCGTTCAAGATGGTCGAATTCGACATCATGTACGGCGAGGGCGTTTCCCGCATGGGCGAACTCATCGATCTTGGCGTTCGGGCCGGCATTATCGAGAAATCCGGGTCCTGGTTCTCCTACGATGGTCGACGGATTGGCCAGGGCCGGGAAAACGCCAAGGCCTATCTGAAAGAGACTCCGGAAGTCGCGGATGCTATCGACACCGAAATCCGTCGTAACGCCGGTCTGATCGCGGATACGATCATGGAGGAGCCGGTCGCCGAGGCTGGCGACGGGGACGATGGGGAGGCCGCTGCCGCCGGCGCCTAGACGACAAGCTTGCCGCCATCGGACTTGTATGGACGCCTCCCGGGACGCAAGGACCGATTTGGGTGTGACGGTGAGGGCAGATTGCAGTTTTGTATCGGGCCT
>JAGWAU010000098.1 GCA_021296255.1 Alphaproteobacteria bacterium | reverse complement strand
TGGTTCAGCTACACGTTTACGAATCCTGCCACAGGAGGCGTCGAAGCAAAGCACTCATGGATGGTCGAGTATGACGGGTTGACCTTCGGCTCTGGCTGGTATGAGCAGGGGCCGCGGAAGTCGGACAACCCCGCTTTCACCAAGAGTTTCGTAGAGCAGGCCATCGAACTGTACGAAGCCATCGGCCGCGAGGCCACGGTCGCCTATTACAACACTAAGGAGAGTGTGGACGATCAGTGGTACGTGTTCATCATCGATGAGGACGGTTACACGATCGGCCACCACAATTCGATGTTCATAGGCCGGGACCCGGCATTGCGAGTCGACTCAACGGGCCGCTTCTACGGTGACGACCTGTTGAGCGCCACCGAGACTGGGCGATGGGTCGACTACGTGCTGCTGAACCCGGAAACGGGCGACGAACGGCAGAAACACACCTGGGCCGTGCGCCACGATGGGCTGATCTTCGCGTCTGGCTGGTACGAATAGCCGCGGCCCGGCGATGTCCATGAAGCTTGTCGGCTTCATGGGGCGTGCTATCGGTTGGGCGCGGCGAGGCGGTGAGGCTGGTCCGGGCGATGATTCTTCACGGCCGGAAGCCTGTCGCCCAGACGAATTGCCCACGGGCGAAATTCCTGAAAAGCAAGGCTCGAATATCCCGTGGGGACATTCCGAACGAGAATGGTCGCCCGTGTAAACTAATCCCGGCCAGACAGTCGACCGCCGCCGTGGCCCGGTTCGCCCCAAGATGCCGCTGGGTAAAGCAAGTCACGATGGAGAACGAGAGTGATGTTGAGAATCGTCGAGGAAATCGTTCTGCTCCTCCTCCGTGACGAGGACGGGAGATTAATAAACGTGCCCAGTTGGTCGATCGACTACGCCATCGCCGGCGGTGTCCTGATGGACCTGGCTATGGAGAACCGGATCGATACCGACCTCAAGAACCTCGTCCTAGTCGACGCTACTCCATTGAATGACAGCCTGCTGGACCCGACGCTCGTCGAAATAGAAGCGGGCGAAAAGAACACGACCCGTTACTGGGTTGAGCATGTCGCGCAAAACGCCTTCGCGATTCGCGAGGAAGCGCTCTCGCGATTGATTGCGCAGGGCATCCTGGAACGCGAAGAAGACCGGTTCCTCTGGGTCTTCAGCTCCAGGCGGTACCCGATGATCGACGGAAGGGCCGAACAAGAAGTCAAGTCGCGCATCATGGGTCTTCTTTTTAGCAACGAGATCCCCGACCCGCGCGATGTGACGATCATCTGCCTGGCCGAAGCCTGCGGCATATTCGGCGAACTATTGTCCAAGGAGGAACTGGACAAGGCGTCCGGCCGAATCGAGCAGGTGCGCAAGCTGGACCTGATTGGTCAAGCCATGTCGCGGGCGATTTACGACATCGAAGTGTCCGTGGCCGCATCGGTCCAGGCGCAAATTTACTAATTCCACGCCGATCGAACTGTCGTCGCGCCCAGTCACTCGAGGCCCGAACTGGTAGGTCCCGGGTGCATACGCGCCAGCCGTACTGAGATGCCCGGATTTGAACGAACTCTCAAGAGGATTGAGGTGTCCTCTCGCCGCACCCGATCAACCTCCTCTACACGACATTCGAGAGTAGTCAATCCGGCTCCCTTTGTTAGACTGAACAAGCCGCTGAAGGACCTCATTCCAGCTTGACAGGCTGGAGTTGTGGGGTGGCGGGTCGACTCGAATGATGTAGTGATTACCCGCCAAAGTCTTGGGGCCAATTAAGGAGCATTGTCATGCCACTCGGGCGGATAGGCGCCACGTTCAGGGACGCCATAGTTGGCACCCTGGAAGGCGTGGGCGACGTCGTCGGGACCACCATTGAAGTCACGAGGTCGAACTCCGTGAATGCTCTGAGGGGCGTCAGTGACATCGGCACCGAGGCGTCTTCGGTTCTCATGGACGGAGTTTCCGGCGTTGTCCAAGGTGCGATCCAGGTCGGTTCGGACGTTGGATCGTCGGCAAAAGGGGCAGCCATAGGGACGATCCTCGGCTTTGGTGAAATCGCCACCGTCACAGTCGGCACGTTGAGTGACACGGTGCGGGCCGCCATAAAGGGCACCAGTGAAGTGGGAGGCGACGTGGCCGAGGCGGGAAGAGGCGCTGCCGAAGGTGCCATATCCACGACGAAACAGCTCAGCATAAGCCTGGAGGATGCAGCCGCCGGGATTGCCCAGGGCGCCATACAAGCAGCCTATGAAGTGGGCAGCGATCTCGTAATCACCGCCAGGTCTGTTGTCAAAGGAACGGCCGTTGGCGCCCACGAGGCGGGCTCAGACGTACTGACGGCGGTCCGCGAGAGTGCCCGGGGGTTAATCAAGGGCACCAGTGAAGTGGGAGGCGATCTGGCAGGCGTAGCTAGAAACACGGTGGAAGGGGCCATCGAAGGGGCCGAGTCAATTGGCGTCAAGGCAGAGGACGCGGCATCTGCGGCCGCTACCGGCGCGGTGGACGCCGCTTCGGACATAAGCTCGGCTGCCGGCAGGACAGTTCGTGACGCCGTTACGGGTACGATTGGGGGCGTAAGGGTGATCGTAAAAGCCCCCTTCAAAGATGGCGAGTGACCATCGGACAAGGTAACCCGTCGTCTACAGGGGACCAGTAAATTACCGGATACCAGGAGGCCAGCCGCCAGCACCCGCTACGGCTGGCCTTCTTTCTCACGGCAATAGCCGGTTTGGGCTTCGTCAGTCCGACCGGCCTCGTGCGATAACTGAAACTGCGGCCAGTACTAGATGACTATTGGCCCGTCGTTACGAATCTGAAGGACCAATTGGCACGAATGCGGATAAGCCGAATCTTCAATCGCCTGCGCGTTGCGGGCGCTGCATTCGGTCATGGGGGGGAACGCCTGAAGGACGGCCTGGCCGAAACGAGAATTGGCCGATCGGGCCCGGTAAGGCTGGTCACAAGGGTCATTCAGGAACTCAATGACGACGACGCTACCCACATGGCGGCAAGCGTCAGTTACTACGCAGTCCTGTCGCTTTTTCCGCTGGTCCTAGGCCTCAGCGCTATAGTCGGAATGGTCGCTCAATCGCCGGAACGGCAGGATGACGTAATTGATTTCATCGTCGACTACCTGCCCGGTTCTGAGTCATTCGTAAAAGACAGCCTGGACGGGGTCATCAGGTTCAGGGCCACCCTGGGATTCGTTTCGCTGCTCAGCCTGCTGTGGGCAGGAAGCGCGGTCTTCGGAGCCATCACGCGGGCCGTCAACCGGGCCTGGGACGTTCAGCAGATCCCTCCCTTTTATAAGAACAAACCGAGGCAGCTTCTGATGGCCGTCGGGATTGCCTTCTTGTTTGCAATTTCGTTGGGAATTACCAGCGTCTTCCAGTGGGCCACCTCAATCGAACTGGCTGGGACTAACCTGGAAGACCTCGTTGGCGGCGCCGTGGTAGCGGGCGTGCTCAAGATTCCAGCGTTTGCAATCAGCCTCGGGATCTTTGCCTTTGTCTACAAGGTGCTGCCCAATACGAAGACCTACTGGCGTTACATTTGGCCCGGCGCAATAGTGGCCGCGTTGCTCTTCGAGAGCGGCAAGAACCTGTTCCTGTTGTACCTGGAGAACTTCGCGGAGTACGACCAGCTATACGGCAACATTACTTCGGTGATAATCCTGATGGTGTGGGCCTATTTGTCCGCGTTCATTCTCATCCTCGGCGCCGAGATTTCATCCGAGTTCGGCCGGATAAGGCGCGGGGTGGAACGAGGCCAGACCATCCACTGAGGCCTCCGCGGAAACGCCATTCAGCCCGACGTATCGCCGGCGGACTGCGACGGTTAAACGAAGTAAGGGAGCAGGCTACGTACTGCGGCCGAATCGCCAGACGTGGAGCCCTGTTGCGCCCGTAACGAGTACGAACAGCGGGTCGATGAACGCCCACATAACCAAGCGGGTGTCCGATTGAGACCCTGAAGCGACTGTCAGATCGTCGAACCAGTTCCAGAAGAACCAGATGACGAGCGTCAGCGATGCGAACAATGCCACGCTGATTCGAAGATACTGCCGGTCCACCGGTCCGTCACCGGAATCGCCGCCGGTGGCCTTGAAGCGGTGGTAGTTGACGATCAATGCGATGACAGCCGCCACCGCCATGAACCAGTTCAACACGAACCACATACGGTCGATGTCCATGATGTCCTGGTAGAACGGCGAAAGTATGAAGTGCGCGGCCACCACAACCGACACCAACATGAGACCGGCCGCGACCAGTGTCCTGGCAATGATCATTGTCGTTCCTCCCTTTTGCCGATTCGCTGCAGGTGCGCCTGTGCACGTTCCGCATCAACCGTTTCGAACCAATTCTCCAGTTCGGTCAGCATCCGGCCGACGCGCTCCGGGTGTTCCGATGCGACATTGTTCATCTCCAGCGGGTCTGTGTCGATGTTGTAGAGTTCCGTCGGCATTGGGGCTGGAATGACGCGGACCGGATCGGGATCGGCCATCAATTCCGTCACATTTTCGGGGTGGTACTTGTATTCGATGTCCGTGTCGACGTACCGCTGGGCGGCCGCCTCGTCCTCCGGACTTGCGAACAACGTGTCGATTCTGGGCCGGACCAGCTTCCAGCGTTGGACGCGCCGATGGGCAGGTAGTCGTTGAACTGCCAGAATGCTCGCGGCTCCTCCCACGGCGCTTCGCCGCGCAACTGGGGCAGGACGTTTTTGCCGTCGAGCGGCGGGCCGGCCGGCCGTTCGATGCCCGCGGCCGAGGCAAGCGTAGGCAGCCAGTCCGTAAAGTGGACCATGTCGTCGACCTCAGTTGCGCCGCCCGGCAGACCGTCCGGCCATCGCAGGATCATGGGCACCCGGATGCCTCCTTCCAGCACAGATCCTTTGGCGCCATTGAACCCGCAGTTGTATCGCGTGGTGTTGGTGCTGACTCCCTCGGGGACCTGGTCGTACCGAAGGTTGAACGCAGGCCCGTTGTCGCAACTGAACATGAATATGGTGTTGTTGACCAGGCCGTGGCGTTCCAACTCCTCGAGGATGCGCCCGGCGCCGGTATCCATCACCTCGATCATCGCGTAGGTGATGGCCACGCCCCTCGACAGACCCATGGCCTCGTAGCTCTGTACGAGGTCCTCCGGCGCCTGCAGCGGCGAATGGGGCGCGTTGTACATCACATTCAGCAGGAACGGCTCGCGGGCGTGTAGCCGGATGAACCCAACCGCTTCTTCCGTGAGCACGTCGGTAAGGTAACGCCCGTCAGAATTGACGAACGAGCCGTTAACGTCCAAACGCCATTTGTAGTAGTCGGCCCAACCCCCTCTGAAGCCGGCGAATTCGTCGTATCCGCGCGCGTTGGGGTGATAGCGGGGGTCGAGTGCTCCGTTGTGCCACTTACCCACCATGCCGGTGGCGTACCCACCGTGCTTGAAAGTGTCTCCAAGGGTTACTTCGTTGAGGGAGAATCGATCGAGGCCCCCTGAGGGGTTATCGCGCCCGTTCGATGCGGGTACCTGCCCGTCAAGAGGGCCGCCCGCGAGGGAGAACAGACCGGCGATCCGGTGTACTGCTGGGTCAGGCACACGCTTTCGTCGATCAGACGATCTAGATTAGGCGTGCGTATGTAACCGTCATTGAATCGGCCGAAGTCCCCGTAGCCCATGTCGTCGGCCACGATCATGATTACGTTGGGTCGCTGAGGCATGTCCAGTCTCCTATGTTTGTACTGGCGCTCTAGCCCTCGACAGCTGAATATAACGCCAAAATAGTCGGAAAATCAGTTCACCCGACCGGACTTTAACAGGAATACGCCCCGCCCCGATCCTTAGACCGCGGCGGTCAGGTTGCGTGCTTCGACGATCGCCTTCAACTTTGCTTCGGCGGTCTTTGCGGAGGCCACAGGATTGTCTGCGAACGTGGCAAAGCCGCAATCAGGCGTCAGCAGTACGCGTTCCCGTCCAAATAAGTCGATGGCGGCAGCTATCCGTCGGCCGACTTCCTCGATCGACTCCACCGAGTCGAGCTTCTGGTTGGCGACGCCCACCGCGATCCGCTTGTCCGTGTCCAGGCCGCGGAGGACTTCCGAGTCCCCTGCCCTGCCGGTACACAGTTCGAGGAACAAGACGCCAACGTTAACGCGATTCATGGTGTCGATGAGCGGAGCGTAGTCACCCGAGAGAGCGACTGACTAGTTGCCGCGGCATACGTGCATCCCGGTGCGCTCCGCGGGAAGGTCCCGTACCAACTCGTTCATCAGGCTGACCGCGAATTCGTGTTCATTCGAGGTGTCGAGGCGTTCGCTCAACGCGCCGCACATGAAACTCCGCTTGCGGCTTGCGCCTCCGAACACAACTTCCGTCAGGACCGGTTCATCGAACTGGACGAGCGCTGTGCCGGATGCAAGGAGGAAATGCAGTTCCTCTCGCAGGACCCGGACTACGTCCTCCGCCAGTTCCTCACGAGTCTCGTAAGGACGATCGGTCAGGCAGTCGAGCCACATCGTTCGGGTCAACAGGTACGGACCGGGCAACGCGATCTTTATCGGCCGGTCGGTGCAGGTCCGGGCGAATTCCATCTCGTGGACG
>JAGWAU010000097.1:6972-12762 GCA_021296255.1 Alphaproteobacteria bacterium | reverse complement strand
ACCGGCAGCATTCAGCAGCCGGGAATTTGGGGATGGGATAACTATATTTTGCGCTCGCAGGGAATCACTCAGGGAAGGACCCGGAAGCGCCGGCCGTCTTCCAGAGTCAGGTCCCGGCCATCAAACGTCGCTTTCATGCCTGTCTGGTTGGTGTTGAATGTTGAAGACTGATTCGCCGATGTCCAGTAAGTGGTATTGAGCCTGATGGCGCCATTTTCTGATTCATAACGGCCATAACCGGTTTCAACGCCGTTTTCATCACCGTTGACAAGAATAAGATAGCCGTCAACAAGCGCCAGCGCGCCGTTTTCCAGCTTGTACACTTCACCTTCACCCGGACCGGCCAGCTCGAAGATTTGTACCGTTCCGCTACGCATGAAGGTCAATGTCAGTTTATCATCCACGCGGCTGACATCGACCTCATGCTCCGTGAGCCCCCGGTAATTGAGTGGATGGGATTCTGACGGCGCTGTGCTGATGGTTTGTTCAGCCGCCAGGTGGATGAAATCGTCACCCGCCGAGTAAGGACCTGCATGGGCCATCGAACCCTGGTCCCGGGCCAACTCACTTTTGTACTGGGCGTATTGTACAAAAATGCCATTTTTGAACAGGAAAATTCCATTCAACGGCAAGTCTTCACCGCTTGGGGTAATCAGACCGGTATACAACCAGAGTCCCTCAACCTGTTGTTCAAGGGAAACCGGCTGTTCCGTTTCATTGGCGGCAGGATTAGCGCAGTAAAGGATAACCAGGAGGTAGAAATGATTCGCTTAAAATGGTCCAGGTGTTACCTGTGTCTCCGGTGTAAAGTGTAACCCATGTGTCTGGTGCGGACTCCTTATTTTATGTGGCGGAGAGAGAGGCCGCCATTTCAAGGTTTTGTGCATTTCCTGTTGTTCCTTGATTTAATCATAACTAATTGATATAATAAGTATTATTGTCCATACACGTCTTATGCCGTATTATGTGTTCTCTTACAACTAGTGATAACTGCAATAATAACTACATCTTATTATGAAACGACCAAAAACCCTCTTAGCCTCCTTCGTCAGGACCATCAGCCGACCCGGCCGCTACGGTGACGGCCGCGGCGGCCACGGCCTGTCCCTGCTCGTCAAACCCATGACCAACGGCCGACTGTCAAAATCCTGGTCTCAAAGACTACTGATAAACGGCAAACCCGTCAACGTCGGCCTCGGCCCATATCCGCTAATCTCACTGGCCGACGCCAGAGGTAAGGTCCTGGAAAACCGCCAGGCATTAATTAAGGGTCGAGACCCGCGCGGACGTATACCTTTGTTTTCTCAAGCCGCCGAGGAAGTGATAACAATTCACGCTGCGGGCTGGAAGGACAGGGGCAAGTCAGCAAACCAATGGCGGGCTACCCTGCGGGATTATGCGATGCCGAAACTGGGCCATAAACGTATCAACGACATTACCACGGCGGACGTGATGGCTGTCCTGTTGCCGCACTGGCATGACAGGACGGAAACCATGCGACGGGTCAAACAACGTATCGGGGCCATCATGAAGTGGGCCATCGCCAACAGCTACCGGGAGGACGACCCGACCCTAACACTGTCGGCGGCGTTGCCAAAGAACGGCACCGTCCGTAATCACCACAAGGCTCTGCCGTATTCTGAGGTGGGTGCGGCCATCGCCAGGGTACGGGCGTCCGGCGCGTACTGGGCGACCGTGGCCTGTTTCGAGTTCATGACACTCACCGCAGTCCGCTCCGGCGAGGCCAGATTGGCGCGCTGGACGGAGTTTGACCTTGACACCGCCACCTGGGAAATACCGGGGGAGCGCATGAAGACGAAACGGCCGCATCGCGTCCCCTTATCCAAGCGTGCGCTTGAAATCCTTGAGGAAGCATCACGGTACGCAGACAACTCCGGGTTGGTGTTTCCCAGCGTAACCGGCAAGGCGTTAAGCGATAGCACTGTGAGCAAGCTACTCCGTGAAAACGATATCGGCTGCGTCCCCCACGGCATGCGCTCATCGTTCCGGCAGTGGGCCGCCGAGCGGACCAACCAACCCCGTGAGGTGTGCGAACTGGCCTTGGCGCACGTCAATTCGGATCGCGTTGAAGCGGCCTATCCGCGCTCCGATTTGTTTGATCTGCGGCAGCGCTTGATGGAACAGTGGGCCGCTTACGTCAGCGCCAATGACGCAGACGTTGTGCGGTTGCACGGGTAGCATTAACCACGCACCAACAGGGAGACACAACAGGTCTGATTTTCCTGGCGCACGTGCAAACCATTTTCAGCTATCTGCATTATCAGCGAGCACTGTGTTGCACTCCCTGCAGGAACCCGGTGCGTGCGATCGTATTGACCGGCAACCCCATTGGCGGGCGGCCGTGTTGCACCAATGATGGTGTATGGCGTGCCGGCATCCCTAACCGTATCAATGTTGCTGTGCGTCTGTGCGCGACGGAAACGCGCATTTTTCACCCTCCTGTGCACGACAAACTGGCTGAGAACGCCTCTCGACCCTTCGCATCGTCCAACTGCATCATAGCCTGTCAGTCGGAACGAGACGATTTATGCGTCCTGTCTATGCCGTAAAAATGGACGACCCCGTTGTTTAAATTCACATCTGCTGTCCGCCATTGGGCTGCCAGCCAGCCTTTCGAAGCCTGGGTGTGCGTCCAATCGTTTCCCCACCATTCCAGATAATGAAAGGCACTGCTCGGCAGCTTGGCGCCAATGATCTCCTCAATCTCGGTAAACGTCAGCGTCAGCCTGTTGGCTTTGACGCGTTCCAGGTAACGCCGAAAGGGGGCGTATTTGCTCCTCATGATTGGCTGACAGACTTCTTATGGGGGACATAACTGTAACAGTGATAACCCTTCAGGGACAACCGCATTATCTGTCTGATTGCCATGCATTGATAAGTCCAGACTGGATGTCACCGGGCCGCTTGCCAGCGGTCCGGGCTGGCCGTCTTCGGCCAACGTGAAATCGTAGTACCCGCCAGCTCCATTGGGGGCGATGACAAATGCAAATTCGTAAGACGTAAAGTCGTCAGAAGGCCCAAAATCCCATCGCCTATCAAACCCTTCAACTCTACATTTTGCCTGATGTGAGACATTGCCAACCGTTACCTGAAACTATCAGGGTTGGGCTGTAAAGCATGAATGTTAGTCATTGGTTTTAATATTCCCTAGTTTGCAACTAAACGAGATTATAGAATGACAAGTTAGCAAAAAATTCTCTTATCATCCATAGCTGTTAGCTCATAGTTATAAACCTCATAGAATGGAACTTGATATAGAAAACAGATTATCCAGAGAACTTCAAGGAAAGCGGTTGATTTGTGAGGCTGCTTTTAGGCAAGATCAAATTGATAATTGGTTTGAGATAATTCTTCCAAAAGGAATTAGTGCGTGGAATTCGCTTCCTGCTCTTTCAGCCGTAATAACGACCGCCACTGGAATATACAAATATAATGGGGGAGATCTCTGGAGCGCATTTCCTACGGTTGCTTCAGTCACTGATCGTGTTAAATGGGGCAATCAATTTAAAAGATTTATAGAGAAGCATGAAACATTAGAGTCTTTCCAGAATTTGGATGGGCACAAATACGTCGCCCCAATATTAGCCCATGGTGGAATTCATCCAAAGAACGACCATCGTTAGTGCTTTTCGACGCATGTCCTGGTGGAGCAGGATTCGTAATTGAGATAAAAGAGAAATTCAGAGAAATTGTTAAGAGAGCACTTGAACTACTAGACTGTAAATATTGCGGAGAAGATTCATCCTGTATATCTTGCCTAAGAACATATTCCAACCAGCGATATCACAATTTACTACAACGAGGGATTGCATTGGCTTATCTAAGAAAATTAGACCAATAGTCGAGCATCAAAATTATTCTTTAGTACCGAAGGTAACTTTTTATCAAAAGCCGGAAATCTTGAATTTACGGGTGTCTAGTTCCGGGGTGAGGCTCAACATGGGAAACTCCTGAACGGCGAGTGGATCAAGTTACGGGGAAGGGGTCAAAAATTATATTGCGGATAGAGGACCCTTCAAGCTCATTTCATATTGGAAATATTAAGACTTGAATACTGAACGGTATTACCGTACAATCAAGGCATGATTGTCCGCTCTGTCCGTCACCGGGGTTTGCGCCGGCTGCTTGAGGATGACAACCCCCGGTTCCTGCGGCAAGCTCTCGTCGTCCGGGTACGCAAGATCTTGACAGTAATGATCCTGGCTGAGGATATCGATGAGTTTATTGCCGATGCACCGTCAGGTTGGCGCGTCCACCGGCTCTCAGGTGACCGGCAGAATGAATGGAGTGTTTCAGTATCAGGAAACTGGCGAATCACATTCGAAGAAGAAGACGGTAATATCGACCGCTTGAACCTGGAGGATTACCACTGATGGCTACCAATAACATCAAAGTGAATATGACCCCTTCGCATCCGGGCGACTTCATACGCACAGAGGTTATCGAAGAACTGGGCCTCACTATGACAAAGGCAGCGCAGATTCTGGGGGTTCGACGAGCGACACTTTCGGCCCTGTTGAACGAACGCTCTTCGCTATCGCCGGATATGGCGCTACGCATTGAGAAAGCCTTTGACGTCAGTATGGATATGCTGTTGCGAATGCAGGCCTGGTGGGACGCCTCGCAGATGCGTTCCCGCGCAAGCGAGGTCAATGTCCGGCGTTATGAACCTGCATGATTAACATTACACGAAAATGCAATGAACATGAATTTCAGAGGCCGTGGGAGTCAGGTCGCACAATGTACATTTGTAGCACACCATTGGAACGCTCTGCCCACTACTGTTCTGCCATCACCGAAACGATTATCCATATCCGTTAAAACCCAATGTACATTGTACGAATTGACCCCGTTTAGTTAGCACATTCATCGCCAGGTTGATTATCATCAGCTATCAAGCCTTGAATCATAAGCGCTTGGAATAGCCCTAAATCGTCAGCGCTGCTGTAACAAATACCCCAATTGACATCCCCCCTAATAACTGGCCCACCCGCAGCTTAGAAAATTCCCTATAATCACTATCTAATTATTTTTATGTGTTGGCGGAGAGAGAGGGATTCGAACCCTCGATACGCTATTAACGTATACACACTTTCCAGGCGTGCGCCTTAAGCCACTCGGCCATCTCTCCGGATGAGGGACTACATATGTATGATACGACATAAACACAGGAAAAAGGTACAAATCCGGAGTTTCCCTGACAATATCGCAGCATCACCCCAACTCCTTGAAATAACGCCGCATCTCTTCCACAACCCTCGGGGCAAGCAGTGTTGTCGCAGTGAGTGTCGGAATAACCATCAGTGCAAAAGCCGTATCGATGATATTTACCGCGGTTGCCTGGTTCCAGTTCGCTGCAACAGGGATCAGCAGCAAATAAACATATACGTACTGGCTCCCAACCCGCTTGCCGAACAGGTAGCGCGCACATTTCACGCTGTAATAGGAATAACTGATCATGGTGGAAACGGCGAACAGGGAAAACGTGATGAGCAGAACAACACTGCCCAGGTAAGGCATGGTCTGTTCAAAGGCATCGGCCGTCATCGCAACGCCATTGCCCGATGGTGTGACGCCGGCACTGAGTATCACCAATGCAGTGAGGGTACAGACAATTATCGTATCGATAAAGGGACCTGTCATAGCGACCATTCCTTCGCGGATCGGCTCCCTGGTCTGCGCGGCACCGTGGGCCAGGGCTTCGGTTCCGATGCCTGCCTCGTTGGAGAAAACAGCGCGCTTGACCCCGGTCACCAGTACCTCCTTGAA
>JAGWAU010000097.1:5631-6830 GCA_021296255.1 Alphaproteobacteria bacterium | reverse complement strand
ACCCGCCTGATGCCGCCCAGGATCACCGCTCCCACAAAAACTGTCGCGACAAGGCCGGTAACCGTTCGATCAACTTCCCATTCAGCCTGCAACAGACCGGCCAGCTGATTGGCCTGGAACAAGGGTAAACAGCCCGCCATGCCGCAAATCGCGAACATAAAGGCAAGGGGCCTGAATTTTGGGCCCAGTCCCATTTCAATAAAATACATGGGGCCGCCCTGGACAATGCCGTCTTCATCCCGCTGACGGTACATACAGGCAAGCGTACAGGTGAAGAACTTTGTACACATACCAAGCAAACCTGCCACCCACATCCAGAAAATGGCGCCCGGCCCGCCCATACTGATGGCGATTGCCACACCTGCAATATTACCCATGCCGATAGTGCCGGATAATGCCGATGACAACGCCTGGAAATGCGGGATTTCTCCGGGATCATCGGGGTTGCTGAACCTACCCCGTAACAGGTCGAAGGTATGGCGCAAGCGCAGGAACGGCAGTAAACGGCACAGAAAAGCGAAATACAACGCCGTGGCGGCAATCAGGCAGACCAGTGGCAGTCCCCACATAAAATCCACCGCCTGTTGCCAGAAATGATCGAAACTACTCAAGCCTTGGGTACCTGGAGATTAAATCCATCACATGAATTATCAGTATACGGGCTAAGGCGGTTGAGGTTTGAACGCAGCCAGTTGCGCGGGACTCATGGCATGATTGGGGTCGGGCGCATCCCCCCTCGTTGCCAGCATACGCCGCGCATCAAAACTGTGGGGGACTTTTGCCGCGCCTTTGTAGAATTCGACATGGGGGGCGGATTCGGCCAATGCCAGCGACAGGTTAAACAGCACTGATGCATCGTCCGGCATGTCCTCCAGTGAGTACTGATCGAGGTAAGCCAGTATCTCGTCTATGCAAGGGACCATCGCATCGTAGAATTCCTGGAACTCCTCCGGTGAGGCCACCCAGCGTCTGGCCGAGCGTTGGTTTTCCGTCGGCAGTGCCCATCGTTGCGCCAGGTATTCGAGTTGTCCGAACCGGTCAGGCAAGCCGTACTGTTCAATCATGGCCGGCTTTTCTCCAGACCCATATATTCATGCCATACCTGGTCCTGGTGACGGAGCATGACTTCATCATCCATCAACGGCATGTGCTCAAGCACACCCGATTGCAGGCCCGCGAAGGTATCTTCCATGGTTGCC
>JAGWAU010000097.1:1228-5621 GCA_021296255.1 Alphaproteobacteria bacterium | reverse complement strand
TGGCATTGGCATAAGCGATGGCAAAGTATTCGCTCGCGGAAGTAAGGTGGAAATTTCTCCAGGGAAGACACGTTGCGGACGGCGCCGGTACTGTCAAATACCCAGCCGTGGAAGCGGCAGGTCAGGTAATCCGCGCGTGCCTTACCAAAGGTTTCGTTGTCTACCTCGGGGATCACACGGTTACCGCGGTGCGGGCATACATTATGAAATGCCCGGATAGTATTATCCTTGCCCCGAATCAGGATTACCGAGGTCCTGACCACGTCAATCCGCTAGACCTTGAAACATCCCGGCTCGGGTATTTCCTCCACCCGGCCGACTTTCAGCCAGACGCGTTTGAAAACTCTTTCCCTCTCGATTTCGAACAGGTCAGCCGATACGATGGGTTCGACAGGGAGCGGCTCAACTCCAAGTTCCGAAAACCGGGAACGCCAGCCCGAGACATCGCGTGTTGTTGCCATACTTATACCTCACCCATCGGAGTACATTTCTGCCACTTTGCCACACGCGAGGTCGAATTTCTATACGTGGTCAGCCGCAAGCAGGTGGTGGAAAATTCAGCCGTTCCATTTGCCCCAGTCAACGATTGAGGCGCTTGTCAAAACCAAGTCTTCATGGGTGAGGCGGTCGGGGAACAGGGCAAGGTTCAGACATCTCCAGCGGGCATTGGGAGAGATTATTCCGTCAAAACCCAGAAAATGGGCCGCATCTGCGATTTCCCGGGTTTTTTCATAGAGAATGCCGGTATATTCAGAAGCGACTACGCCTAAAGGAACTAACGCTTGTAAATTCGCGAATTTGAGCGTGTTGTGAGTTTTTATACTGATTTCATTTGCCGTAAACCGCACTTTTGACGGGAAAACGGGCTGTCTTGACAGGTGGAAGTACATCTCGGCCAAGGCGCCATCAGGCTCAAACGAGGTATAAAGAACGTCAAATTCGCCCGTATCCCACCTGCCTCCTGAAGCGGACCCCGCCAACGGGTTGCTACCTTCTCGAACCACTCTCCATACAACGTCTTCTATGCTTGTCCGCTCAAGTTCATCCAGCGCATCCAGGAGCTTGATATCGCGCGTGCGCCGCAAGAACGGCATGAATTAAAGGTAGGCCCCCGCATCCAACCTGTCAATCACCGCCAGCACCTCCTCGGTGCGACCGGCAGCGATGAGGTCAATAGCCTTTTCCTGATTCAGCAGGGGGTGGGACGCATGTAACCACAGGCGCGCTTCATCCGGGTTGTAGAAATCATACAATCTTTCCACGACATAGCGGAGGTCGGCCATGACCGTCTGAATGTGGAGCGACGGCATTCCCTTGCCGCTTGACCAACGCGAGACCGTCGGCGGAGAGACGTTGACCACGTTTGCCACGTCAGCGCCGCGCAAACCCCCGCGTTGTTTCAGGTCAACCAGTATTCTTGCTACAGCCGTAGTCATATAACCGACCTTCCGTTCGTTATGGTAACGAGCAATATATTACAAATTAATTTCATTGAAGTCAACTTGTGAAAGGAAAATTCCGGCTGCATTCGTCTCTCGCTTTTTCAATGTAATTACATTATCTTTTTGATACACAATCGGAGGAGATAACTATGGCGATATCAGGTGTCATGCGACTCGGGGAAGTGGCGCTGCGGGTGCTGGACATGGACGCGGCATTGCACCACTACATTGACATCGTCGGCTTGCAGAAGGTCACCGGGGATACGGGGCATGTATATCTGAAGTGCTGGGACGAACACGATCACCACTCCGTGATCCTGCGCAGTGCCGACAGCGCGGGCATGGATTATTGTGCTTTCAAATGCCGCGCCGATGCCGATCTCGATCGGTTTGCCGAAGGCGCCAAGGCCTTTGGCCTGGAGGTAAGCGAACTGGCGGCTGAAGAACGGCTGGCCTCGGGAAGGCGCATACGATTTCAGGTTCCCACCGGTCACTGGGTGGAACTCTACGCGCACAAGGAACAAAACGGCAACGGCCTGCCGCTGCGTAACCCGGATCCCTTTCCGGATGGTCTGAAAGGTATCGCGCCGGGGCGGCTCGAGCATTGTTTTGTCTATGGCCCCGACAGCGCTGCGGCAGCGCGGTTTTTCACCGACGTGCTGGATTTCAGCGTTAGCGAACGGCTGGAACTGCCCGACGGCAGCACCAAGGCATGCTTCCTCGCCTGCAATACGGCCATGCACGACATCGGTATTGTCGAACATAACGAACCGGGCAAATTCCACCACATGTCGTTCTGGCTGGATTCACCGGAAGAGATCTACCGGGCAGCCCTGCTGCTGGGCAAGAATGACGTGCCCATAGACGAAGGCCCGACCCAGCACGGTATCGGCCGCGCGAAAACAATCTACTTCTGGGACCCTTCCGGCAACCGCAACGAGGTATTCAGCGGCAGTTATCTCTCCTACCCCGATCGTCCCGCGCTGACCTGGGATGCCGCGCAGATCGGCAAGGCGATCAGTTATCCTCAACGGCGCATGGCCGAGACCTTTATGACCGTGCTGACCTGACCACGACCATAATCCGGGGAATTCTGCGATGAGCACCGATAAAACCGTTTATTGCTATTACGGCATCATGTCTCCGTTCAGCTACCTGGGTATGCCGACCCTGAAAGAGATATGCCGGAACCACTGGGCGGAACTGGTCTACAAGCCCACGGATTTCTTCGAGGTATTCAAGGTCTCCGGCGGGGTACCCCTGCATAAACGCCCGCTGCAGCGCCGCAAATACCGGCTGGTGGAACTGAAACGCTGGGCAGAGTACCGGCAGATGCCGCTCAATGTCGAACCGAAATACTTCCCGGTCGACATGACACCGGCCTCACTGATGGTGCTGGCCGCCATCAAGCGGGGACATTATCCGGGGGACTTGAGTTTTGCATACGAACGCGCCACCTGGGTCGAGGAACGGGACATCTCAGACAAAAACACCATCATCGCTATCGCGAATGAACACAACTTCGACGGCGAGGAACTTTTCGCACTGTCCCAGACGGATGAAATCAGCGCCGTGTACGCGGCCAACACCCGGGAGGCTATCGACCTCGATATGTTCGGTTCTCCCAGCTACTACTACCGGAATGAACTATTCTGGGGCCAGGACCGGTTGGATTTTCTGGAACGCGCACTCGCGGCGAACTGAACACAATGGGCATGCTGGTCGGCGGTCGCTGGCAGGCCGAGGACAACAAATATGATTCCAGGGATGGCCGCTTCAAGCGCCAGGACTCGAAATTCCGGTCATGGATAGGTAAGGATCCGGCGTTCCCGGTCGAGAGCGGTCGCTATGTCCTGCTGGGATGTTATCCGTGTCCCTGGAGCCACCGCACCATGATCATCCGCAAACTGCTCGGCCTCGAAACCGCGATCGACCTCGTCATGCTCGACTCCATCATCAGCGAACAAGGCTGGCGGCTGGCCGGGGATACGCCTGATTTCGATACCGACCCGGTCTACCTGCACCAGTATTACAGCGCAAGCAAGCCGGATTACACGGGTCTCGTGACCACCCCGGTACTGTGGGATCGCAAAAGCAGGCGCATCGTTAGCAATGAATCCGCGGACATCATCCGCATGGCCGCGACGGAGTTTTCCGCGCTCGGCAACAATGCCTATGACCTTTATCCCGAAGCGATGCGCGCCGGGATCGACGAGATTGCGGGCTTTATCTACGAGCGTCTCAACAACGCCGTCTACCGCGCCGGGTTCGCTGCCGACCAGGCCGCCTACGACGAGGCAGTCATTGACGTGTTCAAATCCCTGGACCGGCTCGAAGAACGGTTGGGGCAGCAGCGCTGGCTATGCGGAGACAATCCGACACTCGCTGACGTCTGCGCCCTGCCGACGCTGATCCGGTTCGATATCGTGTACTACCCCCTGTTCCGCTGCAACCTGCGGCGGTTACAGGACATGCCCAACATCTGGAACTACCTCATGCGGATCTACCGGTGGCCGGGCGTGGCCGGGACCTGCAACGCGGATGAATACCGGCGCGGGTACTTCTCCAACATGAAACGCCTCAATCCATCCGGCATCATACCCGCGGGGCCCTTGCTGGAGCTTCCGGCAATAGCGGATCCGGATTGAATTAATCAAAAAAGTGCGCCAAATCCTGGTCGGCTTTTGGTGTGAGCCTGTACCTGGCTTTCATGTCCGTCCCTGACTACGAGTTCATATCATTGATAATATCTGTTACCGCCCGTTGACTGAATTTACCCTGTTCCGCCTCTATTGCTCCCTGTGCTACTTCGTAACGTAATCGCTCTGTTTTAAGCAGGTAGAGAAGTTTTTCATTCTGATCCATAAATCTTAGCGCCTCCCTGATAACTTCACTGGCATTATTATACATGCCTGATTTAACTTTTGATTTAACCTTGGCCTCAAGTTCCG
>JAGWAU010000097.1:0-1176 GCA_021296255.1 Alphaproteobacteria bacterium | reverse complement strand
TCTCTGTATATACAACAAAACTAAATCATTTTATATTTCCGCTGACCCTTTACTAAGTTCCCACTTGCGCGGAAATAACTGGATGTATAGGCTTGGCACCGATGAACCTTTTAATCTGGTTGCAGGACAGTGCGCTAGGGACCTGGGTGGCAGGCTCCATCTGGGGGTATCCGATAGTACTGTCGTGTCATGCCGTGGGTATGGCCGTCGTGGCCGGTACGGCGGTGATGCTCAATCTCCGGGTCCTCGGGTTTGCCCGCAATGTGCACGTCACATTATTCGATAAATTGTCGTTTATCACCTGGGCAGGACTTGCCTTGAACGTATTGACCGGCCTTGCGCTTTTCTCAGGCGACCCCGTCAAGTTTTTCTATCACCCTGTTTTCTGGATAAAGATATCACTCATAATCCTCGGGGTGTTGTCAATATGGCTGGTTCTCCGGGAGATACGCGGGACTGCCCCATCGCCGGCAGACAGGCATGAGATGCCGGCCGGAATAAAGATATTAGCGGGATTTTCACTGGCATTCTGGTCAACCGCCATCGTTGCGGGGCGGCTCATTGCCTATATTGAACATATAAACGGGGCTTAGGTCTGTGAGCGACCTGCTATTTCGGATAGAAACCTCTGCATTGGGTCAGTTGATGCGTGACAGCATCTGGCTTTTCCCCATGGCTGAAATCCTGCACTTCATGGGGTTGTCGCTACTCATCGGGTCGCTGCTAGTGGTGGATTGCAGGCTGCTGGGTCTCGCCCGCGGCTTCCCGGTTGCTGCGATATACAAATTTTTGCCGCTGGCGTTGACAGGTTTCAGTATCAACCCCCGTTTCGTTATTACGCCAACATCGCCTTCCGTATATATATGCTGTGTATCATCCTCGGCGGGTTTAACGCGTTATATTTCGCCCTGACCACACACAGGACGGTCAATCAACCCGGTGTGGCAGATGCCGGGACAGCGATTAAAACAGTTGCCGGTTTGTCTTTTTTATTCTGGATAGGGGTCATCATATGCGGACGGATGATTCCTTACGTGGAATGAACCAGACACAGCCGGAACGACTTCAGCAATTCGTAATGCCGCCTCATGGACCGGCCATGCACCCCGGTTTTACCGCAACCCAGATCAGGTCGATCGGTTGATCTCCGGAATTCTGTGACTCGTGCTCCGCTTC
>JAGWAU010000096.1 GCA_021296255.1 Alphaproteobacteria bacterium | reverse complement strand
CTTCGAAACATTCCTCACGGCGAGCATCCCGAACATCCGCTTCAGCAACGTGATCTTCTGGTTCGCTTCGGTGGTCGGCGTGATCGGCTACGCCGTCGCCCATTGGCAGTCTTTCCGCAGGAATATCATCCGAAGCGTCGCCCGACTGGAAGTCGACGGCCTCGTATTCGATACCTTGCTGATTTCGATCCTGATCGCCGTGATCTTCTGCGCCGGGGCCACCCTCCAGGCGGTCGAGGTGCTGGCGGAGCATTTGATCGGCCGTGAAGAGATCATCGGAGGGGCTTTCGGCGAGAAACTGCTCGCCATCATCCTGCTGGTGATCATCGCCATTATGTTCTATCTGCTGCACTTCGCCGTTCGCGCGTTCCGCGTGGGCTGGACACCGCGCCGCCCGCCGCCGCGTACCACCTCTTCATCCGACAGCGGTTCCTGAACTCTGACGGATTTCTCTCGTCGTGGACGGGAAGCCCATCCGTGCCACCCCATGCGCACGATCCGTGTCCTTGCCCTCGCGGCGCCCTACTGACCTTTCGATAAACGATGCCATTTGCCAGTTATCTGCGCTTCGCTCTCGCCAGCACGGACAACACGCGTGTCCTGGCCTTCGGTTTCATCATGGCCTTCGCATCAAGCGTGGGTCAGACCTATTTCATCGGAGTCTTCGGACCGGCAATCCAGGATGAGTTCGGCCTCAGCCACACGGCGTGGGGGTCCATCTACATGGCGGGAACGCTGTTGAGTGCTCTGCTTTTGCCGTGGACCGGACAGCAGATCGATCGGATAACGCTGCGACGATACACCATGCTCGTCTGCGCCGGCCTCGTCACGGCGGCGGCATTCATGGCTTTGGTACCATCGACCGTGTTTCTGATCGTCGCCATACTCCTGTTGCGCCAAGCAGGACAAGGACTGGCGATACACACCGGCACCACGGCGGTGGCTCGCGGTTTCCGGGCCGATCGCGGAAAAGCAGTCGCGTTCGCCACTCTCGGCTTCTCGGCGGGTGGATCGCTGCTGCCTTTCCTCGCCGTGCTGACCATCGCGGCGGTGGACTGGCGCATCACCTTCGCCGCATCCGCCGCCGTACTCGCGCTGGTCGTCACGCCCCTGGCCTGGTGGTTGCTTGGACGCAGACAGGAAGACCTCTCGCCGCAAGAGACATCGACCATGGAAAGCGCCACGGTGCGTGCATCCGAAGGCTCGTGGACCAGGGCACAGGTCCTCCGCGATTGGCGTTTCTATTTCATGGTACCCGCAATGGCGGCACCGTCGATCATCGTCACCGCCCTCTTCTTTCATCATCCGGAGTTCGCCCGCGCCAAGGAATGGGGGATTGACTGGGTCGCCGGCAGCTACTGGATCTACGCCGCGGGATCCGTTGCCGCGTCCCTCACCGCAGGTCCGCTGATCGACCGCCTCTCGGCCGCTCAGATATTACCCGGCTCCTTGATTTCGATGCTGCTCGCCTTATTCATCGTCTGGGCATTCGACCACTATCTGTGGGCCCTGCCCTACCTTCTTCTCCTTGGCCTGACCGTGGGTGTCAACTTCACGGCACTCACTTCGTTGTGGGCCGAGGTCTACGGGGTGCGCCACTTTGGCGCTATCCGCTCCCTGGCGACCTCGATCTCCGTTTTCTCGTCCGCTCTGGGGCCACTGGCCATGGGAGCGCCTATGGATGCCGGCGTTTCAGTAGAGAACATATGCGCCTTGATGGCGCTCTACTGTCTTGCCGCGACCGTCTCGCTGGTGATCGCGCTACGCGGCTACTGCCGGGATGGAGCTGTTTCCAACGCCGGTTGATCCCTGACCGGCGATACGCTCTCAGATACCATCGCGGGATTGGCGAGCGCGTTGAACACTTTCAGAGACGCCTCGATACGTTCCCGCGATAGACCCTGCACGACGAAGACGATTCGGCTGCCGTGGTCCGCGTCCGGCCAGCATTCGAGATGCACGGGAGGGTGCACGACGTGCTGCACGCCGTTGATGAGCACCGGTGCGGCGACGCCCGCAACGTTCAGCAGTCCCTTGATGCGCAACACCTTGTCGCCATGCCGGTTGAGCAGCATGGTCATCCATACGCCGAAGGCGCTCCAATCGAGCGGCGTATCGACCCGAACGGAGAAGGAATACGTTCCGTCGTGGGCCTGCGAGCCGTGCGGATGCTCCGAAGGCCTCAGTCCCGACACACGGTCTTGCAACCAGCGATCGACCTCCCGGTCGCGGCTTTCCCGGTCGAAGGCGTCGTCCATGAGCAAGCGTTCGGGATCGGGAAATTCGACGTTCGAATCGATGAGGACCGCGCCGCCGTTCAGCCGGCGAAGCTCCGTTCGTAGCGCATTCACCTGACCCGCCGGCGCCAGATCGGTCTTGGTCAGGATCAGGCGGTCGGCCACAGCCGCCTGTTTGAGCGACTCGGGATTCCGATCGAGTTGCGCGCGACCGTTCACCGCATCGACGGTAGCGACGATTGTGCCGAGGCGAAAATGATGTTGAAGCACCGGTTCGGCGAGCATCGTGTAGGCGATGGGAACTGGATCCGCGAGGCCCGAGGTCTCGATGACCACGCGGCGGAATTCCGGAATCACCCTCCGCTCGCGGCGGGAGAAGAGGTCGCGCAAGGACTCCCGGAGATCCTCGCGCAGCGCACAGCAGACGCAGCCGTTCTCCAGCAGCAACGCGCCTTCGGTGACGTTCTCCAACAGATGATGGTCCAGACCTACCTCACCGAACTCGTTGACCAACACCGCCGTATCCTTGAGCCGGGGCGAGGCAAGAAGCTTCTGCAGCAGGGTCGTCTTGCCGCTGCCGAGGAATCCGGTGACTACGTTGACGGGAATGAGCGCGGCGTAGTCGGTCATCGCGCCGCTTCGTCTTCGGACAGTGCGGTCAAGAGATCTTCGTCCAGCGGGTCACAGTCCCGCTTGCCGAGCGCCTCCGCCGCCGCCCAAACCTCGGTCAAATTGTCGACCAAACTCGTCTGGCCGGTGTGGCTGCGCAGCACGAACGACGTCGCCGCCCAATCACTCAAATTGAACCCATAGTGCCTCAGAACCCTATTGACGAGCCGCGCGCGGTCCTGTCGCTCGCGGTGCCAGGTATGAGACCTTGCACGCCCTTGAAAAGCTTCCGCGTTCGTCGCCGTCTCGGTCCAGTGACCCGGCCTACCCAGCATGCCGCACAAGCCACACACCGCACGCGCTACTCCGCCGCCGCCGCGGCTCCCGCGCCCGCGTTCCTGGGATGGCGCTTTCGGAAATCGTCCGCAATTTCATCGAAGGTGCAGAACCGCACGCCCGGATGGCCGCTGAGATATTCGTAGACCCGCTCCAGCATGAGCAGGACCTGCGGCCGACCCGAAACGTCGGGATGAATCGTCATCGTGAAGACCGCGTAGTCATACTCGCGGTAGACCCAGTCGAACTGGTCGCGCCACAACTCTTCCACATCGCGCGGCTTGACCCAGCCGAAGCTGTTCGGTGCGCTCTTGATGAACATCATGGGCGGCAGGTCGTCGAGATACCAACTGCCGGGAATATCGATGAGGTCCGTCTCTTCACCACGAACCAATGGCTTCATCCACTCGTTCGGGTGCTTGGAGTAATCGATCGGCGTCCAGCTGTCCCCCACCCGAACATAAAAGGGATGAAAATCGTCGTTCATAAGGCTGTGGTCATACTTGATGCCTCTGCTGAGCAGCAGCTCGTTGGTCACGGGGCTGAACTCCCACCACGGCGCCACGTATCCGGTCGGGGGCCGACCCGAAAGCCGCTCGATCAGGTCGATGCATTTGTCGAGAACCGCCTCCTCCTGCTCCCGCGTCATGGCGATCGGATTCTCGTGCGAATAGCCGTGCATGCCGATCTCATGGCCGGCATCGACAACCATCTTGCATTGCTCCGGAAATGTCTCGATCGAGTGACCCGGAATGAACCATGACGTGTGGATACCCAACTTGTCGAACAGCCGGACCAAGCGCGGCACGCCGACTTCGCCGGCGAACAGGCCCCGGGAGATATCGCAAGGCGAGTCCTGACCGCCATAGGACCCCAGCCAACCGGCGACCGCATCGACGTCGATCCCGAAAGCACAGAAGATTTCCTTCTCGCCACCCGCGCGAGACAGCGACCCACGCCCGATGCTCGCCGTCGAACGCGAGCCCGGTCCCGATACGAGGGGTGTCGGTCGATAGGCTGGGCCCGTGGCCGACCCGCCCGCCACGCCGGCGCCTCGAGAACCTCCGTAGGGGGTATTCATGGGCTGGGCCTCCCGTCCAGAAGTCGCGCGGGAGGACCAACGGCCGGCGACCTCGTTCCGGGTGGCGGTCCCGACGCCCGTGCCTTCATCGTCCTCCCTTTTGTTCGTTGATACAGAGACAGCAATTGCAGATCAAGCGCGCCGCGTCCCCGCCCTGTCGCTAGCAAGTGGATTTGTCCGGTTTTGCTAGCACATCGATTGACCGCTTCTGTTGAGGTTTTTGGGCC
>JAGWAU010000053.1:1845-36511 GCA_021296255.1 Alphaproteobacteria bacterium | reverse complement strand
CGTGTTCGACCTGCGCCATGGCGTCGCCTCCATCCATTGACGGTGCGGCACCTTAAGCCGGGACTCGCCCACTCCGCAATCGTCGGGGCGGTCGGGGTTGCCGCGCAGGGGTCGTCGCGCCATGCTGGAGATGCCCGGCACTCCCAAACGTGGGACTGATCATGGAAGCCGTTTTACAGAGTTTCCTGGCGGGGTTCCCCGTCCTTCTGATGCATTTTTTCGTGACCGTTGTCATGCTCGCCGCGGGCGTGGCGGTCTACGTCTGGATCACTCCGCACAAGGACCTGGCGCTCGTGAAGGAGGGGAATGTGGCGGCGGCGATCTCGCTGTCGGGTGCTGTTCTGGGTCTCGCCATCCCGCTCGCCATGTCGATGTCCGTGAGCGTGAACGTCGCCGACATCGTGATATGGGGTCTGTTGACCCTCGTCATTCAGCTTGTCGTCTTCCGCTTGACCGACCTCGTCCTGCGGGATCTGCCGGCGCGCATCGAGTCGGGCGAGGTGGCGGCGGCCTTGTTGCTCTCGGCGATCAAGCTGGCTGTCGCCGCAGTCACGGCCGCCGCCGTCTCCGGTTGACGGCGGCGCGCCCGTTTCATGAACCGTTTGCTGGATCGGCTCGCCTATCTGGCGGCGAGTCTCGCCCTCCTTTACGCGGGTACGTCCTACCTGCAATTCCCCCATGGGGAAGATGCGCGCCGCCCCTCGGTGCGCGTCGCGGCACTCCCGCCCGCATCTCGCGCTCCCGCCGTGGCGCCGGGCACGCAGGTCGTCACGATCGAGGTTCCGGAGAAGCAGCCGTCGACCGGTACGGCCTTCGCCGTCGGAGGCGGCTGGTGGCTGACGGCGCGCCACGTCGCGGACGGTTGCGACGCCGTCGGCCTCGTCACCGGGGCCCGCCGGGCCGCCGCGGCCCAGCAGGTCGTTATCCATCCCAACGCCGACCTCGCCCTGTTGTCGCTAGACCTCGACCCGGAGCCCTTTCCCTTTCTGACTGCATCGTTGCGGCGCGGTCAGGACGGCTTCGCGATCGGCTATCCGCAGGGGTCGCCGGGGGATGTCCACGCCCAGCTCATGGGGCGGGTGCGCCTGAAATCGGTGGGGCGGTACCGGACGGACGAACCCATCCTCGCTTGGGCGGAACGCCGCCGTGTTCCGGATCACCTGCCTGCCCTCGGCGGACTCTCTGGAGGTCCGATGTTCAACGAGAGGGGTGAGGTGATCGGAGTCATGGTCGCGGCGTCCGAGCGCCGAGGACGGGTGATGACGTCGGATCCCTCGTCCGTCCGTTGGTTGTTGGCGGAGGCCGGGCTCATGCCCGATCCCGGTGCGCGGACCACCGATCTCGCAGTCGGCAATTTCGTGGGGCGAGGCGATGATCTTCGTGGAGACCTGCGCGTGGCCAAGGTCATCTGCGACGTTCGGAGACCGTCTCGCCGCCGCCTTCTGTGATGCCGGCCGTGGCCCCGGGTGCTAGACTGAAACGAAGGCGTCCCTGGTCTTCCGAATCCGGGCCTTGATGTCCGCATGGTGCTGGCGGACGGTTTCCGCCTTGGCGTCGTGGATGCGGACCGCCTTAGGCAGGTCCCGAAGCTCGTTCGACAGGCATACGGGCAGCCAGCACTTGGGATGAACTCACCGCACGGGGTCCCGGGCCCCGCATGTGTGACCTCGGCATCTTCCGGGAGAAGATCCGCTGATGGTAGCCGCCGTACGGCGTGCTGCGAGCCGTGTCTGGGGCCCGATGTCGTGGACGTTCATTGCCGGCGGCCTTTCCTCACCCCGGAGGGTTACCACCCCATGGCCCTGGCCGGCCGGCGGGGGTCGGCACCGCCCGTCATCGCGCCCCGCTTCAGGTCCGCGCTGATGGCGGAGACGCCGCCGACGCCGATCGAGATGTCGCGCAGCCAGTCCACGTCGTGCCCCAGCGCCGCCAGGCGGTCCCCGGCAGCGCGGTCGATCCGGCTCTCGAGGGCGAGCCGGGCGGGATAAGCCGTATGGGGCTCGAACGAGTCGGGTTGGCTGTGCGTGCAAAGACGGGGTGCGTCGATTGCGGCCTGGATGTCCATCCCGAACACCACGTGATTGAGCAAGACCTGGAGCATACCTTGCGGCTGGGTGTCGCCTCCCGACGCACCGAAGGGCATGGCGAATTCACCCCTCTTCAGCGCGATTGCCGGATTGGGGGTTAGACGCGGCCGCTTGCCGGGCGCGACGCAGCTCGCGTGTCCGGGAACGGCGAACGATTGCGAGCCTCGGGCGGACGGCGTGAACCCGAGCCCCGGCACCACCGGGGCGTCCCAGCTCGTGTCGCTCGGCGTCGCCGAGAAGACATTGCCGCCGCCGTCGATGACTGCGGCGTAGGAGGTGTCCGCTGCATGAACCGGCGTCGGCGCGTCCCGGGTAGCGGCGGGTGCCGCCCAGCGGTCCGGGCCACCGTTCACGGAGCCCGCGGGCGGAAGCTCCGTCCAGGCTTCGTCGGAGCGGATAAGCTTTCGCCGCTCCGCGGCATAGTCCGAATCGAGCAGGGCCCCAATCGGAACGTCGACGAACCGTGGATCCCCGTAATGGCGTTCGCGGTCCGCGAATGCGAGCTTGATCGCCTCGGCGACGGCGTGAATGTACTCGGGCGTGTTGTGACCGAGTGTTTCCAGGTCGATTCCCTCAAGCAGGGAGAGCGCCTGGGGTACGACGGGACCCTGGCACCAGGGTCCGCAGGAATAGATATCAATGCCGCGGTAGCGATAGGCGACGGGCGGTTCGACGGCCGAGGCATACCCCGCCAAGTCGTCGGCCGCCAGCCAGCCGCCGTTCTCGCGCTGGAAGGCCACCATCATCTGGGCGATATCGCCCTTGTAGAAGGCGTCTCGCGCGGCCGCCAGGCCGGATTCACGCCCGCCCTTCGCCGCCGCGTGTTCCTCATCAGCCATGTACTGAAGCGTGGCGGCGAGGTCGCGCTGCACGAACAGATCACCGACTTCCGGAATCCGCCCGTCGGGAAGGAAACATTCGGCGTTGCCGGGCCAGTTCCGGATCCGTTCCGCATGGCGTTCGATATAGATCTTCATGTGTCGGTGCAGGGCGATTCCTTCCCGGGCACAGCGGATCGCATGCCGCGCGGCGTCACCGAAACTCATGGTGCCGTAGCGCGAGAGGGCCTGGATGTACGCGTCGGGCGCCGCGGGCACGACCGTCCGCCGCACGCCGATGGGAATTTCGCCCCTACACTCATTCACGAAGTAGTCGAGCGAGGCCGCCTTGGGCCACCAGCCGAGCCCGCTGATCGTCAGCACTTCGTCCATTTCCGCGAGGTAGACCATGATAGGTGCGACGCCGCCGAACTGGACCTGGTCCGACTGCACGACGCCGAGGGTGATGCAAGCCGAGACACCGGCGTCTACGGCGTTGCCGCCGCCCTGGAGGATGTCGATAGCGGCTTCGGTGGCCAGGTAATGTCCGGTGGACGCCATGTAGCGCCGGCCGATGACGGCCGGCTGAAGCGAGGGCGGCGGAACGGACTCCCCTTCGTAGCTGGGATGCTTAGTCGCCACCGCCTGCCTGCCGGCGTTGAATTGCCGGATCCTCGCCGGGCACGAAAATGGCGCCGTCGCGCGTGCGGTCTGTGTACATGCCTTCGATCGACCCGGCACTTGCTTCCTTCGACTCCCGCTGCCTGGGCAGGGCGGTAACGAGGGGAAGATCCTCAGCGGCGGGCATGGCCAACCAATCTTTCCGGGCGAGAGCGGCTTCGATGTAGGGCGCGAGTTCCGCCCGTTTCCGTTCTTCCCGATCGGCCGTGCGTTCCTTGAACTCCGGCATCACCTCCGCCGCGAAGATCTCCAGCGACTGGCAGATGTGATCGTGGCGGTTTTTTCCGCCCTGCTGAATGAAGATGATCTGGTCCATGCCCGTATCTTCATATCGCCGGAGATGGTTCCTGAGCTCATCCGGCGTGCCGATGCAGCCGCGGCCCTTGTCCTGTTTGATGCTCCCGCGGACTCGTTCGTACTGTTCCCAGACCCCGGTATGGCCGGGGCGATGATCGCCGAAGACGTAGTAGTGGCCGATGCCGTAGCCGAAGAAGCGGAAACCGTCGAGGCCCCGGGCCTCCGCTTCAGCGGCATTTGAATGGCAGGAGAACCCCGAAATGATGGCGATGTTGGCGTTTACCGTGTGGCCCACGGGGACACATCGGTCCGACTTGATGATGTCGTAGTATTCCTTGACCCACGGCGCCGCCTGTTCGGGCTCGAAGAACCCGAACGCCAGCGCGCCGATGCCCATCTCGGCCGCGCGTTGGATGCTTTCCCGCCGCGAGCAGGCCATCCACATCGGCGGGTGGGGTTTTTGCACCGGTTTGGGTACCACGTTGCGGCAGGGGGCCGAGAAGAATCTTCCGTCGTAGCCGGGGTAGGGGGACATGGCTGCCATGTTGGCGGCCTGTTCCGTCGCCTCGAACCACATGTCCTTCTTCAGGTCGGGATCGACGCCAAAGCCGCCGGTCTCGATCGCAGAATTCGACTCGCCGGTTCCCCATTCCGCGCGGCCGCCGGAGACGAGGTCCAGCGTGGCGATCCGCTCGGCGGCGCGGAACGGGTGGTTGTAACCGGGCGGCATGAGCATGATGCCGTGGCCGAGACGGATGTTGGCGGTGCGTTGGGAACAGGCGGCCAGGAACACCTCCGGCGCGGACCCATGGGCGTATTCCTCGAGGAAGTGATGCTCGACTGCCCAGACCGCGTCGATACCGAGCTGATCTGCGAGCTCGACCTGGTCCAGAGACTCCTGGAACAGGCGGAGCTCGGAGTCCTCATTCCAGGGACGGGGGAGCTGGTGTTCGTAGAAGATTCCGAATTTCATGCCAGAGTCCGGTCGGAAGGCCACGTCGGCTCGGGACTCCCCTACCATACCCGCTCATCGCCACCAAGGGCGGGGCGTTTACGTCCTCCTTCCCGCGGCGCTGCCGAGGCGCCCGTGGACGATCGTCGGTCGTCTCGGCCCGGGACGAGGTGCCGGGCAGGGATCCTTCCCGAGGCGGGATCAGTCCGTCAGGACGCCTGAAGCCTTCGCCGCATGCGTGGCCAACAGATGCATGATGGGCGGCGACAGGCAATCGTACGGCTCGAGACCTATTTCCCGCAGTCGTGCTCTGATGCCATCCATGTCGCTGGGGTGCGTCCCGCTTTCGATCACCGACGACACGAACCCGGCGAATTCGGCCGCGGACCAGCCGTCGTCGTCGGAAAGCTCCGTGTGCACGAAGTCGAGCCCGTGCAAGAGGTGATTCTCGCTGGGGATCCGCCCGTACATGTGCGTGCCGCATTCCTTGCAGGCATGGCGCTGGATGGCGGCGGACGGTTCGACGAGCTCAAGCTTGTCCTCATTCGCCATGACGCTGACGGCGTCCCGGGCCAGCCCGCACGACTTTCGAAGCCGATCGAAGCATTGACACAGCTCAGGGCGCGCCTTTGAAGTCGGGAGTGACGGCATCTGTCCCGACGAATTTCGAGGGGCGCTGACGTCGGATTTTGGGAGGAGCACATGGCGAAGGCAGCGAAGAAGACATCGCCGGGAAGCGGGCCGGCACCCGGCGCATCCCCGGCCATCCTTATCCCGAGCCCGAGGCCACGCGCGTTCGTACCGCCAAAGGCCGCCGTCCTTGCTTCTTCGATGATCCCAACATCGACAAGCTGCTGGCCATGATCATGGCGCTGGCAGGGGAGGTGTCCGTCATCCGCGAGCGCGTGGACACGCACGAGCGTCTCGCACGGGAGAGCACGTGGGCGACACACGAGGCGATCGAAGATTACGAGCCCGACGAGGTTGCCGAGGCCTTCCGCGCCCAATGGCGCCGTGACTACATCGCGCGCGTCCTGCGCATCGTTCAGGTCGAGCTCGACCACATCGCAAGTGGCGAGACCCACGAGGACTACGACAAGATCGTCGAGGACGTCTCGAAGTAGTTCCGCGTCATGAAGATTGTAGAAGGAGCGGCTACCCCGCAGTCTCGGTCAGCGGGAGGCCTACAGCTTCCGGCCGCCGAAGATTGTCGAGCCAATGATCTCGCCGCCCGCATCTTGCACCGGCTCGTAGACGACGCTGCCGTCGGCCTGTGACACCGGCCACGCCTCGCTTATGGTCTCCCTCGCGAAGCCGGCGTCCGCCAACAGTTCGCGGGCGTCGGTATGATGCAGCGTGCCCCAGAAGGGCTCGGCGTTGTAGTGCGTGTCCCAGTCCCAGTAGTAGGCCTGGTAGTCGTCGAGGCCCCGGGCGAACTGGGTATCGAGGTGCATCGTCACGCCGCCCTTGCGCAGCACGCGGTAGCACTCCTCGAGAATGCGTGGCGCCGCCTTGGCCGAGGTTTCGTGGAACAGGCCGTGCGAGACCACGAGGTCGAAGGACTCGTCGTCGAAGGAGAGGATTTCGGCGTTTTCCTGACGGAAGTGCACGGCGGCGCCGAGATATTCCGCGCGGGCATGGGCATAGCGCAGTGACGGCGCCGCGACATCGACGCCGTGGACTTCGGCGTCGGGGAAACGCTCGGCGTAGGGGACCGTGCTGCCCCCGATGGTACAGCCGAGGTCGACGATTCGGAGCGGCTCAAGGTCCGGAAATCGCTGCTTTATATAGTCGATGAGGGTATAGCCCGGAATCGCGCGTTGCAGGCGTTCGCGGTTGTCCCGGTACTCGAGGGCGGCCGAGCCGCGGATCGGCAGGCCATAGTAATAGGCACCGCGGTCGAACACCGCGCCGGCGTAGACGTCGTCCTCGGCGATGTCGGTGTGATAGCCGCCCGACATGCAGTGGATATCGATCGAGGCGTTGTAGCTCGGGATCTTCAGATTCGGGTCCAGCGTCAGGCTGCCCTTCGGCTTACCGATACGGCTCTTCTCGATGAGTTCCGGCAGCTGGTGCAGCACGATCTCGCCGACGGTATCCCAGTTCATTTCCTGGATGGTGCGGGCAATCGAGCTCCAGGTCTGGACGAAGGGATCCTCTTCCATGGCATGGCGCCATTCCACCCGCCCCTTCGGATCACGGCCATACCGCTCCCGAAACTTGGGCGCGACGCGGGTACGTCCGACGACTGCGTCAGCGGGGTAGACATGGTCCTCCATGTGCATCTTGAGGCTGGCGATGAAGTTCTGGCGAGCCAGCTCGTCGCTGGTCGGCAGCGGCATCATCGGGTGCGCATAGGGCTGCTTCATGGTCGAACTCCTCGAATCGACGTGTAGTGTACACGAATCAACATCGTGAAACGGCGGGATAAATGCGTTGTTTCAATGGGTCCGGCGACAGATGTCCCGCACCACCTTCTCAGCAGGCTCTTCCGGTGTCATGTATTCCTGCCTCGTCATCGTTCCCTTCAATCATTTATTGTCGGCGCTCGAAAGCGATGCTGTGGGTTCGGTGCTTTATCACGGGCGTCGATCCTTCGAATGCCCGATGCACCGGTCAATTCATTCCAAACCGCCTGTCCACCCCAAGGGACGCACTCCATTTCCGGGTCAGTGCTTGTGCGCGCCGTGCCCATCCATCCCGCCAAATTGGAGCTTCTTGACCAGACGGTCCCGGCTCGGCTTGGTGAAGTCGAGCTTCAGCGCCCACTCCCCCGTCATTTCGAGCTCGATGCGAGCCCGGTACATCCCTGGCATCCCGTGCGGCTCGGCAGACACCGGGTGGACGTTGTGGGCGCCGGGCATGGACGGCATGTCGGCGCCGACCGTGAACTCGGCATCGACGACCGGCGTACCGCTCTTCTTGCCCTTCAGCGTGATCATGCAGTCGTAGACCAACGCCTGCTGCTCGACCGGCGTGCATTCCACCTCGGCCGCGCTTCGCTCGTTCGCATTTGCGAGCATCGGCAGCAGCCCCAGTACGGTGACGACGAATACTGCGGATGGACGGATATTCATCATGATTGCACTTCCGTCAGGCCGGAACGAATGATGCGGGCGAGGAAATGCCCAGGTAGTTGGACACGAGCCGTTCGTCGGACATTAACTCCGCCGCGGGTCCCTGGAGAGTGATTCGCCCGCTTTCAAGCACGTAGGCCCGATCGGCGAGCGCCAAGGTGCGCCTGACGTTCTGCTCCACCAGGAGCACGGTGAGCCCCTGGTCGCGCAGTCGACTGATCAGCGCGAACACGTCCGCCGACAGTTTGGGCGATAGGCCGAGCGAAGGCTCGTCCAGCAGCAACAGCCGGGGCTCGGCCTCGATTCCGCGGGCGAGCGCCAGCATCTGCGCTTCGCCGCCGCTCAGGCTGGCCGCCGGCCGATCCAGCTTGTCGGCGAGGGCGGGAAACAGGCCGCGCAGGTTGGGTCGCGCGCGTCGTCGAAGCACGAATCCGCCGTGTTGGTGGGCAGCGGCGCTGAGATTTTCCTCCACGCTCAAGGTCCCGAAGATCAGCCGTCCTTCCGGAACCTGGACGATGCCGCGAGCGACGACCGCGTGCGGGGGCAAGCCGCCAATCGACGCTCCTTCGAACCGGATCTCGCCGGTGTCCGGCGACACGATGCCCGAGATGGCATTGAGAATCGAAGTCTTGCCGGCGCCATTCATGCCGATGATGGAAACGATTTCCCCGGGCCGCACCTCCAGAGACACCCCGTCGACCGCGCGCAGACCGCCGTAGGAGACCACCAGCCCGCGTACCTCAAGCATCGAGCCCATCCTCCGTCCCCAGATAGATCTCCCGGACCTTCGCATCGGCAAGCACCTGGTCCGGAAGCCCTTCGGCGATCTTGCGGCCGAAGTCTAGCACGCAAAGACGGGTGCATACGCCCGCGATCAGCGCCATCTTGTGCTCGATCACCACACAGGTACGTCCCGGGGCGACGACCTCCCGTATGAGCCGCGCCATGTCCGCGGTCTCGGCCGGCGTCATCCCGCCCGCGGGCTCGTCGAGCAGCACGAGCTTCGCATCCACGGCGAGCGTGCGGGCGACCTCCAAACGCCGGCGGGCGGGAAGGGACAGGTTCCTGGCGAGAACCTCCCTGTCCCGGAGAAGCCCGACTTGCTCCAGCACCTTCTCCACTCTTCCCGCTTCGCCACGCGTGCGTGTTGGAGTGCTTCGCAACAGTCCAAGCAGTCCACCAGAAACCCGGCTGTGCTGAGCAGCCCATACGTTCTGGAAGACGGTCATGGTCGGAAACAGGCGGATGTTCTGAAAGGTGCGCGCCACACCCAGGCGTGTGATCCGATGCCCTTTCCACCCGGTGATGTCCGTGCCCTGAAACGAGATGCACCCGCCGCTGGGTGCATACGTGCCGGTCACGATGTTCAGAAGCGTGGTCTTGCCCGAGCCATTGGGTCCGATGATACCCAGGACGTCTCCGGATGCTACCTCTAGGTCGATCTCGGTGAGCGCGGTCAGAGCGCCGAAGCGTTTCTCAATGCCGCTCAGCGCGAGCATGATTTCCTCTCGAGAACAGTGCCTTCAGCCGGTGCACCCGTTCCTCGTCGAGGATGCCCCGGGGCATGAAGATCAGCAGCACCGCCACCAGACCGCCGAACACGATCATTCGGTAGCCTTGGATGAACCGCACCGCTTCCAGGAACCCGATGTCGATGGCGACGCCGACAAGGGGTCCGAACGCGGTGCCGAGGCCGCCGATCAGACCGTAGGCGAGGGCGTGTACGCCGAGCATCACGTTGAAGAACTGCGGCTCCACGTAGGTGGTGAAGTGGGCGTAGAGCGCTCCGCCGATTCCCGCGATCGCACCGGCCATGCCGGCGGCCAGAATGCGGTATCGCACCGTGTTCAGACCTTGCATTTCGGTCAGCAGGTCATCGGAGCCGAGCATCCTGAACACCGAGCCCAGCCGGGAGCGCTCGACCAGCAGCAGTGCGATCAGCACCAGCGCCAGCAGTCCGTAGATGAAGAGCATGAACTCGGTCAGGCTGATGTCGCGTTCGAACATCCAGCGGATGTCGTGGAATCCGTTAGCACCGTCCGGGCCGACCATCTCCCCGTCGACCTCGACCTGCACTTCGACGATCAGCAGGATGAGGCGCATCATCTCCGCGAACGCTAGGGTCGAGATCGAGAAATACAGCCCGCTGAGCCGCAGGGTCAGGGCTCCGACTGCCATCGCCATGAGTCCGGCCGTGCATGCGCCGATGAGTACTGCCGCCCAGATCGGCAGCCCGAACATTGAGGTGGCGGCGCCGGCCGCATAGGCGCTCAGGCCGAAGTAGGCCTGCTGGCCGAAGGAGATCTCGCCGGTGATCAGCAATAGATAGGCCGACAGGGCGATGAACGAGATCATCCCGATGTTCGACAGCACCGTGACAACGTAATCGTCCATCTCTCAAACTCGCCGGAAGGCGAGCTCCTCGCGGCCGAGAATCCGCTGACCCAGCAAGCCGCCGGGCCGCAGCACCAGCATCGCGAACAGCAGCACGTAGGCGCTCAGATCCTTGTATTCGTTGCCCAGGTACCACTGGGCATGGGCCTCGACCACGCCAAGCAGGAGGCCGCCCAGGATCGCTCCGGGCAGAGACCCCATGCCGCCCAGCATCATCGCGATGAGACCCTTGAAGGTGGCCCACAGGCCGAAGAAGGGCGTGATCTGCTCATCCGTGGCCAGGATGGCGTATCCTGCAACCGCGCCGACCAGGGACACCAGCGCGAAGGCGCACAGCATGACCCATGCTGCGTCGATGCCCATGTAGGCGGCTGCCCGTGGGCTCTCCGAGATCGCTCGCAACGCCAGGCCATAGCGGGTACGGTGCAGCAGAAGGTGCAGGGCTCCGACCATGACCGCCGCCAGCACCAGCATCGTGATCTGCTCGCCGCGTAACAGGAAGGGTCCGAGCTCGAAGGAGCCGGCGACGATGAGGGAAGGAAAAGAATAGGTGCGCTCGGGTAGCAGGTGGATCGCGACTTCTTCCAACTGCATCCAGACCACGAAGCTCGACACCATGGACGCGAGCGCGGCATCGCGGCGAACGGCATGGAAACACAGCCGCTCCACGTAGATGCCGACCAGGACGGTGCACACCACTGTCGTCAGGACGACGACCAGCACGTGGACCTGATAGTGCACGTGCAGCCATGTGCCGGCGTAGGCGCCAAGCATGATGGTGGCGCCGAATGCGAGGTTGATCCGGCGCATCACGCCGAAGACGATGGTGAAGCCGATCGCCAGCAACGCGTAGGACGAGCCGAACATGATCCCGTCGACGGTATTCTGGACGAAATCGATCACAGCGCGCCTCCCCGATTCGGGGAATGGTTACACCTTCTGTGTCCCGAGGTAGGCCCGGCGAATGACCTCGTCCTCTTCGAGCTCGCCGGGTGACCCCGAGAAGGTGATCTCGCCACTTTCGATGAGATAGAACCTGTGTGCCACGTCGAGCGCCATGCGGGCGTTCTGCTCGACCAGAAGAATCGTGACCCCCTCGGCGTTCAACTCGCGGATGATGTCGAAGATCTCCTCGACGACGAGGGGCGCCAGGCCGACGGACGGCTCGTCCATGAGCAAGATCCTGGGACGGGTCATCAGCCCCCTGGCGATAGCCAGCATCTGCTGCTCGCCTCCGGACAGGGTGCCGGCGAGCTGACCCTTGCGTTCTTCCAGACGAGGAAAGCGCCGGTAGATATCCGCGATGTCGGCCGCGACCTCCGCCGCAGGAGCCCGTCTGGCGTACGCGCCGGCGTGAAGGTTCTCCTTGACATCCATGCGCGGGAACACCAGGCGGTTCTCCGGCACCAGTGCGATGCCTCTGGACACCACCTTGGCGGCCGGCAGCCGGGTCAGGTCTTCGCCGTCCAGGACCACGGAGCCGGACCTGGCGGCGAGGATCCCTGCGATGGTGAACATGGTCGTGGTCTTGCCGGCGCCGTTGGGGCCTAGCAGACACGTGATCTCGCCCTCGGCCGCGTCGAGGCTGATGCCTCGCAGCGCCTCGATGTTGCCATAGGCAGTGACGAGGTCTCGAATGCTCAGCATGGGCTCAGGCGCTCCCATCGACCGGGCGGGACTTCGAGGCGGATGTCCCGAGATAGGCCTCTTGCACCGCCTTGTCGCGCTGCACCTCGCCCGGAGTGCCGAAGGCGATTTTGTACCCGAAGTTGAGGACCGCGATCTGCTCCGTCACGCCCATGACGAGTTCCATCACGTGCTCGACGAGCAGAATCGTCACTCCCGAGTCACGCATCCGGCGAATGCGCCGGCCCAAATTATCGATCTCCTGCCGGCTCATGCCCGCTGCCGGCTCGTCGAGCAGCAGCAGCTTCGGGCGAGCCGCTGCGGCACGTGCGAACTCCAGCCGTCGCTGCTCTCCGAATGCGAGATTGGACGCGAGCTCATCGCCCTTGTGTCCCAGATCGGCGAGCTCGAGCAGCCGGGCGATCTCCTTCCGCGTCCGGCGGGTGGCGCCGAACCAGCGCGGCAGAAAGCCGTGCGCGGAGACGTCCTGGGACGAGTTCTGCGCCACCCACAGGTTCTGCCACACCGTGAGGTTCGGAAACAGGCGGATGTTCTGGAACGTGCGGGCGATTCCCGCTCTCAATCGCGTGTGCGGGGGCTTGCCGTTCATCAGGTTCCCCCGGAAGTGAACCGTACCGGCCGTTTCTCCGTACACGCCGCAGATCAGGTTGATCGTGGTGCTCTTGCCCGACCCGTTGGGGCCAATCAAGCCGAAGATATCACCCTCGTCGACGGTCAGGTCCAGCCCGTCGAGTGCCTTGACCCCGCCGAAGTGCTTCGATAGTCCGCGCAGCTCGAGCACCGGTCTAATCCTTGCCGCCCAGACCGACCGCCCGCTTCAAAACCTGAGCGGTGCGTGCATCGAACAGACCGGAAGGCTTCAGGTTCATCGCGGCGATGATCAGCAGTCCGAACACGATGTTGCGCCAGTCGCCGAGGAAGCGGAGCCCTTCCACGAGCACCCCTTGAATGAAAATCACCGCCACCAGGGTGCCGAACACGCTGGACAGGCCACCGAGGATCGGATAGGCGATCGCGAAGGTCGCGAGAAGCACCGTGAAAGTGAGGTGATCGACGTAGGTCGCGGTGTGCGCATAGAGCGCCCCGCCGATGCCGGCAATGAAGCCGCCGGCGGTCATGGCCGTCACCTTGACGGCGGTGAGATTGATCCCCACGCTCTGGGCCGCGAGCTCGTCCTCTCCGACCGCTCGCAACACCGCTCCGGCGCGCGAGCGGTCCGTCCACCACAGCGCCGCCATGACCAGGATGACGAAGATCCAAACGAAGGCGGTGATCTCCCATGCCGACCAGCCGTTCGCCACGAAGAAGCGTATCTCCCGAAAGCCGTTGGTGCTGTCCGGTCCGACCTCGATGTCGCCGCGCGGCACGCGCCAGCTCAGATTGAAAAAGAACAGGCGAACGAACTCGCTGAAGGCGATGGTCGCCACCACGAGCATCAAGCCTTTGACCCGCAGGGCGGGAAAGCCGACGAGGAACGCGAAGAACGACGCGATGGCGGCGGCCGCAAGCAGCGCCGGAAGAATCGGCAGCTCGAAGATGACGGTGAGAATGCCCGCGGAGTAGGCCCCAATCGCAAAAAAGCCGGCCTGTCCCAGGGAGAGCTGGCCGGTCAGCATCAGGACGTAGGCGGACAGTCCGAGGAGGGTATGAATCCCGATGAGCTGGACGAGTCCGAGGTAGTATGACATCGCCCGTCAGTCCCGGTCGATGGCCGACCCGAAAATCCCGTGCGGCCGGAAGATCAGAAACACGAAGAGCAGCAGCAGCACGTACATGTCGCGTTCGTTGACGCCCCGGAAGTACAGGAACACGTTCTCGAGCCCGCCGACCAGCAGGCCGGCCGCGATGGCCCCCGGAATCGATCCCAGCCCCCCGATGACCGTGACGATCAGGCCCTTGATCGTGAGCGGCACCGTGATCAGCGGCGAAAGTACGCCGACCGCGGCCGCCGTCATCGACCCCGCGATGCCGCCTAGCAGGCCCGCGAGAACGAAGGTGACGGCATTGGTCCGGTGGACGTCGATACCGCAAAGCCGGGCCGCCACGTCCTGCTGAGACACAGCTCGCGTCGCCAAGCCCAGTCGGCTTCGGTAGAGCACGTAGAGCAGGCCGAAGGTGCCGGCGATGCACACCGCAAACACGAATAGGAGGTCGCCGCGTATTCCGTAAGAACCCAGCTCGAGCATCACGTCGTCGAACATGGCCGGAAACGTGAGCGGCGAGCCGTCGGTGGCATGCACGATGATCTCATCGATGAAGAACAGCGCCCCGATCGAGGCCATCAAGGCAGCGAGATGGTTGTCAATCGGAATGAACCTGAAGCAGGCCACGTACACGATGAAACCCACGAGCCCCGAGGCGAGGGCCGAGACCAAGAAGACGACCAAGGCCGACGCATTGACGAGGGTGAATGCGGCTAGGCCCACGTACGCTCCGGCCAGGGAGGCCGCGGCATAGGTCATGTTGAGCTTGCCCATGGCGCCGAAGATCAGCGTGAAGCCGATCCCGATCAGAGCATAGGTCGCGCCGAACAACAGGCCATCGCCGATGGTCTGGGTAATCTCGACGAACTCGAACCAAAAATCACCCATGGCCTGATGTCACTCGCCCCCCAGCGTACGGGGCGTCAGCCAACCTCGCCGGACCGTAACGCACATGACCGGGCCGGCCAACCCGGTCACGTTCCCGCACGTCCTTCGAACAGCCGTTCCCGCCCGGCGGTATGGTGAAAGAGGATCATTCGGACCCCTTTCACCTCGCGCTCGAGCAAGTCACGACTCTACCGGAGACTTGCTAGCGCGGATCGTGGACGACCTTCCACGTACCGCTGTCGGCCTGCACGAAGACGTAGGGCTTGACAGACTCACCCTCGTCCTGCACGCGTCCGATATCTCCCATAAGACCATCGACCTTGACTAGGGTCTCGAGACCGTCGCGGATCTTGCGCCGGTCGTCGTTGAGAGTCTCGGGCTTGGCCATGATCCCCGTCGATTCGATCACCTGCTTGATGATGTGCGCATTCTCCCAGGCAGCCGCGCTGTGAAGGTCGGCAGACCCACCATTCGCTTCGGCCGCCGCCGCGACCTTCGCCGCAGCATCCGTGATCGGCGCGAAGCCGGTCGGGATGTACATGCCTTCCGCCGCAGCGGAACAGCCCTTGAGTGTTTCCGCGCTGGACGAGCTGGTGAGCCCTACCAGCACCTTCGGCTTGATCCTTTGACGCTTCATCTCCTTCAACATGCCGCAGGTGGTGAACGGGTGCGAGGAGACGATCATCATGTCGGCGCCCGATTTCTTGAAGGCACGGGCCTGGACCGAGAAGTTCGTATCGGCCATCAGCCAGTTCGACGACTTCGAGACCTCCAGCACGTTTTCGTAGCCCTCCCTGACCTTGCCGGTGACCCCTTCGATCCCCCCGCCGACCCACTCGAAGCCGTGCTTCTTGGCCATCGGCACGATGACGATCGCGAACGTCAGCTTCGAATGCGCCTGGTCGGTCTCAGTGCCGCCGTAGATCGTCTTGGCGTCGGGATACTGGGCGCGCAGCCAAGCGAACAGCTCGTCATACATGGTGATCTCGTTGGGCACATTGCGGAAAGTCCACTGGGACTTCTTGGCTAGGCCGGGACGGATCGCGGTGTCGGTGAGAATGGGGAACTGAAGGCCGGTGTCGGACTCGTCGTCCACCGTTTTCTGGAAGATGCCGTACATGGCCGCCGCTGCGCCTGAGCATGTCGGTCCGATGCCGATCAACGCTTCGGTCTGCGATTCGACCTTGCGTGCGACGGATATTGCCTGATCGGCGTTGCAGGCGGAGTCGTAGTACGTGAACTCCATCTGGGCCACGGTGCCGTCGCCCAGTTTCACGCCGCCGGAGTCGTTTATGGATTGCACCGCCGCCTTGAGCACAGCCTCGGAGTTGACACCGAACGAGCGCAACGGTCCGGACTTGGCGCCCCATCCGGCGATCTTGACTGTGCGTTCGTCCGCAGCAGACACCGGCTGCGCGAATGCGATCAATGCGGCTACAGCCATGCTGGCCAGAGCTGTCGTCGACAATCTTACTGCAGACATAGTCGATTCCTCTCTTTGAAGACTTCGATGGGCTAGGTTACAGCCGTTGGTTGTTGAGGGTGGTGGAGCGAACAGGTCGCACTCAAGGCCGTCAAATCATCTCGAAGTACGTATTGTTCCGACTGTCCGGCGAGCGGCCGGGGTCACAGTTCGCAATACAGTAGATTCTTTACACCGCATATTTGTCAAGCAAATTAACATAACCAGCCGGGGCTGATCCGTCGTTTGACCTATACTGACTGCACAACTATGTAGTGCATTGTTATTCGGCTTTTTTCTGAATAATGAACTAGGAGGTTTCGAAGAGGGATAATACCGCTCACGTTGACTCGCTGCATTCGTCAACGCTTGTAGCGAAGCCGCGCTTCGGAGCTACGAGGCATGAGTTGGAAGAGGGCTGTGGAAGGTTCCGGGCTGCGTCGCCGTCTCGCCTGCAGCGGGTCGCGGGCCCACGATCATCCATGCGGACGAAGCGCCAGTGCTCCCGGAACACCAGCGTTCCCATTCCGACCGCCATCGCGCAAGACGTCGCCAGTTTGGCGGCGACGGCGCCGCGCAGAAAGGATAGAGCAGAGGCGCGGGCTTGATTACGCGCAGATCAGCGTCGGGAGCGACCTGGACTCGTCACCGTCGAGCGTCTTGAGCCAAGCCCTCGTTCGTCTGCGCGATTACAACCTCGAAACGTCGGGGCGTGATTGTCGAAGTGGCCGCGATTGGACGACTTCGGACCCGTCACGGCAGACTACTTACCGTCAGAAGGGAGATTGACGTTGACCAAGACGAAAGTGAGCTATGGACCGTTGATGACGGCGAGTCTTGCAAAGCAGATTGCCGAGCAAATCCGGGAGTCAATCACCGATGGAACCCTCAAGGCTGATGACCAGCTCCCGACCGAAGAAGAGCTCGCCCGCCAGTTCCGAGTCTCCCGACCCACTATACGCGAGGCGTTGAAACGGTTGGCGGCGCAGAGCTTGATCCGGTCGCGGCGCGGTCCGGCCGGCGGTACTTTCATCAACCGTCCGAGCCATGAGGAGGTCAGCTCGAGCCTGACGACCGCTACCGCGCTCCTGGTCAGCCTGGGTGAATTTAAAATCCCGGAGATCTTGGAAGCCCGCCAGGAACTGGAGGTGCTGTGTGTACGCCAGGCGGCAGCCTGTTGTGGGGAAGCGGAGCTCGACGCGATGGCCCAAGAGATCGAAATACAGCGACAGGCTTCGATTTCAGACGAGGATTTCTGCGCATCCGATGTTCGGTTTCATCGAGCCATCGCCGACGCGACTCAAAATTCGGTCCTGAAGTTCGTCATGTTCACCGTGATCGAAGCCCTGCAGCCCATCGAGAACATGGTGGTCTTCCGAGTGCGTGAACGCGAGGTGATCGTTCGGCAACATGAGGACATTCTGGCCGCATTGCGGTCCAAGGATGCGGATGCAGCGTCGCAAGCCATTCGGGAGCAGACCGCGTATCTGCGTGAACGTTTCGATGCGGCGCAGGCGATGCGCCGCCGGAAGATTGGTGCCAGGACTGCCTGATTTCTGACTGCTGCCATCAACGCATTGATCGTCGCGACCAGTGCCATCTTCCGCGACTCGGCGCGTTTCGGCACGGGATATGTTCGGGCCCCGGCTGTCGCCACCGTCTGTGTCCCTGGGCGGAGAGCGCATAGCGGAGATGCAGGGCGAGGGTGAGCAAGGTGTCGGTATCCTCGTAGCAGCAGGCGTTCGCCACGATGCTGAAGCGCAGTATCATGGTGAATTTGATAGGTCGCGTTGCGGCCCGCGCGAGCGCTCACCCCCGCGCCCGAATTCCGCCGTCGAGCATTGGATTTCCTGATCGCCGTTTCAGGAATCGGTATTGAAATCATGTTCGTTACGAGAAAGTTTTCCGGCCGGGACGGCCCCGGAAGCCGCAAAGGAAAGAAGCGGTGAATTGCTGGAGTCGCGATCGGTAGAGGCAAAGCGATGGACGTTAGGACGGACCGGCAGGACGATATCTTGTCGGTTCTGGTGAACGGGCACATCAATGGCTCCAATGCCGCCGCGTTCGAGGAGGCGATCAGAGCCGCGATCGAGGACAGCGACCGCGCGGTGATCATAGACATGGAGAAGCTCTCCTACATCGACAGCATGGGCCTTCGCGTCTTCTTCAGAGGCGCCAGACACCTTTCAAGCCGGGACGCCAAGTTGGTTGTGGCCATGTCGCACCAAAATCTGGACGTCTTCGAGATAATCGGTTTCGACAAGATCATGGCGATTCACCCGTCCAGGGCTGAGGCGCTTGCTTCCCTCGACACCTGAGGGTGCTCAGGTCGGTGGCCTGGACGCCCTCGGGCGGCGATCCGGTAAGCCCTCGGGCGCGCCCCGACCAGCAGCATAGAACACCCGGGCCGGCACTCACCTTTCAGACGCTCTGAAGGGCTTGCTCAGGGCGACGAACGTTCCGAAGAATTCGCCGACGCTGTCGTCGCTTTCCTAGAAATACGCACCGCTGAAGCCCGCCACCAGACGGGGGTTGCCGGCCGGGTCGTCGGCGTCCCAGCTCACCAGGGCATATGTCACCGACGTGCCGTCCTCCACGTCCTTGATGAATGTCCAGTCCCGTGCCCGATGGCTGGGAACGGGGATAACCCCGGGTCGTGCCTGGACGGCATCGTCAGTCGTGTTGACGGATACCTCGTTGCCGTCCTCCAGCGTCAGGAACACCCGCAGGTGCGGTCCTGAGAATTCCGTGTTCCTCTTGAAGTCGATGGTGACTTCGTCGGCAGGCGGCGGGTTGTCGCTGCGGGAGCAGGCGCCCGCCGTCAGCATCAGGACGATGCCGAGAAGAAACGCGGCCGGTTTCATGGCACCGGATCTCCAGTTGCTGCTCAACGTGAACGTAACCTAATACGGCCCGCGTACACCAAAATACTAGGTAGGTGGTGCATAGTACCCTCCATCAGTAAGCCGTAATTCCTGGATGCTAGAGCATATACGGGGCACCATCGGCGCCCAGGGACAAAACCTGCATGGATGCGCGCAAGATGTCGTCGGATATCGCAAAATCCGGCAGGCCGATGCCCACCGTCAAGAAGAGGGTGTTGCTGTCCTCGCGGGCAGCAGCCCCGGCCGTTGGGCGGGTAGTGGATCCGCCACCGGGAATCGTCGGCGGACGGTACGGTTCGATGTGTTGCCGGGAGTGAACGATCCCAACCGGACCCGCGGCGCGCCTCGTAATCCATCGGAGTCCGGTCACGGGCTCGACCATGCGCGCGGAACCTGCCATCGTGGAGCCCGGAACGAAACGTCCGCGACACGAGCCCATGGGACCCGTAAAATACATCAATGCGACGGTCGATCGTTACGCCCGGCTCGGCCATGACCCCTATCGCTACTTCCACGCCGAGGATGCGCCGCCGTGGGCGGTGTTGAGGAAGCCGCTGTCGGACAGCCGTCTCGGCGTCGTCGCGACCGCGGGCGCGTACGTCAAAGGGCAGGTCGCGTTCCATTACAAGGACGACACCTCGTTCCGGAGAATTCCCAAGGCGGCGCCCTTGGAGGATCTCCGCTTCTCCCACGTCACCGAGCACTATCTAGGCAGCGCTCGCCGGGACCCCAACAGCGTCATCCCGCTGGACTCCCTGCGGCGGCTCGAGCGCGAGGGCCTGATCGGTGCGCTCGCGGAAGATCTCTTCTCCTGTATGGGAGGCATCTACTCGCAGCGCAGGGTGCGCGACGAACTCGCGCCGGCCCTGGCCGAGCAGTTCGCACGGCAAGAAGTGGACGTGGTCCTGCTCGTTCCCATGTGACCGGTCTGTCATCAAACCGTGAGTTTGATCGCACGCCACCTGGAGAGTCTGGGAACGCCGACGGTATGCATAGGCACCGCGCACGACATCCTCGCCGCGGGCAACCCTCCGCGCGCCGTGTTCCTGGACTATCCCCTGGGAAATACCCTCGGTCGGCCTTTCGCGCCCGACGAGCAATACGCTGTCACGCGATCCGCGATCGAGGCGCTGGAAAAAACGGCCGCGCCGGGAACGATCGAGACGCTGGACCATGTCTGGTCGGACGACGAGAGCTGGAAGGCCGAAGCGGGTAGGACGGACGGTATCGACCGGCGCCAACCGCGAGACCTGGTGCCCCGGTATCAGTTCGAGGAAGACCGTATCGCGGCCGAGGCGCGGCGGGCTTCATAGGGTCGGCGGACGGCGGCCATCGTCGCCTTGCGTTCGATCCCCCGGTCGATCCCGCCGGTCATCCCCTTGCCGCGAAGCGCGCGTTTCCATAACTTGTCTTGGCGCGACTCGATTCTCGGGGACTGGACATGTCACAAGCGGCGGAAGCACGGCACGCAGATTCGGTGATGGCCACGCTCAACTTCGTGTCGTCGATCGACCAGTTGCCTGTGGCGCTGGTCAAGGAACCGGGTCTCGGACCCGACCGGAACACGATCACGACCACGGACCACGAAGTCCTGATCGAAGACGCCCGGCCCATCGCGGCGGAGCTCGACCTCGACCGGCAGGGCTTCGCCCTTATCCGCCACCCGACGGCCGTCGAGAACTTCTACGACAACGACGAGGTGCGCGAGGTCTACTACCCGGAGATGGAGAGGCTGGTCGGAAACGTGACCGGGGCGGGCAAGGTCGTCGTCTTTGACCACACCATCAGGGTGGACGACCAGGAAAAGCGGGCCCGCCGCAAGGTTCGCGCGCCCGTCGCCGGCGTCCACAATGACTTCACCACGCGGTCGGCGCTGCAGCGCGTCCGCGACCTGTTGCCCGGGAACGAAGCCGAGGCGCGGCTCCGGAAGCGATTCGCGTCGATCAATGTATGGTGTCCCATCGTCAGCCCCGTGGAGACCAAGCCGCTGGTCGTCTGCGGGTACCAGGGCATCGACGAGGCGGATCTGGTGCCGGCCGAGCGCCACTATCCGGACGGCCGGGTCGGCGGCGTCTATTACATCGTCCACAATCCGGATCAGCGCTGGTACTACTTCCCGCGCATGGCAGGTGACGAGGTCGTGCTCCTCAAGTGCTACGACTCGAACACGGACGGCACCGCGCGCTGGACCGCGCACGGGACGTTCGACGACCCCGCCAGCGGCCCCGATTCCATCCCGCGCGAGAGTATCGAGATCCGGACGCTCCTGTTCTTCGACTAGGCCTCTCGCCTCAGAACGCGTAGCGCAGGGAAAGCCGGAGCCCGTGACTCGCGAGTCGCGCCTGCGTTGCGGCGAGATCGAGCACCCTCGGCTCACGGCTCCCGTCGCGCCAGACCACCCGGCCCTCGCCCCGGCCGGTATGGACCGCGCCAAGGTCCGTGTAACGCCAAGCGAGATCGAGCGTCGTGCGCTCGCCCAGTACCGCCGCGACCCCTGCCGTCAGCATCCAGGCGAAACCGACCCGGCTGGCACCCGGGACGACGGTTATCGTCCTCGGAAACGTCATGCGCGTCTCGTCGATCCGGGTGCGGGCGGCGCCGACGCCGACGCCGATGAACGGCCCGAAAGGGCCGAACTCCGGCAGGCCTAGCCCCGGTAGGTCGACGTAGGCGGCCAACATGCCTGACAGGGACGACAGATCTGCGGCGACCGATTGTCGGCGCCCGGGCTCCAGGAAATTGGTGCGTCCCTCAAAGGCGAGGCGCGGCCAGTAATCGACCAGGACCTCGATCCTCGCTGTGGGCGCGGCGGCGTAGCCGAGCCCGACTTGAAAGGTGGCCGCCGTCCCGAAACCGCCGAGCGAACGGTAGGGCTCGCCGTCGCCGCCCCTGCCGCAGCCGTACAGCGCCGCCGGAGAGGTGCTCGAGCAGTCTCGGTCCGTGAACCGTGTGTCGGCCGGACGGTCGAGTCCGGCCCCGGCCCGCAGATAGAGATCGCCGGCGTCCACGGTCCCAGAGCCCATAAGCACCCCCGTTGCGATCAGAGCCGCCGCCAGGCGGCACCGTGCCGCCGTGCCGCGCGGCGGTCCGGCTTGGGGAGGACGTGGTCTGCGTTTCATAGTCGGACTGGACCCCTTGCGCGGGACGCTTCCGGAGTCGGGAACATAACCGGTTCGGCGCGGTCCGCAACGGCCGCCGTCCCCGCCCGGCGCCCTGGAAGGAACTCATGGTCGCGCAACGCCGGATGAAGGAGCACGTTATGATGCCATGCCAGCCGGCACGGTCGGTCCTTGACGGGTCTAGGTGTATCGTCCTTCACCGAGCCCGTTCTGCGGTCCTCTCTTCGGGTGCGCGACGAACCGTCCGGCTCTGGTGTGCGGGAGCGAAGGGCTCACAACGGCGTGTTTGCGAAATCGGGCTGAAGGTTTATCCAGTCCATGTAGTCGTCGAACGATTCGTCCAGTCCATACCGGGGGACGAAGCCGGCGTCGGCCTTCAGCCGCGACATGTCCAGGATTCCGCGATCCCTCGGGTTGTTCAGCTCGACGTTCGAATCGTCCCCGATCCGATAGGCGAACCCGGGAACGCGTCTGACCAGTCGTTCGCACCAGCTCTCCAGGGTCCAGGACTCCGGTCCGGCCGAGTTGTAGACCACGCTCTTCGGATCGTCGGCCTCCAGGAGCGCGACCGCGGAGTCGGCGATATCCCGGCTGTATACCCAATCCCGGAGGCAGGGTCTGGGCAACACAGCCTCCTCGCCCCGCGCCGCCGCGACCGAGACCTGCAATACCGGCGACAGCGTATCGCGGACACCGGTATTCCGTTCCCACGGACCGAACACGTAGCCCGGACGCAAACACACGAGATCGAGGCCGTACAACGCCCGATGGCGCAGGGCGATCCGCTCGCCCGCGTACTTGGTGATCGTGTAGAGCGAATCGGGAAGCGGCATCGCGCCGCCCTCGTGAAGGACCTCGTGCTCGAACGAGCTCTCGCCGTACACGCCGGACGAGGAGAAGTGGACGATCCGCCCGACACCGGTCTCTCGGGCCGCATCCATCGCATTGACGGTGCCCTTCACGTTGACGTCCACGATCAGATGAGGATCACGCCGCTCCCGCTCGAGCCCCGCAGTGATCGCCGCGGCATGGATCAAGGCATCGCAGCCCGAAATCGCCCGGGCGACGGCTCCCAAGTCACGGACATCGCCCGTCACGACCTCCACCCGGCCGCTGAATTCCAAGAGAGCGGCATCTCCCCCCGGCGGCAGCGGTGCCGCGTCGAACGCCACGACGTGGTCACCTCGAGCGAGCAGCGCCTCGACGACGTTCAGACCGACGAACCCCGTGGCTCCGGTCACGAGAACGCGCATTGTCCGGCCCCTCGGTCCAAACGATACGAAATCGATCTCGGGCCTTGGCTCGGGGAACGCCCGGCCTACCGCTGCGCCCGGTGGGTGAACGCGTCGCGGCGGAAGCTGATCATCGCCTCGGGATCAACTTTGACGTGGACGATCACCGGGCAGTCCGCCTTCACCGCCTGGCTCATGGCGTCCGCCACGCTTCCCGGCTCCTCGCAGAAGTACCCTTCCGCGCCATAGAGCCTGGCGAACTCGTCGTATCGCGGATTGACGGTATCGCAGCCGATGTAGCGGCCCTGATAGAAGTCGCGCTGATAGGATTTCTCGGCGCCCCAGCAACCGTTGTCGAAGACGACCGTGACGGTGTTGATCTCCGACTGGACGGCGGTCGCGAACTCCGGCAGGACCATGCCGAATCCGCCGTCCCCGTGAAGGGTGACGACGGGGCGGCCGGGCTGCCCGCACTTGGCGCCCAGGCCGCACGGGAACCCGAAGCCGACCAGGCCGTAATCCAGGGGTGTCAGCATGCTGGGCGCGCCCTCGTACCGCAGCTTGTCCGTCGCCTGCAAACACATGGTGCCCGCGTCGAGGGTGTACAGAGCGTCTCGGGGCGTCGACTGGCGCAGCTCCGCGAACACGCGCTCCGGCCGCAGAGGCGTGAGCGTGCTCTCGCCGTCCTCCTCCCGCGCTTTCCAGAGCGCCTCGAGATCCTCGAGGAACTGCTGGGAGCGCGCCTTCCACGGGATGGAGTCCGTCTCCATGTCGCTCAAGCCGTCGGCGATGGCTCCGGCAACGGTCCCCGCATCGCCGATGATTCCGACCTCGATCGGGAAATACTTGCCCAGCGCTGCGGGCTCGATGTCGACCTGGATGATCTTGGCGTCCTCGTTGATGTCGTTGTAGGTGTAGAACGTGGTATTGAACGCAAGACGCGTACCGATCGCGAGGATGACGTCGGCCTCCCGCGTCGCGGCGCTGGCGATTTCGTTGCCGCGCGGGCCGATCTGGCCGGCGAAGAACGGGTGGCTCGTGGGAACCACGTCGGGGTGCCCCGCCGACGCTGTGACCGGGATCTGCAGCCGGCTCGACAGGCGGCAGACCTGATCCGCGCCCCTGCCCCATTTCACCCCCGCGCCGGCCAGAATGGCGGGAGCCTTGGCACCGCGCAGGATTTCGCAGGCCTTGGCGACGGCGTCCGGGTTGCAGGTTCCCGCCGCCGCGCCGATCTCGAAGTCGGGCGCTCTGATGTCGGCCTCGATCTGCGCGGCGAACATGTCCCGCGGGATGTTCACGGCGACGGGGCCCCGGCGGCCCGAATTGGCGACGCGCAGGGCCTCCTCGATCGCGGCGGGCACCCGGTCGGGGCGAATCACCGTGATGTTCTTCTTAACCAGGGACGCGAAGAGATTCTGTTGATCGACCTCCTGGAACGCATCCCGGCCGAAGTGATCGGTGGCGACCAGTCCGGTGAGACAAACGACGGGCGAGTAGGCGAGCTTAGCCGCGGCCATGCCGGCCACCATGTTGACGGACCCGGGGCCGGCTTGGCCCGCTAGGAAGACGCCGGGACGGCCCGTGGCACGCGCGAACCCGTCCGCCATGTGAACGCCGAAGGCTTCGTGCCGGACGCCCACGTACTTGATGTCGCGGGCGTCGTAGAGGGCGTCGTAGACCTCCATCGTCGAAGATCCGAGAAGGCCGAACACGTGTGTCACTCCCGCGGCCCGCAGTGTCTCGACGACCGCCGCTCCTCCATTCATCTGGGCCATGTCGCTCCCCGTTCCGATGTGGATCGATTGGATGGAAACCCGCTCTCGGCACCAAGCGCGCCGCCGGGCTCACGGGCGGGAAGATACACACCCGCATGGCCGGGGAAAAGGGCTTCGCCCCGCGAACCGCCGCCGCCGTCCCCGCCCGGCGGGGCGCGTCGCGGCCTCCATGACGGTTCGAGCCCTGCTCGAACCGTCATCGGAGTCGACGTCTTCGGGTTCCCGGAACCAGGCGCCCGCACGATCAGGATTCGGATGACCCGGCGGACACGGCTTCAAGTCCGGCATCGCTGACCACCGCTTTCGCATCGAGGAGCGAGGTGAGCTGGTCCCGAACGTGCTTCCATTGAAAGCGCATGGAATTCCGCAGCGCTTCGACGTCGTACTGTTTCAATTCATCGGCGACCGGCGCCCAGTGTACCAGCGCGTCCAAGCTGCCCGCGAACGCCGTCTCGTCCGCTGGCACGTCTGGCCACGAAATCGCGTCCACCCGGGAGGCAAACGCCTTTTCGTCCCCGGCGAATCCTCGACCGCGCTGCGCCGGCAGTTCCTCCACGGATATCCCCGCCCGAAAGGCTGTGAGTGCCAGTCCGTCCAGCCCTTCCGAATCGACCCGCGCCCCGCGCCCCACCGCGGCGACCGCGTACACCGCGAGGTCGGACAGGCAGGCGAGGTAGACCTCCCATTTCGCGGCGTCGACGGACGCCGCGAACACCTCGTCCTCGAACAGCGACACGTAACGGGTCCCGGCGCGCGCCTTCACGTAACCGAACAGCGTCCTCTGCGACACGTATTTGGACCGGGTCTCGACGAACGTCACCAGATCCGCCGGCGTTTGGATGGGAGGCTCGCGCCGCCAGAAGTACAGCGCGCGAAGGGCGAGCCAGACGAAGTACACGGCCTCCCTCAGGCCTTCCTTCAGATCCCTCAGCATATTTGTTTGCGTGCGCAAGAAAGTGAAGTAACGTAATCGCGAGAACGATAGGAGGGGCAGCGCATGTCTGTAGTCTGCGCGACCCGGGCAACCTTGCCATTTTCGGCAGTCGCACGAAACGCTCAAGAAAATCGTTCCAAGTCTCGGGGGGACGCGAATAGGCGCGCCGCGCCGCATTCGGGTGTCGTGTACAGGTGAGCAAAAACTCAGTCGGGAGCTGGTATCATGTCTGATGTGTCGCCCGAAGTGCGCTCGGCGCACTGGGCCAAAACCAAGAATCTAACCGCCATCGTCCTCGTCATCTGGTTCATTTTCTCCTTCGGCGTTCACTGGTTCGCGGACGCATTCAACTCGGTGACATTCCTGGGATTCCCGCTCGGCTTCTACATGGCCGCTCAGGGATCGTTGATCGCCTTCGTCGTGCTGATCTTCTGGTTGGCCAACCGGCAGAACAAGATCGACGAGGAATTCGGCGTGGCCGAAGACAAATAGACACGGCAGAGCGATTGGAGAGAAACCATGAAAGGCAACTTCATCGACAATCTGCCGAAGATCTACGGTCTGTACACCGGCGGATTCATCATCTTCATCCTGCTGATGGCGGTCTTGGAACAGATGGGCCTCAGCGCCGAAATCATCGGCATCGTGTTCGTCGGCTTCACCGTGATCATCTATGCGGCCATCGGCTGGCTGTCCCGGACCATGCAGGTCGACGCCTACTACGTTGCCGGCCGCCAGGTCCCGTCGGTGTTCAACGGCATGGCGACGGCGGCGGACTGGATGTCGCCATGGCCGGCGGCATCTATTTCGGCGGCCACGGCTATCTCGCGTTCGTCGTCGGATGGACGGGCGGATACGTGCTTGTGGCGTCGCTGATGGCGCCGTACCTTCGCAAGTTCGGGTGCTACACCGTGCCCGACTACATCGGCACCCGGTACGGCGGCAACACCGCCAGACTGTGCGCGGTCATCGTCCTCGTGGTGGCGTCGTTCACCTACGTGACGGCGCAGATCAACGCGACGGGTACCATCTCGTCTCGCGCGCTGCAGATCCCGTTCGAGGTGGGCGTTTGGTTCGGCCTGCTCGGTATCCTGCTGTGCTCCATGCTCGGCGGCATGCGGGCGGTCACCTGGACCCAGGTGGCGCAGTACATCGTCCTGATCATCGCGTACGTGGTGCCCGTGATCTGGATGTCCAACAAGCAGGGCTTCGGTCTCATCCCGCAGATCGCATACGGCGACGCCGTCGCCCGTGTCATGGAACTGGAAGTCATCCAGCAGGTCGGCGCGCTGAAACCGACGGAGGCCTTTGCGGGTCTCCGGGCCTTGACGGTCGAGCACGTAACGGCAGGCACAGGCCTCGCGAGCTGGAAGTTCGTGACCCTCGCCTTCATGATGATGGCCGGTACGGCGTCATTGCCGCACATCCTGATGCGCTATTTCACCACACCCTCGGTGAGAGAGGCCCGTCAGTCCGTGGCTTGGTCGCTGCTGTTCATCTTCCTGCTGTATTTCACGGCGCCGGCTCTGGCGACCTTCACGAAGCTGCAGGTCCTCGATCCGAACTTGGCGACCGGCATCATCGGCAAGGCGTTCGCCGATGTCGCCGCCCTTGACTGGATCCAGAAATGGAGCAACGTGGGCTTCCTGCAAATCGTTGACAGCAACGGCGACGGGATCCTGCAGATCAACGAATTCTTCATGCGCGGCGATATCGTCGTGCTGGCGACGCCGGAGATCGCCGGCCTGCCATTCGTGATCTCGGGCCTTGTGGCCGCCGGCGGCATGGCGGCCGCCATGTCGACGGCCGACGGTCTGTTGCTGGCGATCGCCAATGCCCTCTCGCACGATCTCTACTACAAGATGATCGATCCCACCGCCGACACCAGGAAACGCCTGGTGGCCGCCCGGGTATTGCTCATCGGGATCGGCGCTGCCGGAGCGCTGGTGGCCAGCCTGAAGTTGACCAGCATCCTGGGCGCCGTGGCATGGGCCTTCAACTTCGCGGCATCCGGCCTGTTCTTCCCGCTCGTGCTGGGGATCTGGTGGAAGCGAGCGAACCGGCAGGGCGCCATCGCCGGAATGGCGCTCGGATTCCTCGCGGGGACCGCGTACCTCATCTACGTGCGCTTCCTCGGCGGGGAACCATGGATCGGTCTCGATCACCTGAGATTCGGGATCGTCGGCATGGCGGTCAGCCTGGTGGCCATGGTGGTGGTCACGCGGATGACCGAAGAGCCCGACGAAGAGACCCAGAAAATGGTGGATGACATGCGCGTGCCCAGGGGCGCGTCCGTGCTGGCGTCCGAGCACTAGAACGCCGGATCATCTCGCTTTTCGGGGCGGAGCCTAGCTTCGCCCCGATCTTTTTTCCCGTTCAGGACCGCACACCCGATCATGGGCCCGATCCTTGCTTGAAGCTTTCCCTCTCTGGGTACTCGTCACGGACTACGTCCTCGGCGTCGTCATGTGGACGCTCATCGGCCGAACCGGGATGTCCCTGTTCCTCCCGGAGGATTCCTCGTTCTTCTTCATGCGATTCTTCGTGAAGGCGACGAACCCCATGCTCCGCCTGTTCAATCCCATAACCCCGGGGTTTCTCGTACGGGCCCTGGTGCCGCTCTATGTCGCGTGGTTCTTCTTCCTGTTCAGGTTCTATGTGATGCCGTGGCTGCTCGGCTACGAGGTCATGGGGATGTTGTCCTTCCCGCTGGAGGGCGACATCGCCAAGTTCATCTACCAGTTCGGATCGCGGTGAGACCGGATGTCGGGGGGTCCGACCCCACCCCAGATCACCACAAGCCCTTCGGCAGTCCCACCAGATCCGGGATCCCGCGGACCTGATCGAACGCCCATCTGAGGTCCTGCTTCTGATGGCTGCTCAGCTGGGCCGGGTCGATCCCGTTCGAAAGCTTGACGCCCGCCTCGATATCCCGAAGCTGCTGAATCAACACCAGCCCCATCAGTATCCGGTGCGCCTCGACGAGATTCGCGACCACGTGGCCGCCGATTCCGACCTGCTCCTGCACCGCCTTCAGACGTCCCGGAGTCGACCGCTCCGCCCTTCCGTATTTGAGCGCCAGAACCCGGGCGGTGGAAAAAATGGGAAGAATGCCGCCGGCCTTCAGATCCACACGGCCGTCCGTCCGCTGCAACCGCCCGAACATGCCGACGGGAACCTGAAAATCCGCGGCGTTCATCGACATCAAGTGGAGGAACCCGATCGATCGTCGCGCGAGCTCCAGCCCCTCCCGCCGGACCCGGTCGCCCAGTTCAAGCGCCCCGTGCACCGGCAGGCCGTCGAAGAAAATGTCGGCGTTGAGGATATGTTCCGGCTTGGCGCCGCGAAGCCAGCCCTCGATGGTATCCCGCCAACGGGTCGCGGGCAGACACCATTCGGCGTTCTTCGCCATCACGCCGCCAGCGCAATAGCTCACCCCGACAGCGTTCAGGATGTCCGCCACGGACCCGCCCAGCTCCCTGAACCATCGGGCGGATTCGAGATCGTCCGCGGCCTCTCCGAAAACGATCGCATTGTCCTGGTCCATGGCGAGCAGGCTCTCGCCGCGTCCGCCGGATCCGAGCACCAGCATGGCGTACGCCGACGGGAGTTCTCCCCGGCCCCGCTCGATCATGTTCCGTTCCGCGATCTGGCAGGCGCGGCGCGTGAGTTCTCCCAGCTCCTTCGATATGACGGCCGCGATGTCCCTCGGATCCACCTCCTCGTCGGACAGTCCGCGCACCACCGTCGTCAGATCCGCCCAGACTCGTCCGAGCTCCTCGGCGTTCCGCGCCTGATCGACGCTGTCTCCCAGCGACACGGCGTCCTCCGCCCGCTGGTAGAGAAGGTCCCGCGAGCTCAGCACTCCTACCAAGGCGCCGCTTCCGTCCGTCACTCCCAGATGACGGACATTCGACGACGCCATCCTGTTCATCGCCCGATAGAGAAGCTCGTTCCAGTCGACGGTCAGGAGCGGCCGACTCGCGATGCCCGAGATCTCCAGACCGGCCAGGTCTTCCGGAGAGGCCTCGAGCGCCCGCAGAAGATCCCGTTCGGTGACAATGCCGTCTGCACGTCTGCCGTCCTCGGACCGCACGAATACCGAACTGACGTTTTCACGCAGCATCAATCGGTTCGCCGACAACACGCGCTCCCGGGGTTCGACGACGATGGGCGGTGCGCGCATGACATCACGAACGCGGTGCCGGTAGGGGTAGCTGTCGATCCGTGCATAGGCGCTCACGGAACGGGGCATGGCGCCCCTGGCGGAAGCGACCTCATGCCAGCCGGCGCGGCTTTCCGCCTCGTGCCGATCCGGCAGATCGAGGCAGGCCTGCTCCGCCTGGGCAAGCGTCGAGATCCCGCGGTCGCGCAGGAGGGGTGCGACGGCGACAAACAATCGCGCGGTCAGCATTGCATCTCGGAGGGCGTTGTGACGGTTGGACACGGGAATCTCCAGCCATGCCGCGGCCGCCTCTAGGGACTCCACGTTGGGGGATGGCACCAACAGCCGGAGCAGGTGCCGAACGTCCAGGCAGCGTGGCGCGGTCCAGCGCAAACCGGAACGCCGGTGTTCGGCTTGCAGCACGCCGAGGTCGAAGCCGACAGAATACCCCACGACGAGCCCCTCGCCCGACCACGAAGTGAATGCCGACATGGCATCGCCGAACCCGGCGGCCCCGGACACGTCCGAATCGGTAATGCCATGGATACGGCTCGCCGCTTCGGGTATCCGTATTCCCGGATCGACCAGGCAATCGAAGCTGGTGGCCTCGTCGAGGTGTCCGCCGACGATCTTGACGGCGCCGATCTGCACGACCCGATCGCTGGAGGTATCAAAGCCCGTGGTCTCGGTATCGAGGACGGTCGCCGAAAGCGACGTCAACGGGACGCCGGACTGGCTTTCATCCCAGCGAAAGCTCATCGGAACTCCGAGCGGCAGGCCGTGATCGATCCGCGCGGGTGCCCGTCGTCATAGACGCGGTCGACACCGTCCTCGACCTCCTTCGGGGGCCGCATCAGCGCCATGAACGATGCCTTCGCTATCGGGGTGTCTCCTCTGCTGCCGCGGGCTTACGGTATCATAGCCCGACCGAGGGCCGGCTCGACGATCGTGAGACTTTTCGATGCGGCGGCCGGCCTGAAGGCCTTCCGTCAACAGGGTGTGGCAGCTCGCCTCAGTTGTCGTGGCTTTCCCCGCCAAGCTGCCGTCTTGCCCAATCGATGTTCTCCCGGGCACTTCGTGCATGCGGATTGACGGCTAACGCGCGCTCGAACCATTCGATCGCCTTTTGGAACTCTCCCGAGCGGATGCCGATCAGGCCGAGACCGGACAGGGCCCCGAAGTGACGCGGTTCGAGTTCTATCGTCCGTTCCGCGTCGTGGGCGGACGCCTCCAGATTCCCGATGAGGTAGTAGAGGGTGGCGCGGTGGTTCCAGGCCTCCGCGTACTCGGGGTCCATCGCGATGGCCTGATCGAAACTCGCCAGGGCTTTTGGAAAATCACCGCCCACCATGGCCGACCGGCCCGTCGACAGGAACTGGTCGATGCGCTCATCGCCCGATTCGTACCAGACCTCCCAGATATGGGTGACGGTCGCCTGCGCCCGGGCCGGATCGGACGTGGTGCTCAGCACCGCGAACAGCTCGTCAAGCCTCGGATCGTCCTGGCGCGCGACCGCAGGCGGACAAAGCAGCCCTGCGACCACCGTGCCGACGAGGAAGGAAGCCGATGTCCGCATTGGAAGTTTCATTTTCACGATCAATCCTCTACGGCGCCCGCGCTGACCGCGGCGAGGTGTTCCGGCCGTTCCGCGAACCAGGCTTCGGCCCGCGTCACATGCTCGTCTTCATAGGATAGGGCATAAAGCACGGCTTGATCGGGATTGGTCACTTCCTCGACACCGATCCGCTCGATCCAGGCGGTCAACACCGCGCGAAATACCTGCTCCGGATAGGTTTCCGCGTCGTCGAGCGGGAGTCCCAGCGCTTCGATCGACGCCCGAAGCTCGCCGGGCGGCGCGCCGGCAATACCCCGGTAGAACGCGACGAGAGCGGCCCGGCGTTCCGGCCACAACAACGTCGCCACTTGCCGCACCAGCTCGTCGACGTACTGGCGAAATACGGGCTCGAGACGTTCGTAGAACGCCTCCTTTCCCGCCCGCTCGGAGTCGCGTTCCTCCATGGGAGATTCGTGAAGAAAGACGCGGCGATTTTCAAGTGCCGAGAATCGCGGGCTCGAGCAGAGTCGGACCGCGATTCAGCGCGGATCGCGCTGCGGGACGCGCCGCCTTCTTCTCGGCTTTCGCGAGCTCCCGCTGGCGGCGTTCGAAACTATGATTCGGCTTCCGGGGCAATCCACGTTCTCCATGATGTTTGGTTGGGGCAGCCGCCGCCCGCCCCATACGGCGCTTCCTGAAGACATCGTCACGCGTCACCATCGCCGCACCGATTTTACGCCTACCCATGTTCGACATACACCTCTCGGATGGAGTCGCCTGTACGCAGGATCGGCTCAAACAGGGGCCATGCGTAGACGTTATCACGGATGCCAGACCAAAATTCCTTCGTCATCGTCATGCCTTGTTTTTTTTGAGGGGGCTAGCAAGACTCTGACGATCTGCACGGCGGAGACCGCGAAGGCGATCAGTGCTAAATTGGGAAGTATGGCGGCCCGGCATGATCGGCGTCGCGACCAGCCTCCACAAGGGACGGGCAGCCACATGACCTCACCCCAGCCGTTCCGGATTTCGGTTTCCGACGAGACCCTCGATCGCATACGGACCAGGGTCGCCGACTACCGGTGGCACGAGATGCCGGACGACGGTGGCTGGGGCTACGGCACCAATCTCGACTACATGAAGGAGTTCTGCGCCTACTGGATGGAGGATTTCGACTGGCGGGCGCAGGAGGAGCGGCTCAACCGTTTCTCTCATTTCATCGCACCCGTCGGCGGCATCGGCATCCACTTCATCCAGGAGAAGGGTAGCGGGCCGGAGCCCCTGCCGCTGCTCGTCACCCACGGCTGGCCCGGTTCGATCTCGGAGTTCGACGGGATCATCGAGCCGTTGGCCCACCCCGAACGCTTCGGCGGCAGCGAAGAGGACGCGTTCGACGTGATCGCCCCGTCGCTGCCGGGCTTCGGCTTTTCGGGCCGGCCGTCGAGGCCGATGGGGCCGCGGGGCATGGCCGGCGTGTTCGCCAGGCTGATGACCGAGTCCTTGGGATACGGGGGCTACGTGGCCCAGGGCGGCGATTGGGGCGGTGCCATTTCGAGCTGGCTCGGGCTAGAGCACGCGCCGGCGTGCCGGGCCATCCACATCAACATCCTGACCATGCGCCATCCGGACGGTCCGCAGGGTCCGGAGGAGGAGGCCTGGGCCGCCCGCTTCGAGCGGGAGCAGGAGATGGAGAACGGCTACCGTACGATCCAGGCGACCAAACCGCAGACGCTGAGCTACGCCATGAACGACAGTCCCGTCGGCGTCGCGGCCTGGATCGTCGAGAAATTCAATTCCTGGTCGGACACCGACGGCGACGACGTCGAGAGCGCCCACACCAAGGACGAGCTTCTGACCAACATCATGATCTATCTGGTGACGGGCACCTTCAACTCGGCGAGCTGGATCTACTACGGCCGGCGCGAGGAAGGGGGGCGCATCCTCTCCCCGGAGGGCAGGCGGGTCGAGGTGCCGACAGGATGCGCCTTGTTTCCCAAGGAGCTCCTGGCCTGGCCGCCCCGCAGCTACGTGGAGCGGCTCTACAACGTCACGCGTTGGACCGAGATGCCGCGGGGCGGACATTTCGGGGCCATGGAGGAGCCGGAGCTGATGATCGAGGACATTCGCGCGTTCGCGCGGATGCTGAGGTGAGCGCGCGAGATGCCGGCCGATGGGCTCTTCCCGCCAGACGATCGCCGCCGCCTGCCGGTTCACGGCCTCCGGCTCAGGAAATCGAAATAGGTGTCGGGGTAGGGTTCGCCGCTCAGGGTGAAGTGCCACCACTCCTGGGCGTAGGGCAGGAACCCCTGCGCCGTCATGAGGCCCTTCAGCAGCGCGCGGTTCGCCCGCTGCTGGGGCGTGACCTCGCGGCTGTCCGGCCAGGAAACCGGCCCGAAATAGTCGAACGGGGATCCCATGTCGAGTTCACGGAGCAGCCCGTCGCCGTCGCGGTAGACGATGGTGATGTCCACCGTGCTGCCCCTCGAGTGGCTTGACCGGCTGGCGATATAGCCCTCCTCGAACAGGTTCTCCTTGGCGACGTCGGGGTAGTAGTCGGGTTTGGTCCGTTGATCGTCGAGATCCCTACCCCACCGGACGAAGTGATCGACCGCCTGCTGCGGCCGGTAGGCGTCGAAGACCTTGAGCCCGAGGCCGAAGGGCCGCAGCGCCGCCTGAACCCCGGCGAGGACCGTGGCGGCTGGCGCCGACAGGACCGCGCGCGCGTGCCGGTACCCGTCGATCCGCTGGCCGACGAAGTTGTTCGCGGTAGCGTAGCGCAGGTCGATCGCGAGATCGGGAATCGCCTGGTCGAGGTAGACGAAGCCATCCGGGAGGGGATGACGGTCGTTCGCGGCAACCGCGGAGGCACCGGCCGCCACCAGCGGCGCAGCCGCAACGGCAACCAGTATCTTCTTCATCGTGTAGTCCTCTCGCTGCGCGGCACGGGTCCGATCCCCGGCTAGGGTCGGCATGCGATTCTGATACCCGCGAC
>JAGWAU010000053.1:416-1790 GCA_021296255.1 Alphaproteobacteria bacterium | reverse complement strand
GCGCAGAGAAACGCACAATTCTCTCGATCACCGAATTTCACCGGAACGTTGAATGTTTCCCCACACGCGCCGTACAGTCCCCAAATGTAATGCGGGAACGTATGTCCGATCTGGAGAAACATGGAGAAATCAGCGCCAATTCTCCCGACGAGCGACTGGATCGGATCGTGGCGCTGCCGCTGGTGCCGCTCGTCAAGACGGGCGGCGAGACCGGGGTTCGGCGGTGAGCCGAGGCGCCGAGGCGGATTGGATCTCGCGGCCGTGGAATCAGTGCGCCTCGCCGCCCCGGATCGTCGTGCGATGCATGTGCCGGCGGTCTTTCTCGTAGTCGTAGTCGTTGATGGCGTAGTGCATCAGCGTGCGGTTGTCCCAGAACACGATATCGTTCGGTCTCCATGCGTGGCGGTACACGAACCGCGGTTGCGAGGCGTGATCTGCGAGGAAGTCGAGCAACGCGGCGCTTTCCTCCCGCGTCATGCCGACGATGCCGGTCGTAAACCCGGGACTGAGGAACAACGACTTGCGCCCCGTCTCGGGATGCTCGCGCACGAGGGGATGGATCACCGGCGGAGTCTTGGCCAGCTGCTCCGGCGTGATCGGTTCGTTGAGACCGAGGTTCTTCACGACGCTCTGCACCTTGGCGAAACTGTGCTCGGCCTCCAGCCCTCCCAGAAACGACCGCATCGGCGCGGACAGGGCGTCATAGGCCAACGCCAGGTTCGCGAACATGGTGTCGCCGCCGACCTCGGGAACCTCGATGGCGCGGAGCAGGGAGCCGAGCGACGGTTGCGCCATATAGGAGAGGTCGGAATGCCAATAGTGCCCGGCGCCGGCGCGACCCACGCGTTTCCCGTCCTTCTTCAGGATCGAGAGGATGTAGATCTCGGGCAGCCCGTCGAGCAGGGCGTCACTCAAGACATGATGCTCGAGTTCCCCGAAGCGCCTGCTGAACGCGACATGAGCCTCGGGCGAGATGTCCTGGTCGCGGAACAACAGCAGGCCATGGGTGTTGAAGGCATCCCGCAGCGTAGCGATCTCGGCGTCGGAGAAGTCCCGCGACAGGTCGATATCGCGGACCAGCGCACCCAACGCCTGCGAGGCCTTCGTGACGGTCATCTTCGATTCGGCGACGCGGCGGCGCGGCGGAGCCTGCCTCCCAGCCTTGCCCGTGCGTTCCGCGCCGGCGGTCTCACTTGCGATTGACATCGATCGTTTCCTTCGGCAAGTCGTCCCTTGGGACGGGAATATGCCGTCTATCACCGGACCTTGGCAAATTCTCGCTGCGCGGCATCCGGGGCGAAGGGGATTCTCCTTAACGGCAACCGGAACGAACGCTGCCGCCTGTCGAGAACATTTTGGATTGACCGGTTTATG
>JAGWAU010000053.1:0-400 GCA_021296255.1 Alphaproteobacteria bacterium | reverse complement strand
CAACTTCATGCCCGGTCCAAGACGATTCCCGAGTGCCAATCTGTGGGGCGTGCTCGAACGCCGAAGAGGCGATTCGGCAAACAAGGCCCTAACACGTGCATCATCGGGAACCGCGTCCCGGCGAGGGGACACCGGTGGATCGCCACCTTCAGGCGCAGCTCTTTCCTCCTCTCGCTGCTGATATCCGGTGGGATGCAGCCGCGCCTATGCTGTCTGGAGCGCCATCGCCTCCTCGCGCGTAAAGCGGAACTCGGTGCTGTCCCGCCACATCCGGTGAAGTACCACGCCGATACGTCGGGCCGAGGGAACGGTCGCACGCTTCTTGCCACGGAGCTTCGCCAGACGTAGCGCCCAGGCCTTCAGCCAATTCGGTCCGGCGGTGCGGTTCAGCATCGCCGTG
>JAGWAU010000011.1:23681-80814 GCA_021296255.1 Alphaproteobacteria bacterium | reverse complement strand
GTCCAAGGCCGCGAACAGCGTCGTCGTGCCGTAGCGCCGGTAGTCGTGGGTGCGCGTCTCCGGCGTGCCCCAGTTCAGCTGCAACGACCGTTGCGTCCGCTCTAGCGCCTGGATCCGGTTCGCATGCTCTCTCGAACCGATGGCATTCGCATGCTCACTCTCGTCCACGCACAGCACCAGCGCCTTGTCCGGCGGATCCAGGTAGAGGCCGCGACGACATCGCGCACCTTCGCCACGAAGTGCGAATCGATGGAGAGCTTGAAGCTGTGCGACAGATGGGGCTTCAGGCCGAAGGCCCGCCAAACGCGATGCACGAAGCCCCGCGGCACGCCCAGTTCCGCCGACAGGCTGCGCACGCTCCAGTGCGTCGCGTTGCCAGGCCGCCGGTTCAGCGTAGCGTCCAGAACTTCCTGCACCCGCTCGTCGCCGTGGCGGCGCGGCTGGCCCGTTCGGGGCGCATCGAACAGCCCGGCCAGACGCCCGCTGGCAAGCCGGCGCCGCACCGCTCCAGGATCGGACCTGGAGTCGAACCCCAGTCCGACTCAACTCGCTAATCGCCTCCGAACAGCATCTTCAGAGGGTGCTCGGCGATGCATTTCTGGTGTTCCGGCAGGTCGCAGTCGAGCTGGATCAACCCCACCCAGACGAGCGTCTGCGGATTCATGATCGAGATGAACACGAACACGCCCAGGCTGAATATGGCGATCACGACCCAATGGATGTAGCGCTCGAGGAAACGCTTCGCCCATTCTGACAGATTGCTGGATGTCATTCGCCAACTCTCGGGAAATAGCCTCGGGCGTATTCAGGGGCGCCCGCGCGTGAAGTTCGAAGCGGAATTCCGTCTGCCACAACCGCAGAAAGCGCTATAATGCCTCTCACGGCCGATCGCAAATACTTGGACCGTTTCTCCAAGCGTCGAACGCCATAATTCCGCAAAAACCTCTGTGGCCACAACACGGTAATCGTCATGAGCCTAACGTCCCAAGAACTCGGGCAGCTTGAGGAGGAAGGCTATCTCTTCTTCCCGGATCGGTTTTCCGCCGAGGAGATCCGCGTCCTGCGTACCGCTGCGGCGGACGTCTATGCCATGGAGCGCGAGGAGGTCTGGCGCGAATCTTCTGGTGTCCCGCGCACCGCGTTCGCGGCGCATACATATCACGAGGCCTTCCGGCGTTTGGGCCGGCACCCTCGATTACTCGAGCCGGTGGAACAGATCATCGGCGGCCCGCTTTACATGCACCAGTTCAAGGTCAATGCCAAAGTGCCGTTCGACGGCGAAATATGGCAATGGCATCAGGATTTTGGCGTCTGGCACCGCGACGACGAGATGCCGGAGCCGCGGGCCATGAACATCGCTCTATTCCTGGACGACGTGACCGCGGCCAACGGTCCACTGCTCTTTCTGCCCGGCAGCCACAGGCTCGGCGTGATCGAAGCGAGCCATGACACCGAGGAGACGAGCTATCCCCTCTGGACCTTGGGCCGGGAAACCATCACGAAGATCGCGGAGCGCGGAGGCTGCGTCGCGCCGACCGGCCCCGCGGGAAGCATGCTGATGTTCTCATCGCTGCTCGTACACGCGAGCCCGCCCAACATCAGTCCTCTCGACCGTAGTATCGTCTACCTCTCGCTCTGCCACGTCGATAATCACATTCGCAGGTTTCAGCGTCCGGAATGGATCGCTCACCGGGACTTCACGCCGGTCGAGGCCTTGGACGACGAATGCCTGCTGGAGCTGGCGGAGTCGCTTCCGGCCCACGCCGCTGAATAGCGCGGCGTTCCCAACCGCGTCGCGCTTCGTCAGACCGGCTCGGCGATGGGATGGGTTTTCCCGCGCCCGTTGATATGATCCCGCCACCGAGCCACCCAGACGTAAGCGGAGGATAGACAGACCATGGCCTCTGAAAAGAGACTCGAAGGCAAGGCGGCATTCGTCACGGGCGGCGCGTCCGGCATTGGGGCCGAGACCGCCCGGGTTTTCGGCGAGCACGGCGCCCTGGTAACGGTGGCAGACGTCAACGACGCCCAAGGCGAAGCCGTTGCGCAGGAGATCACGGATGCCGGCGGGACGGCTGCCTATCAGCACCTCGACACGCGCCGGGAAGCCGAATGGGAGAAAGCGATTCCCGAGGCGGTCGCCCGCTACGGACGCCTCGACGTTCTCGTCAACGCCGCGGGCATTTCGGGCCGCATGCCCGACGGTTCCGCTCCGCCGCTTGTCGACGGCCTGCCCCTGGAAAATTGGGAAAAAGTGATGTCCGTGAACGCGACCGGGGTGTTTCTCGGCACCAAGCATGCCGTTGCGCCGATGCGCGACGCAGGGGGCGGCTCCATCGTCAATATCGTCTCCATCTATAGCCTGCTCGGGTCGGATTCAAACGCGAGCTATCACGCCTCCAAGGGCGCGGCCCGGTCCCTGACCAAAGCAGCCGCGATTCACTGCGCGCCCTATAAGATACGCGTGAACGGGGTCTATCCAGGCTTCATCAACACGGAAATGACCAAGGAGGTCCATGCGCATCCTCTGCACGGCGGGGTCCGCCTCGAAGCCACTCCGCTCGCGGAGTTCGGCCAGCCACGGGATATCGCGCTGGGATGCCTGTACCTGGCCTCGGACGATGCCCGGTTCGTCACGGGGTCGGAACTGGTCATCGACGGCGGCGTCACGGCGACGGCCCTCAAGACGAGCCTTCTTCAGCAGGAGGTGTAGCGCCGGGTCGATCGCTCCCGGCGCTCGAGGCATGGAAAAAGGGCTTTTCCTTCCTGAGCAAGAGCTATAAATACGGCCCGGATTTCCCAGGTGTGAGTACGAGAATCGACGAAAATGACTATGGAAACCGCCAAGAGCGAGACGACATCCGATAACGGTGGCGCGGCGAGTCCGGACAGCGGCTCGGGCTCCGATTCTTCCCGCAGTTCGAATTCGGACGGCGCGCAGAAGAACTACAGTCGCGGCGAGAACCAGAAGCCGGTCACCGATGCCTATCGGGAGAACTGGAACCACATATTCAAGAGCAAGACTTCCGGCAAACGCTGAGCAGGACCGCTGCAGCCTAGAGACTGCGGTGTACGACGTTTCCCCCCGCCACCGCGAGGTGACAGCGAAGATCCCGCAGGTCTTCCGGATCCATGGACGTCGGATCGTTCGACAACACGGCGATATCGGCATATCGCCCCGGCGTCAACGTGCCCTTTTTCTTCTCTTCGAAAGTTAGCCACGCACCGCGTGTCGTCAGCAAGTCCAAGGCCTCCAGTCTCGAAATCCGCTGATTGCGGCCGAGCACGCGGTTTTCGTGCCGTTCGCGGCGTGCGGTCATGACCCACAGGGTGAAGAACGGGTCGTACGGGATATTGTCCGTGCCCGCCGCGACCGGAATGCCGAGGTCAAGCATGCTGCGATGGGCGACAACCGACTCGCCGAAGTCCGGATCATCGGTGTACCACCCGCCGCCTTTCCAGATGAAATAGGCGGGAATGGTCGTCACCAGAACACCGAGCTTCTTCAAGGTTTCCAGGTCTTCCCACCGCGCGCGTCCGATATGCTCGACGACCCATCGCCGTTCTCCGATCGGGTAGCGCTCACCCACCTCCACGAGCGCGGAGATCACGTCCTGCAGGTCATCGCCGACGATGGTGTGGACACGAAGGTCGTGCTCCGCCGCGGCTAGGCAATAGTCCCGGAATTCGTTCCGTGTGACGGCCTGTTCCACGAAGCCCGACCAACCCGTATTCGGCAGATCCTCGCGGGCCAGATCGGCAACGGCATTTTCACCGCCATAGGCAATGTGAACACCGGTGATCCAGAACCAGGGGTCTCCCATGCCCCGGCCCCGCGCATGGCCTAACCAGTCCCTCATGATGGTTCGCGCCTCTGCGACGTCGCGCCACGCGGGACTGAGCGTCAGCGCGACGCGTACGGTGAGTTCGCCTTTCTCCCACAACTCCCGATAGGCGGCGATGGTTTGCGCGCTCAGGCCATGGCCTTCATACACGCTCGTGGTACCGACGGCGTTGTAGGCCTTCATGGAACGTCGGATGCCATCCACGCGCTCTTCGAAGCCGAAGCGGGGAACCGCGGGCAGCAGATCGAATTCGATGAACGGACGCTGGTTGCGTTCGATGATCACACCGGTCGGTTCGCCGGCTTCGTCATGCTCGATCTCGAGTCCGGAGACGCGGGGAACCGTATTGCGATCGATGCCATTGAGTGCCAGCGCACGGCTGTTGAGAGCCGTGTATCCGGGCGGCGCACCCCAGTTCCCGAACACGCCGGCGATACAGACCGGATTGTCGGGCGCGACGGTATCGAGTTCCCGACGCGTGGGCATGCGGCCTTCCGCCAGAGTCTCCGGCCCGCCGAAGTAGCAGGGAGGCGTGCCGACGGGCATGGTGACGATCCACTCCCCGGCGGGTGCATCTGCAGCCAGCTTCGAAATGCGGTCGAGAACGTCGGAAATGGACCGTGCGCCTTCCAGCGACGGACGTTGGACTTTCAGCCCTTCCCGGTCCATGTGGGCGTGCGTGTCGTTGAACCCGGGAACGACGGTCAAACCGTCGAGGTCGATGGTTTCCGTCTCGGAACCCGCCGTCGCACGGATGTCGTCGGCCGTGCCCGCGGCGGAGACGAGGCCGTCCGACACGGCGAGGGCCTCCACCACCGGTCGGTCAGGATCCATCGTGAGCACGCGCCCGCCCGTCAGGATGAGATCGGCATCACCGTTGGACCGTGCTCCGGACAGCATCGCCTATTCGCCTCCCGCGCGGGTGTAGTCGATAGAGTTTGGCCGATCGGGGAGATCGAGCAGAACTTCCGTGGGTTCACTGCGGGCAACGACCTTGCCCCGCCGGATCACGTAGAGGCGCGACGGCCGGAGGCGGATTGCCTCCACGGGATCCGCCGCCTGCAATACGACCGCATCTCCGTTGCAGCCGGGTTTCAGCCCGTATCCCTCCAGACTCAACAGGCGGGCCGGGTATTCCGTGACGGATTTGAAACACGCCAGGATCTGTTCCCGCCCCGACAGGTGACCCGCGTGCACCGCCATATGCGCCACGTCGAGCATGTCCGCGGCGTTGAGCGGTCCCCACGGATCCATCACCGAGTCCTGACCGAGAGAGACATCTATGCCCGCTGCCATGAGTTCCGGCACCCGCGTCATGCCGCGTCGTTTGGGATAGGTGTCGTGGCGGCCCATCAGCAGCATGTTGGCGGTCGGGTTCGCCACGACATGGAGGTCGGCTTCCGCCATCAGGTCGATCAGCTTGCCGGCGTAGTAATTGTCCATCGAATGCATGGATGTGAGGTGCGATCCCGCGACTCGCCCCCGAAGGCCCAACCGAATCGTTTCCGCCGCCAGGGTCTCCACGTGACGGGACGTGGGATCGTCCGTCTCATCGCAGTGCATGTCGACGGGAAGACCGCGTTCGGCGGCGATCTCGCATAACGCGCGGACGGACTCGGCACCATCTCCCTGGGTACGCTCGAAATGGGGGATGCCGCCGACCACGTCCACACCCATATCGAGTGCCTCGGTCATGTTCGACTTGCCTATCGGCGAGCGAAGGTACCCGTCCTGCGGAAAGGCCACGAGCTGCAGGTCGAGATAGTCCTTGATCCTTTCGCGAACCTCCAGAAGCGCCTTGACGCCCGTCAGGTTCGGGTCGGTCGTGTCCACGTGGCTGCGGATAGCGAGCAGGCCTCGCCCGACGGCCCAGTCGCAATATCGAAGCGCGCGTGCGACGTAGTCGTCGAACGTGAGCGTCGGCTTCAACTCTTCCCAAAGCGCGATGCCTTCGAGAAGGGTTCCCGAGTCGTTATGCCGTGGCCGGCCCGCGGTCAGCGTCGAGTCCATGTGAAAGTGGGCATCGACGAACGGCGGCGTCATCAAACGGCTTGCGCAGTCGATCTCCTGCGGAGCGCTCGCCTGCAGGTTGGCCTCGACGGCCGTGATCCTCCCCGCTTCGATCCCGATGTCGACGTTCTTGCGTCCGTCGGGAAGATTCCCGCCCCGCAGGATCAGGTCCATTACATCACCAGGCTGAGACCGTCGTCCGCCTCGATAACCGTACCGGTAACGAAGTCGGAGGCACCCGACGCGAGCAGCAGCAGCACGCCGTCGAGGTCCGCAGGCTTGCCGACCCGTTTGCGCAGGAATCGTTCGACGAACTCCTGTCCCTTCTCGCTGGCGAAGAAGTCGGCATTGAGCTCGGTCTCGATATAGCCCGGCGCGATCGCGTTGACGCGAATGTCGTAACGCGCCCACTCCTGGGCCATGAACCGTGTCATATGCACCACGCCGGACTTCGACATGCCGTAAACGCTCAACAAGCGGACGGTGTGGATGCCCGCCATGGACGCGATATTGACGATGGAACCGCCGTGCCCGTGTACGATCATCTTTCTTCCGACCTCCTGCGCGACAAGCCAAGCGCCGCGGAGGTTCGTGTCCATGACGTGGTCATAGTCCTCGACGGTGAAGTCGACGATCTTCTTGGTGACCGTGGTGCCGGCATTGTTGACCAGCACGCGGGTCGCGCCGAGCTCGGTCTCCGCGCCGTCGATCGCGGACACGATGCTGTCGTGATCCGTTACGTCCATCGAGAACGCCATCGCCCGTCCGTCGAACGCCTCGATCTCCTCGACGAGTTCCTTCAGGCGGTCCGTACGCCGGGCACAGACCGCGACACGGGCGCCAGCCTTCGCCAGCGTCAATGCAAAGTGCCGTCCCAGACCGCTCGAGGCGCCGGTCACCAGGGCTGTCTGGCCCTCCAGCGAAAACGGGTTACTCACGGGTCGTTTCCTTCCATCTCCTGCAATGGACATCGTGTTCAAGACCTTAGTGTCACGCCGAGAGCCCGGCAACCACGCGCGGCGTGCAGCACGCGTAACGGCCGGTTCGAGCCGCCAGAAGACAGATATCCGGCCAATCCGCGGCGAGACACACGATGTCTCGTGGGATACCGTTTCGGTGGCAGGCGCTGACCCGCTATGGTGGTTCCCATGTACATGAACGTCGACATTATCTCCGACACGATCTGCCCCTGGTGTTTTGTGGGCAAGCGCCGTTTTGAGCGCGCCCTCGCCGAACGGCCGGATATCCAGGTCGACGTGCGTTGGCGAACGTTTCAGCTCAATCCCGATATGCCCACAGAGGGCATAGACCGGAGCGAGTACGTAGCTTTGAAGTTCGGCGGCGAAGAGCAGGCCCGGGCGGTTTACGAGAACATTCGCGGCGCCGGCAAGCTCGAAGGGATTCCCTTCGATTTTGCCGCCATACCGAGGACGCCCAATACGATCGATTCACATCGATTGATCCGGTGGGCGGGCTCCGCCGGAGTGCAGGACGCCGTCGTGGAACGGTTGTTCGCGCGCTACTTCACCCAGGGCGCCGATATCGGCGATCGGGAAGAGCTTGTCGAGGTGGCACGGTACGCAGGCATGGACGCGGATCTCGTGGCGGATCTCTTCGAAAGAGGCGAGGACGTTGATCTGGTTCGCAAAGAAGACGAAGCGGCGCGGGTGATGGGCGTGAATGCGGTCCCCTGCTTCGTGTTCGCAAAGAAGTATGTCGTGTTCGGCGCACAGGAGCCGGATGCCTTCACAGAACTGTTCGATCACATGGCACGCGAAGCGGAGGCCGAGGCGGCGTCGGAGGCGGTCGACACCGAAGCCTGACCCGCGATCTTCGCCAGATTCCGCATCAGATGCATGACGCCGGACAGACGTGATTCCGCGTCGTCCCATTCGCGCATGTAGACCAGGCGGTGGTCCGGCCGCAGCTTCGCGGTTCCCGCTTGGCTTGAAATGAACTCGACCAGCCCTGCGGGGTGAGCGAAGTGGTCATTGTGAAAGGCGATCGTGGCGCCTTTCGGACCGGCTTCCACGCGGTGAACACCCGCGTGACGGCAGAACTGTTTGATCGCGACGATCCGCAGCAGATTATCCACTTCTTCGGGTAAGGGGCCGAAGCGATCGATGAGCTCCGCCGCGTAGGCCTCTATCTCGGCACGGTCTTCGAGACGTGCCAAGCGCCGGTACAGGCCCAGCCGCACGTCGAGATCCGGAACATACTGCTCCGGTATCAGCACGGAGGTGCCGATACTTATTTGCGGTGACCACTTGTCCTCGGCGATGCCGTCGCCATCCGCCCCGCGCGCGGCTGCCACCGCCTCCTCCAACATTTCCTGATAGAGCTCGAGCCCGACCTCGCGGATGTGCCCGGATTGCTCCTCGCCCAACAGGTTTCCGGCGCCGCGAATATCGAGATCGTGGCTCGCTAACGAGAACCCGGCGCCGAGCCCATCCAAGGCCTGCATGACCTTCAGCCGCTTCTCGGCCGCTCCCGTAGGAATGCGCCGGGGAGGCAAGGTGAGGTACGCGTATCCCCGAATCTTTGAGCGGCCGATCCTGCCTCTGAGTTGGTAGAGTTGGGCGAGCCCATACATGTCCGCGCGGTGTACGATGAGCGTGTTCGCCGTCGGGATGTCGAGACCGGACTCGATGATGTTGGTACACAACAGAACGTCGATGCCGCCCTCGTAGAAGGCGTGCATGACTTCATCGAGTGCTCGTACCGGCATCTGCCCGTGGGCGCTGCCGAAACGCACTTGGGGAACGTGTTCGCGCAGGAATGCCTCGACGTCGGGAATATCGGAGATTCTGGGGCAAACGTAGAAACTCTGACCGCCCCGGTAGTGTTCGCGCATCAAGGCTTCGCGTATGATCACCGGATCGAACGGCATGGTGAATGTTCGGACCGCGAGCCGGTCGACAGGGGGCGTCGCGATGAGGCTCAGTTCGCGAACGCCCGACAGCGCCAAGTGCAGCGTCCGGGGGATCGGCGTCGCGGTGAGTGTGAGGACGTGGGCCACGGCGCGAAGATCCTTGAGGCGTTCCTTCTGCGCCACGCCGAAATGTTGTTCCTCGTCGACGATGATGAGACCGAGGTCGCGGAATTTAATGCCCTTGCCGAGCAACGCGTGTGTCCCGATCACGATGTCGATGTCGCCCGACTCCAGCCCCGCCTTCGTCTCCGCCGTCTCCTTGGGCCCTACCATGCGGGAGAGGCGTCCGACCTTCACGGGCCAGGCCGCAAACCGCTCGCGAAACGTCGTGCAATGCTGGCGCACCAACAGAGTCGTCGGCGCGACGATCGCTACCTGCTTTCCCGCCATGACGGCCACGAAAGCGGACCGAAGCGCGACCTCGGTCTTGCCGAACCCGACGTCGCCGCATACGAGGCGGTCCATGGGTCGGCCGGTAGCGAGATCGTCCAGAACCTCCTCGATCGCTCGTTGCTGGTCCTCCGTCTCCGGATAGGGAAAGTGAGCGCAAAATTCCTCGTACATCCCCTCTGGTGGAGCAAGGACCTCACCCTTCTGCAGTTCGCGCGCCGCCGCGATATTGATCAATTGGTCGGCGATATCCCGGATTCGTGCCTTGGCGCGCGCTTTTCTCGCCTGCCAGCCGCTGCCGCCGAGGCGGTCGAGTTGAACGCCGGAGTCCTCCGACCCGTATCGTGAAATGACTTCGATATTCTCGACGGGGATGTAGAGCTTGTCGCCACCGTCGTAGAGTATCAGCAGGCAATCATGGGGCGCGCCGGCGACATCGATCGTCAGCAGATCCGAGTATCGCCCGATTCCGTGCTCGACGTGGACGACGATGTCCCCGGGCGAGAGCGACGAGGCCTCCACGATGTAGTCCTCGGCGCGCCGGGTGCGCTTGGGCGGCCGGGACAGGCGTTCACCCAGAATGTCCTGCTCGGTGATGACGGCGAGCGCATCGGTCTCGAAACCGTGCTCAAGGGCCAGTATCGCGAGTCCGATGTCGTCCGGAGCGGACCTCCGTGCCTCCGACCAGCTTTCGATGTTCACGCAGCCCTGAACGCCGTGATCCGCCAGAAGACCCGACAAACGATCTCGCGTGCCCGGTGAATACGCTGCCACGACCACGGATTTTCCGTTGCGCGTCAGGCTATCGATGTAGTCTCGCACGGCATCGAACAGATCGAGATTCTGCCGGGTGCGTTCCGGCGCGAAGTCTCGAGCTCGCCGTCCACCGAGATCGCAAACCTGCTGCGCCTCCGGTTGACGGAACGGGGAGAACACGATGCTCGTACGCGATGCGATGCTCGCACGCCATTCCTCTCCCGTTAGGTAGAGTTCTTCCGGCGGCAGTGGGCGATATACGGCCGCGTCGTCTGCCCTGCCCCCTCGTTCTCCCGACTTCCGGGCCCCGTAGTAATCGACGATGGTCTCGAGCCGCTTGTCCAAGGCGTCATCGATCAGAGCGTCGCGCGTAACCGCGGCTCCGGGGAGGTAATCGAACAGGGTTTCCAGTTTTCCGTGGAACAACGGCAACCAGTGTTCCATTCCCATGTGCCGCCTGCCTGCGGCGACGGCTTGGTAGAGTGGATCGGTTTGCCCGGCCACCGCGCCGAAACGGCTGCCGTATCCGCCACGGAACCGGGCAATCGACTCCTCATCCAGAAAGACTTCGCTGATCGGCGCCAGTTTGAGACCTCCGACACGCGCCATGGCACGCTGGGAAAGGGGATCGAATGTGCGCACGCCCTCCAACTCGTCTCCGAACAGGTCGAGACGGAGGGGATACTCCGCACCCGATGGGAAGAGGTCGACGATGCCGCCGCGCACGGCGAATTCACCCGGTTCCCTGACGGTTCCCGTCCGCTGATATCCGTCGCGCGCCAGAAATTCGACGAGTTGGTCGAGATCTATGCGTTCCCCCACGGAGATATTGTAGGTGGCGGAGCCCACGACTTTTCGGGCCGGAACCCGCTGAACGCTCGCGTTGAGGGTGGTGACGACGACCCGCGCGGATAACTCGTGTTCTGGTGAGGCGAGCCGGCACAAGCCGTCCAGGCGCGCGCTGGCAACCTTGGGATTGGGAGATACCCGGTCATAGGGCAGGCAGTCCCATGCGGGAATCGTGATGACTTCGACATCGGGCGCGAAGAAGGCGAGGACCTGCGCCGTCGTATCCATTCGGTCCGCATCGAGTGCGATATGAATGGTTCCCGCAGCATGGTTGCGCGCGATCTCGGCAAGGGCGAGCGCATCCATGCCTTCGGGGCAGCCCGACATCGTGACAGATATCGGTTTCTTCCACTCTAAATTTTTTAATTTCAGTAAGTTATTCATAATATTTGAAATCCAGAAGCAACTTTGTCACATCGTTGTCGTGTTCGGCCGGCGGGACTTTCCGGCCAGCAATCCAAGCCAGAATATCGGGATCGCTCTCCCTCAGAAGTGCCTCGTAGCGCGCGAGTTGCCGGACGTCGAATGAATCCAGATGGCGGTCGGCAAATCGACCTAGCAAGAGGTCGGTTTCCTTCATTCCCCGGTTGCAACTGCGGTACCGCAGGCGCTTTCGTTTCGATTCCAGTTCCCGGATGGATGGGCTTTCGTCGGTCACCAGGCTCCGGTGCGTAATGTGGACAGACTCCAGCCCCCTTCCCGCGGAGTCCGCGGTAGGTGGCCTGGGTTCGATATAGTCTGTGGCGGTCCCCCTGTCACGATCATCGGACGACGTGGAGCAACGGGCGATATGGCGCGCCTCCCGTGCCTGAGATAAGGTCGCGGGACGTCGCCTGCCTTGCCGTGGTTTGCGCACGCATCAGCAACATGCGCCCGGAAATCCTGTTTTCTACCTTTGCGCCCGTCAGCGGCCTGCCCGGTGTCGGGCCTCGTATCGCAAAGCTGATCGAAAAGGTTGCCGGGCCTCGACTCGTCGACCTGTACTGGCATCTGCCGACCCAGATTGTCGACCGCCGCTACTCGCCTTCGCTGGCCAGGGCTCCCGACGGCGCGATCGTGACGGTGACCGTGGTCGTCGAGCGTCACACGCCGGCACCTGGCAAGCGCCTGCCGTACAAGGTCTTCTGCAGCGACGGCAGCGGACAGCTGACTCTGGTTTTTTTTCACGCCAAACCTGATTACCTGCAACGCGCATTGCCCGTCGGGGAAGAACGCGTGGTAAGCGGCCGCATCCGGCATTACGGAGACGAGGTTCAGATCACACACCCTGATCACATCGGCACGGCCGCAGAGCTCGATGCCCTGAAAGCCGTCGAGCCCGTCTACCGACTGACGGCGGGACTGACCGCACGGCCCTTGCAGCGTGCCGTCCGATTGACGCTCGACCAGGCGCCTGATCTGCCGGAATGGCTGGAACCTCAATTCGTCTCAGGACGCCGATGGCAGGGGTGGAAGGATGCGCTCCTGGCCGCGCACGCTCCCGAATCGCCGGATGATCTGGAGCCCGGCAACCCGGCACGGGAACGACTGGCCTACGACGAACTCCTGGCCAACCAGCTCGCCCTCGCCCTCGTCCGCGAAAGCGTGCGCAGAGGTGCGGGACGAGCCGTTTCCGGAGACAGTTCACTCCGGAAGCAGGTCGTCGCGTCCCTCCCCTATTCCCTGACGAGCGCCCAGGAGCGGGCACTGGAAGAGATATGGAAGGACATGGCCTCCCCCGCCCGCATGCTTCGATTGTTGCAGGGCGACGTGGGATCCGGCAAAACGATCGTGGCCTTCCTGGCCATGCTCAACGCCGTCGAGAGCGGGGCGCAGGCGGCACTCATGGCTCCGACGGAAGTCCTCGCCCAACAGCACGGCGACGTGCTCACGCCGCTGTGCGCGGAACTGGGTATTCGCCTCGCCCTTCTGACCGGTCGGGAAAAGGGCAAGTTCCGCCGAGAGACCCTCGCCGATCTGGAGGCGGGTGACATCGACATACTCGTCGGCACACACGCGATCTTCCAGGAAGGTGTCGCATTCAGTGACCTCGCGTTCGCGGTGATCGATGAGCAACACCGGTTCGGCGTTCACCAACGCCTCGCCCTGACGGCTAAGGCCGCCGGTGCGCGCGCCAATCTTCTCGTAATGACGGCAACGCCGATACCTCGGACGCTCACCATGACCGCGTACGGTGACATGGACGTCTCGCAACTGGACGAAAAGCCTCCGGGCCGGATTCCCGTGGACACGCGTGCCATGCCGCTCGAACGCCTCGACGAGGTCGTTCAAGCAGTGCGCCGGGCCGTTGGTGACGGTGATCGGGTCTACTGGGTATGCCCGCTCGTGGAGGAATCGGACGTCATCGATATCGCCGCGGCCGAGGCGCGCTATGCCGCACTCGCGGGGAACCTGGGCAACGACGTCGCCTTGTTGCACGGCCGCATGAAGAGCGCCGAGAAGGACGCGCATATGAGCAGATTTGCTGGCGGTGAAATATCCGTGCTCGTGGCGACCACCGTGATCGAGGTCGGCGTCGATGTTCCCGAAGCGACTGTCATGGTCGTTGAACATGCGGAGAGGTTTGGTCTGGCCCAGCTCCATCAATTGCGGGGGCGCGTCGGCCGAGGGGATCGGCAAGGTCGATGCTTGTTGCTCTATGCGGCCCCGTTGGGTGATACCGCCCGCGCGCGCATCCGAATCATGCGGGAAACCGATGATGGCTTCCGGATCGCCGAGGAGGATCTGCGACTCAGAGGCGCGGGTGAAGTGCTTGGCACCCGCCAAAGCGGTCTTCCCGATTTCCGGTTGGCAGACGTTGGAGCGCACGAGGAACTCATGCTGGCCGCTCGGGATGACGCCAAACTGGTGCTGGAGCGAGACCCCGACCTGTCTTCCGATCGGGGTCAGGCGCTGAGAGCGCTGCTCTACCTTTTTGAGCGGGATGCCGCCGTCGGCTATTTGAGGTCCGGATAAACGGGATCAGGTGTCGGCCACCGCGCGCGGCGGGACTTCAAACTGCGCGCGCTCCGCCTCGGCTTCGTCCTCGCGAGAAGAAATCTGCGGAACCTCCTGAATGGCCTGCGGGCGTCTGTCGGGCGGGGTGACGATGCCGCCCGAGATCACGAGCTTGATACCTTCCTCGACCGTCATGTTGAGCGTGATCAGAGTCCGGCGTGGGACGAACAGCAGGAAGCCCGACGTCGGATTGGGTGTTGTCGGCAGGAACACGTTGACGAGGTCATCTTCCGCCAGGTGCTGGATTTCCCCTTCGGTGTGCCCGGTCACGAATGCGATGGCCCAGATCCCTCTTCGCGGATACTCTACCAGAACGACCTCCCGAAAGGATTTGGAGGATTGAGCCAGCACCGTCTCGAAGATCTGTTTCAATGCCCCGTAGACCGCCCGGATGACGGGCATGCGGGCTACCATCCGTTCGCCGAACCTGACTAGAATCCGTCCGGTAAAACTCGCCGTCAGAGCGCCGACGAGGGTCAAGGCTACGATGGCGACGACCAATCCTAGGCCCGGAATATCGAACGGCAGATAGGTTCCCGGGTTGTATCTCGCCGGGATGATGGGCGTGACCCAACTGTCGACGAGTCCGATGAACTTCCAGGCGATGAAGATCGTAATGCCGAGAGGTGCCGTGATGATGATTCCGGTGAGGAGGTAAGTGCGAAGACGATGAAGGAAACCCACCTCCACCGGCATGATAATGTGCGGCGGTGAGCGCCCTTTTGCGTCTTCTTCCGTCGTTTGCCGCTGATCGTCCATCATTCACCCGTCTGCGCGCCACATATGGGCCCTAATCGGCGCGATGTCTAGGAGATTGCCGGCGCGAGAAATCATGCCCGGAAGTGGGAGCCCACTCCCGCGTGACTTTGGATCGAACGCTGAACATGAATTTGTTGGGGTCGAGCCTCAGATCCGACCCCAGGTCACGTGGTCTGGCGACTAGCAAAATCGAGAACGGCTCTGGCCCACGGTTCGGGGTGGAGCCTGGGCAATTCCCCGCCCCCGTCCACCTCGATCTCGACCAGTGACGCGCCGGGCTGGTCTCGCATCCAGTCATCCACCGCGTTGCACATGAAGATGTCGTCGGTCGAGCGGATGAAGAGGACGGGCACGCTCACTTGCGGCAGTTTCTTGGTCGCGTCGTAGGCGAACATCGCGACGTACTGCTCGAACCGGCGGGGTCCGGTCTTGATCTGTTCGAGAAAGAAATCGGCCATGAGATCGAGGCGATCTTCGGGAAAGCGTGGCTTGTCCCAATTCGTTCGAACCCCTTCCTTCCAGATTTCCAGGAGATGCGAGCCGTCCAGCCGGGTTTCCGGATCTCCCAGCTTCAAGGCTTTGGCGTGGAGTTCGGGCAGCATCGAGGCGTCGCTGATGTAGCCCAGTCCGGAGAACACGTTGCGGGCAACCAGATCGGGCCTTTGAAGTCCCACCTCCATGGCGATGTCCGCGCCCGAATGGTGTCCGCTCACCGTCGCCCCTTCGAGACCGAGCGCTTCCATCGCCCGGCCGATCGCGGCGCCATGATCCTCGAGCGAATAAGGCTCGACCGGATGATCCGAATCGCCGCAACCCACGGAGTCGAATGCCACTACACGATGAGATTCGGCCAGAATCGGCATCACGAACTTGTAGTCCAGCGACGTGCGCAGGATCTGGTGGATGAGTACGATGGGCGGTCCACCGCCTGCCTCCCGGTAGAAAATCTGGCCGTCCGCCGTGTCGACGAAGCCCCTTCTGACGCGAACGTTCGACATCTAGTTTCCTCTTAGAAGATGAACTATAAACTATTGAAAAAGCTCATAATCTTCTCGTTCGTCCGTTCGGGCTGTTCGTAGTGGACGAAGTGCCCGGCCTCGCTCACGAAGTCTACCTCGCGCAGATCACTGAAATAGTCCCCCAGATTATCGGACCATTCCGCCTTGAGCACGCGGTCGGCTTCACCCCAGAAGACCCGTGTCGGCACGTCGATCTTCGGTACGTCGAGCGGCCCTTCCCGCATGGCCTTCAGACGAAGGGCATTGACGGCGATATACCAGTTGAACCCCCCTTGCATGTTGCCGGGTTTCATGAAGTTGTCGACCCAGGCCTCAAGGTCCTCGTCGAAAGCGCCGTCGGCGTACGTCCAGTAGTCCAGCAGGTAGCCGAAGTAGATCTTGGCGTTCTCCCGGTCCCGGGTGAGGAGTTCCGCGGAAAACGGCATCTGCTGGAACTGCTGGTACCATGTGTTCATCTGGTGCCCGGGCTCGTTCCAGCGCTTGCCGACACCGGGATACGGACAGTTGAAAAAGAACAGCCCTTTCAGTCGTCCCGTATTTCGCAAGGCGTACGCCTGGGCGATCCATGCCCCCACGTCGTGGGTGACGATTCCGAAGCCATCAAGACCGAGGTACTCGATCAGGTTCGAGAAATCGTCCACATAGTCCTGAACCTCGGGAACCCGTTCGGGTTTGTCGGTGTCGCCGAATCCCCGCAAATCGGGTGCGATGACATCGAAATGCTCGGCAAGCGCCGGGATGTTCTTACGCCAAGTGTACCAGAACTCGGGCCATCCGTGCTGCAAGATGACCGGCATTCCCTGCCCGTGCCGGACGTAATGTACCCGCAGACCGGGCAGGTCCGCGTGTTGGTGATTCCACTCGAAGTCGGTCATTACGGAAAATATCTCCTTGGCAGGTTGGGAGGTCGTCGTCGGGGAGGTCGATGGCAAGGTTACCCGACATGCATCGTCCAAGTCAGGCGGTAATGAAAATCAGACGATGGCAACGCTCAGACCGATGGCAACCAGCAGCCAGATCGCGACGCGGCGATAGGATTGATCGGAGGTGGTCCGGAACACGCGGGCACCCACCCATATAGCCACCGCATAAGGCAGCACGAGGGCGATGCCGCGAATCCATGTCTCCCGCCCCATCGTGCCCACCACGATGTGAGGGATCACCGCCATGGCCGAGACCGTCAACATCGTGATGTAGAGGTTTGCCCGCTGAATCCGGGCCTCTTCCCGACCCGAAAGGTAATAGAGGCTGAACCACGCGCCGGCCATGCCGAGGTATCCGTGTACGACCCCGCCTATCGCGCCGGACAATATGCCGGTTGCGGAGTTACGCGGGCCTTTATATTGCCAACCCAGCAGCATGATGAGAGCGAAGAAGAGAACGATGGCTCCCATGGCCCGGCGGATGGGTCCGGGGTCTCCGGTGATCAGGAAGTAGGCCCCGACGGGCGCCGTCACCAACACCGTGATCAGCGCCGGAGCGACCTCGCGCCAGCGGACGTGCGGCATGACTCCCGGCCAGCCTACGGCCCCCGTCACGACGGGCAACAACGACGAAAGAATGACTCCTTCGACGGGCCAGTACAGCAGGGCCATCAGCGGCACCATCGTCAGGCCGCCGCCGAAACCCGCGAACCCGTACGTGAAGCCGCTAAGCAGCGTGATCACGACCGCCAACGCAAACTGACCGGTGAGCAGCGGGGTGAGAATTTCCAAGGGCGCGGAGCAATCGGGTCGAAAGGAGCAAGCCGCGGATTCCGTCGCGGCCGGTGGCTATGCCCGTCCCGCTTCAGGTTCGGGCAACGAGACCGAGGCGATCGAAGTTCTAAAGAGCTTCGATCTTTCTTGCCGTCGCCAAGGAGAAGCCGTTGAGATGATTCCGGATAACGTCCCAGTGCACCCACAAATACCCGCCCTTCGCTACGTGGACGTTGTGTCCGATCTTCCGATGGAGGGCGGGAAGCTGATGAAACGGCGCCGACGGATAGACATGATGCTCGCCGTGGAAACCCATGTTCCAGGTGAGGAATTGAACCAACGGATTGGTAAGGGTCGTTCGCGTGTTGCGCGTCATGTCGAGGGATTCGTCCATCCCGACGTGTTCGGCCACCCGGAAGAAGCGCACCAGCGGCTCGCCCAGGAATCTCGGAAGGAAGTAATAGACGATCGGCACCCACCAGTAGCCGGACACGACCCCGGCAAGAAGTATCAACACGTAGCCCGTCAACATGATACGGGCCTCCAGGAAGATCTTGGGCAGTTCGCTCGGGGGCACGTTGGCCTCGTCCGCCGGCAGTATCCTCCCCATCGAGTGACGGAACAGCCAGCCGAGATTACGCCAATGATGCGTGAGCCCGGAAACGTAGATGACGTAGTCGCCCAGATTTCGCGGGATCGGGATCGCCATCTCCGTGTCCTTGCCTTGGATCTGGGTATGACTGTGGTGCAGGGCGTGGTCGTAGCGGAACAGCAGGCCCGGCCAGATGTAGATGAAACCGAGGATCTGCATGACGGCTTCATTCAGCCAACGCGTCCTGAACGCGGTGCCATGAATGCATTCGTGAAGCGGGTGGAACAGAGTCGACAGGATAAGTCCGTGGAGCACGATCGCCGGAACCATCCAGCCCGTGCTCGTCGCCACGTACACCAGATAGCCCGTGCCGCCGATCATCGAGAAGTGAACGGCGAGGTAGAGGAGGCCCGGCCAATCCTTCCGTTTCAAGTACGGCTTGACCTCTTGTCGGGACAGCATTGAGCTTTGGGCATTCTCAACGATCGACATCCGGCTTTCACCTCCTCGCCCATGATCGGTGCACAGTATTGACGTCTGTATATACCATTCCAGATACATCGTTCCAGGCGTCCTGGTCGAACGCACAAGTGTACGAGGCGCCAATTAGTGTGCAAACATCGTTGCAAATGGAGCATCGAGGAGTGACGCCGTGACCCCCTGGGAGATGAATTTCGATTACATCGAGACCTGTAATTGCCCACCGAATTGCCCTTGTCCGTTCACCGGTGCGCCCTCCACGGACTATGGCGGCTGTCATCTGATGATGGCCTTTCACGTCATCCGCGGGAACTTTGGTTCGACGTCGCTCGATGGCCTGAACGCCATCCTCGTCGCTGAGGTGCCCGGCAACATGCGGGCGGGCGACTACCGTACCGGTGTTCTCGTAGATGAGCGGGGAAACGCCGATCAGCAGGCCGCGATGAAAGCGATCTTCGGCGGCGAGGCCGGCGGGGTCTTCGAAGGCATCGGCGCTCTCACCGTCGAGTGGCTCGGTGTCGATACGGCGCCCATCGAGTTCAGTACGCGAACACAGCGGGCGTCGGTCCCGGGGATCCTCGAAGTGGATTATGCGCCGGTCAACGGGTTTGCCGGGCGCATACCGGAACTCAAGAACACGCGGCAGCGCATCGCGCTCGGCGGCAAGCTCAAGTGCGGCCAGTCCAGCGTCTGCCGCTTCAACAACTTCGGACTCGAATGGGACAACTCGGGCGGCAACGTCTTCTGGGGCCGCTACACCCACACGCACGAAAGCCGGAATTAGCCGAGAGACGACGTAATCCAAGGAAGGCGCTCCCGTGAACCGGCTGCTTTCCAATGCCGTGACCAGCGACCGGGCCATCGTCGGTCTCAGCTTGGCCGGCATCACGGCACTGGGCTGGCTCTATCTGATCGTCGAAGCGGACAAGATGTCGCGCATGGACGAGAGCATGGCCATGCCGCACATGATGTCTTGGGATGCGAGCTATCTCGGATTCCTGTTCGTCATGTGGTCGATCATGATGGTCGCCATGATGGTGCCGTCGGTGACGCCCATGGTGATGATGTTCATGACCGTGAACCGCAAGCGTCGGGAATCGGACCGCACCGACCTCGTCCCGGTCGGTGTGTTCGTGTCGGGCTACCTCATCGCCTGGATGGCGTTCAGCGCGGCTGCGGCGGTCGCGCAGTGGACCCTGCACGCCGCGGCGCTCGTCTCGCCGATGATGACCAGCAGCAGCGCGATCCTCGGGGGTGCCCTGTTGATTGCCGGCGGCATCTATCAATGGACGCCGCTGAAGTACGCCTGTCTCATCCATTGCCGGACCCCGATGTCGTTCCTCATGACTTCCTGGCGGCCGGGCCGGACGGGCGCGCTCGTCATGGGGGTGCATCACGGCTCGTTTTGCGTGGGGTGTTGCTGGGTTCTTATGGTGCTCCTGTTCGTCGCGGGCGTGATGAACGTGTTGTGGGTTGCGGCCATTGCGGCCTTCGTGTTCATCGAGAAGGTCGCGCCACGGGGCGACCTTCTCGGGCGGGTGGCCGGTGTCCTGCTCGTGGCCGCAGGAGCCTGGGTGATCCACCAGGGCACGACGTGGTGAACGGTTGATGCTCCCCGTTCATTAGAAGAACGTCGCGGAGATCCCGACCGCCATCAACAACGCCAGCGCCACGCGCCGGTAGGTGGTGTCCGCTGTCCGGCGGAATACCCGCGCGCCAACCCATAGGGCCGCGCCGTAGGGGACTATCAACACGACACAGCGGATCACGGTATCGACGCCGACGGCGCCGCCGATCGCCAACGGCACGACGACCAGGGCCCCGATCAGCAGCATTGAGAACAGGATGTTGGCCCGCTGTACCCGGGACGACACCTGAGCCGAGAGGAAATAGAGGCTGATGAAAGGGCCGCCGAGACCCACATATCCGTTCATGCCACCGCCGACGATGCCGGCCAGGAACCCCGTGAGGCGGTTCCGCGGGCCGGTATAGGTCCAGCCGAACAGCATCGATACGGCGGCGAACAGCACGACGACGCCCATGACGCGGCGAATGACTTCGGGATCGCCGACGAGCAAGAAATAGGCACCGACGGGCGATGCGATGATCGCGGCGATCAACAGCGGCCCCACTTCCCGCCATCGGATATGAGGCCGCACCGTAGGCAGTGTCTGCCAGGCCGCGAACAGGGGGATCGCGTTGGCGATGATGACGCCCTCCGTGGGCCAGTAGATGATCGCCAGGAGAGGCGTCATGATCAGGCCGCCGCCAAACCCCGCAAACCCGTACATGAACCCGCCAGCGAGGGCGAGCACGGCGGCCAGCCCGAAGTCCATCGTCGAAAGAGGCGCGAGCAGTTCCATGTCAGGCGAGGATCGTCAACACGGCGACGACCATGACGAGGCTCAAGACGACCCGGCGGAACCATTCCGCCGTCGATGCCTTGAAGAACCGCGTCCCCAGCCAGATAGTCGCGGCAAAGGGCAGGAACAGAACGGCGGCCCGGACGGCGAGCTCGATCGTGACGACGCCGGCAAACGTCAGGATGATCAGGTTGAACAACGCCATCGAGCTGCCGACGACGATGATGTTGGCCCGCTGAACCGCGGGCGGCTGCTGAGCGGAGATGAAATAGAGCGCGACGAGCAACCTCCCCAATCCGGTGGCGCCGGCCACCACGCCGGAAATCGCGCCGGCCACGATGTTGACGCCGAGGCCGCGCGGCCCCGTGTAGGTTACGCCGCGAAACGTCAGAATCGACAGGACCAGGACCACAATTCCGATGATTCGCCGCATGGCGTGCTGATCCATCGTCAGCAACACGTAGCTGCCCAGGGGAACGGCCAGGATCGCGACCGCCGCCATCGGCAGGGTCTCGCGCCATAAAGTATGACGGGTGGCGGGCGGGAAGAGCATCAATGATCCGAGCGTTCCCATGATCATCAGCAGCGCGACGGCTTCGCGCGGGCTGTAGATCAGAGACAGCAGCGCGACGAAAATCAGCCCCGTGCCGAACCCGGAGAAGCCCAACACGACTCCGCCGACAAGAACGACCCCGAGGGCAAGAGCGAGCCTGACGTCGAACGTGCCGTCGAGAAATGTCGGGTCGAGATCGATGATCCGATCCTCAGGACACGAGGGTAGCGACGCCCAGTGCCATCACCAGCGTCAGTACAATCTTGCGGTAGAGCGCCCCCGGGGTGATATGGAAAAACCGCGCCCCGCACCAGGCGGTGATGCCGTATGGCACCATGAGGATCGCGATGCGCGCGGCGAGGTCAGCCACGTACACCCCACTCAGGGCGAGGATGACCAGGTTCACGACGGCAACGCCGGTACCGACGACGATGATGTTGGCCCGCTGCATGACCGCAGGATCGCGCGATGACACCATGTAGAGACCGACGATGAGGCCACCCAGCCCGACCGTGCCGTTCGCCATGCCGCTCACGGTGCCGGCGGCTGTGGCGGTCAGGGCGTTGCGAGGCCCGGTGTACGCCGCGCTACGGAACTGGATGGCCGCGAGAACGAGGACGACGATGCCGATGACGGGGCGCAGGACCGCAGGGTCCGTAGTCTGCAGGAGATAGCTGCCGAACGGCATGACGAGACAGGCGGAGGTCAGCATCGGTGCCGCCTCCCGCCAGCGGGTATGCGGTATCGCGCCGGGCATCAAAGCGAAGCCGGTGATCGTGACCAGCACCATCTGGATGGCCACGGCATGTGTCGGGCTGTAGATCAGCGTCAGCAAGGGCATCAGGACGAGACCCGATCCGAAACCACCGAAACCCATGATGACGCCGCCGGCAAACACCGTCGCCAGCGCGTAGGCAAATTCCCGATCGAACAAACTCAGGAACCAGGCGAGATCCGGGCCGATGGCCATTCCTCAGACAACAAGCATGATGACGCCGAGCGTCACGATGAACGTCGGTACAATGCGCCGGAATACGAGTCCAGGCGTGATCCTGAATACGCGCATGCCGCACCATGCCGTCACCCCGAACGGGACCATGAGTATGGGCGCTATTTGGCGAAACCGAACAGCCTCGGGACCGTCATCGCCACGTCCGGCACATAGGTGACCAGGAAGAGCACGACGATCTCGACGGCGACGAACGGCAAAATCGCCTTCATGACCCGCTCCACGGGGATGGCGCCGACGCTGGCGCCGACGAACAAGCACATGCCGAAGGGCGGCGTCGCCAACCCGATGATCACGTTGAGCACGAAGACGATGCCGAAATGGAGGGGATCGATGCCCACAGCCACCGCGATGGGCGCCAGGATGGGCGCGAAGATGAGGATGATCACCGCGGCATCCAGCACGCTGCCGAGCAGCAGCAGGAAGACGTTGATCAGGAGCAGAACGATCAGGGGGTTGGTCGTCATGCTGGTGACGATGTTCGCGATCAGTTGCGGGATCTGATCCATGGCCACGAGCCAAGCCAAGGGACCGGAGACGGCGACGATGAAGAGCACCGACGCCGCGAGGGTCATGCTCTCCTGGAAGGCCTGGAGGATGTTTCTGAGATCGAGAGTTCTGTAAAAGAAAATGCCGATCAGCAGGGAATACGTCACGGCTACGCCCGCCGCCTCCGTGGGCGTGAAGATTCCCCCGAATATGCCGCCGAGAATGATGACCGGGGTCATCAGCGCGGGGATGGAACGCAGCAGGATGCGGGTCAATTCCCGCCCCGTGTAGGTTACGCGAGTGATGCCGAAGTCCCGCCTCTTGCTGATCGAATAGGCGACGAACATCAACCCCAATCCGAGCAGGACGCCGGGTATCATGCCGCCGGCGAACAGGCCGCCGATCGAGACCGAGACCACGGTGCCGTAAATGACCATGCCGATGCTCGGCGGGATGATCGGCCCGATCACCGAGGAGGCGGAGGTGACCGCCACAGCGAAGTCGGCGTCGTAGCCGTTGCGCCGCATCGCCGGGATCAGGACCGAACCGAGCGCCGCCGTGTCGGAGACGGCCGAGCCGGTGATGCCCGCGAAGAACATGCTGGCGACGATATTGACGTGCGCCAAGCCGCCGCGCAGCCGGCCGACGAGCACGTTGCAGAGCATGATGATGTCGTCGATGATGCCGGCCCGCAGCATCAGATCGCCCGCGAGCATGAATAGCGGAATCGCGAGCAGGACGAAGTTGTCGACGGCCTGATAGAGCTGCTGGTAGATCAAGGTCATCGGCACCCGGGCCCAGATCATGGCCGTGAACAGCGTGGTGAGGCCGAGCGCAAAGGCGATGGGCACGCCCATGATCAGGAAGAAAACTCCGAAGCCGGCGATATAGAGGCCCATCTTCGCTTCCGGTCTCCTGGCCCGTCACATCCCGGATTGCCGGTCTCCGGCCGTTCCGGAGACGCCGAAGACGTCCTCGAGCGTCGCGTGCAGGAGGTGAACGACCATGATCACGCCGCCCACGAAGGGCCCGAGCGCAGGCCAGAAATGGGAAATACCGGTCCCCGCGCCCGAAAACTTGGCGGCCGCTTCCATCGTCACGACGCCGTAGACCAGGAACCATCCCAGGAAGAACAGGATCGAAAGCTTGATCGCGATATCGGCGAATCGCCTCAGCGCGGGTGGATAGGTGTTGACCAGGAACTCGAACGCGATCAGGGCTTTTCTCTTCAATCCCACGCTGGCGCCCAGGAAGGTGATCCAGACCATCAGCCACCTCGCCACCTCTTCCGGCCAGAGAAGCGATGCCTGCGTGACGTAGCGGGAGAAAATCGCAACGTCGATCGACACCAGGATGCCGATGCCGAACAGGATGCAGATCGCCGCCGCCAGCCGATCCAGCCAGTGGCTGACGGTGCCGGTAAAATTCAGGATCGTGCGGGCGATCTCGTGCAAACCTGACAACCTTGCATTGACCGCAAGAGAAACGGGGAACGGCCCATAACATTCGAGATGTTACAGGCCGCTTTCCCGTTCGATCAAAGGCCTTAAAGGTCAGGCATCATGCCTCAGAGGCTTTGGAGGACTACTCACGCAAAGCGTTGATCTCGTCGATCAGCGACTGGGGAATGATCTTGCCCGGACCGACATATTCCGCCCAGACCTGCTGACTGGCCGCATCCCAGAGCTTCTGCTCCTCCGCGGTCGGATGGATGAGTTGGACACCGGCCGCCTTCAAGACTTCGACGGCGGCATCGCTGTCCGCCTCCAGACCCTGATCGGTCCAAAGCTCCGTATCCCATCCGGCCTGGATGACCAGCGGCACCATCTCCGGCCCGAGCTTCTTCTCCGCCGACGGGCCCATCATCTTGATCGCGGTGACGTATGACTGTCCGACGAATGTAAAGTACTTGATGATTTCCTCGAACTTGGGCTTGGTGGTGAAGATGGGCTGGTTGTAATGACCGTCCACCACACCCTGCTGCATGGCAGTGTAGAGTTCCGAGAACGCAACGGGAATCGCACCGGCACCCCAGGTCTTGTACAGAGAGATCTCGATCGGCGATCCCGTGGTCCGCATCTTCAGGCCCTTCATGTCGCTGGGCACACGAACCAGCTTCTTGGCGTTGCCGATCTCGCGCGGCCAACCGCCGTCAATGTTGAACCAAATGACGGTGAGGCCGGTCTCCTTCTTGATCTGATCGACGACCCGGTAGCGAATGGGGCTCTGCCAAACGCGGCGCACGTGCTTCCAGTCCTGGAACAGCCCGGGAAGGTCGCAGAACAACAAGGCGTTCGAGACCTCGCCAAAGTTGCCGGCGCTGGAATGTGCGATGTCGATGCTTCCCGCCAGTGCGGCCTGGGTCAATTTCTTGTCCGAGCCCAGCTGGCTGCTGTGGAAGTACTGAACCTGACCGATCTTGCCGCCACTTCGATTCTTCAGCAGTTGCTCGAAATGGTGGACGCCTTTGTACTCGACCTGTCCCGGCGAGGACGTGTCGCCGAAGGTCAAGACAATCGGGTCCGCCGCTTGCGCGGTGGCGTGGAACAAAGGTGCAAGGAATAAACCAAAGAAAGCGGAGGCCAATAAATTTCTCATGATAACTCTCCCTTTCCAGTGTGGTATCGAAATCTTTGCACACTTCCATGCATGGTTTGTAGTGTTTCGTGCAGACATCATGCTGCCGGCGGAGGAGCTCCGGAAATGGCTGTTGAACGCGTCGCGGTGACGGGGGGCGCAGGACGACTCGGCACCCATATCACGGACGCGGTGCCCGACGGCCGGGCGGTGACCGCCATCGACATCGCCCCGCCGCCGCGGCCGGACGTCGATTTCGTCGATGCGGACGTTTCGGACCGGGAGGCCCTGACGAAGGCCTTCGCCGGCCACGACGCCGTCATGCACCTGGCGGCCATCCCCAACCTGTTCGCGGCGCCGCCGGACGTCATCATGCAGGTCAACGTGCAGGGCACCTGGAACGTGCTTCAGGCGGCCGAGTCGGCGGGCGTCAGGCGGGTGGTCCTGTGTTCCAGCGATTCCGCGACCGGCTACACCCTCCTCAAGGAGCACATGACGCTGCCCCGGTACCTGCCGCTCGACGAGGCCCACGTCCTGCGGCCGTCGGACGCCTACGGCCTCAGCAAGCTGCTGGGCGAGGAGGTCGGCAGGAGCTTCGCGCGGCGCGGCAGGCTCGAGGTGGTGGCGCTGAGGCCGCCGTTCATCCTGTTCGAAGACTTCCATGCCGAAATCGCGGCGCGGGTGATTGATCCGGAGAACTACGACGGGCCGGTGGCCGGCGCGCCTCGCGCCGCGGGAGGCGGCCCGTGGTTCCACTACGTCGAGCCCGAGGACGTCGCGCGGGCGTTCTGGCTGGCCCTGGAACTGGCGGACGTTTCTTTCGACGTGTTCTTCGTCAGCGCAGCGACGACCTACGCGCCGGCACCGACGCTCCAGATCGTCGAGCGCTTCTTCGGCGAGCTGCCGGACGTGACCAAGCCGGAGGTGTATCGCGACAACCCTTTCGCGCCGTTGTTCGATCTCGGTCGGGCGCGGGACATCCTCTGCTTCGAGGCCCAGGGGACCACCGGCCGCCGGCTCGCCGATGAAGCTCTCGGATCCGGCTGATCCGGCTGACGCCCGTCACCGGCGTCTGGCCATGGCGGGGCAGACCCCGTAACCTTATCGTGCCGGCCGCGGCTGCCCCGTTCCGGATTCCGAACCATCACCGTGAAAGCGCGGCAGGTTGCTTATCGGCGGTGCGCCACGAACTCCTGCGCCGTCAGCCCGACATCGCGGGCGATGCGGCGCAGCAAGATCGGCGACAGGTCACACGCCCGCCATGCATCGGCACCGTCGTCGCCCGACCGTCCGGATGGCGAAAGCGCTTGTGCGAACCGCGCTGGCGGACTTCCTCGAATCCGAGCGCCACGAGCACGGCCACGACCTCTCTCGGCCTAACGACGGGAAGACGAGGCACCCGGGCTCAGGCCACCACGACGACCTGCGTGCCGACGAACTCGCCCGCCATCGCGGGCGCGCCGTCGTCGAGGATCATGGCGATGACTTCCTTGAGATTGTCGTTGAGTTCCTCAAGCGTCTCGCCCTGGCTGTGCGCACCCGGAAAGCCGGGAACGTAGCCGACATAAAGCCCGGTGTGCGGGCAGCGTTCGACAACGGCGGTGCAACTTTGCATAGGTGGAAAGCCCGATTCTCAATTGCAGGAAACCATTCTAGCGGCGCGGTCGGCCGGAACAACAGAATCCGCAGCGGCGGTGCCCGCGCTCGGGTCTCGCTAATCCGGCTGGCGCCCGTCGCTGGTCTGGCCACGGCGGGGCGGACCCCGTAACCTCATCGTGCCGGCCGCGGCGCGCATGCAACATTCGGGGAGGGCCGTGATGGCGGACTTCATCATTCGGGCGGATCACTACATCAAGGAAGGCATGCTGGACGAGTGGCTCGCACTGGCCATGGTGGACGCACGCGAGGCGGTAAAGGAGCCGGGCTGCAAGCGCTTCGACGTCCTGATCGAACGGGGGTCGACAACCCACGCCATGCTGGTCGAGGTCTACGACAGCGAAGCCGACTGGTACGCCCACATGGAGCAGCCCTATGTGAAGGCATTCATGGAGGGCGCCGCCGACATGCTTACCGACAAGGTGCGTGCCGAGTTCGACATGCTGTACGAGGGCGGCACGTGAGGTTCAATTTGGGCTTGAACCGCCACAGCCCTTCCCCGGGGTCCCGAGTGACGGAAAACCCTACGTAACCGTCACCACTTTCCTCTCGCTGGCGGAGCGGTAGAGGCAATCGAGCACGTTCAAGAGGGCGACGTGATCGGTGCTGTCGATGTCGCTGGCACGGCTCTCGCGCAGTGCGGTCAGGGCTTCCTCCATCGGACCGCCGAAGGCGTCCGGAAACCAGGGCATCTCGCTCGTGTACCTCCACGTCTCCCCGTCGGTCGTGATCGTTTGTTCGTGGGGAGTCGCGAAGGCCGTTCCCCTCGTGGCGGAGACGATGAAGTGCTCGCCGCTGGGGTGCAGGTGCCAGGCGTCTTTCACGCGGCAGGTCCAGTCCTCTACGACGTTGGCCACGAGGCTCTCGTCAAAGCCCATGGTCATGACGGCGAAGTTGTCGGCCTTGACGACGAACCCAGGAACGCGGCGATACACCGCGAACACCCAATCGGGCAGTCCGAACATCCAGATCAGCAGATCGACATGGTGGATGGCCATCTCATAGCCGATCAGCCGGTCGATATGAGAGCGCCAGTCGTCCGAGGTCTTCGGGTTGAGCCCGCGGTTCAGAACCTCCACGACCTGGATGTCGCCGAGCGTGCCCGAGCGGACCGCGTCCCGCAGTTCCCTGAAGGTGGGAACCCAACGCCCGTTCATCTGCATGAGCATGCGCACATCCAAGTCGTGCGCCCGGGCAACCAGGCCCCGCGCGGCAACCGAGTCCTCGGCCAGCGGTTTCTGTACCAGCAGGGAGGGACAGTCCTTGCCGAGGTCGTCGAAGAGCCCGCTGAGAAACGCCGTGTGCATGGGCGATGGCACCGCCACATCCATGAGGTCCGGATTCATGTCCCGAAGCGCGGTCAGAAACGCCTCGCGGTCGTAGATGGCCCGGGTCGTTCCGCCCGTCCTCTCCACGGCCGCGGCTGCCAGCCGGAGGCGCTCCGGATCGGGATCGAAGATCAAGTCGATATCGACGCCGAGGCGCCGGTAGGACGGAATATGAGCGTCCACGACGATGCGGGCGCCGGCGCCGGCGATCGCGATGCGTCCCCTGCCCTGCCCCCAGCCCACGGACGGCTGCAGCTCGATGGCATTCGCCTGCGCGCGCTTCGTCAATCGTCCCTCACGAGCGGCAGCAACTCCGCCGCGTGCCGTTCCATCTTGCCGAGAGTCTCCTCGAGAGTCGGACTGAAAAACCTGAAGAACAGCACGCTGCCTCCGAGTTCGCGGAAAAACTCGATGTCGCCCGCCATGTCGTCCACTGAGCCCGAGAACAGGTGGCGGCTGCCGTCTGCCGCCTTGAGGGTCTTGCCGAGCCCGTGCCACTGGGCCCAGAACCCGAGCCGAATGCTGGCCGGGTCCCGTCCTCTCTCTGCCGCCATCGCATGGAGACGTTCGACGTTGGCCTGGTAGAGCGCCCGCGTGTCCATGCGATTGCGCGGGTTGGTGCCCATGGGTAGCCAGCCGTCGCCAAGCTCGACGACGCGCCGCATGGCCGGCGCGCTTTCGCCACCGATGAAGATCGGCGGATGCGGTTTCTGCACGGGCTTAGGCTCGAAGATGATGTCCGAGAAGTTCGCGTAATCGCCGGCCCGCGACGGAGGGCCGCTGGTCCACAACTCCTTGAAGGCACGGAGATACGCGTCCGTGACCCTGCCCCGTTCGGCGAAGGGCGGCGCCGCCAGCGTCTCGAATTCTTCCTCCAGCCAACCCACGCCGCATCCGAGGGTAATCCGCCCGCCCGAAAGGACATCCATCGTCGCCAGCATCTTTGCCGCCATCACCGGTGGACGATAGGGCACCACTATCACGCCGGGGATCAGCCTGGGCCTGGTGGTTACGGCCGCCACGAACGTCATGACCGTCAAGGAATCCAGAAAGAAGCCTTTTTCCAGAGCGGGCAACCGGCCCGTCTCGCTGGTTGGATGCCGCGACGTGTAGGTTCGCGGCGCGACGATGTGCTCGGGGAACGCCATGCAGTCGAAGCCGAGCTCTTCGCCGCGAACGGCGATGGTCCGCATGCTCTCGGGATCCGAGATCGGGCTCTGCGTGTGGAAACCGAAGCCGAATTCCATGGAGATTTTCCCACGGGGCGAGACGGCGTGCGCGACCAAGAGCTTTTACGGTTCGCCCGTGGCGAGTCAAATGTGCTGGCGGGTCGGTTCCAGGTCTTTCGGTCGCCGGCGCCGAATATCTCGACTGAACGCTATACGAACGCGACGGTAAGTCCGACCGCCACCAGCAGCCACAGGGCCATCAGGCGATAAATCCGATCGGTCGCCCTGCTGAACAGCCGACCGCCGAGGATGATCGCGATCACGAACGGCACCAACAGTACCGCAGATCTCAGGAGTACGTCGCCGGATATGACGCCCGCAACCGCCATAGGTATGACCGCCAAGATCGCCTGCACCGTGGAAGCGACGGCGATGTTCGCTCGCTTTACGACGGCAGGCTCATCAGAAGAGATCAAGTAGAGGGTGACCGGAGGTCCGCCGACGCCGCCCGCGCCGTTGGCGAAGCCCGACACCACTCCCGCTGCAAAACTTATCTTGGCGTTCCGCCGGCCGGTGTAAGACCAGCCCCTCAGCATGACCAAAGCCGACACCAGGACGAAACCGCCGATGAACCGGCGCATGACGTCCGGGTCGCCGGTCACCAGCAGATAGGTGCCTGCCGGTGTCGCAAAAACGCAGGCGATGGCGATCGGCACGAGGTCCCGCTTGGTAGCATGGGGCAGGACGCCGGGAACCATCTGCGCGCCGCCGACCAGCACGGTCAACATCATGATGACCACGGCGTCCACCGGTCCATAGACCAGCGCCAGCAGCGGTGTCATGACCAGTCCGGCACCGAAACCCGAAAAGCCCCGCACGGTGCCGGCGAGGATTGCCGCCGCCACGGCAAACGCGAACTGCTCCGTCCAGATGAAGTCTAGATACGCCACATGCCGTCCCGTCCGATCGGGCCTGCTACGGCCGCGCTTCCGATTGGGGTTTGCCGGTTCGGACTCGAGGAGTCGGAGCCGAATGTATTCGGTGTGCCGTGCATCTTGCGTGATATGCGCGCCCGGAAAATGATGGTCAACCGCTCACCGGGACCGTGAGCCCGCATCGCTCGTAATTGCCTTGTATGAGAGGAGTTGAACCTCATGAAAGCCTCCGACCTGTTCGTGCGCTGCCTCGAAGCCGAGGGTGTCGAGCGGATTTTTGGCGTCCCCGGCGAAGAGAACGCGGATGTCATGATTTCGCTGCTCGACAGCAGCATCGAGTTCGTTCTGTGCCGCCACGAACAGGCCGCGGCCTTCGCCGCCGACGCCTATGGAAGATTGACCGGCAAATCGGGCGTATGCCTCGGCACGCTGGGGCCGGGGGCGACCAACCTCGTCACCGGAGTCGCGGACGCCAACATGGATCGCGCGCCCGTCGTCTGCATCATCGGTCAGGCGAGTACGCGGCGGCTGCACAAGGAGTCCCACCAGAACATGGACTCTATCGCCATGTACCGTCCGATCAGCAAATGGGCGCACACCATCTGGGATCCGGCGGCCATTCCCGAGGTGGTTCGCAAAGCCTTCAAACTGGCGGAAGCCGAAAAGCCCGGCGCCGCCGTCATCGAGTTTCCCGAGGACATCGCCGAAGAGGAAGTCGAGGGTCATCCCATGACCGCCAGGAAGACGCGCCGCCCGGCGGCCGATCACAAGGCGGTTACACAGGCCGTCGACCTCATCGCGGCGGCCGAGAGCCCAATCATCTTGGCCGGCAATGGCGCGGTCCGAAAGCGCTCCGCGCACCAACTGCGGCGCTTCGCCCACAAGGCTGGAATCGGCGTAGTCAACACCTTCATGGGCAAGGGAGCCGTGCCCCGGGAGGACGCGCATTGCCTGTTCACTATGGGCCTGCAAGGTCGGGACTACATCAACGTCGCGATGGATGAATCCGACCTGATCATCGCGGTGGGGTACGATCTGGTCGAATACGCGCCGGAGTTCTGGAACAAGCACGTCGACAAGAAAATCATCCACATCGATTTCTGGCCGGCCGAGATCGATCATCGTTATCCGGTGGAGGTCGACATCGCGTCCGACGTCGCGGACGCGCTCTGGCAGATCAACGAGGCTCTCGACGAGCGTTTCGACAATCAGGGCGGGCTGCCGCTGTTCAACATCGCGGACCGGCGGAAGCTCCGCGACGCCATCCTTGATGACTTCGCGATGGAGAAGGACGATTCGTCGTTCCCGATGAAGCCGCAGAAAATCCTGTGGGACGTGCGCGAGGTCATGGGTCCGGGGGACATCCTGTTGTCCGACGTCGGAGCGCACAAGATGTGGATCTCTCGCTACTACCAGTGCGACGAGGCCAACACCTGCCTGATCTCGAACGGCTTCTGTTCCATGGGGTTCGCCCTGCCCGGTGCCATGGGCGCCAAGTACGCCCATCCCGACCGAAACGTCCTGGCCATCAACGGTGACGCCGGCTTCCTGATGAATGTCCAGGACGTCGAGACGCTGGCCCGCTACAAGCTGCCGGTCACGATCATGGTCTGGTGCGACGGCGAGTACGGTCTCATCAAGTGGAAGCAGCAAAACGCCTTCGACGGCCGTCATTCGCACCTCGCGTTCAACAACCCGGACTTCGATCACTTGGCGAAAGCGTTCGGAATCTGGGGAAAATCCATCTCGTCGTCCGACGAGCTCAAGCCCGCGGTCGAGGAGTCGTTCCGTCAGAACGGTCCCGCCTTGATCGCGGTGCCGGTGGATTACGGCGAGAACACGAAGCTGACCCGGCGGCTGGGCAACCTCAACTTCTCGATCTGACGACGCCCGTCGGCGCCGCGCTAAACCCGGCGCTCACTCGACTCGACGAGGTGGCAGCCGTTGATGCGCCAGGAACCGTCGGGCTGGCGCTCCATGGGGTAAAGCGCCATCACGGCGTCTCCGTCCTGCCCTTCGAAGTAGACGGACTGTACCGGGCCTACGTCTTCCACGTGACGGAGTTCGCGGAATTCCACCACCGAGGGCCGGTAGACCTGCCGATAGCCCCGCCTGACCATGATCATGAAGCGCTCGGGCGTGACGAAGGTGTGTTGGATGCCCGGCGCGGCGAGTCCGAAGGCCGCCTCGGCGTCGTCGCGCCGAAAAGCCTCGAGCTGCTCCTCGATCACCGCCCGGATCGCGTCACGGTCGGCCCGCGTCAGGGTCCCGGCCGCCGGGTTCGAGTCCGCGGATGCCGCCGGCGGCGCAGCGTTGAACAGCAGCAGAACGGCGGCGGCGGAAATCAGTCTTCGCAACCGGATCATGGCCATTTCGCCCGTTGCGGACAACCTGCGCATCCTAGTGACAATGGTCCCGCCTGTCTCTCCGCGGGCGCCCGGACGGTGGGACTTGGCGTGAAGAGGCGGGACTTGGCGAGATTCCGGCCCTCCACGGCGGGCTCACTCAGCCCCCGCGGCGAGCCGGCCGGCGAATGAGAAAGCAGGCGAGCGTGGCGATCACGAACACGACCCCGATGCCGTAGAACATGTCGTTGTAGGCCATGATGAGCGACTCCCGCTCTACGAGCGTATTGAGAGCCGCGACGGCTTGGTCCCGCGCCTGCTGCAGGTCGCCCGTGTAGTCGAGAAAACGTTGCGTGAGCAGCTCCAGACGGGATGCCGTCTCCGGGTCCGCGGACGACACGTGTTCGCTGACATGGTCCGCGTGAAATTCGGAACGCCGGACGATCCCCGTCTTGAGGGACGCGATGGCGATCGCTCCGGCGAGGTCCCGGGTCCAATTGATCAAGGCCGCCGCCGACCCCTGGTTGGACGCCTCCATCGCCGCCGTGGCGACTGCCGCCACCACGACCATGATGAAGGGTTGGCCGAAACCGCGGATCACGTTGATGACCATCAGATCCCAGTATCCGGTGTCGTAGCTCATGCCGATGTTGAGGAAACAGCTCGCAGCGAACAGGGCGCAGCCGAATCCCATCAACATCCGGTTGTCGACCCGGGGTATCAACCACAGCACCAGGAGTCCCGAGACGAATTGCGGGAATCCGATCCACATCAGGACGGTGCCGACCTGTCCCGCGGTGTACTGAGGAACCTGGATCAGATACAGCGCGATCGTGAATTGCGCTCCGAACACCCCCACCCCGAACGCGGCGGCGACGATGCAGCACATGAGGAAATCGCGGCGGGCATAAAGTCGAAGGTTGATGTAAGGGTCGCGATGGAAGAGCTGGACGAGCAGGAAAACGGTCAGCAGCAACGCTGAAATCATTGTCAAACGCGTGATGAATTGCGATTCGAACCAGTCGTTGCGATTACCTTCCTCCAGCACGATGATCAGCAGCAGCAGGCCCGTCGCCATGAACATGATGCTCAGCCAATTGACCCTCCGCAGCAGCGCGAGCTGGCGGGGCGACGGGTCGAGACAAATGAGAAGCGCCACCAGGACGAACGCCGACGGGATCAGTTGCACGTAAAATACCAGGGTCCAAGAGAATTCCTCGGTCAACCAACCGCCGAGCGCCGGCCCCATCGACGGGGCAAGGGCGATGGCGATCCCCCAAAACATGAAGGCGACCGGCCGCTTCGCCACCGGCAGGGTGATCAGCACGATGTACATGGACATCGGGATGAGCGCGCCGCCGAAAAAGCCGCTGACGAAACGCATGCCAATCATCGCCTCGAGGTCCCAGGCCAGTGCGCAGCCCACGACCGAAATCATGAACAACGCCATGTTCCAGACCACGTAGGTCCGCACCGAGAAGACACGCACGAACCAGCCGGTGAGCGGCATGGAGACGAGCGAAGATGCGACGTAGGCGGTGGTGATCCAGGAAGCTTCGGTCAGAGTCGCCGACAGGGCTCCCTGGATCTCACGCAGCGAGGCATTGGTAATCTGGATGTTGAGTACGGCGACGAACGAGCCGGCAATGGCGCCGAAAACGGCAATCCATTGACGGAGCGTGACGTTCTCCCGCTCCGCCAAATCCGAAGACCGTGTTGCCGTTGACCCTTCGGGTGCGCCCTCCGCCACCGCGGGCGGCGTCAATTGCCGCCCTCCCGCGTCGTCGCATCGACCGCCAAGCCACGGAGGCCGCGCGCCGAGCGCTTGCGCTGCGCCTCGGTCCGCGTGTCGACCCGGGTAACCACCGACATTCCCGGCCGCAACCGGCCTTCCAAAGCGTGCCCGGGCTCCAGAACGATCTTCACGGGAATGCGCTGAACGACCTTGGTGTAATTGCCCGTCGCGTTGTCGGGGGGCAGCAAGCTGAATTGGGCTCCGCTGGCAGGCGACACGCTGTCGACACGGCCCTGCACGGTCACGCCCGGAAAGGTGTCGACCTCCACCACCACCTGTTGACCGGGCTTCATCCGGATGAGCTGCGTTTCCTTGTAGTTGGCGACGATCCAAACGTCCTGCAGGGGAACGACCGCGGCGAGCCTTGCGCCGGGCCGCACGTATTCCCCCCGTTCGACCCGGAGATTGCCGACGACACCGGAAGCGGGCGCGTTGACGACGGTGTGGCGAAGATTGATTTCGGCCAGAGTCAGTTCCGCCTCGGACCGCTCGATCTCGGCCTCGACTTCGGCTCTTTCGGAGTCGATGACCGCGCGCTGCCGTTTCTCCGCCGTAAGGCGCGCCCGCGCGCGTGCGACTTCGGCCTCCGCGCCGCGTTCTTCCGCCACCGCATCGTCGTGACGCCGTCGGGTGGCCCATCCCTGGTCGGCCAGAGCGCCTGCGCGCCTGAGTTCCTTGAGGCTTCGGTCGGCGTTGGCCTGTGCCGCGCGGACCGCGGCCTCGGCCTCGCTGATGAGAGCGGTCTGGAGCGCCCGCCGCTGGTCCAGGTTGGCGAGGGCGGCCCGCTTCTCGGCAAGTTCCGCCCGGGCCCGCGCGACTTCCGCCCGGAAGGAAGAGTCCTCGATGCGCAGGAGAACATCGCCGGCGGCCACGGAGACGTTGTCGTCGACGAGAACCTCGGAGACGTACCCGCCGACCTTCGGGCTGACCGCCGTGATGTCAGCGTGGATGAACGCATTGTCGGTCTTTTCGATCAACCGCCCGGTCAACCACCATTGCCAGCCGTATACGCTGCCACCACCCAGCGCCGCCAGGACGAGTATCACGATCAGAAACGACCGCACCCCACGCCTCATGCCTCTACATCCGCTGTCATGCTCCCCCCTGGCGCCGAACCGCTCCGGACGGCCATCTTAACCGACTTCCGCGCCGGCGTGCCCCCGCCCGGCCGATAGCACGCGGCGTCCGGTCAGGCCAGACGAGAATCGGGGTTCACCCCGGGATGCTCTTCCGTTGATACGTCGAAGCCGACATACTCCGTCACGGTCATTCTCCTGGTCGTCCATCGGGGCGCATACGCGACTCCGCGTCGCGGGCGGGAGCAACCAGTCAGGACCGGGTCACGTGCGGGAAGAGGCGGAGGAAGCCTGCAGACGGAGAATGGCTGAGGTAACTTGAAACCTCGGAGCACAAACGCCCCGAAGCATAGGAAGGATCGGTCATGAGCGACGCTGCCCCTCGCCAGGAACGCATGTCGGAAGGCGCTGCAGTCAGGTCGCGTCTCGATCATCCCGTCATCGACACGGACGGGCATTTCATCGAGATCGAGCCGATCCTGATCGACTACATCCGGGACGTCTGCGGCGCCGACCTCGCCGGACGCTATCGCGAGATGGTCGGCGATGGGCGCTTCTGGGCCTGGTACCACATGTCACCGGAGGAACGCCGTCACAAGCGCGTCAACCGCCCGCCCTTCTGGGCCTTGCCCACCGCGAACTCCGCCGACCGGGCGGCGGCCATGATTCCTGGCGCCTGGCGCGCCAGGATGGACGAGTTCGGCATCGACCTCACCCTCGCCTATCCGACGATCTGTCTCATGCTCATGGGCATTGCCGACGACGAGATGCGGCGGGGCTTCATCCGTGCCGCCAACGTCATGACGGCGGATCTCTACCGGGGGTACGAGGACCGCATCGTTCCGGCCGCGACCATCCCGACCAATACCCCCGACGAGGCCATCGAGGAACTCGAATTCGCGGTCAACGGGCTCGGCATGAGGCTCGCCATGGTGAACGGTATCGTCCGGCGCCCCGCAGGCGCGGCAAATGCGGGGCTTCGCGCCATGTCGGCCGAGGAGAACTCATATTGGGTCGACCCGTTGGGTCTCGACAGCGAATACGACTACGACCCCTTCTGGGCCAAATGCGTCGAACTCGGCATAGCACCCACCATGCACAGCCACGCCATCGGCTTGTCCCATCGCACGTCCATCTCGAGCTACAACTACAATCATATCGGTCACTTCGCCGATGCCTCTGAAACGTCGGCGAAAGCCCTGTTCCTGGGCGGCGTCACGCGGCGCTTTCCGGAGCTCAACGTCGGATTCCTGGAGTGCGGAGTCGGCTGGGCGGTCGCTCTCTACCATGGCCTGATGGAGCACTGGGAGAAGCGCAATCTCGGGGCCATGAAAGCCAATCTCGACCCGGCCAGGATCGACCACCGGGCATTGGTCGAATACGCCGAGCGCTACGGCGACGAGCGCATCGTCAGGAAGGTCCGTGAGACGGGCTCCCTGGACGGTCCGGAGTATTTCATCCAACCCGAGGATCCCGGCGATCTGGACGAGTGGGCCGCCTGCGCCGTCCGGACGAAGCAGGATATCCACGATCTCTTCGTGCCCTGTTTCTACTTCGGCTGCGAGGCGGACGACAGGGGTGTCGCCTGGGCCTTCGACACCCGCGTCAACGCGCTCGGCGCCCGCCTCAACGCCATGTTCAGTTCCGACATCGGTCACTGGGACGTGCAGGACGCCTCGACGGTGCTGGCGGAGGCCTACGAACTCGTCGAGCGCGAGGTCGTGACGGTCGACGACTTCCGGGACTTCACCTTCACGAATACGGTTCGCCTCCACGGCGGCATGAACCCCCGGTTTTTCGAAGGCACCGTGATAGCGGACGAGGCGGCGGGCCTCCTCGTCCAGCCGAGGGCCGCGGAATAGGGCGGTGCCTCACCGCTCGTTCGCACTGGCCCGCCCGTCATCCGCTTCTCGGGAAACACCCCGGCCGCCGGCGCTTCTATCCGGGGTTGGGCGAGACGCCTCTCCCCTTGTTGATGGGACGCGCCTTCTGGGCTGTCCGCTTGATGATGTCGAGGTTCCTCATGGCCCGGCGTGCCGCCCGTCCGCCGTTCTTCACGTTGCCGCGCACGTATAGCGCCCGGGAGGCTTCGATCTCGTCGAGCGCCTCGAGAATCTGCGGCGCGACGATGCTGATTCGGGTCCGATCGGCGGCATGCAGGTACTCGGCGTGCATCACGTCATGATGGTCCGGTCGCAGGCCGAACTTGTGCAAGGCGACGTTGAACCAGTGCGTGCCGGCAAGCATGCACCCCTCGATGACGGCTTCGTAGTCCCGCGTCGTGAAATGACGCATGGCGCGCGTGATCATGTTCGCCTTGTCGCGGTGGAATTCGGGGGTCATCAGCGCGTCCTCCCTGCGGCGCTCGGGCGTGAAGCGGACCTCCGCGCGGTGCTCCGCGGCTTCGCCGCAGACTTCTTCTCCCCGACGCCCGCTTCCTCGACGACTTCCCGGCACAAGGTCACGGCGGTCGTGTACGCGGCGTCGACGTCGCGGACGATCTTCTTGGTGATCTTCTTGCCGCCGCGGACACAGGGGTCGCGCACGTCCTCGATCACCTGCATCGCCGCGTAGGCTTTCTCGAGCTTGGGCGTCAGCGGCTTGGAGATCTCCGGCATGTGGATGTGGATGAGGTCGACATCCCACATGAACCTGGGTGTCCAGGACTCCGGTTTGTCGTGCTTGCCGCCCTGCATGTAGACGTCGACCGACTGAGTGCAGAAGTAGTCGCCGTCATCGGTCAATTCCGCCGCGTGCAGCGCGGCGTTGATGGCGCTGGTGCCGCCGCTGAGCGACATCCAATACCACATCTCGAATTCCTTCTCCGGGTCGAGCTTGGCCCTGTAGCGCTCGAACCGTTTCACCTTCTCGAGGTGCGATGCGATGTCCATGGATCCTCCCTGATGTATCCGAGTCCCGCGACTCCTCCGCGGCCGTCGAAGCGGGACTCTAACGTGAATTCCCGGCGCTAGACCAGTCGCCGCCGAAGATCGGCTCAAGATGCCGACCGCGGCGGGAATGGCAGCGGCCCTCCGGTAAGGGCTGTCAGGACGTCCTGATCCGCTTATGCTCCGAACAATGCCGGGAAAGGGCAATGCCGGGAAGGGAAAGTCGATGAAGGGACGCATGGCCTACATGGATGAGCCGGGAAAGATCTCCATCCGGGAATACGATCTCCCCTCGAAGATCGAGCCGGGGGCGGCCCTGCTGGAAGTGATACAGACCAACGTTTGCGGATCGGAAATCCACCTGTTCAACGGCCACCATCCGATGATGCGGGAGGGTGGACTCGGCCACGAGATGATCGGGCGCATCATCGAGCTGGGCGATGGCCTCGAAACCGATAGCGCCGGGCAGCCGATCCATGTGGGAGACCGCGTCGTCCCCGTCTACACGATCAATTGCATGAAATGCCCCGCCTGCCTGAAGGGATACCCCAGTCACTGCGAGCATGCATTCACGTACTTCATGCAGCAGGACACGGCGCCGCATTTCCATGGCGCGACCTTCGCGACCCACTACTACGTCCACCCGGGACAGTTCTTTTTCAGGGTGCCGGACACCGTAGCCGACAGCGAAGCCGCCGCCGCCAACTGCGCCTTGTCGCAGATGCTGGTGGCGGTCGATGCCGCCGACGTCAAGGCCGGCCAGAACGTCGTCATCCAGGGTGCGGGCGGTCTCGGCCTGAATGCATGCGCCGTCGCCAAGGAACGTGGCGCGACCGTGATCATCATCGATCCCGTGCCGCTGCGTCTGGAGCTTGCGCGCGAGTTCGGCGCGGATCACACGATCGACTTCAGCGAGCACAACTCCAGCAAGGCTCGCGCCGAGCATGTCCGTGACCTCACGGATGGCTGGGGCCCGGAGGTCATCATCGAGGTGACGGGCGTCTCCGAGGTCATCCCCGAAGGCCTGGACATGATCGGCGTCGGCGGCACCTATATCCTGATCGGGTCGATCGGCTTCGGGCGCCCGTGCGACTTCGATCCGGCGGTCGCCGTGCGCAAGCTCGTCACCATGAAGGGGGTCATTCGCTACCATCCCAGGTACCTGCGCGAGGCCCTGCGGTTCCTCGATCGGACCCGGGACCGCTATTCCTTCGACAAGTTGCTCGATAGGAGGTTCACCCTCGATCAGGTGCAGGAAGCCATCGAAAGCTCGGCGCGCCGGGAATTGGCGCGGGCGACAATCGTCCCGGGCTAGCGTTCCCCGTCTCCTACGGCGGCGTACCTCCTATCCGCCCGTTCAGCCCGCCGACATGCGGGAGCGGAAGGTCGACATCAATTTCTTGAGCTTTGCCTCTTCGACCACCGAGATGGCGTCATCGATCGTCATCCGCTTTCGCCGGCGCCGGCTCTTTTCCGGCCAGTTGCGCCGTACTCGGGAAACCGAGAGACCAGAACGATCCGGAGCGTTCGAAAGCCGGTTGCGCGTGGAATCGTGGCGTCCTACGCTGGCCTCGTACGTGGTTGAAATCGTGACGACTGGAGGTAATGCATGGCGTTGAGAGTTGCGCCCGGCGATCTCTCCATCGATGTATCGCCATTGTCGATTCACACGGGCGCGGAGATCGCGGGCGTCGATCTGACGCGGCCTCTCGCGCCTCGAGAGATCCGGGACATCCGCGACGCGCTGGTGACATGGAAGGTGATCTTCTTCCGCGACCAGTTTCTCGATCACGACCAGCACGTCGGTTTCGCGCGGCAGTTCGGCGACGTGACGTCCGGTCACGCGGTGTACGGCAGTGTCGAGGGGCATCCCGAAGTCTACGAGGTCTCGAAGCATCGGAAGGCCAGGCGCTATTCGGGCGAACTGCTCGCGCGCGCCTGGACGGGCTGGCATACCGACATCACCTGCGCCATCAACCCGCCCGCGGGCTCCATCCTCCGTGGCCACATCGTGCCGCCCTATGGCGGCGACACGCAGTGGACCAACCTCGCGGCGGCCTACAGCGGCCTATCGGAGACCATGCGCCGGTTCCTGGACGGCTTGCGCGGCGTCCACCGCATCACGGCACCTCCCGGAACGGAGGCCTCACCGTACTTGAAGGAAACGGTGCAAAGCAGCGGGATGGTCAGCGAACATCCCCTGATCCGCGTTCACCCGGAATCCGGAGAAAGGGTTCTGTTCGTCAGCCCATCGTTCCTCAAGTCGATCATCGGCATGTCCCCGCGCGAGAGCGAGGTCCTGCTGCAGTTCCTGTGGGAACACATCATCCGGGCGGAGTACACGGTCCGCTTCGCCTGGCAGCCCGGGAGCATCGCGTTCTGGGACAACCGCGCGACCTGTCATCTGGCACCGGTGGACATCCTTGATTCCGATTTCGACCGGCTGTTCTACCGGGTGACCCTGGCCGGCGACGTGCCAGTCGGCGTCGACGGCCGTCCTTCGACCCCGGTCGAAGGAGACCCGATCGAGACCATTTGAGGGGCCTCAAGGACTCTCGCGGGTGTTGATCCAGATACCGGTGACGATCAGTCCAGCTCCGACAACCAGCCAGATCTCTACGCCCTCGCCATAGAGCAGCCAGCCGATCACGCCGATCAACGGCAGCCGCAGGAAATCGACCGGAATCACGACGCCCGTTTCGGCGGCCATGAAGGCGCGCGTCAGACAGTAGTGGGCGGTGAGGCCGGCAATCCCGACCGCGATCACCCACGGCCAATCCTCCGCCGTGGGCACGACGAGTCCCGGAAGCGCCGGGCCGAGTCCGATCACGAACTGGATCAGGAACATGTAGAAAAGAATGGCGAGCGGCGTTTCAGTCGCCGTCATGCGCTTGGTAACGACGAAGACGACGGCGTAGCAGAACGCGGCCGCCAGCACGATAAGGGCCGCCGACTCGACCGGGACGACCCCTGGACGGAGGATCACCAGGATTCCGCCAAAGCCGAGGAGGACAGCGAGAGCCCGTCGGACGGTCAGTCGCTCTCCAAGGACCAGGGCGGCAAGCAGGACCGTCCAGATCGGCGCGCTGAACTCGAGCGCCGTTATCTGCACCAGCGGTATCAGGGGAAGCGCGTAGAACCAGCTGTATTGTCCAACGTAGTGAACGATGTTGCGGCCAAGGTGAAAGGCGGGAATCGAGGTTCGCAATTGACCGAAGCCCGTTTCTCCGAGTCCGCCGCGCGCCAGGAAGCCGACGATGACGAGCAGCGAAATGGCACTGCGGTAGAGCATGATCTGAAAGGCGTTGAGTTCCCCCGACAGCTCGCGTCCGGCCAGCGCGAGCGACGTGAACGAACAGATCGCGCCGAGCATCCACAGGCCACCGACGAGCGGCGAGGATTGAGGCAGGCGTGACGTCATGAAGAGGTCAGGGCGAGACGGATCCCCGTAATCGCGCTATGGCGGTGCGAGCCCAACCCATACCCCCATTGAAATTGCAACGCGGCCCGCCGGCCACGGCATTGCCCACATGATTGAACATCATCCAGACCCTCGGTACGCGCCGCAAGTAACGGGAGAGCTGCAACCAGATTACGGCAATATCCCGCGTCTCAAGCCTTGGAGCGACGTCGGCAGCCAGTCGTCCTCGGCGCGGGCGATTTTTCGCTTTCGACGCTTTCAAGGCGCAGGCCATCGAGCATGGGGTCGATTGGCGTCAGAACATCATCGAGGGCGCGGGTTTGCGGCAGCTCTTCGTTCTCGACGCCAACGGCGTCATCGTCGAACTCAACTTCGACATCTCCGACCAACCTGAAGGGAGCAAGGGACCCGATGAGGGCAAGCGCTACCCGCCGATGGAAGAGTGATCGAAGTTCTCGAATAGCTTCGATCGGCGCGCCTTCGGTCGGAGTCGAAGGACGGCAAGCGGCGCCATCATCCTTCGACGGTCACGTCCACCGGGACGATGCCGTCGAAATGCTTAAGCTGGTGGTTCCACTCCTGGGCCGGCTGGACGCGGCCCTTTTCGTCGGTGGCCCGGGCCAAGATCCGGTAGGAGCCAGGCTCCGAAACTTCCCACGGGGACGACCACCGCCGCCACAACCAGCGATCCCCCGTCTCCTCGACGCGGGCGGCCGTCCAGGTTCGGCCCCCGTCGACGCTGACCTCGACCCCGGTAACTGCGCCCTCGCCGCTCCAGGCCAGTCCGCGGATGAGATGCGAGCCGGGTTTCAAGGGAGAGTCGTCGTCGCGCGGATAGATGATGAGGCTCTTGCAGCCCAAGGCCGTCATCATTTCGCTCGCCGGGTCGTCGGCGGATTTGCCGGAGACAAAGTAATGCACCTGGTGATAGCACTCGGCCATGTGATCGTGGACCTCGATCTTCTGGATCCACTTGACCCACCAATTGCCGGCCCATCCCGGCACCACCAGGCGCAGGGGCGCGCCGTGGACGTGCAACAGGTGATCGCCGTTGTGGGCCCAGGCCAGGAGGGTGTCCGGGTGGAGCGCCTTCTCAAGGGGCAGGGCCTTGTCGAAGTTGATCTCGCCGGGATCATGGACCTCGACGTCCGCCGTGCCGAGCGCCCGGTAGAGCCGCATGGGATCGGGGCGCCCGCGATCCCAGCCCTCGGCCCGGACGCTCACCGCCGAGTTTCTCAGACCGGCCAAGCCGAGGACCTCCGACAACGGCGTGCCGGTCCACTCGCCGCCGCTGCACAGGTTGGTCGCCCGGGGCGCCGCCAAGGCCTCGTCGACGGTCAAGTCGCCGCTGGCGCGCAGTGCGTTCCAATCCTCGAATTTATTCCGCATGCGGCGAATTCGCGGCTTCTCGTTCAGGCGTTCGCCAAGGTACTCGAAGAAATCGGCGTCGTTGCCGGCGCACTCGGTGACCGCGCGCACCGTCTTCGACGGCAGTCTTCGGATATCCGCCAGGGTCAGGGTCAGCGGCTTCTCGACCTCACCCAGAAGCTCGAGCTCCCAATCGTCGGGATGCACCGGTTCCGGCATCTGAAGCTGGGCCATCACGAAGAACGCGTCGACCGGGGTGATCAGGCCCTCCTGCTCGAGTACGGGGGACTGGGCGTAGATCACCCGTCCTTCCGGGTCCGTGCTCGGAAAATTACGCAGGCGCTTTCGCCCGGGCCAGCCGAAAACCCATTCACCTTCCAGGTCGTCGTCTTCCATGCCATGCCCTCCCATTTCGGTGGGTGCGGTCCTTCAGGGCGAATCCGGTACCCGAAGGCCGGAGCGTGAATCGTTCTCCGACATCAGGGAAGCAGCCGACGAGTTCGGACTCTCGGTCCCGCGTTACAACGCCAAATCCACCCCACTCATGAGGAGCGAAACCGCAGACCAAATGCTCGAAACAGTCCGACCGACTTTCCTCACGTGTCTCCGCGGCACCACACTAGGGTTCGAGTTGGAAAACATCGATGAGGTTGTGCGAGAAAAACTTGTTGCGGGTGTCCTCGTCGAGATCCGGGAACTCATCGAGATAGCGCTTCACGCCACTGATTCCGCTGGAATCCCAGTGCGGATAGTCACTGGTGTAGCCGACGTTGGAGGGCATGAATTCCATGGTTTCCTCGAGCAGCGGCTCGTCGTCCTCGAAGGCGCAGATGCAGACCTGTTCGCGGAAGTATTCCGACGGCAGACGCTCGAGCGTGATCTCGCCCGGTGGGCGGGACTCGACGTGCTCGTCCATGCGGCCGAGGAAGTAAGGCACCCAGGTGACGCCGGCCTCACACATCATGACCTTGAGGCCCGGGAACCGTTCCAGGACGCCGTGGCCGATGATGCCGATCAGTGCCGTGCACATCTCCAGCGGATGCGAGGCGACGTGGGCCATCCAGTAGATGTCGTACTTGTAGTCGGTACTGTGCGTGGCGTTGTAGGTGCCGGTGGCTTCATGGAACAGGAGCGGCATCTTGAGATCCTGCATCGTCTGCCAGACGGGATCCCAGTCCTCCTTCCACCAGTAGACGTCCTGCATGATATTGGGCCGCAGCCACATGGCGCGGGCTCCGATTTCATGGCACCGCTTGACCTCCGCCACAGCGTAATCCACCTGGAGGGGGATCGAGCCGCACCACATGTGACGTTCGCTGTGGGCAAAATCCTTGCCGGTCCAATCGTTGAGGGCCCGCATCAGGGCGTATTGAAGTTCGATGTCCTCGACGTCGGGCACGTACAGACCGGCCGTGGGAATCCACATGCCGATGTCGACACCCGTGATGTCCATGTCCTCGTCGCGCATGTCCCAGCAGTGTTGAATCGCCTCTTCCTGGTTCAGTGACACGCCGCGCGGCCGGTAATCGGAGTTGCCCTCCGGGCGGCCCATGCCGCCACCCACGGGTTTCTGGTACATGCGGCCCTCCAGCACCAAGCGGACACCGCCGCCGTTGTCGACCTGGATGGACGGGCCACGGTCCTTGAATTCCGGGTCGAGATACTTCGTGAAAGCCTCCAACGGCTCGATCAGATGGCGGTCGCCGTCAACGACGAACCACTCCTTGCCGATCTCCTTCTGAGGTTGCCGGTACTTATCCGCGACGAGTTCGTAATTGGATTTTTCCAATGCATCCGGCATGTTGGCTCGCTTTCTTACCACGTGAAATTGGTGAGCAGCGCGAAGCGCACACTCCAAACCGCTATATAGTGCCTTCAAGATAGCAAATCGTCGGTCGGGAGTCAAAAAAACGGTGCGATACATCTGAAGGCTTCCATCGCGACGCCGGCTTCACGGGCTGGCGCGGCCCCCTGATCGATTCTAGTTGACGTTCTCGCTCAGCAGCAGGCGACGATTGCTGGACGGCACATGGACCAGATGATAGGAAATCGGCTCGTCGCGATACCCGTGGCTCATGATGTGGAAGATCATGCCGACGGAATCAGGGGGCAGCCCAAGGGAGCGGCAGGCATCGTCCGGCAACGCATCGCAGGAGACCTCCTCCACCAAACGCAGCGTCGGTGTGCCGAATCGTGAGCGAAGGGTCTCGCGGATGTACTTGCCTTCCAAAGCGGTGACGGGCATATCGAGGAGGCTCCCGAACAAGTCTCCCGAGACGTAAAAGCGACTCAGGGCGTTGAACTCTCCACCGACGTCGATCATACGCTTGATACACAGATAGAAGCTGGCGTCACCAAGAAACGTCCCCCACGGGGGTTCACCCGCGACCTTCCCGATGTCGAGGACCTTCTGATGGATCGGCAGCAGGGTCCTGCCGTCGGAGCCAATGAATCTGAGATGCCAAGGCCCGAGCAGCGAGCGCGGACCGTTGACAAAGGTCCCACGACAATGTTCACGGACGATGGCGCCCTGTTCAACCAGTCTCCCCAACGCCTTCTGGATAGTACCCAGGCTGGCGGGGACGGTTCTCGCCATCTCCGCCTCTGACGGAATCCGGTCGCCGGGTTTCCACTCTCCGGCTTCGATCATATGGGAGATATGGTCGGCCAGCTGAACGTATTTTGGTCGTTTCAGAACCTCGGGTTCTTTCTCCGACGCTATACGCTCGGCAAGAATTCGAATCTCGGGTCTTTCCATCGCTTCCGCATATGTCTCAGATCGGCGCTGACATCGGTGCCGAAATTTCGCTTGAACATTTTGGTTGCATATTCGATTTCAAAATGACCGGGCTCGGGAAGGCGTTGTCGGAACAGAGTCGCTTGAACCTCCGGCAAGCCGGCTCCTAGGTGCCACGCCTGGGCTATCCGGGTCTTATTCCTTCACGACCACGACGTAGTCCGATGCCGTCTTGGCGTCGGGGTCAAAGCGCGTCCGTCCGGTGTAGTTGATGTGCATGCCGTATGTGTGGAGCGAAAGCGTGGTGCGCTCGCCATCGTTGCGGACGGTATGGATGTCGTCTCCGAGGAACGATGACAGCGTATCGACCGTCAGCTTCCGTTCGCCGACGCGCCTAAGATCCGCGTAACCGGGCGTCGAACCGTCATCGAGGCGCTCCCACAAGATCTCGGTTTCCTCGCCGTCCAGCCCGACAACCACGCCCCAGGTCTTGTGATCGTGAGCCGGCGTGCCCCGACCGGGCAGCCAAGAGAACAGGAATACCGGAAGGCTGTGGTCCTCTTCCTCATGCAGCAGGTGCAGGCCGAAGCCCTGGTTCGGGTCGCACTCGTAGTGCTCGTCCCTGATCCACCCGGGGGTCGTGGAAATCGTCCTGGCGAGCTTCAAGATGTGAGGTTCCAGCAGTTCGACGATCCGGCGCTCGTCAGTCTCCTCGTGCACGATCCGGCGCAAGTCCTCAACGAATTCCGGGACGTCGTAGATACTCGCGTCAGCTTGCGACATTTTCCATCCTCCTGATCTCCATCTTCGCAATTTAGAGCGTACCGCGCGAGGCTTCGAATCGTGCGGGCACCGATGTCACACCCCACCTCCAAGGTTTGTCAGGATCCGGCACCCGCTCCCTGGGACGGCGCGGAAGCACGCGCGTCTCGCCGATGCGCATGATCCAGACGCGGTCATCCGGGATGCCCGCGCGCCTGCCCGCGGCGACGAACCCCTTGGGCGCATCGTTGAAGCCGTCGTCGCCGAGACGGGCCGTGCCCCAGTGAATGCCCAGCAACGTGTGGGCGCCGAGATCCATGCCGAGCCGGAGGCAGGTCTCAGGAATGCAGTGGGAACCGTGCATGACCTTGCGGGGCAGATAGGCCCCGATCGAGATGATCGCCAAGTCGAATCCGCCGTGGGTCTGCGCCACTTCCTTGTAGACGGGTCCGTATTCCGCGTCGCCGCCGAAATAGAGGCGCTTGCCGGCGCTCCCCTCGATGGCGAATCCCGCCCACAGCGTATCGCTGGTCTTGAACAACGACCGCTTGGACCAGTGAATCACCGGCAACGCCGTGAACTTCAGGCCCTTCAGGGTCGCCGAGTCGTACCAGTCCATCTCGATCACCGTTCCATAGCCCCGCTCCTCGAAGTAATGCCCGAGCCCGAGGGGCACGATGGCCGTGATGCCCGCTTTGTGGGGCAGGATGTCCAGGGTGGGCAGGTCGAGATGGTCGAAATGGCCGTGCGAAAGGACTATGACATCGATCTTCGGCATATCCTTCACCGCAATTCCCGGCGGAACGTAACGGCGGGGACCGTAGGGCGGTGTCGGCGTGGCGAAATCGGTCAGCCAAGGGTCCGTCAGAACGGTCACGCCATCGAGACGGATCAGCGCCGTCATGTGACCAATCCAAGTCAGCGTGTCTCTGCCTTCGGTTGCCTGGAAGGCGGCCAGGGCGTCGTCGGGTGGAATCACGTGGCTCTCCGGGAACTCCACCCGCCAGTTTTCTCGTCCGGCGATGATGCGGCTCAACAACCAGGGGAAACGGAGATGCCAGGGATTGCGTTCGGGACTGCCGGGCGGGTTGCGGAAGCCGCCGGTCGTGTGATGGTAAGGCGCGTCCGGCTTTTGCTGGGGCGCGCAGGCGACCGCCAAACCGAAAGCGAGCGTCAAGAAGACAGCAGGAAACGACTCCCGAAAGACCAGCTGGCCTCTCATGCCTTCAGCAGTCCCCGCTCCGCCAGGTTCCGCATCAGCTCTCCAGTCCCGAACTCCCATCGCGGTATGCGGTCCGAAAACCCCACGCGATTGACGAGCGCCCCCAGCTCGGGCGCCGAAATCGTGACGAGATCACCGACTTCGTGCGTGAAGCCGAGTCCCGCCTCGCCGCGGTCTCGGGTCGGCGCGAACATGGTTCCCGTGAACAATGCAAACCCGTCCGGGTATTGATGGCTTGCGCCGATGGTCTGGCCGACGAGTTCTTCCGGATCTCGGCTTATCTCCGCCATGGAACTCGTGTCATTCAATTCGAACCCGTCTTCGCCCCGAACCCGCAGCGATACGTCGCACCTTCGGATATCGTCGAGGGTGAACCCGTCATCGAACAGGCGGATGAACGGTCCCACGGCGCAGGAGCCGTTGTTGTCCTTGGCGCGGCCCAGCAGCAGGGCGCTACGCCCCTCCACATCCCGCAGATTGACGTCATTCCCGAGCGTGGCGCCGACGATCAGCCCATGCGCATTGACGATCAGAACCACTTCGGGCTCCGGGTTGTTCCAAGTGGAAGCGGGGTGGATACCGATGTCGGCGCCGGTCCCTACCGAGGACATGGGCTGCGCCTTGGTGAATACCTCGGCGTCCGGACCGAGCCCCACTTCGAGATAAGGGGACCAGAGATCTCGTTCGAGAAGGAGATCCTTGATGCGGGCCGCTTCCTCGGAGCCGGGACGGACGGCGGACAGATCCGCGTCGATCTCGCCCGCCAGCTCGCGGCGAACCTCGCCCGCCAGCGTTGGATCACCCTTTGTCCGTTCCTCGATGACACGTTCGAGAAGGCTGGATACGAAGGTCACACCGGCCGCCTTGATCGCCTGGAGATCGATCGGCGACAGGAAGTACGGCACCCCGTCTTGCCGGGTGTCGGCACTCGAATTGACCAGGATGTCGTCGAACGATCCGATGGACACTCCGTCGTCGGCCGCGTCCGTGCCCGGTAACTCATCATGCCGATTACAGAATTCGGAGACGGTGGGCGCCGCTCCGGTAACGTCCACAACATCTTCTCCGCGCACGAGAACGACGGCCGGCCCCGGTGGACGACCGGGAACCCAGGCCCGGCCGACAAGGGTAGCATCCGGGAACCCTTCCGGCAGAGCCAGTCCTGGATCGAGGGTGAGTTCCACGATAGTGGATACCGGAATTTGTCAATCAGTGAACTTATTTTATATCCAGGGCGAAAATCCACAGACTCAGCATCAGTATGGTTCGTCCGCTGGACTGGCCCGCCCACATACACTTCCGGGTCCGCCGACCAATAGCAAGCGTTATAGCAATGCCTGATTACCTGCCTACAGCGCAATATTATTTCAAAAATTTAGCCTTCGGAGAAAATTTCCCATGTTGCGGAGAGTAGATCAGCCTGGATTATTCACGGCGGGTCTGATTTTGGGGTGGCGGACACGGCGTAATCAGTTGGCATTGGGTGGGAATTCGTTGTCGAAGCGACTTTCTCCCGGCACCACGAAAAAGCCACGCCCGCCATGACCGCGATAGCCTTCTTCCCTTTGATCTGCCGGCCGTGGCGCGCAAGAAGGTGTGCGCCGCCTTCGATGGTGGCCTGATCTCCTCGGACGGCGGGTTTGTCCTGCTGCGCGAGGCGGAGCGCCGCTTGCGCCTCGCCGAAACGCTGGCGGGCTGCAGCCGGGACCGGCGCAATCAGGTACAGGTCGTCCACTCGCTGGCTGCCATGCTGCGCTTTCGCATGCTGGCCATCGCCTGTTCCGCCTGCTCATCAGGCGTCCGCTCCCATTGCAGAAGTAAATCCGAACGCCGGACTCGGCGCGTCAGATGGGCTCGGCGGCGGCGATGCGTAGCTTCCCACCGGCGGCCGAGCGCGGCTGCCGGATGACGATGTCGATATCGCGGCCGAGGGCGGTGAGCAGGCGGAACAGGCGCTCCAGAGAATACTCGCGGAAGTCGCCCCTCAGGAGCCGCGACACGTCGGGCTGGGAAAGGCCGAGCAGACGCCCGGCCTCGGTCTGGGTGATACCGCGCTGGCGCACGATGGCATCGATGCGGCTGACCAACTCCGCCTTGAGCAGGTGGGCGTCGGCATCGGGGTAGCCGAGGTCGGCAAAGACGTTGCCGCTGCCGCGTTCGACGATCGAGTCGGTTGTGTTCATGGTTCTACCCTCCGCCATGCGTGTTCCGGTAATGCTGCTCGGCCACCCTCAGCCGGCGCCGGACCAGGTCGAGCTCCTGCTTCGGCGTGGCGACCCCCCGCTTGACCTTCTTCTGGAAGGCGTGCAGGACATAGACCGCGATCTCGAACCGGACCGTGTACACCGCCCTGAAGGTGTCGCCGTCGTGACGCACCATCACCTTCAGAACGCCGGAGCCGAGGCCCTTGAGCGGTTTGGCATCGCGGTGCCGGAGACCGGCCTGGGCCTGGTAGATTGCGAAGCCCATACGGTCTTGCACGGGTTCTGGAAAGCATTTCAGATCCGCTTTGCTCGAACCGGTCCGTTCGACTGACTTCAGCATGGTCGTGTCCGCTCCGTACTATAGGGGTTTCACCATACTCGGACAAGGGGATCGCCGGTCAAGGCGACAAGGGCGGTGGGGGCTCGCACCGCGGCGATCCATCGCCGCACGGCCTCGGCGACGAACTCCGGGCCGTTGTCGGAACGGATCCAGGCCGGAACGCCGCGCAGGACGAACAGGTCGGTCAGCACGTCGACGAGGTCGATGGAGGAGAGCCTGCGCTGGACCCGGATGGCCAGGCTCTCGCGGGTGAACTCGTCCAGGACGTTGAGTATGCGGAAGGCCCGCCCGTCATGGGTCCGGTGATGCACAAAGTCAGACATGGTTCGCCCTCTCGGCACGCGGCCGGATGCAGGAGCCGTCGGAACGAACGCGAAGGAACGGGGATGATCGAGCCGCGTCGCGGCCGGGAGGATCGCGCGCGGCAGGACCGCCGCAGCCGGCCGGCCGTCCTCGGGCGGATCCTCTATCAACCGGTCCTCGAGCACCTCCCGGAAATCTCCCTACCAGGCATTTTCTCCGGGCGGGCTCTTCATCCGAGCCACCAGGAGTTCCGCCGCCTTGCGCGCCAGATCGAGCATGAGAGCGGGCGGCATCCGGAGGTCGTTGCGCGCCTCTCCGCCCGCCCCGGCGCTGGCTCTTCATCACTCCGCGCGGAGGTGTGTGTCGCATCATCCCGTCGATCCACCATGTCTGTCAGTCCCTTGTGTGCGAGCCACTATTCATCCAGGCGTCTCGTTCGGATGAGCGAATGCACAGTTGCATAGCCTGGTCGTGCCCTGCGCGCCTCAGGCGCCTTGATGGTGCCCGGCGGCTAGGGAGTCGATGGCATGAACCGAAGCCGCTGCGTCAACCGAGGTAACCGTGCGCGGCCCGGGCGGTAGGCACCCGGTAGAAGACGCCCGGCCGCACGCGCGACGTCTTCCTCCGGGACACCTTGCGGGAGTTCTTTTGGAACCAGGCGCTATCCGACTGCGGGTTTAAGCACGCCTGTCAGGCCATGGCGGCTACCGCATTCCGCGTCGTCGCGCGCAGCAGGCCAAACACCCCGACGTTGCTCACCGGCCATTCCCTTTGCGTCTTTAGAAAACGAAACTGAGCCCGAAAAACGCCAGTGCCGCCAGCACGGCGGTTGCCGGCACGGTGACGATCCAGGCCGCTACGATCGTGAGGAAATGCGCCCGGCGGACGAGCTTGCGGTGCTGCAGCACCTCCGGTGCCGGCTCATTGTCGGTATTGAGATCATGGTCGGCCCGCCCACGCAGCACCATCTCGCGGCGCCTACGACTGCGCCGAGTGAAGATCTCGCGGAAAAAGCCGACACCGAACACGGCGCCGACGGCAATGTGGGTCGAGCTGACAGGCAACCCCAGCCACGAGGCGATGATCACCGTGATTGCCGCCGACTGCGCTACGCAATAGGCCCGCATCGGATTCATCTTGGTGATCTTCTCGCCGACCATGCGCACCACCTTGGGCCCATAGAGAAACAGCCCCAGGCTGATGCCGAACGCGCCGATCATCATGATCCAGACCGGGACTGCGACATTGCCGGCAACGTCGCCAAACTGGGTGCTGTGCAGGATCGCGGCAAGCGGGCCGATGGCATTGGCGACGTCGTTGGCGCCGTGCGCGAACGACAGCATCGCCGCCGAACAGATCAGCGGAATGCGAAACAGAGTCCGCAGCGACTGGTTGCGATTTTCCATGCCTTCGGACTGGCGGTGAATCAGCGGCCGTACGATGAGCCAAACGGCAGCAAATACGACAATGCCGACCAGCGAGACGGTCGTCGCATCGGGAGTCCACACCCGCTTGAAGCCCTTGATCGCGAGATAGGTGGCAAAGGCGCCTGCCATGATCGCCACCAACAGTGGCACCCAGCGGCGCGCGGCCGCGATCTTGTCCTCCCGGTAGATGAGATTGACCTTGATGAACGCAAGAAACATCGCTGCGATAATCCCGCCCAGCACCGGCGAAATCACCCAACTCGCCGCGATGGCGCTTAGCGTGCCCCAGTTGACGAGTTGGAAACCGACCGCTGCTATCCCGGCTCCCATGACGCCGCCGACCACCGCGTGGGTGGTTGAAACCGGGGCGCCGATAAAGGTTGCGAGGTTGACCCAGATCGCTGCGGAGAGCAGCGCGGCCATCATCGCCCACACGAACGTTGTGGTATCGGCGACCAGCGATGGATCGATGATTCCCTTGGATATCGTCGCGACCACGTCGCCACCCGCGATGAGCGCGCCGGCGCTTTCGAAGATGGCCGCGATGATCAGTGCGCCGACCATGGTCAGGGCTCGCGAGCCAACCGCGGGGCCGACATTGTTGGCGACGTCGTTGGCGCCGATGTTCAGCGCCATGTAGCCGCCGAGGATGGCTCCGAACACCACGATCGCGGCATCGGCCGTGACGCCGGAGTAGACCCCGGCGACCAGCGCCGACAGGCCCAGGAACACGAGAGCCATGCTGTGGGGTATGACGCCCGCCCCGGTCGTGCGTGCCGCGGCCTCGACGTGAACGATTTTCTCGAGGTCCTTGTCGAGCGACGGCTTGGCCAGGCTCGCGGATGGACGGTTTGGCATGTACTGCTCGATCAGGGTGGAATGGCGACGCCCTTCAGGCAGGGCAAGCGAAATCTAGTAAGCGGAACGCGGTGACTCGGCCACAGCAGCACCGTCGATGGCTGTCATGGCGGCGCGGAGGCGCGCGCCATCGTCGGCCGCGAGCCCGGATAGCAGATGAGCGAGGTTGCGATGCGCGACCATCGCCGCGACGTCGGCAAGCTTGCCCCAACGCCTCTGCCGCTCGTGCTGCTCCAGCCACGACAGCAGATGCATCTCGACGAGCAGGGGAAACACGACCACCAGGCAGTGCACGCGGTAACCCTGGCGCATCTCTTTGTCGTAGCTGTAGGAGCCGACCGGCGTTTCGTGCAGGCGGCCGACAACGCCGGCTTCCTCCTCGGCCTCGCGGCGTGCTGTTTGGACCAGATCCCGCCCGCCGGGTGGCCACCCTTTGGGCAGCAGCCACCGTCCGCCACCGCGGGAGGTGATCAGCAGCACTTCGAATCCGTCGTCGATCGGAACGAACGGCAGTGTCGCAACCTGCTGGACCGGCCTGGAGAAGAGCAACATGGAGTGGTTCGATTGTTACCGCTCTATGACAAATCGATCCTAACTCGGCACCCGGTGCCCGACGAGGATTAATCCACCAAACCTGTATCCGTCGGAGTGCGGACCGGAAGAGAACCCTCCAGCGGCGGCTCGCTGCGGTTTGGGAAGCCACCTGCCGTCGTGGACTTCTATAATGTTCAAAGGCTAAGTTGAATTCGATCATGTCGACTTCGGAAAAGGGCGTTTTTCTCAACAACAGTTGGTACGTCGCGGCATCGGAACACGAAATCGGGAGGACGCCCTTCGCCCGCAAGGTCCTGAACCGGCCCGTGGTGCTATATCGCTGCGAAGACGGCACACCTGTCGCGCTGGAGGATCGCTGCTGTCATCGCCAACTGCCGTTGTCCATGGGCGAGGTAGCAGGCGACGATCTGATCTGCGGGTACCACGGGTTGCGGTACAACAGTTCGGGCTTGTGCATTGGGGTGCCGGGTCAGTCTGCCCCGCCTCCTGGAGCGCGGGTGCGCAGCTATCCTTTGCTCGAGAGGTTTGGCTGGATCTTCATCTGGATGGGAGATCCGGAGCGGGCTGATGAACGTTTGCTTCCGAACTGGTGGTGGGCCGCCCATCCGGAGTGGAAGCGGTCGGACATGCATCTGATCGACGTGGCCTGCAACTACCAGCTGATCAATGACAATCTGCTCGACGTCACTCACCTCAGTTTCGTCCACAAGGGTTCCATCGGCAATGCGGCGATCGTGGATTTTGCCGCCGAGATCGAGCGCGAGGATCGCATGGTCCGCATGACACGCTGGATCATGGGGCGCCCGCCGCCGCCCATGTACAAGGCCGCTGGCAGATTTGCGGGAAACGTCGATCGGGCTCAGATCGTCGAATTTGTTCCGCCCTGCTTTACCGTCAATTACGCCATTTGCAAGGAGGCAGGCTCCGGTCTGAATGATGACGACGGCCGCATCAGGATCGACCACATGTCCTTGAGTGCGCCAACTCCCGAAACCCCGAGTACAAGCCATTACTTCTTCACTTTCGTCAGGGGCTACGGGCTGGATGACCCCGCTCTCGATCATATATTCGAGGATGGATTCCTCGATGTTTTCCGCGAGGACGTGGCGGTGCTCGAGGCCCAGCAGCGCAATTACGATCTCGATGTTGAGCAGGTGAACATCGCCGTCGATGCGGCGCCCATGGCGGCGCGAAGGTTGGTCGGCGAGCTGATAACGGCGGAGGCAATATCTGCCGGTACTGCGGCATCAAATCCTTCTACATTTCCCGTTCGCACCCCAACGGAATCAGCGTGAATTTGCGCTGAATCGATGAGGGAACCGTGCGGGATGTCGATCGCCGGGCCTTCGGCGGTCAGAACTGGGGACGCTGCTACCCGAAGGGAAAAGCGGAGAGTGTTTCGAACTTAACCGGACAGTGGCCGGTTCCGGCCACGTCTCCATGGCCCGTACTCGAGGATAGGCACATGGCTTAGCGGGGCATCACTGCCCCCTCCGACGCGGGCGCCACGGTGTCCGCGTAGTGCTTGAGATAGCCACGCGCGACCCGGGGGGGCATGGGCGAGTACCGGTTCCGGCGCTCCTCCAGCACCTCGGGAGCCACCAGTAGATCCAGCTTGCGATCCGACAGGTCGATCCGAATCGGATCCCCATCCTCCACGAGCGCGATCGGCCCATCGCGAGCCGCTTCCGGGGTGACGTATCCGATCGCGGGTCCATGCGTGGCGCCCGAGAAGCGCCCATCGGTGACCAGCGCACAGCTGTTACCGAGGCCGGCCCCCATCAACGCCGAGGTCGCCCCCAGCATCTCCCGCATGCCGGGACCGCCCCGCGTTCCCTCGTTTCGAATCACGACACAGGTGCCGGGCTGGACCCTGCCGCCTCGTAGCGCCTCGATCGCGCCCTCCTCGTCCTCGAAGACGCGTGCAGGAAGCACGGCCTCCCACATGTCCCGAGCGACCCCGGAGGATTTGACGATCGCTCCTCCAGGCGCGAGGCTGCCCTTGAGGATGTAGATCGAACCCTCCGGTTCGACCGGATCGTTCCTGCTGCGAATGCAATCCCGGTTCCAGATTTCGGCTTGGCGGATCACATCTCCCGTCGTCTTGCCGCTGACGGTCACGGTGTCGGTGTGAATCAAGTCTTCGAGCGCCTTCATGACCGCGGGAACACCGCCCGCCTCGCCGAACTCCGTCACTCCCCACGACCCCGATGGAGCAAGCTTGACCAGCGTCGGCGTCTCGCGGCTGAGCCGGTCCCAGGTGTCGAAGGTCACCTCTACTCCGGCTTCCTTCGCCATCGCGATCATGTGAAGCACCATGTTGGTGGAGCCGCCGACGGCCAAGCCCACGCGCATGGCGTTCTCGAATGCCTCCTGCGTCAGGATCCGGGAGGGACGGACATCGTCCTTTACCAGCTCCATGATCCGCATGCCGGTGTATTTGGCGGCGCGGAGCTGGTAGTTGCTGCCCGCCGGAAGAGTACCGCTGTTCGGCAGCGCCAGCCCCAGGGCCTCCGTATAAATGCCGGCGGTGTTGCCCGATGTGGCGGTGTCGCACGCGCCGGCGAAGGGAAAGTGATTGTCCTCGAGACCCTTGAGATCCTCCTTGGAAAGCTTGCCCATCAGGTGCTCTCCGACGCCGTCGTAGACGGTCTCAAGGAAGACCTTGCGGTTCCTGTAGACCCCGGCCCGGGTCGGCCCGCCATAGAGCATGACGGACGGCAGATCGAGGCGCGCCGCTGCCATCACCATACCCGGCACGACTTTGTCGCCAGAGCCGATCAGGACCATCGCGTCGAAGCGGTGGCCCTCCACCATCAGCTCGATCATGTCGGCAACGAGATCCCGGCTCGGCAACACGTAGCGCATGCCAACCGAGGCGAAGGTCTCGCTGTCGGTGACGTGGAAGGTGTTGAACTCGCAAGGCGTGCCGCCGGCCATGCGGATGCCCGACTTGACCGCGTCGCCCACCTGCCGGAGATGGATGTTCTCGGGCGAGAAATCGATCATCGGCGGCTCGAACTCCTCGTCGTTCAGCCCGGCGCCCTTGGCCCAGGCGCGCTGCAGCGAGCGCTCGACCCCGAGATATTGTTCGTCGCTCCGCACAGCCGCTACCGCGTCGTGGCCATGTCCGTCCCCTGCATGACCGCTGTCCTTTCGTTCCACCTGGACTGGCAAGGGGCAATGTACCGTGCGAACAGGGAGAGTCCTACAAATGATTCAAAGACAATGCAGGCACAATTATTGACGGATGTTGGGGGCCTTCGAGGGGGCCGGTCGTGTCGCATGCTGAACGGGACTCGGCTGAAACGAGCGTCCTTCCTGCGCCCTTTCGACAACGGGACGGTTCGGGACGAGTTCACAATGTCGGGGAAGAAACCTGGCCGCCCGCATCATGCGGGCAATCGGTTGAACGACAACGACTTGG
>JAGWAU010000011.1:0-23334 GCA_021296255.1 Alphaproteobacteria bacterium | reverse complement strand
ACATGATCCATTTGTGGGCGCGTTCGCCGCGCGCCGTAGGTACATGCTGCTCCGACATGGTGAGACCTCCTTCGAATGTAGCCGCAGCGCGCGTAGCGCTGGGCGGCGATCCGAAGGCGATCGGCAGGCTGGAGCGTGTGCAGGGACGCTTACTCTAACAGGATCTCGGCGCAATAGATACGATGTTCAACGGGAAATCCTCGCCCCGGCCTGGAGAAGAAGGGGCGCCCGATGAGTGATCGCTCCGTGATTCACGGCGCCGTCGACCTGAGGCTGCTCGCTTGGACGGCGGCGGAGACCGACGATGGCCAGGATCGGATGGTTCAACGAAAGGACCGCTGTGGCCACCCGATCCGTTAGGAGGACTACGAAGACGAGGAGTCGCAATCCGGGTGGTTCATCGAGGCGATCGACCCGGAGGAGCGTGAATTCGCCTCGAACCTCCGCCCGGCCAGCTACCGCGGCAGCCAACCGAAGGGCGGCAAGGAGGCGGACACCGGCGGCGCCTGAGGGCGGTCCGTCCGGCTTGCCGCCGCGTGCAGAGGCGAAGAGCCGGTTATTCTCGGCGCGTTCGCCGTGCCATGCGGCCCGGCAATCCGCCACGAGCTCGACGAGAGAAGCCGTTACCCGGAGAAACAGGACGCTCCCGCCATCTTCATCACGCGATGCGCCGTGAATTGAATTCCGCCGCCGCGTGCGGCGGTCGAGACATCCCAGCCCGCAAGCCAACCAAGCCGGCAAGCTCGCTACCGCGGCACAGGCCGCGACCCACAACGGGCCGAGCGGAGCCACGTAAACCGACCCTACGACCGTCGCCGGCGCCACAACGCCGAAAGCCATCCACGCCGCACCCGGAATAGCCCATTCGCCGTAACGGGCATCAGATCAGACGGTCACTTGAGAAATGCGGGTTCCAAAGTACTTGCTGATGTGAAGAGTTCACATTCATGATGTCATGGTGTCAGGAAAACATGATTACTTCTTATGGTGAAAAGTGGTTTTCATGACATCATGTAATTTGTCACTCATCGGGTCTGCCTGGAGCCTTCGGGGGACCAGGCCTAAACCAGGGATAGTCGCCACAAATGCCGGAAACGAGGGATTCCTGCGCCTTAGTGCGACCGACCTGGCCGGACAGCGGAGGAGAACGTCTGAAGAACGCCCTTGGTGATAGCTCTTCCGCAACCGGCGTTCCTGCAGCCATGTCATCTGGATCATTCCCGCACCTCTTCATCAAAGGTGCAACCAGACAAATCATGTGATGACGGAACCATACTGAAGGAAAATCAATATGGATATAGATGATGTAATAATTCATTCTATAGGAGTGAATTCAATAGTTTCATTATTGGTTGTTATATTTGTATTAATTGTGATTTTCAAAGGAATCAAGGTGGTTCCTCAAAGCAATGTGTTCGTCGTCGAACGGTTTGGAAAATTTACGAGAACACTCTATGCCGGGTTGAATTTCATCGTGCCGTTCCTGGACAGGATTGCACACCGGGTATCCATCCTCGAACGTCAGCTGCCCGAATTCAGAATTTCGGTCATCACCCGCGACAACGTAGAGGTTCGCCTGGAATCGACAGTGTTTTACCGCGTTACCGACGCCGCATCCTCGGTCTACAGGATTCAAGACATCAACCAAGCCTTGCATACCGCTTCGGAATCGATCATTCGATCTGCCGCCGGCAAGCTTGAGCTCGACGAGTTACAGTCGAGTCGGGAATCCATGAATGACGAGATCGCGCACAATCTCAAGGAGGCGGCCGCCGTTTGGGGCATCGATATCACACGAACCGAAATCACCGACGTCATCATCGACGAGCAAACCAAAGAGGCGCAGCGCCAGCAGCTCAATGCCGAACGTGAACGCCGCGCGGTGATCGCGCGCGCCGAAGGCGAGAAACGGGCTATTGAACTCTCTGCCGAGGCCAAGCTCTACGAGGCACAGAGAGAAGCCGACGCCGTAAAAGTGAAAGCAGATGCCGATGCTTATGCCATCAAGGTCAAAGCGGCGGCGGATGCCGAGCAAACCCGTGTCGTGGCCGCGGCAATATCCGACGACGGTCAGCCGGCCATCGAATTCGAGATCATGAAGCGCCAGGTCACCGCGCTATCGGAGGTGGCTTCGGCCGACAATGCCAAGACGATCATTCTGCCGACCGATGTCACCGGTGTTCTCGGCGCCCTGCAGGTATTCGCAGAAAACATCAGGAAATAGACGGATGGAAGTCTACCTGTCGTTGTCGTATTGGCTGTTTCAGTTCGAGGCGTGGATCATCCTCGGCATCGTCTTGATCATCGTCGATATCTGGGTCGGGTTCGGCATGATCATTCTGCCCGTAGGCGTCGCTGCTCTATTGCTGGCGGCGCTGCTCTTCGGCGAGTCGCGGCAGCTATTCGGCGAGATGGATCTGTTCCCGTCCTGGCGCGTTGTATTGATCTGGTTCGCGGGCCTTTCGATCCTCTCTGTCGGCCTGATACGAGTCGTGTTCCAACACTCCAGAAAAAACAGAACCGACATCAACAAATATTGAGCGGACTTGCGCTTGAGATCGGCGGAAGCCGGATCCGCTTGTTCAGGGCTTCCTTGAATTTCGCCATAAGTGTAAGCCTTCGGTCTCGCCGCCCGGTCGGTATCAGGCGCGGGAGCTTCCGTCAGGCGATCATACGGGCGGCCGTCGTCGATGATCTCGACACATTGTTGATGAGGGGCGGTCTGAAACTGCTCTATTGAGGTTTCGAACGGCGCCTCATCGAAAATTCAGTAATGGAGGAACGATCATGAGAAAAGTCGTCAAGGAAATCCCCGGCTATGAGTTGCATGACGAAGTCAATTCACCGGCAGGCCACCACACGAAACAGGGCTGGCGCTCGGATGCGATTCGCAGCGGTCCCTTCATCTTCGTCGCCGCCCTCGGCACCCGCCCCGACACGCATGTCCTCGGTGAAACCGTGGAAGAGGAAGTCCGACTCATCTTTGAGCACTTCAAGACGGCGCTTGACGTCCATGGCGCCACCATGGACGACATCGTCCACTTGACCATGTACTTCACCCACCGTGAACGTGACTGGCCCATCCTCGAGAAGGTTCGCCGCGAATACTTCCCAAAAGACCCGCCCGTCTCGGTCGGCGTGGGCGTTACCGATCTGGCCCAAGGCGGGGCCGTCGAGATCGACGCCATGGCGGTCGCCCCCAGCTAGGGTTACCGCCGCCGGGCTGCTCGAAGACCGACGGACACGGTGTCGTACCACGCCGGAGCATTTGCGAAGGCAGGGTACGACACGGTTCCAGAGTTGATCTCTCCCCGTGACAGGGCGCGGTTTCCTCTCCGGTCGAAGCGAAGACGAACTTCCATGAGGACGTGTCCGCTCGGGCGATCACTCGCTAAGTGTGATCGATTGCGGAGACTGTCCTTGATGGACACCACCGCCCGTCCCGTCTGTCTCTTCCTTGCCCTCGCGCTCGCCGCCTGCTCCGACGGCGTCGATACCGCCAGCCGCCCCACCACCTTTGACGGCGAGGTGCTGCGGGTCTCCTTCGAGCGCGACGACGGCGGCAAGGAGACGTTCTCGGCGCTGCGCGACGAGTGGTACGGCTGGCCCTGGTTCCCGATCATGCCCGACCGTCGGGCCGCCGCTGGACCATGCTCAAGACCGACCGCGAGGGCGTCCCGGGGGTGCTCAGAGGCAGTTGGCGCTCGACGACCGGTACGGCGGCGCTCAGGGCGGCGGAACGTCAGCGATGCGGCGGCGGCTGTTCGTGACGCCGGGCGCGAGGAGCGTTGGGACGACGTCGGGAACGGTCAAACGGCGACACGGTCCGCGGTCCACGTGCCGGCGTTCTCCAGAACGAGGTGGGGTTCGTCGTACTGGTCACGAAGCAGACCCTCATAGAGCCGCCCCTCTGCGTCGCGATCGAGAGGCACCTCCGCCCCGGACAGTCGTGAGAGTGTTTCGTCGAGCGCTGCAACCGTTCCGCTACCTTCGTCAAACTGCGCTTTCTTGCGCCAGACGATGTCGGCGGGCAACAGGTCCTCGCACGCCTTGCGCAGGATCCATTTCTCCGTCGTCTCCCGGGTGTCGCCGCCGGTGATCTTCATCTTCAACGAAGCCGGAATCGACTGGGCAAAATCGATGAGGTCCTCATCGAGGAACGGAGTGCGTGCCTCGAGACCCTGGGCCATGGTGATCCGGTCCACCCGTTGCAGGTTGTTGTTGTGCATGGACCCGAGCGAGCGCGTGATCTCGTCGGCCAATGCCCGCGGCGCGCCGGCGTAGCGATGATGGTAGGCATACCCCGCAAAGAGCTCGTCGGCTCCCTCGCCCGTCAGCACCGCCTTCACGTGCCGACGACCGAGCGTAGTCGCGAAATGGGTCGGTAACGCGCTGCGCACGAGATCCACGTCGGCACTCTCGAGGTGATAGATCACTCGGGGAAGCGCGTCCACCAGATCACCGACCGAGTAAACCAGCTCATGGTGATCGGACCCGATATGGTCAGCCACGGCGCGAGCGGCGACGAGGTCCGCGCTGCCCGCCACGCCGACAGAAAAGGTCTTGAGCGGCCAGTCGACGGCATCCGAGGCCAAGGCCGCGATGAGCGAAGAGTCCAACCCACCGGACAGGAACGCACCGACCTCGACGTCCGCGATCATCCATTTTCGCACGGCCGCTTCGAGAACCAGGCGCAATTCGTCCCGGATCGATTCGGGTTTCTCTCCGGGCAACAGCTCAGCGGCACCCTGAGGCACGCGATGCCAATCTCGGCGACCGTCCAAGCTGTCGAACATCGTGCCGGGCTCGATAGCCTCGACCGCACGAAACCCCAAACCGTCGAACGCCTTCAACTCCGATGCAAAGGCAAGGCCTTGGCCAAGGCGCGCCATGAACAGCGGTTTGATGCCAAGCGGATCACGTGCAGCGATGATTCGATCCGGAGTCGCCAGAACAAACGAGAACATGCCATCGAGTTTGGCAATCCACCGCGCTTCATTCGAGCGGAAAAGGTGCAGGATGGTCTCGCTGTCGCTCTGGGTTTCGAAGGCGCTCTCGCCCAGAATCGCCCGCAGGTCGGCGTGGTTGTAGATCTCGCCGTTGGCCACAAGCATGTCTTCGTCGTTGGAGATGGGCTGGGTTCCGTTCTCGGGTCCAATAATCGCGAGACGGCAATGGGCCATCACGACGGGCGCATTCGGTGCCCGACTCACGCGCACGTCGTCGGGACCGCGATGGGCGATCCTGTCGATCATCCGGTGCGCGAGATCGAGGTTGTCGATCTTCCAAAGGCAGATATAGCCGCACATACTTGACTGGTTTGAACCCTTCCGGTCTCTGACCGACGTTTACACGATGTCGCTGAGCGGCAGGACGTCGGCTTCGTCGGCCGGCCGCGCACAGAGCAACCGCGTTTGAAGATACTCGGGCGACATCGACGGCGACGGCGCGTGACCGCACACGCCAGAGACGAAATGGAGGCGGTCTTCGCCGTTCGCAACGCGTCTTTGCGGGAACGTCTCGTCGTCCCAGACCTCGACCCGCAGGCCGAAGTCGGAAAACACTCGGAAAAAGGGCCCCAACGGAGTCCCGACCAGCGGAAACGCGATAATCCATGGCAGAATGGACGGTCCGACGTTCGCGAGGATGTTTCCCATGGTTCGCGGACCGATATAGCCCATGCCGCCGGTAATGGTGACCAGGTTCGCCCCCAGCAGACGGTGGCGCAGTTCCGTGCTTGGCTCACCGTCCTCGAGGTCCTCGGATGCGCCGTAGTCCACCAGGCCGACCGATTCCGCGTATCGAACTGCACGTTCCGCCTTGTCGATCGCGACCACGGGGCCGATGGACCCGTTGCCACAAAGACGCGACGCGAAGAAGCGCCTGTCCCAGTCCTCGAGAGAAACGCCGGCATGCAACGGCGGGGTACTCTCCGCGTCATAAAGCGTGTAGAGGTCGTCCAGAGTGACGCGGAAGCGCAGCAGGGCGGCATTGACCCCATACCCTGCACAGAGGTCCACCATCTTGATGCGCCGCAAGTTTCGATGGGCCGACAGGAGTTTCGCGCAGCGGTCGAAGATGGGAATTGCGTGCCTATGAATGCGATAGTCGAGTGGGCGCAGGGTCGTGAAGTACGGTCGTGGATCCTGACAATTGTAGATCCGGTCGAAGTTCTCCTTCCCTGAAACGACGGACATTCGATCAATTCCCCGGGCGAATGGATGTTCCATGAAGACGACAATCACGAGGGTGCGGCTTCGATGCACCGTGCGATGACGGGTCGCGGGTGGCTGCGAGCCCGCCAGGCAAATGACGATTGCGCGCTTCGGCGGTTTATTTTCTGATGGGAACGCAGCCTAACCGCATGAGTTGAAAATTTCAACCGAAACTATTTCAAAGCAAAATATCAGAGATCAATTCTACCGACGCACGCGAAGAGGTATTCCGATGACCGGTGGTGCACAGGAAGAACGAGAGCACCGCATCGACGAGCACCGCACGGACGCGGTGCTGATCGCATTGCGGAAGATCATCAGGGCGGTCGGCCTGCACTCGCGACAGGTCACGCGAGTGTGCGGTCTGACAATCCCGCAGATCGTGGCACTCCGATCAATCCAGGAGCTGGGAGAGGTCACCTCCAGCCGCCTCGCCAACCGCATGAGCGTGAGCCTCAGCACGACAACCACGATTCTCGATCGGCTCGAACACCGAGGTCTGGTCGAGCGTTACCGAAGCGCCACGGACCGGCGTGTGGTCCATTCGCGACTGACGCCCGAGGGAAGTCGCGTACTGCAAAAGGCTCCGGCTCTTCTGGACGAGCGGTTCATCGAGGGCTTTTCGTCACTCGCCACGGACGACCAAGACCGAATCCTCGAAACCCTGGGCGAGGTGGCGCGGATGTTGGGCGCCGAGGCGCTCGACGCGTCCACGGTGCTGGATGTCTCGCCAACTATCGCTCCGAGCGAGGACGAACTCTCCTCCGCCGACCGCTCCCGATCGGCGGTGCAATCGCGTTCGACATCCGGCATCGTCTGACGACCTGCCATGACCTGGGCCCCCTGGCTCCCGCATTCATGAGGAGAGTCTCGGTTCCGCCCAACGCATTGTCGATGGGTGCGCCCGCAAACCGCAGTGGGTCCGCGGCGCCGCGCCCACGAGGCCGGCGGACAGCGCCTGTACCTCACCGGGAGGCCATCGAGACTCACCTGGAGGCTTCGGACACAGACGATGCCTGACGGCTCGAAAACGGCCGTTTTTCAGCGTGCCCCGGAACCAGCCTATTGAGACGCCGGGCACGGTGCTCGGGGACGATTGACCTTCAGACGATTGCGTCCTGCTCCAGCAGAATCTCGCGAAGGCGGGCGGTATCCACGTCGCGAGGAGCGATTCCCTGCTTGGCAGCCATCGCGGCGGCAACCCCGGCCGCGTGACCATAGGCTTGGCAAGTGGCGCCAATCCGTGCCGATCCCGAGGCTTCACGGGTCGCGGACAGGCAGCGGCCCGCCACCAGAAGTCCGTCGACCTGTTTCGGCACCAGACAGCGGTAGGGAACGTCGTAGTCGCCGCCGTCCTTGACGTAGAGGTGGAGACGGACGTTCGGCATCTCGGTCGACTGCACACTCATGGGATAGGCGCCGCGCGCGATGCCGTCGGGAAAGCGGCGCCCCTCGGCCACGTCATCCCGCGTCAGTTCGTATTCGCCTTCGATGCGCCGGGAAGCCCGAATGGACACCTTGGGCATACTGCCAAGAAGATAACTGTCGGCGAACCCCGGCAGATAGCGCCGGAAGACATCGAGAATCATGCGGACCTGTTGCTGTCCTTCGAATTCGGCACGGGACCAGGCCGACCCGTCTGTCGCATCGAACTTGATCGCCGTGGCGTTGACGTAGAGCACGTCCTTGCGGACGGGTGAGGGTGTCACCTGGACCCGGCTGCCAAGGAAACGAAGCTTGCCCCAGCCGGCCTTGTCGGTATCGGTGATCTCCCACTCCGCCCAATCCTTCTCGGGGATGTAGTCCCGAACGATGTTTGCGAGATAGAGGTACGGGGCGTCGTAGATCGTCTCCACCTGATCGGCCATGATCTTCTCAGGCGTCAGGCCGGGGATCGTCTGAAAATAGGGATCCTCGAGGAGAGTCATCTTGTGGGGTTCGCGACGGATGTCGGCGACAAAGGCGTCGGTATCGACAGAGGCAATGCGAAACATCAGGGTGGCGTTGAGTGCCGTCTCGGGCGTGTCCTGGTGGACCGTGACGCCTGCCCGCGCCGCCACGTCGGCATCGCCCGTCGAGTCGATCACGACCTTGGCCGTCAGCCGCTGCATGCCCGATTTGTTGTGGATGACGACCCCTGTAATGGTTTCATCATCCATGATCGGATCGACAAAGACCGAATGGAGATACATCTCGACCCCCGCCTCGTCCATCATCTCCAACAGGACGAGCTTCATGACGTCCGATTCCAGAGGTGTGAACGTGCCGCAAATTCCTGAGGGATTGGGCAGATGGCCACCCTGCATCGCGCCGCCCGCCGTGACCATACGATCGACGATCTCCTGCGCGATACCGCGAACGATCGGCTCCTTGCGATTGTTGTGAAACGAGATCGAGTTACCCAATTCGAACGCCGTGCCACCCGGATGACCGAAGCGTTCGATGAGGGCCGTGCGAGCGCCCGCCCGTGGCGCGGCGAGCGCCGCGTTCATGCCGGCACTCCCCCCGCCGACCACAATCACGTCATAAGCTTGATCCGACATCCCGCTCCCGGTCATGTTTGCCTTCTCCACAGCGCACGTCCGCCAGCCCCTACGCCCAACCCAAGTTTAACACGGCATTTTGAAGATCGTTGATTATCAATGCGTTACGGGGAAATGATCCCGCGTAGAGCACTACATTCCACCTTCTTTTGACGCATCCGGGGGACATAGTAGCTGTCAACGACCGCGGACCGTTCAACAATTCCGTCCATCAGCTTGCGTCGGATTGCCCTATGCTCTTCCTCTTTCTGGATAGGTGGCGGGCATGCTCATCGGATACGCACGCGTCTTCAAGACGGATGGCAGCCAGGTCCTCGACAGGTAGCGCGACGCCCTGACCGCCGCCGGTGTCCCGCCGGGCTGGGTTCACGTAGACCGGCCCCCGGGACGCCACAGGATAGCTGTGCCCGGAGCACGGCCTGAGAAGCGGTATCTGACGCTGCGGCGCCCAACCTCCGCTCCACTACGGCGCATCAGCGGAATACACGTGGCCGGAACGCACGCAGATTGCCTGCCGGTCGGTATTGGAGCACGATCAACCCTGTTGAAGGGGCTCGAATGGGGAACCCCATCCAAAGGAAAATTCCATGCTTACGCCTGAAGAGGTCGCGCAGTACCACGAGACGGGTCAGGTGACGCCGGCATTGCGGCTCGACCTCGACGTCATCTCTGCCATCGAGGAGAAGGTGGAGGCGCTGTTCGCAAAACGGACGGATTTCGCTGAACTCGACCTCGCCGACAGTCTGGTCGAGATCGACCGAAGCTGGATCGAGTTCGGGAAGATTCCCGAGATCCTAGACAGCGTCGAACAGCTGCTCGGCGAAAACCTCATCGTCTGGGCGATGGAGTGTTTCCGCAAGAAAGGCGAGCGCAGCAAGGTCGTTCCCTGGCATCAGGACGGCTGCTACTGGCCCATCCGGCCGCTCGAGTCATGCACGGTGTGGATCGCCTTAGACCATGTGACGCCCGAGAACGGCTGCATGCGTATCATTCCCGGATCACACAAGGGCCGGCGGTTGTTGACGCATGGAATCACCGAAGGTGACCACGTCAACCTGAGGCAGACCGTCGCTGCAGACGAGATGCCCGATGTCGAGCCGGTCGATATCGTGCTCGAGCCCGGCATGATTTCCTTCCACGATGTCTACACGGTTCATGGTTCTGCGCCGAATAATTCCGGGACGCGGCGCGCCGGTCTGTCGGTTCGCTATATGCCGTCGAGCTCATACTACGACCGGCAGCTCGCCCTCGAACTTCCACGAGCTCCATCTGGTTCGCGGCATTGACGAATGCGGCCGGAACGATATCTGGCGGCCAGCCGCCTGAGCGGTGTCAGTTGGCAGGCGTCTGAAAAACCCGCCATGTACGGGTGATTCGGCGGGTTTGGCTGGTTGGTTGGGGTCGTCGACGGCGCCGCTGGGGGTTGGCGTCGCGACCAGCCGGTCGCGGTCCTGCCGCCAAGCATCCAAACGAATGTCGCTCTCGTGCTCGTCAAACCGGTCCCGGAACGGAGTCCGACAATCTGAAGGACAAGGTAGCGGTCAGCGTACGCCCATGCGCCGCTCCTTGGCGCGGACGAGCGCACTCACGACATTGTTATATGGTGTTGCAACCCCCACGCCCCGCCCTTCCCGTGGAATCGCGCCGTTGATGACATCAATCTCCGAAGCGCGGCCTGCCAAGAGATCGAGGAGCATGGAGGGGGTCGCATTCGGGATTTTCTCGCCAAAGCTGCGGACATAGGCCACCGGATCGTCGATATCGACGGCAATGTGCTTGGCCTTGGCGACGTTGAAGGCTTCCGTCGCACACCCGGAAGCGACGGTCCAAGCGTCCGGGTCTTCCATTGCTTCTCCGACGGTCCGCTCGGTAATCGTGCAAGTGCCCGAGTAGCAGACGTTGCAGATCAGCTTTTCCCAAACGAGCTGATCGATGTCGTCGAACGTGCGGACGTTGAACCCGGCATGCCTCCACACGCCGGCGATATCTTCGAGGGCCGGCGTCACGGGAGAGCCTCGGTTGCCGAGACGGATCAGCTCCATACCGTTGTGGTGGGCCAGGCCCGGGCCCCGGATCGAGGCGCCGAACCCCTCCGCCACGCCGATGACGATCGGTGCGGCGCCCAATGCCTCGGCTGCCTTGTCGGGGCCGCCCAATCCGTTTTGAATGGAGATCACGTGAGCACCCTCACCAAGAAGCGGCGGCACGCCTTTGGCCGCCGCGGCGACATGCATCGCCTTGGTAGCGAGGATGACCAGATCGCAAGGACCAACATCTGTCGGTGTCGTCGTTGCGTTCAGAGGAACGGTTCGATCCCCGTTGACGCCCTCCAGCCGTAAACCGTACGTCCGAATGGCGTCGATATGCTCGACCCACTGGTCAACGGCCCAGACCTCATGGCCCGCTTCCGATAGCAACCCCGCGTAGATACACCCCATGGCGCCGCAGCCGACGACGGCGATTTTCATGGTGCCACCCCGATTTTTGTTCCATCCAGCTTAATTTATTCGGTCAACAGAAAAAGGGGAGAGTCAATCCACCCCTCCCCCGCATCTTCACCATGCCGGCAATGTCTAGGGTACGCCGCCAATGCCTGGCGCGCCGGAGGTTGTCTGCGAGGCCGTTCGCTCAGGCCGCGGTCGCCTTGGACAAGCGCATCCACCCATACCCCTCATGACCGAACGAGAAGCATTCCGGATGCAGCATCTCGGCCATCATCTCCAGCGAGTCCTTGAGCCTCGGGCCGGGTCGGTTGAAGTAGGCGTTCCCGTCGGTGACGTAGGCCCGCCCTTCCCTCACAGCTCGAAGGCTCAGCCAACGGGTGTGCTCGGAGAACAGATCCGCCTCCTCGCGCGTGCGGTCGAGGTCGTAGCCGCAGGGCATCAGGACGATCACATCGGGATCGGCGTCCAGGAGAGCCTCCCATTCCAACCACGGCGAATGTTCACCGGCATCCCCGAACAGGTTCTCGCCGCCCGCCGCCTCGACGAATTCCGGAATCCAGTTGCCGGCAGCCATCAAAGGGTCCGTCCACTCGATACAGACAACTCGCGGGCGGTGGTCGAGTCCCGCCGCACGCTCGGAGATCTCGGCAAAACGGCTTTGCATCCGGTCAACGACGTGGGCGCCGGTTTCGACGGCGTCGAGCGCCCCGGCGACCCGGCGAATGTCGTCATAGACGGCTGTCGTAGAGGCGGCGGTGAGCGTGACGATAGCGATGTCGCTGCCGACCCAGTCACGGAGCGCGGTTTGGACATCGGGCAGCGAAACGGCACACACCTCGCACTGGTCCTGCGTCACGACGATCTCGGGCGACACACGCTTCAGCGTATCGATCAATACTTCATAAACCGATAGAACTTTCCTAACTATCTCTTTGACTTTAATGTCTATTTCAAAGCTGGTTCCATCCAGTTTCACGCGGGGCCGGGTGCAGACCGGAAGCGCTTCGATACCGGATGGAAAATCACACTCGTGGGAGCGGCCGACCAATGCGTTCCGGTGTCCCAGGGCGGAAACGATCTCCGTAGCGCTGGGGAGCAACGAGACGATCCGAGGCGATGTCATGAAGACCTCACGTGCAATCGGGGCGGGCGACAGGTATCGGCAAAACGTAGACAACGATGGTATTGGTTCCGAGGCCGATTCGCGACATGTTCCGCGAAGTTAGACGGCGCGCCGTGCGAGTCAATCCGGGTCTGCTCTCATCATGGATCTGAAGCGGGAAGACATCCTCGAGGGGCGCATCGAAGAAGTCGCGATGGAGGCGGAACGCCTCGGCCTTTTCCGCCGCATGACACCCGACGAGCGCCTGCAGTCGAAGCGCGACATCCTCTCCATCCTTCCCGCGGGCGAGGACGTGTGGCTGTTCGGATACGGCTCCCTCATGTGGAATCCCATCATCCACTACCTGGAACACCAGCCCGGGCACATCTTCGGCTATCACCGGTCCTATTGCCTGCGTACCGCCATGGGACGGGGCACGCCGGAGCGCCCCGGTCTGACCCTCGGCCTGGAACGCGGCGGATCCTGCCGAGGGCTGCTGTTCCGAATCGCGGGAGACATCGCCGAGAACGAACTCGACTTCGTGTGGAACCGCGAGATGATCAGCCGGGCCTACACGCCCCGACTGGTGACCGCACACGCCGGCGGCGACGCGGTCCGCGCCATCGCCTTCGTCATCAACACCCGACACGAAGGATACGCCGGCAAACTGACGATGGAGGAAACGGCGGACGCCGTTGCGAAGGCGCACGGCCCCCTGGGCCGTTGCAGCGAATACCTCGAGAATACCGTCCTGCACCTGGATGAACTCGGGGTCGCGGACGGCCCCATGCACAAGCTGTTGGCGTGTGTCCGCGCCCGGATGGCGGAACTCGGCATCGACGTGAAATCCGCACCCACCGAAAACGGCTCTTGATGGCTTCGCGGGACCGGCAGTCGGTAAACGCGCCCGCCGACCTCGCCCGGCTGCCGGCCCATGAGGCGGCGGCGATGATCGCCGACGGACGCTTGAGTTCGGAGGCGTTGGTATCGGCCTGCGTCGAGCGGATCGCGGACCGGGACGATGAAATCCGGGCATTCGCTCACTTCGATCCAGACCACGCCCTCGATCAGGCCCGTGACCGTGACCGGCTAGCCCCCGAAGGCCCGCTTCATGGCCTGCCGCTGGCGGTCAAGGACACGATCGATACCGAGGACTTCGCGACGGAATTCAATTCCCCCATCCATGCGGGGTCCCGCCCCGGCCGGGATGCCGCCTGCGTGGCGATCGCCCGTCACGCGGGCGCGGTGATCATCGGCAAGACCGCGACGGTCGAGTTCGCCGCGGGCGGCCGCAATCCCGATACCCGCAATCCGCACGATCCGGCCCACGGCCCCGGCGGGTCGTCCAACGGTTCGGCGGCGAGTGTCGCCGACTTCATGGTTCCCCTGGCGCTGGGAACGCAGACGGGTGGATCGATGATCCGGCCCGCCTCCTTTTGCGGCGTCTACGCCATGAAACCGACCTGGGGCGCGGTCAGCGTCAACGGAATTCGGATCAATTGCCCGGGTCTCGACAGCGTGGGCTGGTACGGCCGGGATGTCGGCGACCTCGCCTTGCTGGCATCGCTCTACGAAATACCGGGAACGGCCGATATCCCTGCCTTGGAACCGGGCGATCTGCGGATCGGCGTGTGCCGGTCTCCCGTTTGGGATCGGGCGAGCCCGGCATCGCAGGCCGCGCTCGAGGAGGCGGCGTCGAGGCTGGAACGCGCCGGCGTGCGAACCGTGCCCCTGGCATTGCCCGAGGAATTTCAAGTCGTCCCCGATGCGGTGGCCACGATGATGCGAGGAGACGCGCGCGTCGCGTTCCTCCAGGAGTACCGGGCGGATCCGAGCGGTCTGCACGACGATTTCAGGACCGACGTGGAAAACCGGCGTCAGCTGACGCCCCAGGACGTGACCCGGGCGTACGACACCGCGGCTGGTTGCCGGGCCGCCTTCGCGAGGGTCATCGCCGACGTGGATGCCCTGATAACCCCGAGCGCGCCGGGCGAGGCGGTAATGTTCGAGGAAGGTCACGGCGACCCCGCATTCAACGTCATCTGGAGTGCCCTGCACGCACCGGTCATCAACCTGCCCGGCTTGACCGGACCGCAAGGCCTGCCCGTGGGCATTTCACTCGTGGGTTCCCGCTACGCCGACGGTCGGTTGCTCGGCATTGCCGAGGCCATGGCGGAACTGATCGACGCCGGGTGAAACGTCGCCGCCGTGGACGGGCGGAGACAATCCGCCAGGTTCTGCGCTACAGTGGCAGAATACCGCAGCATTCGGGAGACCCGTCCATGGCAATCAAGGAAGCTGAAGACGTCACCGCCGACCGGCAAACGGCCGCCATCGCCGAGCTCATGCAGCGGTACTTCGAGGCCATCCATGACGGGGACGTGCCCGCGTTGCGCGAGATCTTCCATCCCGAGAACCGTCTGGCGGGTCTGCGGGGCGACGAGGAACGATTTTCCTCGCTCGAGCAGTTCCTGGCCCGGGTCGGGAATCGGCCCAAACAGGACGCGTTCAACTACCGATTGCTGTCGGTCGACCGTTCGGGCCGCGCCGGGGTCGCCAAGATCGCGTACCTCTATCACGGGGTCGATTTCGTCGATTACATGGCTGTCCTGGAGCTGGACGGTCGGTGGCGAATCGTCGCCAAGTCCTTCGACGGCTATTACGTGCCCGAGGACGAGTAGCTCATGACCGGTTGGGCCCCGCAAGCCTTGTCGACATGAAAGCGTGATGACCGTCCAGGAACGCATCGACGCCGTTCCCGACCTCGATGCACCGGCGTGGTGGCCCGACGGCTCTCCGCCCATGCCCGGCCGCGAAGTGACCGGTCCCCAGGCCTGGTACGGTGCGGACATGGCGAAGACGGATGAATGGATCTACACGCTCTCACCCGCGGAGATTTTCGAGATCGACACGGCGTTGGAGAGCGTGAAGGACAGAGCCGACGATCTACTGAACGTCACCAAGGAGGACTTCCCGCTCCCGACGTTCGGACCGGTCATCGAAGATCTGCGCCATGAGATCCTGTTCGGCCGGGGTTTCACGCTGATTCGGGGTCTTGAGATCGAGCGCTACACGAAGCGCGAGGCCGCCGTGGTCTTCTGGGGCGTCGGCCGACATTTCGGAGAGCCCCGCTCGCAGAACGGCAAGGGCCACCTGCTGGGACACGTGCACGACCTGGGAAACGACGTCGGGAATCCCGGTCACCGGGGCTATCAGACGACGATCGAACTCACCCACCACACCGATTCGACGGACATCGCCGGTCTGATGTGCCTGCGACCCGCCAAATCCGGCGGAGAGAGCAGCCTGGTCAGCTCGACGACCATTCACAACGAAATGTTGCGTCGGCGCCCCGACCTGGTCGAGGAATTGTTCAAACCATTCCATGTCGACCGCCGGGAAGAGATTCCCGAAGGCAAGCTCCCCTATTACCTCATGCCCGTGTTCAACTGGCATCGAGGCAAGCTTTCCGGCTTCTACTCCTGGCTTCAGGTCGAGATCGCCTCGCGGCATCCCGGCGTGCCGGCGTTGACGGACAAACAGCGAGAGGCCGCCGCGATGATCCACGAACTCGCCTGGGAACCGCGGATCAATCTCATGACGAGCTTCAAGCCCGGCGACATGCAACTCGTGCATAACCACACGATATTTCATTCGCGGACGGCCTACGAAGACTGGGACGAGCCGGACAGGAAACGTCATCTGCTGCGGCTCTGGCTCTGTCCGCCGGTCGCCCGCGAGCTGCCCGTTCAATTTACCGGTCGCTATGGGGGGATCGCGGTTGGAGACAGGGGCGGGATCAGGGTTCCCGGCGTGCCGTTGAAGGCACCGCTGGACCCGTAAGACCGTCAGAAGACCTCGTTCGGGTCTCGCCCGTGAAGGCCGCCTGCGAGATTGCCTTCGCGCCTTCGTGATTGACGGTCCGCGCTACTGGATGATCTGACCGCCGTCGACGACGAGTTCGGCGCCATTCACGAAACTCGCTTCGTCCGAGGCCAGATAGCACACCGCGTTGGCGATGTCCTCGGCCTGTCCGAGACGTCCCAGGGGAATCCCCTGGCGGCGTTCCTCCCGTCCCTGCTCGGGATCGTCGAAGATGAAATTGAGAACCGTTTCGCCCATCGCCGTTTCGATGATGCCCGGGTGGACCGAATTGCAGCGAATTCCGTAACCCTGCTTCCCGCAGTAGGCGGCCACGGACTTGGTAAGCTGCCGGACGGCACCTTTGCTCGCCCCGTACGGGACGAGCGCGGGAACCGCATAGATGCCGGCGATCGAGGACAGGTTGACGATCGCGCCACCACGATCCTTCATCGCCCTGATGGCGTGTTTGCAGCCCAACAAGACGCCGTCGACATTGACCTTGCTGATGGCGTGCACTTCGTCCAGCGACAGATCTTCCGGACTTTGCGGCGCGCCGGTGCCGAGGATGCCGGCATTGTTGACCAGGATGTCGACCTTGCCGAAGCGATCGACGGTCTCCTTCATGACGGCTTCCCATTCGCTCTCGTCGGTCACGTCGTGGCCGAGGAATACGGCGCTCTCGCCAATCTCTTCGGCGACCCCGCGACCCGCGTTCGCGTTGACGTCCGTCACCACGACGGTCGCCCCCTCCGTCGCGAATTTCTTGGCCGTCGCTTTTCCGATACCCAATCCTCCGCCGGTGACGATCGCCACCTTGTCGGCCAGACGCGCCATGATCCTCTCCCTCTCTTGCCGTTTCAGCCCCGGTTCAGCTCGCGAAGTCTTTCGACAACGAACTCCCTGCGTGCGCCGTCATCCAGTTCGTCCGCCTGGTAAAGGACGTCGGTGACCCAGCGGCCCGCATCGCCCAGGCATCGCCGGTCCGCTTCCCGATCCGACTTTCCTGGAACGGTCAGCACCGTATCCTGCGCATAGGTGTAACGGGGATTGGTGCGCCGCAAGCCGCTCGCCCGCGAGCCGACCGCGGATTCGGGCGGCCACGCGGACGGCGTTTCCCTCCGCACCGCCCGTCGCAGCAGTTGCCTCAGCAGGGTCACGCCGGCGTCGGTGCTGGCACGGTGCTCCAGGGCGTGTATGGCGATGGGGCGCTGACCCGCCTGGGCTTCCCAGTCCCCCGGCGTGCGCTGCTTGGACTCGTAATCGGGACGTTCGGCCTGACCGCCGAAATCGATCGAGTTGATACCGACGCGCGTGCGGTCCCCACCCGGAAGGTCGTCGCGGAAGAACCGCCAGCCGTAGAACGTGCACGACGTATCGTCGTGCGGAACGATCCAGCGCGTGACGTAGACGCGCCGGAAGAACACCTCCTCGCCGCCGATGTCGAAGACGGTCCCGAAGTGGGCTTCGTTGGGGAATCTGAAGTGCACGTGCCGCACCCAGACCTTGTCGTCGGGCAGCCGGCGGTTGGAGATGTAAACCAGACCGCTCCCCTGGTGCGTTTCCTCGTACTCGACGTGCGGGATTTCCCCGAACGAGCCGGAGAGCTGGAGCCCGGTCATGCGGCTGTGCAGGAACACGGAGTGGACCGGATCCATCATGTTTTCATACGTCTGGAGCCAGTTGTTGCCGTGATTGACCAGGAACGGGATCTTCTCGACGTCGTCGCGGTCGAATGTCTCGCGCAAGGGAAACGCCGGTTTTTCCGCCGGCGGCCCCATGTAGGCGAACACCAATCCGTCCCGCTCCAGGGCGGGGTAGGCGCCGTGCGCCAGCGAGTCCTTGAGGCGGGAGTCCGGCGGTTCTCCGGGGGTTTCGAGGATCCTGCCGTCGATCCCGTACAGCCAGCCGTGGTAGCAGCAGCGGATTCCGTGCTCCGAAATGATCCCGTATTCCAGGGAGGTGCCCCGATGACTGCAGTGCCTGTGGAGCACGCCCACGGCCCCCGATTTGTCCCGGAACGCCACCAGGTCTTCGCCGAGAACCTTCAACGCCAGGGGCAGGTCCTCCAGGTGCCGAGACAGGCAAACCGGCTGCCAGTGACGGCGCATGTACTCGCCCATGGGCGTACCCGGACCGACTTCCGTCAGCTCGGAATCGTAGGCCGGCACGTCACGCAAATAGTAGCCGGAATATGGCTCCCTGCGGTCTTGCCTCGAGGTTTGCGGCGTCACATTCCTCTCCACCCCATCATCATCCTTCCAGGGTCGCGGTCCCGAATTACCGGTAGACGTAGATCGGGCTCGACCACGCAAGATGCCCGTCTTCCTGGGTTACGCGCACGAACAGCGGGTTGTCGCCACCGTCTTTGAGATCGATCGGCCGTTCGAGGCGCATGGCGCGGTGAGGATTGTCCTCCGGAAGCCGGAACACCCGCACGCGGCGGCCGAGGCCTCCGGCATCGGACACATGATCGTCGTACCCGACATCGCTCAAGGGCAGATCGAGCTTCACCAGAGGCGTATCGAGCTTCAATTTGCCGCCGTCCGCGTCCGTGATCCAGGCGTCGAATCCCCCCAGATTTCCGGTCGTCAGGGCACGCCACCGGAGCGTGTCGTCGCCGATCCGGTCGATGGTCTTGTCCCGGTTGAAGAAATTGATCGTGCCATGCCGTTCGATCCTTGCGCCTTCGAAGGTCGCCGTTCCATCCCAGATGACCTGCCGGAAACGACCCCTATACTCCGCCCCCTCCCAGATAATCCGGATACGGTCACCGAGTTCGTCGATGCCGTAGGGACGGATGGTCTCGACGTGGTCCAGTCCGTTGAAGATGTCGAGGCGCTCGATCGGTGCCGACGCGAGTACGTCCATGGTCAACGTCACGCCCCCGGACGGCAAATGGACGATGTCTCCCATCATCGCCTCGGTCGCCGGCCGCCCGTCCGCCGGGCCGAGGTCGGGGTTCTCGTGATAAAGGGTTCCTGCCTCGTCGAAACCGGCGCGCACGTCCATGACGAGGCGTCCGCCCGTGGTCGCGTAGTGATGACGCTTGCGGAGACAATCGAATACGGCCGGGCGCGTGAGTTCGGGCATGAGCAGACAGGTCAGGCCGCCGATAGCGCCGAAATGCGCAGCGCCGGGATAGCTCGCGCCGGGACGGCCCTTGTGGCCGTCCGAATTCCCGACGATCCCCACGCGATAACCCATTCCGAAAGCGTCATGGACGAGCCATTCAAACGTGCCCCACGAGGAGTGGACCTCCATGGAGCGTTCCACGATGCCGTCGTGCGCGAGCTTCACGTCGGCGTAGCGGCCGCCGCAGTGGGCGAAGCAGACGACGTTCTCGTCCGCTTCCCGCAGACTCTCGAAGAGGTCCGCGGCGGTATTGCAGTCCGTGTCGATGTCGGACTTGTCATCCACCAGCGCATGCGACGACCGGCGGATGGGACGGTCATCCGTCATGTAGTACACGTTGCGGTCGCCGCCGAGCGCCGTGTTCCCCGACCACTCGTATCCCGGCAGGGTGACAAAGTTTCCGGGTTCGTCGAATTCGGCGGTAAGTTCGCTCAACGTGCTCCAGAAATCCTTGGTGATCTGGAAGTCGTTGCCTTGGTGTCCCGCCACGTCGACGAATGCGCGGTCGCGCGCGAACTCGAAATACTGGCGCGCGCTGTTGGTGCCGATGGTTTCCTCGCTCTGCCCGTGCATGTCGCCCCAATAGGGCCGCAGGTCCGCCTTCTCGACGATGCGAAGCGCATTGGCGCTGCAGAGCACGGCGCCCGAGTCATCCAGGAGCTCGATGTCGACGTCCCCGGGTTCGTCCACCGACAGGCCTTCGACATGATACGCGAATTCGCCTGCCGGGAACCGGATTCGCTCGGGCAGGCCGTTGACCGGCCGGGATGACCGCAAGGTCAGCGTCCGGTCGGCCTGATTCGTCGGATTGCCCCATTTGTCCTCGGCCTTGATCGAGAGGCGAAATGCATCACCGACATTTCGCGACGTCGGGCAGACCGCGACCCAGTGGTCCACCGGTCCCGGGATCAACTCGATCATCGGCTGGACCGGAAGCTGCTGGTAGTTGTAGGTGGCGATAGGGTCGACCAGGACGCGGAACTCGAACGTATCCTCGCAGAATGTCTGCAGGCGCATGCCAGGTGAGCCCTGGCTGGTATCGCCGAAGGTGATGGTGATGGTGTCGCCCTTTTTCATGAAGCCGCGAACGACCTTTACGTAGAGGGTGCGGTCCCAGGGCCGGATATTGCCCTTGGGGTCGTAACGGTATTCCAGAACCGCGTTGTTGCTGGCGACGACCGTCGTGTAGTTGGGTCCCTTCGGATCGTCGAACTGCGGGCGGGTCTGGTCGGCCGCGAATCGGAAAACGACGCGCAGGCTTCCCGAGTCGTCGATGCCGAAATATCCGCAGGTGTACGTCAGGGTAAACGTCTGATAGGAGCCCGCCTCGAACTCTCCGACGGGAACGATCTCGGCGTGGCCGAGTTCCCGCGGTTCAATCGGGTCCTCGAAGATTCCGGCGGTCGTGGGCATCGTCTGTCCTGGTTTCGAATGTCGGGTCGGGGATGGTTATACGCCGACGATCTCGGCCGAGTCTCCCACCCGGATCCCGCCGCCCGACACCACGCGGCACGTACGGCCGCCGCGCCAGTCGGGCGTGAGCGCCCGTCTCAGGCCGTCGTACTGTTCGTCCATGCGCTCGCAGGGGTCGGTCTCGCCCGTGATCTCGAGCAGGCATTCGCCGATTCTGACGCGGGCACCGGGCGCGCGCGGCAGAACCATGCCGTCGAGCAACAGGTTCGCCCGGCGCATGGTCCAGGAAAGATCAGCGTTCAGTTCGTCACAGGCCGCCTGCCAGTCGGAGGTCGAGAGGATCGTGACTTGGCGCTCCGCGAAATCTCCGTGGCGGTCGCTCGCGATACCCGATTCGACGCTGACCGAAACGGAGTCGACCTCCTCCATCGCGGCGCGCCGTGCGCCCCGTATCGCAATGCCTTTCAGCAGACCCATGGTGCAGACGCGCCTCCCGCGCAACTCCGGGATGTCGGTGAAGACCGTGAAGCGCCATTGTCGGGGGTCGGCATCGAAGGCGTCAAGCGAACCGGTTGCGCTCGCGGGCACGGTTGACGCGCGGGAAGCAATACCGTCATCAATGGGCCCGGCCGTGTGCCCGATACGGGTGGGAACAAAATCGAGAGGAGGACCGGATGCTGAAGGTCTGGGGCCGGGAAACGTCGATCAACGTCCAGAAGGTGATGTGGCTCGTGGGAGAACTGGGCCTCGGGTATGAACGGTTCGACGTCGGCGGGCCGTTCGGCGGTCTCGACCAGCCGGACTACATGGCGATGAACCCGACGAGCCGCATCCCGACGATCGAAGACGACGGATTCACGCTGTGGGAATCGCACGCCATCGTGAGATACCTCGCACAGAAGCACGGGGCCGGTTCCTGGTGGCCGGATGATCCTCGTGCGCGTGCCGTGGCGGATCAATGGATGGACTGGCCTTACAACGCCGCCTACCCGCAATTGATCAGGGCGTTCCTCGGGCTTTACCGGACGCCCGAAGACGAACGAGACGACGACGCGATCGCACGGGCCCTGGAGACCTGCGCCAAGGAACTGGGCGTGCTCGACGCGTATCTGGCGCGAAACGCCTACGTCGCGGGAGACGCACCGACCATGGGCGACGTTCCCGTCGGCTGCATCACCTACCGGTGGTATGCCATGGATATCGAGCGCCCCGAATACCCGAACCTGGCGGCCTGGTATGCACGGCTCCGGGAAAGTCCGGCCTTTCGCGAGCACGCCATGATCCCGCTGAGCTGAGCATATGCCTGCATACGGGCCGCCCTCCGGAGGCACGCGTTGCCGGAGGGCGGTCGCGGCTCCGGTCCTCGATTCCGGCTCGCTGCAAGGACAGCAAGTGACGCACGGTACGTGATCGATCCCCTCCTCACCCCGGCGTTCGGGTTTTCCGTATTCGCGGTCAGTCTCGGCGGGATCGTCCGGGGATTCACGGGCGCGGGATCGGGCCTCATCATGATTCCCTTGATGTCGCTCGTGTACTGGCCGCCCCAGGCATTGACGATGGCCATCATGATCGGGGTCGTCGGCGCAATTCAGCTCGTCCCCCAGACGATCCGCCATGTCCGCTGGCGCGACGTGGGACCCATGACCGGGGCCGCGGCGGTCACCATTCCCGTCGGCACGGCGTTTCTGTTCATCGTCGACCCGGAGATCATCCGGCGCTGCATCGGCGCCATCGTCCTGCTGTCGTCGCTCGTCCTGTTGAGCGGCTGGATCTATCGTGGTCCGCGCAATCCGGTCACCAGCGCCTCGGCCGGCGCGGTGGCCGGTCTGATGAACGGCTTCGCCGGGGCCGGCAGCGTGATCCCGACGCTCTACTTCGTGGCGAGCCGGGAGCGCGCCGTCGTCCTCCGCGCCAACATCTTCACGGTGGTCACCCTGTTTCTCGTCATCACGGCGGTCTCGCTGGCGTTCCGGGGAACGGTGACGCGCGAGTCGGTCACCATCGCCGCGGCGCTTCTGATTCCCTACGGATTCACGATCTGGATCGGTTCCCGCCTGTTCCAGCGCTCCACCGACCGCGCCTATCGGTTGGCCGTCCTGTGGCTTCTCGCCGCCATCGGGGCATTCGTCGCGATCTACTGAAGCTGTTCCAGTCGAACCCGGACCGCTCATTCCCCTGCGCCGGGGGCGTCAGGGTCTCAATACACTGCACGATTCGCGTAGGGTGTTGGACCGGTATGGGGAAGCGCATGGCCGATTTGACAAAACACAAGAGCATCGGGGCGGGACTCAATCGTCCGGACCTCACACTTTCGCTTGTCCGGTCCGACGACCGATTTGCCGCGCCGCAATAGGGCATCGGTTGCCACTTCGGCGGATGGTGGTAGTGTGACGCCATCGCCTCATGACGGCGCTGGAATCCGTTGGGCGGCCAGTCGAAGGGAACAACGTGCACTTCCGATTTCATCCGACATCAAGGAGACGGCAATCATGACATCACTCCGCATTTTGACCGCTGCGGCGGCTCTATCGATTGGCGTAGGCGCTGCCGAAGCGGCGGACCCGCCGGCCTGCAAAGAGGTCCGCTTCTCGGACGTCGGTTGGAGCTGTATCACGGCGACC
>JAGWAU010000095.1 GCA_021296255.1 Alphaproteobacteria bacterium | reverse complement strand
AACGATAAGACCTGAGGACCAGCCACCTCCGGTGGCAGTTTCAGAAGCCAACCCGAATACCTCATCTTGAAGATGCCGACGAGGCCATCGCTGTGCTCTCCGCTCTGCCTCTCGTCGGCGAGACGACCCGCCTTGAATACGAGACGAAGGTCCTGCTCCTTCTGATGATCTTCGTCTACGCGTTCTTCAAATTCGTCTGGTCCTATCGGCTCTACGGCTTTCGCGCCGTCATGCTCGGCGCCGTGCCCGCCAGCACCGATCTCGGTCCGGACGCGGAGGTCCAGGCCGAACGGGCGACCCGGATCAACGGCCTCGCCGGGAGGCATCAAAATCAGGGGTTGCGTGCGTTCTACTTCGCGCTTGCCGCTCTGGCCTGGTTTATCCACCCTGTCCTGTTCATCATTGCGACGATGTGGGTGGTGGTCGTGCTGCATCGGCGCGATTTCCGTTCGCGTTCCCAGCGGATCATGCGGGGCGACACCTGACCGGATCCGCCGGAGCCGGAAAACCGGCCGGCCTGGTAGGCACGCTCCCGAAAGAGAAGGGGACCGATGATGAGATCGAACAGTGTCATTGCCCTGTTCGCCGGTATCGCACTTGCTGGCGCAGCCTTTCAGACGGCAGGCGCGGCCGGGCGGGCCCGCGCGCCGACCTGATGGACCCGCAGGGGAGCGGCTCGCACTTGCCGACCGCGTGAACGTCGAGATCGCGGCCCCTGGCGACATGCTGAGGAGGTTGACACCTTCGGGATCACCGGAAGACGATTTGTGTTGTCCGGCGGCTGGCTCCGGCGGTGCGGGGAGACCCCGGCTCCGAGGTAAATCTCGACGCGCCGCGCCGCGAGGCCGCCAACGACAGCGATCACGCTCTGAGGCTCAGGGGCGCGATTGCCTGATAGCGGAGCGTTCCGCCGATGGCAGGGCGCCCGTGCTTGGCTCTCCCACTGCCCGCCCCGGCACCGGCGGTGGCCAGGCCGCTCCAGGTAGGAAAGTCGGCCCCGGGCAACGCCTTTGCCGGGCGGGAGTCGAACCCGCTGGGCAGCGTCGGAAGGTTTCAGGTCACCCCGTCCTCCTTCCCGGGACTTCGCCTGGCGCTGGGTCGAAATGGAGGGAACGCCGATTGACACTCTTGACATTGCCGGGTCACTTCCTTACCGGCGCTGAAAGTGAAATTCGAAGATATGTCCGCAAACGTTCTCACGAGAGTTGAACCGACCGACGCCTGTGAAGTTCCCGTAGTCGATATCGCTCCGCTGCGGGATGGTACCGACGCCGCCCGGGTCGGGGCCGAACTCCACCGAGCCGCGAGCGAGGTCGGCTTCCTCTACATCCGGAATCACGGGGTGGACGCGGCGGTGGTCGAGCGGGCGCGGCGAGCCGCACTCGCGTTCTTTCGGCTGCCGGAGGAAGCCAAGCGGGAAGCCGGCACGAATCAATACCACCACGGGTATCTCAAGCCGGGGTCGACGAAGATGTACGACGACGCCAGGCACGATCTTAAGGAGAGCTTCAACTGGGGCATCGAACTCTTCGGCGAATCAGGCGGTGATCACAATTCCACGACCGCGCCGGCGAATGCTCTCGTTGGGCCGAACGTGTGGCCGGCGGCGATGCCGGAGCTCAAGACCAGCGTCTATCCGTACTTCGAGGCAGCCAGCGCGTGCGCGGAAGACCTCTTGCGGGGCTTCGCACTCGGCGCCGGCCTTGACGCAGAGCATTTCATTCGACTCCGCGACCGGCCGGTGAGCCGAGGGTCGCTCCAATACTATCCTCCGCAACCGGACGGGGCCGAGAAGGACCAGTTCGGCGTTGCCCCGCACACCGATTTCGGCCTGCTCACCGTGCTCTGTCAGGACGAGATCGGTGGGCTCGAAATCCGGCTGCCCAACGGCCGGTGGGTCGCCATGCCGCCGGTCCCGGGCACCTGCGTCGTCAACATCGGAGACCTGTTGGAACGTTGGTCGAACCGCCGGTACCTCTCCACCGTGCACCGGGTGATCAACAGGAGCGGTCGCGATCGCCTCTCCCTCGTGGTCGCCTACGATCCGAACTTCGAGACACTCGTCGACCCGCGGGCGTTCTGCTCGGAGGAAGAGGTGCCGTGCGACGAGCCCGTCACCTGCGGCGACTACCTGCTGTGGCGATTCGGGAAGGCATTTTCCTATCGCCAGCGAGACGAGGAGGTTTCCCTGGATGTCTCCACGACGCGCCTGGGGTCCTAACGCTGTATTGTTCCGGTAGGGCACGTATTACTGTGGCCGACATCCAGTAGCAGCCGGGCATCCCGCTTGTTGGTACGTTGGCGGACGGTCACCCCCGACAAGCTGCTTACACCAAATCCGGAAATCTAGAGGCTTTGTCTTCTTCCTTGTCAGGCGTGTCTTCGATCGGCCGGATATTGGTCATCACTGGTGTGACGTAGTTGCTGCCTTCCGGAAACCATGCGTTAACATGCTCCGTGAACTCATACCTGACGTTCGTGACGTTGAATAGACGAGCTGCCCCAAAGGTCGCAGAACTCACATCAAATAATGCGATATTGTATCCCTTTTCGCTTAGGGCACTCTTGTAGATGATCCTATCATACTTTTCGACGAGTAACGATTCTGCAAGAATCTGCGTCGGAACATAATTCAAGTGCTCGTCGTTTGCGCTTACCGGACGAGAAAACGCATTATCAATGTCTCCCCAAACTGCCTGATCGATTTGCTCTTGAGATAGTTCGTCCTGTTGATCTATTGGAATGTCCAGAAGATAATTCAAACCGCCAGACTCACCGTACCTTTCTGAGAAATTAACCAATTTCAATTCCCTCGTGATATCGAATTGAGCTACGGTCGCGAGTGATTCTTTCGCAATAGTTCCTTTCCTTCGTCTCCAAGAAGCGCCACCGTCACATCTTGGTCGAATTCGGATCCATGAGACAGGTAGTGATTGAAGTCGTTCAACAATCCGCATCGAGAGAGAGTTAAGTGGACCTGTCCTTCTCGGCGACCGGATTTCTCACCTGGTCCATACAGACGCAAGGTCGAACTGAGCTGGTGGGCCACATCCTTCCATTGGGGATGGGATGAGAGGGCCCTGACGAGGCGTTCCCGGCCGCTAAGCCGCCCCGCGAAAACGCTGAGTTGCCGACACACACCGTGCGGGGCAGACCGTGGCGGCGTTGGTTCTCTCGACAAGCTTGTAGCCGGTCTGAGCAGGAACTACTATCATGTGACCAGTTTCATGACCATGTGAGGTTATCATGATCACCGTCAATCTGGCTCAGGCCAAAGCCCGCCTCAGCGAGCTTCTTGACAACGTGGAGGCGGGCCAGGACGTGGTTATCACCCGCCGCGGCAAGGCCGTGGCGCATTTGTCTGCCGCGGTCGGTCCCAGGAAGCCGCTGCCGCTCCGGGAACTGGCCGGGTTCCGGGCCACCATGCCTCGGTTGCGGCGCCCCGCTGCCGAGTTGCTGCGCGACCTCCGGGACGCGGAGTGTTGAGATCGGTAGTCAATTCGGATGCGTTATTTCGACACCAGCTTTCTCGTCCCCCTCATTCTTCCCGAGGCCACCAGCGAAACGATAGCCGGTTTTTTTGAGACCCTACCGGCGGACGATCTAGCGGTCAGCCATTGGGCCCGGACCGAGTTCGCCTCGCTGCTTGCTCGTGAAGTTCGCATGGGCGGTCTGGAGGCCGGTGTGGCGCGCGACGCCGGCTCTCAGTTCGAAACGATGATTAGGGAGTCCTTTGTTGTCCTATTGCCGAACCGCGACGACTTCGATCGCGCCAAGGACTGGCTGGGTCATTTCGAAACCGATCTGAGGGCCGGGGATGCGCTGCACCTCGCCATTGCGGGTAACCGTAGCGCCGAGGCGATTTACAGCTTGGACAAGCTGATGATCGCAGCTGGAAAGACGCTGGGTTTGCCGGCAAGTGCAGGGGCCCTTCCGGGCTACGACGATTGATGCGTAGTAACAGCGCCCGCATCTCCTGCGACGATACCGCCTTGCAGTGCACCGGCCGGAACCAGCCCATCTGCAAAAGCCGCGCGATGTCCTCGTATGAGGCGGATGGCATGAGCACGGTTGCCGGGTTGTCCTTCACTACGAAAACACCACTCAGAATGGCGGAAATTGGGAGGATTTTCGTGACAACCAGAACGATCACGGCCTTTGCGATCGCATTCAGTCTGCTGTTCCTGGCCGCGAGCGTGGCGTCACTGGCGGCAGACCAGACCATTGACGGTAAAATCGTACGCCACGGGGAATGGCGTTCCATGAAGCCCAAAGAAGCGGTTATTGACATTGCCGATCTGAAGGATTTCTCGCATTCCGCGTTCTTCTTGCGAACGCAGCAGCGAACCCGGGACAATGCGGTGGTCGAGCAGCGCCTGCGATTCAACGAGGCGGCGGGCTACATCGGAATTCAGCGCGCACGCATCTTCAATTACGCTGCGACAAGGTATTTCGACGATCAAAAGGCCGCCAAAAAGAAGATAGATCGGTTCTACGGGAAGCAGATAAGGACCGTTGACTACGAGGAAGCCAGGAGGATTTATCGCTATGGCACACGCGGTGGGTGGCTCCATGTCGTCCGTGATAAGCCCCTCCGACTCCCCCCGGATCGAACCTGTATCTTTGCCTCGCTCAGCTTTCTGGTCGAGCCAGAGAATATACCATCAACAATGGCGTAAGAACTCTAGGACACAT